>JBEGVZ010000054.1:0-19093 GCA_041178085.1 Pseudomonadota bacterium | reverse complement strand
GAAGAATCAGAACTCAGGGTTGCGGTTTTCTCGCCACCGTTCTCGAACCTGGGCCCACCGGAGCAAGCTGTAAGAGAAATCGCCGCCGTGCTGAGTGCCAGCTTCAGGAAAATGGATCGGTTCACGGGGTACATCACATGCCTCCTTCGCCGGATGACGGAGGAGGCATCGGCAAACTCACCAGGAACGGTGAGGTATTTTTTAAGCGCCCATTTTCATTAAATTAATTACGCTTCAGGTTCATGAATGTCTGGCTAACGCCCGGATACCCCCCCGCCTTTCAGGGATTTGATGGCTTCCCGGCATTCTCTCTCCTGCTTTACGGCGGCCTCACAGGCGTGCACCAAGCGATCTTGTCCACCCGACAATTCCATCCGGAAATAAATGGGCGCTTCGTCGAGTATCCGCAGCAATAGCTTGGCTTCTTCCTCACGCCTTCCGCTTCGGCGATGGATCTCCGCTAGACAATCCATCACAGGAGGCGTCTCCGTAATACCAAGCTGACGGAAGCGTTCCATTTTTTCAGGCAATTCAATTCCAGGATGATCACACAATGTAAAAGCCATCAAACGTATGCTCTTGTTATTCAATCCACTTAGTTCCATCAGCTTTGCTGCATGTTGCATTGCCTGCTCGTGCTTGCCGGCGTTCACAAGGAAGCCACCGGTGAAATAAACACTGTCAGGAGTTTCCTCCACTAAATTTGAGCGGAACCACATGGTTTCAACGGACATCCAGCTGCGGGCCAGCGACATCGACATCGCCAGCATCATGCCAGCCAAAGCAAAGAGGATAAGACGCCAACGCAGCAATTGGGGGAATCTATCCAGAGCAAGGATTCCAAAAGCCAACAGGAATCCTGGCAACGCGGAAAGTGCATAGCTGTCTGCAACGAAAATCTGGCTGAGCTGCACTGTCACGACCAGCAGTGGCAGCATCGCATGCAACACCCAAAGCGCGACCTTCATTCGCCTTTTCGATCGCCAACAGAGCCATAAAAAAATGGGAAATGCCAGCAAACCGAGAAGATTGGCCCAGGACCCAGGGGCGTAGCGATGGGCAAGCTTGAAGGGAACAAGCAAATTGAAAAAGTAACGACCCAAGGCAAGCAAAGAAAGCCCGGCCTCATCAAAACGGAATCCCTCGAGCTTTCTACCGTATATTTCGGCGTGGGGAGTCAGCAGAAACCCGAACCACGCCTTGCCCTGGTATACCGTCATGTTCAACATCACGGTCATGGCAAAAATGACGGCGAGCATAACCATCATGGCCAGTATCTTCCCACGGTTCCGCGGGCTCTTTGCAACAGATCCGTTGACCGTCACGAACAAATACGCCCAAACCGGCCACAGGACGTTGATGGGCTGGGACAAGCACGCGAGAAGATAAAAGAACGGCACAACGAAAGCATGGCTCCATCGCAACTGACCGCGCTTTTCCGCGTCAAGCATCACCAGCGTCGCTAGAAGCATGAATAAAACACTGAGCAAATGCTTTCGCCCTGATATCCATGCGACTGCCTCAACCGCTACAGGGTGAATGGCGAGCAACACAGTCAAACCGCAGGCCAGCACAAGACCGGCGCCCTGCAACTTTTCCCGGGGCTCGCCTCCGCTTGCAAAGACGGATTCTGCGATGCGCCACATGAAAAAAACAATCGCCAGCCACAGAATGAAGTTGGTCAGGTGGAAGTACGGGCTGCCTCCGAAGAAACCAGCAACCTGCCAGTCCAGCCAATAGGAAAAGTCACGCACCGGCTGAAAATCAGGCAGATTTCCAGTCCGGATCAGGGACCACCAGTCTGGGATGCTGTGTACGCCTTGCAGGGACAAGGTCAACCAGCCGTCATCGCGAGACAGCAAGCTGGTCTTGAGGTTCAACGGGCCGTGGATCAACAGGCTGACCGCGATAACCACAACAAACAGCCAGCCACTCATCTCAGAACGACCCACGCACTGCTGCTGAATACTCGCGCGATCCATTCATGGAGGAGTATGTATAACCCTGCTCCTCGATCTTTTTACGGTATTTCGCCACGGCAGTGCCTTTGACGACGAACTCAAAATGATCTGTCACAGCATAGTTTACGCGCAGGCCAAAAGAGCTTTTCGGCATCGTCTGTGGATCCAGTGAACCAAAGGTCGTGTAATAACCAGGACTGTACGTTCCCTCGAGCCCCACATTGACGCGGTTGCTGGTACGTTGCTCCGACGTCAACGCATAGGAAACCTTGTCTTGATGTTTTTCATCGAGTTCCTTCCAACCGTGGTGGGTAAGACTGACCCCCAGGTTCACGCCGCCCTCCAGGTAATGGTAAACCAGGCTGACTTCGCGCTCGATTTGCACCGGAGCTTTAGCTTCTTCTACGATGACCGATGGGTGCCATGCCAAACCAATCTGGTGCCCCTCCAGCAACCAGGCAAGCGATGCTCTTGGACGCGTGTAATTTGACTCCACATGATCTTCGTCCTGGCCTTCAGTCCTGATCGTTGAGCCAGAGGACTCAGAATCCATCCCAACAGCGATTCCGATCCCGGCTGGAAGGGAAAAAGCCAGGACAAACGAAGCCGTGCTCGATGAGTTCGTGGACCTGTATTCCGTGTAGGTCGATGGTTCGACTTGAAAAGCGTTCATTTCACCGATGCGGGAAGTCGATCGCCCGGACAATGATTTGTATCCCGCACCGATTCGAACCAGGTCCCAGGGGTCCAGAGCTGCCGTGAAGAGTGAAGCGCGGTACCCCGCCGACGACGCTGAGCCTGAAGTCCTCGATGATCCGGGATTGTAGTCTTCCTGCTCGCTGGACGTGGACAAATAACCGGCCGTCACCTGATGCCTGACTTGTGCGACACGATAGGCATCGATAAAAGAAATGGTTTCGGGGTCTGGGCGCAGCCAGTGACTGGAATCCTGCTTCTTCCCGGTGGCCTCGTGCGACTGCTGCAGACCATGCTTCTCAACTTCCCCGCGCGCCACAACAGCGGCAAAAAAGCACAGCAAAAACGGCAAACTATAATGAATCCAGTTCATCCGTTCCTCTCGCTTGTTTCAAGGTCAAGTGCGGCACGCCGAACTGCCAGCAGAATCAGGAATGATTATACCCCTGATCCTCGGGAATCCCACAAGCCATAAGGCAGGAAACAAGTGCCGCAGATCAAAACAGCGACCGTTTGCGCAGCACCGACAACAGCACCAGCATGCCGGAACTGCCTGCGAGCACAAAAGCCACCAACGCCGGTACCGGGACACCAAACAGCAGACGGGCACCGGTATCGGTCCAAAGCCAGGCCCCCGTGACGAAAAGCCCCGCAGACAATACAGAAAGGGCAAGACGAGCCGACAGGCGGTCCACGGACTGCCCAAGGTCGGCAAGATCTTCACTGTCGACCTGCAGACGTATGTCACCCTCGAGGGCAGCCTTCAGAAGACGGCGAAGTTGCAGAGGCGCATGGCGCATCAGGGCTGCAGCATCACGCCCAATTACAAGGGCTTGATCCCGGATGTTGTCGGCCGAATACAAATCCTTGACGATGCGTACGGCAAATTTCTCGCACGATGCCATGATGTCGAAATCGGGATCGAGGTGTTGGCCAATACCCTCGAAGGACGCCATCGTCTTGATGAAGATGATCAATTCCTGTGGCATCGGCACACCGTGTCGCGCAGCCAGACGCGCCAGGTCGAACAAAAGTCCACCCGAACGGATCGCTTTCAGGCGCAGACCCACGAACGGAGCCACCGCATTTGCGATGTCGTGCTGAAAACGTTCCAAGTCAAAGTCAGGATCCGGATCAGAGAGCTCGACAAAATGCTGAACCATGCGTTCAAAGTCTTCCTGGACAAGTGCAACCAGTAATCCCGCCAGGTGTTCGCGCGTGGTCCTTGAAATCCTTACGACCAAACCGAAATCGAGCACACCGACACGGTTCTCTGGCAACACCAGAAGGTTTCCAGGATGCAGATCGCCATGATAGATCCCGTCCACAAAAACCATCTTCAGGAACATTTCCATGCCCTGTTCGACCAGCAGCACTGGATTCAGGCCCAGGCGCTGGATCTCGGCCTTGTCCCAGGGCGATGTCCCGCGCAGGTAAGACATGGTCAGTACGCGGGAAGTCGTGTAGTCCCAGTAAACTTCAGGAATTTCTACGTAATCCACTGCCTTGAAATTGGCGGCAAACTTGGTGGTGCTGCCAGCTTCACGAATGAAATCCAGCTCGCTGGCCATCGCGCGGCTGAGTTCGGCGGCCATGGTGGGCAGTCGCACAGAACGCAGTTCAGGCAAATATTTTTCCACAAGCGCCGCCAGGGCCGAGATCAATTGCAGGTCCGTCTGGATCTGCTGGGCAATATTCGGGCGCTGGACCTTGATCACCACCTCATCACCTGACACCAGCCTGGCGACGTGCACCTGGGCAATCGAACCCGCCGCCAGCGGCTGTTGTTCAATATGCGAAAACTCACTCATGCGCGCCGGTCCCAGCTCCGCCTCGAGGCGCTCCAGGATCACACTGTACGGCAACGCTTCGACCTGGGTGTGCAACTTGCGCAATTCCACCAGATATTCGGAAGGCAAAAGATCCTCGCGAACAGCAAGCACCTGTCCCAGCTTTACAAAGGCCGGACCAAGTTCCTCCAGTGCCATGCGCAGACGGGCCGGCGGTGCAAGATCCTGTCTGGCGGAGGGGGAATCCGGAATCGCATCAATGTCTTCAGCCTCGCGTCCCTCGGTGCTTGAAATCACTTCCGCACGCTTGAATTGCTCTGGCGTCAACCAGCGGTCGGCACCAAGCTGACGGATGACTGACCAGTAACCGTGCCTTGCGAAGACGTTAACGATCTGGGCCATGCGCCCGACATTGCGGACACGCCTGCCAAGCAGCTGCGAAAGCGGAAATTTTTTGTTGCTGTGACTGCTCATGGACACCCGGCGAATTGGGACAACGGAGCCGTCGCGATACGCGCCTTGGCCATCACCTCGGCCAGTTCAGACTCCGGGTTGCTATGAACAACAATACCGCTTCCTGCGGCCAATTCATACGCTCCCCTGCGCCCCGGGACAGGACTGGTTATCGTCCGTATCAGCACCGATGAATCAAGCCGACCGTCCGGCTGCCAATAAAAGAGGTTACCCATGTGATAACCGCGGGGGCGGCCTTCCAGTTCACGGATTCCCTTGATCACTTCCAGCTTGGGGGTGCCCGTGATGGAACCGGCAGGGCAAATCGCGCCCACAAGGCTGGCAAAAGAAACGTCCGGACTGATCCTCGAACGCACCTCGGCATGCAAGTGGTGCACATTCGCATGCGAACGGACGACTTGTTCAACCGGAACCGTCACCGGGTGTTGACCCGCAATCCGGTGGAAATCATTGCGCATCAAATCGACGATCATGTGCAACTCCGCAAGGTCTTTACGACTGCGCAGGAGCATTTCAGCGTTGCGGCGATCCACCATGGGGTCAAGATCACGGGGGATCGTCCCCTTGACCGGGTAAGTATGCAACCAGGCGCCGTTCGCATCAGGAAGAACCGAAGTGAAACGCTCAGGACTCAGGCACATGATCCGGGCGGAAGCGCCATCGACCATGGCAGACCAGCTGCCTCCGGCGGAATCCATCCGCCATGCGAACCAGCCGGGAGGCATCACGCCATCTAGCACGCCATCTATCATGCCATCAGAAAAGTCGAGCTTGAAGAACCGCAGCATGTTGAGCTGGTACCATCGGCCTTCACGGATCTGATGGATCACTTCCTCGACCGCACGAAGGTATGCAGCATCGCCGGCTTCAGGGAAAAGCTGCGGCGTTGACATGACTCCAGCAAGAAAGTCCGGCTGGCCCGCCAGCTTGCCTGCAGCATCCAGGATGACATCCAGGGATGCCATCGCCTGACGTTCACGCCCCGGAGCGCAGGATAGAGCAGCCAAGCTCCGGCTCGCGTTCACGCGCACTGCCGACAATATTTTGCGGGCAAAAGAAGGCGATGGACCATCTGCCGCGTCAGATCTTCCTTCCCTTTTCAGCTCACGAATCACCACACCAGATTCTTGGTAGGCGATCCCGGCAAGATCGTCGTAGGACAGGACCACAACCACCCCAGCCCTGGCCTCCGGCCACCGGCCCAAGACAGCTCCGGGGGAAAAAACCAGGTCAAGCACATCGCCCAGCGCGACCTCTTCCTGCTCAAGAGCAACCACATTGTTCGACTGGGCACCGCCCAGGCACAGCGCTTTGCCTGTCGCCCCGGCACCGACCAGAAGCCAGCGAACCAAGGCTGCCGGCGCGGAAACCGGAGCGTCTGATCCCGGAAAGGACGCAGGCAGACCGTGACGTGCCAACAAACTGGTGGCGTCCAGGACCTCACCAGAATCCAGGTCCGCATCACGAGCCATGGGATCAATTTGTTGCATTTCAGGCCTGTTGATCTAAGATTCCGCCGGGTAACAGGGTAAAACCCCTGTTTTTCATAACACAACTTCCGTGCCGGAGGCCCGAACAATGACACACCAGATCGCAGGTTTCAGCACCATAGGGGTCGTGGGCGGAGGCCAGATGGGTGCCGGAATCGCCCAGGTCTGTGCCACCCATGGTTTGAAAACGATCCTCGTTGACATCAGTGACAACCAGCTTGAGAAAGCCCGGGCAGGGATCAAAACCTCCCTGGAAAAACTGACCGCAAAAGGCGTCATCGACCAGTCGAGCCATGACCGCGCCCTGGCCGCCCTGTCTTTCAAAAATGACATGGAATCGCTCAGCAGCTGCGACCTGATCGTCGAAGCCATCACGGAAAATGAGCGGGTCAAGGTCGAAGTCTTCCAGAAGCTGGACAAAATTGCTCCGCAGGGTGCCATCCTGGCCAGCAACACATCCTCGATCCCGATCACCCGGCTTGCCGCTGCGACATCCCGCCCCGACAAGTTTGTCGGCATGCACTTCATGAACCCGGTACCCCTGATGAAGCTGGTCGAAGTCATTCCCGGCATGGGAACTTCGGACGAAACCACGCGCCGGATCCTCGACCTGGCACACGGCCTTGGCAAAGAAACCTCTCGTAGCGCTGATTACCCGGGATTTGTCGTCAACCGGATTCTGATGCCAATGATAAACGAAGCCTTCAACGCACTCATGGAAGGCGTGGCTTCGGCAGAGGACATCGACAAAGGGATGAAACTTGGCACCAACCAGCCGATGGGGCCCCTGACTCTTGCTGACTTCATTGGCCTGGATACTTGCCTTGCGATCATGCGCGTGCTGCATGATGGACTGGGGGACCCGCGCTACCGCCCGTCACCGCTCCTGGTCAAGCACGTCGAAGCCGGATGGCTGGGCCGCAAAACCAAACGTGGCGTTTACCGTTACTGAACGCAGTCACAGGAGTTTGCCTTGACCACAACTTACGAATCCATCGCTACCGAAGCCATGGCAGGTGGCGCCGTCAGGCGGATCGTGATCAACCGTCCAGCCGCCCTGAATGCCCTTAACTCCCGCGTGCTCAGTGAATTGAAGGCATGCCTTGAAGGCATCGCCACCGACCCGTCAATCCGGGTAGTAACCATTGAGGGCGCTGGGGAAAAAGCATTCATCGCTGGTGCCGATATCGCTGAAATGCGCGAACTGGACTCGCCGGGAGCCGCAAAATTTGCCCGGCTCGGCCAGCAGGTCACGACCATTCTGGAATCGATGCCGCAGCTGGTGATTGCAAAAGTTCGCGGATTTGCGTTGGGCGGGGGCTGCGAACTGGCAATGGCATGTGACATCAT
This sequence comes from Pseudomonadota bacterium, assembly GCA_041178085.1. Taxonomy (GTDB): domain Bacteria; phylum Bdellovibrionota_B; class Oligoflexia; order Oligoflexales; family RGVZ01; genus RGVZ01. The sequence goes on along the minus strand of JBEGVZ010000054.1, from coordinate 11,332 downwards.
CATCGCCGCAAACAACGCGAAGTTCGGCCAGCCCGAAGTCAATCTGGGGCTGATCCCTGGATTTGGGGGTACACAGCGCCTGGTGCGCCGGGTTGGCCTGCCAGTTGCATTGGACATGATCTGTTCCGGTCGAGCCAGGATGCTTGGCGCCTTGGACGCGTTACAGGCTGGACTCGTATCCCGGGTGACCGAACCGGAAAAACTCGATGCCGAGGTGGGAGCCGTTGTGGATGGAATCCTGGCCGCCGGCCCTGAATCAGTGCGCACCGCAAAGCGGCTTGTCCGCGATGCCAGTCGCATGGATCTATCCGCAGGCATGGCCGCCGAGGCGGACGCTTTCAGGCAGTGCTGGTCAGGCGCTGAAGCACGGGAAGGAATGTCGGCGTTCCTCGAGAAAAGATCACCAGTGTTTCGCTGACAATTTATTGACACCGGGCCCGTCCGCCTTGACGGACCCGACAATGAAATTTAACTTCGATAAACGGTTGCTAGCGACGACAGACACCAATCAAAGGGGATCGAAACATGAAAGACTTCATCGGCAAGTTGCAAAAAGACCTCACCCACCTGCAAAAGACATTGAAGCAGGAAGGTGACGACCTCGTCAAAAAACTCAAGACCGCAACTTCGCGCAAAAACCTGACTGCAACCGGCAAGCAAATTGAGAAAATGGTGGAAGCGCGCCTCAAGAAGTTCGAACCACAAATGAATCGCGTCCTGACTGACCTGCGCAAGAACGCCAAAAAAGCTGGCCTTGATGTCGACACCATCGAGCGTCAAGTCCGTGCCCGCCTCGGCGTCAAGGGCAAGACCAAAAAGAAGACTGCAACCAAGGCTCGCAAAGCACCGGCTAAAAAGCGTCCTGCACGCAAGACCGCCGCTTCCGCTGCCACTGAGTCCGCAAACAACTGATGTCACTGCTGGCCTGGTACGACCGTAACCAACGCGAACTGCCGTGGCGGTCGGACTGGGCCAGCTTGAAAGACCCCTACCGGGTCTGGGTCAGCGAAGTGATGCTGCAACAGACCCTGATCCCGGTAGTGATTCCCGCCTACCAAAAGTTCGTTACAAAATTTCCTGACCTCCATGCCTTGGCGGCCGCGGAACCCGCTGATCTGCGTGAGGCCGTCAAGGGTCTCGGATACTATCGGCGTTTTGGGCACTTGCACCAGGCAGCCCGGATTCTCGCGGCGCAGTCCACTCCGGATGAGGGAATCAAATGGCCTAAAAGCCGCGAGGAGTGGCGAAAGCTTCCCGGTATCGGTGAATACACATCAGCGGCAATCGGCAGCATTGCATTCGACTGGCCACTGCCAGTGATTGACGGCAATGTGGAGCGCGTTCTGTGCCGCCTCAACGACATTCGCAAACCACCCAACTTGCCTGAGCTAAAACCTCGCTACCGCGAACTGGCCGCTGGCATGATGGCGCCATGGAAAGACCGTCCCGGCGACTTCAACCAGGCGGTCATGGAATTGGGACAGCGGGTTTGCACGCCCTCTAAACCGGACTGCAATTCATGCCCCCTCCGGGCTGGCTGTCTTGCCTTCCAAAAAAACTCGCAGCATTTGGCACCGGCGCCCAAGCTGCGGCCAGAATTTGAAAATGTTCGCTTGGCCCTTATGGTACCCGTCAGGCGCAGACGCGAGGGTGAGTTCGAAGTCGCACTGGTTGCACGCGGACAAGACCACAAGTTCCTCAAGGAGAGCCGGGGCTTCTGGTATACCGACGGCTCGTTTACCCCGCCGGCGAAATCGGAAAATGCAGGCTCATTCAACCACAACATCACGCGCCACAAGATCCACGCATCGGTGCACGTCATCGATACCAAGACCTTCCCGGCACTGATGGCAAAAGAAAACCCCGACTGGATCCCAGCCGGGGAGGTTGAAAAAGAGCTGATCGCAAGCCTTGACCTGAAAGCCTGGCGGCTGGTCAAGCGTCACTCGTTGGCGCCGACCTTGTAGTCACCACCAGCCTTGAAGCTGAAACCGCTCACGATGCCGCTGACGTCCAGCTTGACCGCACCAAGCACAGGCACACCCTCATAAATCGCTGCACGAACCTGCAGGTTTTCCACGTCACCGCGCACACCCAGGGCTGCCTGCGCCGCTGAGGTTATCAGGTCGTTGGCGATGCGGAAGATGGCGCTGAGTTCACTGTTTGCTGCGAAGGTGTTCACGTCGTAAATCAGGATGTTGTCACAGTGCGGGTAGAGGTTCCCGTCGATCGTCCTGGCGTCAAGAAATCCCTCATGGCGGATCTTGAAATCCGGTCCAGTGTAGGATCCTGTCGCGCGCAGGTTTTCCATGAACTCCGGCGAGAAATATTCCGCCGGCACCATGACCTTCTCCGTGCCGGTCTTCCGACCGACCATCTGGATATTAAAGTCATAATTCAGGCTGCTCTCAAATGAAGGACCGTTCTTGTAACCCGGGACATAGGCGTCGACACTGACGTCCACCACTCCGCTACGGATCATACTGGTGGTCCGCGCAGGATTCCGGTCGAGGTCATAATGGGCCCGCTCACCCACGGGCGACTGGGCGAGCGCCATGCCGGTAAAAGCAATGGACGAAGAAAATAAGACGGTTGCGGCAACATTCAGAATTTGCGCTCTCATGGAGGGCCTCCGGAGGTGTATCTTTTTCAAGATTCTAGTATAGCATGCGCCTGCTTGTGGAGGTCCAGGATGCCAATTTATGCTTATGAATGCGCGACTTGCGGTAAGAGGTTCGAAGTCAGCGCCAAAATGTCAGACCCGGCACCACGGCGGGGTGAGGACTGTATCAGCGACCGGTGCCAGCTGACCAAGCTGATGAGCCCTGTCGCCATCGGTTCGGCCGGGATCAAGGAGTGGGGCACCCAAAAGCCTTCCGCCGAAAGTGCACCACCAAAACCAGCCCACAGCTGTGGCTTTGGATGTAAACACTAGTTTTAACTGGAAAATAAATGAACCAAACAAGACAAACGAGGAAAAAATCTTACTTGCCCTGGATCATTCTGAGCGGGGTAATCGTCGTTGCCCTTGCCATTTTTACGGCCGTCCAGACAGGCCAAAAGTCTCCGCTTTACGCCTCTGGAACCGTTGAAATTACACCTGAACTGGTATCGGCAGCCAAAGGCATGAGGACACTTTACCTCGTCGCCCTGCCACCAGCGGAAAGCGGCATGCGGATGCCTTTTGGCGCGGCGCGGTTCAACGTCAACGAGGATGCCAGCGGAAAATTCCTTAACTTCACACTCACCCCCGAAATCATGCAATTGATGCCAGGCGCCGGGGGCGTGATGCCCGATGAATTCCGGCTGAAAGCCCGCCTTGACGCAGACGGCGCCGGCGGAGCGGACCAGCCCGGGGACCTGGTCGGCGAAGTTTCGACGGTGAAACTTGGCACTGAAGGCATACTGATCACCATCAACCGGGTTGCATCGGGGACACTTGCCCCGTGAACAGCCAATGCAAAACAGAACGACTGAGCGCTGACGCCCAGGGCCTCGACCGGGCGATCGAACTGCTCGCTGCGGGCGCACAGGTGGGGATCCCCACCGAGACCGTTTACGGACTCGCAGCCAACGCCTTTGATGCCAGCGCTGCGGCAGGCATTTTTGCTGCCAAGGAGCGCCCCTCGTTTGATCCACTTATCGTGCACGTGCCGCGCGCCTGGCAATCTTGTGCGGCGCTCATCGAGGCAGGAATCCTGGCCCCTGCAGGCCTCGGTCCAGCCCGTCAGGCTACCATGGACGCGCTGATTCGAGCTTTCTGGCCGGGGCCTCTCACCATCGTCGCCCCAAAATCAGATCTCATTCCCGATGTGGTCACAAGCGGACTGCCGACGGTGGGTGTTCGTATGCCAGATCATCCCGTGACTCAGGTTTTGCTGCAACGCCTGGGCAAACCCCTTGCAGCACCCAGCGCCAACCGTTTTGGCCGCATCAGCCCGACCACGGCTGACCATGTCATTGCAGAACTTGACGGGCGAATCGCTGCGGTCCTGGACGGCGGACGATGTCCGGTGGGTCTGGAATCCACCATTGTCGAATTGATGCCTGACGGCTCCATCACAGTGCTTCGCCCTGGCGGGATCAGTGTCGAAGCCTTGCAGGAAGCACTTGCGTTTGCTCTGCCAGGCAAAGCACTTCAGGTGCACGTAACCCGCGCATCCATCAAGCATGAGGGTACCGACGCCCTGAAACCCTCCATTCAGGCGCCAGGACAGCTCGAACAACATTACGCGCCCTCGAAACGCCTCCTCCTGTTTCCACCCAACACGAGCTTCCAGTTCAAAAAGTTATCGCCGGAAAAAGCTGCAGAGCTGCGCGGCAAAATTGACGGTGCCGTAAACCACACCAGCCCCTCATCAGCGGCACGTAAGATTGGTTGGCTGGTGCAATCGGGGGATCCTGCCCTGCATACAAAATTCCTCGAAAGCGCCCTTGGACGGCCAGTTCGCGTCATTTCACTGAGCGCCAAAGGGGATGAAGTCGAGGCGGCCCGCAACCTTTTTGCTGCCATGCGAACACTTGACGAGGATCAGACTCTTTCAGTCATCGTTGCAGAGCCCTGCGCGAATGACACGGGTCTTGCCTTTGCCATCAACGACCGGTTGCGGCGCGCATCATCGCGACCCTGGTAACTGCCCCTATCCGCTGTGCATGACTTGCCAATTTTTCGTTTAATTTCCATGGGGTCGATTGGGAATGCGATAACGCACCCATCGATCACTGCAAAAAATAAACTTTATTCAATTATTACTGATTCTTAGGGTCACTCTGTATCCAGCGGCTGGGGGCAGTTTATAAAGTTCCCCAAGTTTCTGCCGATTGCCTCAGCCGGAAAAAGGGGGTGCGATCATGTTTCGTTACCAGAGGTGGACTTTCGTACACGTGGTGGGATTGGCGTTGATGGCAACCTGGGGGTGTGCGCAGCAAAAGGAAGCCTCTTTGGCAGGTACCAGAGAGGGTTCGAATCGCCCAGGTGCCACAGGTGCCCCAGCCAGGCCTACCTCTCTGACAGCTAACGAGAAAACTGTCATGATGCAGGAATTTCCACCCAACATGCCACAGGCTGAGGTTCAAAAGAAATTCAGCTCCCTGACACCAACCCAGATCGCCGCATTCCGAACAACTGTCGCGCAATCCTCGCCATCGACTTGTCCGACGCCCGCGGCGAATAATTCTGCGATCGGCTTGGTTCAGAATCCGGTCGTCCAATGCAGCTTCTGGAGCCCGATTGGCTGCGGACGCCCAAAGAAAGTTGGAGATTCCTGCGGGTACAACAGCGCAGGTACTTGTCAGATCCAAGCAGACACGAAAACCTGGACCAGCATGTTCTGCAGTGGCACGTGGGCTTATTGCGTTTGCGGAAGTCCTTGAGGTGCGATGGTTGACTGATACTCGAAGAGTTCAGAGAACACTACAACCAAGCGGTCAGACGGGCATAGACTTGTCGCGCACCGCGCAGAATGCGCAGTGAGGACTTGTCGGACTCGGACTGCACCAGCCAGCCACCGAAAGACATTTTCCAGGAGCTTGCGCCGGCCCGTGCTGATTTTGCACCCTCTCGCCACTCGTAGGTGACGTCAGGCGACACCAACCAAGAACGTTCCGGCCCCGTCATGGTCACGTCGCAGCTCATAAACAAATCATCGAATGACTCATTGGTGATACGCAGGGTGCCTGTGTGATCCCGCCACGAGTCTTCGATTCCCTGCCCACCAAGGGTATTTCCCGTAACGCGGGAGCGGGTCACATATGCTTCGGAATACACCTTCAAGTGTTTGGAAAAGACGTAATCGAAACCGGCACCAGTGCGCGTACGGTCCAGCACTGCGCCTCGCCGGTATGCTTCGTCACCGAAAAGAAGTTCGCCTGTTGCATATGCCTCGTCTGCAGGCAATTGACCAAGCAGAGTCCAGGCCAGGTCGTCTTCGACCAGAACCGCTGGACGACGACCGGGCTCGTAAATTGAAAATAGCCGGACCACAGCAGCATCGCCACCGTAGCCAAGGAAGGCAGCATATGTGTTCATGCGGACATGTGTCTCCGCGGCAGCCAAAATCCAGTCGGGGTTGGTCGCGGTCGCGTCGGGGGAATCATAAAGACTGACATCCAGAGTCGGTGTCCGCTGGTGCCCACGCCATCCAATGAACGACAGGTCGAAGCCTTCGACATTAGCCAGGAACCTTCCGCCGAATTCAATATCCTTGCCGCCGGCTGGAATGCCTGGCGACTGGCGCTGGGAATCTATGTTTCCCCGCAGTCCCGCCTGCTTGAGTGCCTGACTCACACCACCAAGTAAACCGTTGACTCGTTCCCCGTACCCGTATCCATTCTCACCCTTCGGCAAACGGTGTGGCTTTCCGTGAGGAACCACCATCATCTCCAGGCTGCCAAAACCGAGCGAAAAATTACCCGACGCCGCAAAGACGGGCTCGATGATCTGACTGGCGCTGTCGAATCCGCCGTGGCGCAAATCCAACGCGGTGATGGAATCACTGGTTCTTGGTGACAGGGAGTCCATCCAGTCAAACTGAACGACACCAACCTTGATCGCCGCAACGTTAGTCAACCAGTCGAGGTAAATCTGACGGGCCTCGGACTCAAAGCCCTCGTCATCCTGGACAGCCTTTGGATACTCCCGTAACCGCGTCGCATCCGGAGGAAGAATCGCCGACTCGTATCGAAAGCGCCCCTCCACAACGGTCGTCACCCCCTCGCGAACATCAGCCGTCTGGCGCAGATTCAATTCGCTGGTCTGATGACGCAGGCGGTTGTCTTCGAGCCAATACCGGGCCGTCTGCGAGAAACGCGCTTTGAGATCCACCTTGGCGAAGGCCGTCGAGGCAACTCCGCCAGCAACAAACAGCGCAGCGGCAGTGAATGCACACACCCGGGTGGAAAAACCAACAGGATTCACAGCGACCTCAATTACGACCCAGGTTTTGTTTCTCAAACATCAGGTCTGGCATGCTCTTCTTTTTCGGATTGGAGAACTTGAGCACCGTGACATGGTCGGTCCGCAGGGCATTCTTGAGGACAAACGTCCGGGGCCTCTGGACACCAAAAACATCGGCGTAGTCCTCAAAAGTACCCTCACGGATGACCTTTCCGCTCTGGGTCATGTAGTGAGCCTTGAGTGGATACATCGTCTTGGCATCGACCCAGTAGAGAATCTTGTCATACGTAACAGGGCGCCCGGGGAGCGAGTTCAGGTCAAGGACATAGGCATCTTTCCCGCCCACCTTTTCCATGCCTTTGTGTTCCGCCTTGTAGTTGCCGACGAACGACAGGCGCGCGACATCGCCATATGCTGCATTGCCAGTAAGCTTCTGATTTGCTGAAACACGCACCGGCTTGGCTGATGTTGGCACAAAGACATACATGTCCGGACCGGTCATCAGGACGCGCGTGCCGGACTCAGAAACCGGTTCAACAAACTTGACCAGGGCCTTGTCCCGTCCCTTGATGAAGGACTCATACTTGCGGACGTCAACCTTGCCGTCTTTCTTGTCATGAAGTTCAACGTCGACCGAGTAATCGTCCGTCGGGTTGCGGATGGCTTCCGCCTTCTCAAGCACTTCCGCTGCGGGCGGTGTGCTTGACTTGGCTGCCTCCTTTGCGGGAGCCTTACCCGTCGCCTTCGCAGCGCCAGCCGCAAAAACCTGGTTACCAGCCAGCAAAGCGCCAGCAGAAATAATCACAGCAGCGAAACATCCCCGCGCGGGGTTCGTCACATCAACCTTCATCGAGCCTCCCGTCCTTGATCCGAATGATCCGTTCCGCCATATCGGCGATGGTCTTGTCGTGGGTTGCCACCAGGATGGTGGTCTGGAATTCATCTTTCAAGCCGCGCATCAGCTCCAGGATCTGAGCCGCGGTCCTCGAATCGAGGTTGGCGGTCGGCTCATCGGCAATGATGATCTGCGGACGCTTCACCAAGGCGCGTGCAATTGCCACACGCTGACGTTGCCCGCCGCTCAACTCAGAGGGACGGTGCGTCGAAAAACGCTCCAGTCCGACGCTTCGAACAGCCTCGCGCGCACGGTCGTGGACTTCCTTGCGGCTGAATTTCTGCTCAAGGAACAACGCGTATTCAACATTTTCCAGAGCCGACAGAACCGGGATCAGGTTGAAGTTCTGGAAGATGAAGCCAATGTATTGCTGCCGAAGTTCGGTCAACAAGTGCTCGTTGGCCCTGGTTACATCCATGCCGCGGAAGGTAAGCGTTCCGGAGGTCGGTTTTTCGATCAAGCCGACCACGTTCAAGAGGGTGGACTTGCCACTGCCGGACGGCCCTTGCAGGGCCGCGAACTCGCCTTTGCGGATGTTCAACTTGAGGCCGCAAAGGGCCTCGACCGGCACGCGCCCGACCATATAAGTCTTGATGACATTATCGATCACATAAATGTCAGACATTTCGTCCCAGTGCCTCCGTAATGCGGATGCGCGCCATCCGGAGCGCCGGCAGTATACCTGCACCACCGGAAACCAGGACGCACATGGCCAAGGTCAGCGGAATGCTTGACCACGGTACCTCGAAACTAACCTTGAAAGGCACCGACATGAGCGGCGGCGGCGGCATGGTCAGGCCCTTCGACATAAAGACTTTCAGGATGACAATCCCAAGGCCCACGCCGAGCACACTGCCCAGGGTCGATTGCAGGATGGACTCGAAAAAGATCATCGAAGCGATCGACCCCCGGTGTGTCCCAATGGCGCGCATGGTGCCAAATTCACCCATACGCTCCATGAGCCCCATCATGAACACGGTGATGATACTTATGGTGGCGATGATCAAAATGATGATCCGGAAAACCATGAACTGGATATTCACCCAACCCATCGTGTTATCAAAAAACTCGGCAAGTTGACGCCAGTGCACCAGTTCCATGTCAGGATCATGGGCAGAAATCAGCTTCTTCAGCTTCTCTTGATGGACAAGTTCGTCGTCACCCTTGAAACCAATCATCAACAGCGGAGCGCCCTCTGTTTTAAGCAGCTGCTCCGACACCTTGTGGTGGATGAAAAATGCTCCTTCGTCCAACTGGATCACACCAGACTTGAAGGTACCGACCATCTCCAGATCGAGGGCATTCATCGACCCGGTCTGGGTAGTAACCAGCACGGTCAGCAGGTCACCGTCCTTGGCCTTGAGTTTTTCAGCCAGCTTGTAGCCAACAAACACTGACAGATCCCCGGAATCTGCCAGGTGCTTTCCAGAATTCGTCTGGACCAGGGTAAGGAAATCCCTTTCCTGAGCCGCCTCGATTCCAAACGCCATGCCCCCAAGGGACCGGTCGTTGAAGTTGATCAACCCATAAAACGGCTGGCGCTGCGCAAAAAACCTGAGGGGACCGACTTCGCGCTCGATTTTCTCCCGTAACTCACCGGAATTCTTGATCTGGTAGACAAATGGGTCATCGCTGTCGTTCTGCCGGTAACCTTTTTTGGTGACCTGGTAGTGGGCAAAGTTCGAAGTGATGACGTTCTTACGAAACGTCTTCTTGACCCCGTCGACAAACGACTGGAACACAATCATGGCTGCCGCAGCGCTGGCGATGGCCAGCAGGCTGATCAGCGTCCGCCGCAATGATCTCAAAAGGTTGCGACTGGCCGCCATGAAAAGGAAGCGGTTCCAGAGCAACCTTGCGCTCAACGGTTTTGACATTCGTTTCCACCTTGATGGTTAACCCGCATAAAAACAAAATCAGGCCGCCAGTGCAAACCTGAAATTTCGCTCGGCTGTCGGCCAGGGTTTAGTGTAAAACCTCCCGTCCTGATTGGGAGATTTGCCTGTGGAAAAAAATTGGCTGATCACACTTTTCGCAGTCGCAGTACTCGGATTGCTGGCGTTGGATCTTGGTCTGTTCCATAAACGGGACCGGGAGATCAAATTTCGCGAAGCCCTTGCGTGGAGCACCTTCTGGGTTCTTTTGGCCCTGGGTTTCAACGCTCTGATTTGGGTCAATCTGGGCAAGGAACAGGCACTCACTTTCCTGACCGGCTACCTTGTAGAGATGTCACTGAGCGTAGACAATCTGTTCGTCTTCCTGCTCATCTTTTCAGCATTTCGGGTTCCGACCCGCCTTCAGCATCGTGTCCTTTTTTGGGGCATCCTCGGCGCTCTCTTGATGCGAGCCGTTTGTATTGGTGCGGGCGTGGTGGCCTTACAGCGGTTCGAATGGCTCACCTACGTTTTCGGCCTGATTCTTATCTACGGCGGCTACAAGGCAGCCACCGACAAAGAAGAGGACTACGACCCGTCCAAGGGCCCTGTGGTCAGGTTCGTCCAGAAAATCCTGCCCGTGACCCACGAATTCCATGGCGAGCATTTTTTCGTCAAATTGAAAGCGCCACGCGGCGGCACCCGCTGGACGGCGACGCCATTGTTCTTGGCGCTCATTGTCGTCGAAATTTCAGATCTGATCTTCGCCGTGGACTCTATCCCGGCGGTCCTTGCCATCACGACCGACCCGTTCCTGGTATACACGTCGAACATCTTTGCGATTCTGGGGCTCCGCTCGATCTATTTCGCACTTGCCCGGGTGGTGGATCTGTTCCGTTACCTGAAGGTGGGGCTATCGATTGTGCTGGTTTTCATCGGACTGAAAATCATGCTCCACAAGGTTGTACACATCCCCGTTGGAGCCTCGCTCGGTATCATTGTGTTTACACTTGCCATGTCGATCCTGGCATCGCTGGTGATCCAGGGCCCCGACTCAAGCGCCCCTCGCAAGAAGCGACAACACTGACATGCTAACGCCGCCCACCACCAGGGCGGCGACCATACCGACCAGAAGCGGCTTTATGCCAAGGTTACGTAACTTGGCAAAATCAGTGTTCAAGCCAATTCCAGCCAACGCCGATGCAAGTGCCCACTTGGAAACCCACTCAGCCCCTTTGAGGAAGCTTGCCCAGACCGGGGCGTCGCTACCCATCCAAACATCGCCCAGGGTCCTGAGCACGATGGCGACCAGAAAAAGAAGGACAAATCCCGGCACCGCGTCTTTGATTTGCTTCCACTTGCTTGCGCCCGTCTGCGCGGAAGCACCATCACTTGCAAACCGGGAGGCAATGACCGGGATCAGGATAGCCATGCTCATGTTCCGGAGCAACTTGGTCACGGTTGCCGCCTGAAGGGCAAGGGGTTCGCCAAAGGCTTCCTGATAAATCATGGCGGCGCCCGCGACCTGGGATGTGTCGTGGATCGAAGTACCCATGAAAATACCGGCCAGCAATGGATCGGCTCCAAAGCGCCAGTGCGCAAGCCATGGATAAGCGAACAGGGCGACCAGACCAAAAATAGTTACGCACGCCACTGCGTAGCTGGTTT
>JBEGVZ010000053.1:0-33106 GCA_041178085.1 Pseudomonadota bacterium | reverse complement strand
ACCTTTGCAATCAAAAAATATCAAGCGATGAAAATGCCCCGACGTATCTTGAGAAGTACAAGAACGGTAATGATGGATTTGCGCGTGATGCAAAATGTGTGCAAGAAAACACCAAACCACGGCTCGTCCAAGACGGTACAGCTGAGCGCCGCTGCGCGAAAGCCCCTTGTCCGGTCGCTGGCAAGTTCGGTGCGCCGGAAATTGGCACGATGGCATTGCAGGAGCTAAAAAACCGCGTTGGTCCTAAAGGTTTCACCATCGCATTGATTGCCAATGACGGGGTTCGTGACTGCGATCAAAAACTGGAAGCCCTGCCAGACGCAAAATTACTCGATGCGCTGCTGCTCGAATCTGTTGGTGGCAACGTCGCACTCAGGAATGCGCGCCGAGGGCATGTTTGCGATAAAACTTACGATCCCGTACTGGAAGGTTTGCGGAGCTTTATTACGTCAGCTCCCCAGCTAAGTTATGCGTTCAGCGGGAAACCCACTGACAAGATCGAGGTCCTGGTTCGCGATGCCCAGGGCAATCTTGTCCGCACCATCACGGATTTCAAGGTCGAGAACGGTCAGATCACATTCAAGGCAGGAACGATTGAAGTCGGTGAAAACATAGAAATCAAAGTGACTCGAATCGCTGTCGCCGGCTAGATCGAGAGTATTTCCTCTAGCGGGAGGTATATGGAATCCTCCCGCCCCGCCTGGGCCGACTGCCACCACAAGAAGCAATTGACCCTGGTTGCCTCCTGGGCAGAGACGCCCTTGCCTTCCAGAGCCTCATCTTCCCGGACAAGACGCTCATGGAGGCGCTTGGCAAGCCCTCCTTGGTGCAACTTTGCCTTCCATTCCCCGCGCAAATGCTGAAGCATCCGGGGGCGGCCACGAACAACCTCATAAACCTGCCAGCTTCCCGCGACGCTGTCCGGCACAATGGCAAGGCCCGTGGCAGACATCAAGGGCTGGAGCCTTTGCCGTCCAGCGGCTTTTGCCTCTACCTTTAGCAACGCCATGCCGGCCCCAACGCGCAGGTTGATGGCCTGGCGGGCGGCCGGTCGAAACAGCAGTTCGAGGAATCGCCGGCGGCGTTCACGGGTTGCCTCATCAATGAAAGATGCCAATCGCCCCTCGAAGAGGGCTGTCACTGCAGAGACCTGCTCCTCAGCGAGTTTGACCTGGCCATTGGGAGCACCTTGTTCCCCAAGCTCGCCCCCAAACGCCCGCGCAATCGCAATGCAGCGATCCATCGCAATCCGGCGGTCGGTGACAGGACCAAATGCAGCGAACGTGCCCTCACCAATCTCCCCAACGCGCAGCAGTGTTTCGTCCCCGCGACGATCCAGACAATAAGCCGGGACAAAGCGCTGATGCCAGTCAACGGGACTGAAAGCCGTCGGGGAGGAGGCAAGACTGTCACACTCATGCATCAATGCTTCCAGGACGTTGGCAAACCTCTCAACACGCATGTCATAGGCGCGGAGCACCGTCTTGAGCAACTGACGCGGGACAAGGTCATATTTCTGGAGCTTGGCGACCTCTCGAGCAACCGAAATGGCGCTACTGAGAAACAGGACCTTCCGCTCGTAGTCGTACATGAAGAAGACGCCTGGACCAGGCGGCAGGTTCTTGAGCTTGTCTGGAGGAATGCCCCATGACAGGCGCAAAGCGGACTCCATGTCACCTTGCAGGCGGATGGCCTCATCGATGCGCTTGACGGAACGATCATCCAAAAGCTTCAGCAGCACCTTGAAAAGCTCAAGGGTCAAATAGGCATCTGCCTCCGCCCGATGCAGGTCACCGGCCGGAAGGCCAAAAAACTTTGCGAGACCCTTAAGCGATTTATTCGGGGCCTCTGGCGTCAGGCGATCCACCAGAAGGTGGGTGCAGAGGAAAAAGTTGGGGAGTTCCACGCCACAGGCTTCACGTGCAAAATGTCGGATGAACTTCAAGTCGCCAATCGTATTGTGGCTGACCAGAACATCGTCACCGATGAACTTGAGAAAATCCGGCATGACCTCTTCGATCAGGGGAGCATCCTTCACCATCGCATTCGAAATCCCGGTCATCCGGCGGACGATGGGCGGAATCGGGATCATCGGATTCACCATGCTGTAGAAGGTGTCCTTGACCTCGCCTTTCTCAAAGCGGATGGCAAAGATTTCCGTGATGCCGTTTTTTTCCGGATTTCCCCCAGTCGACTCGATGTCAAAAACGATGTAAGCACCTGGCGCCAGAGGCTGGTGGATTAACTTGCGCAGTTCATCGGACGGGGGTGGCGCCTCCGGCTCCCGGATGGCTGAACGATTGCCGCGATTTCCGCGCCGGCTGCCGCGCTGCCCGCCTGAGTGGGAACGGTTGCTGCCGGAGTCGTTGGGCGGGCGGCGATGGGGCAAAAAATTCTCCTGGCTGACTTTGGTTCACACAAAAAGCGTTCCAGTTCTGGAAGCCTGCAATCATTGTAACAGAAAATAAAAATCAAGCACGAGGGTCAAACGCTTCCCGAAGCGCTTCGCCGATCATGTTGATTGAAACCAGCAGCGCAATGAGCGCTCCCGTCGGGGCGAGAAGCAGCCACACAGCGTTGGTGATGTAGTTCCGCCCCTGGGCCAACAGTTCTCCCACACTTGGCGTCGGCGGTGACAAGCCAAAACCGAGATAATCAAGCACGGTCAGAGTAGCGATCCCGCCGGAGATCGCAAACGGAGTCAGCGTCAATATCGGCGTCAAAGCGTTGGGCAGGATGTGCATTACAATGATTCGCGTGTGGGTCCCACCCATGGCGATCACGGCATCTGCGAATTCACGTCTGCGCAGTGCAAGCACTTGCGCCCGCATCTGCGAGGAAATGCTGATCCAGGCAAAAAGCAAGACAATCGCCAAGGTCAGGATGAATCCCTGGCCTTTGATGATGCCATTGACCAGGATGACCACCGACAAGAAGGGGATGATCTCCGCCAGCTCCTTGAGTCGCTCCACTGCGAAGTCGAACCATCCTGCAAAGTAACCCTGGCAGACACCGATCGCGACGCCGCCAGCGAAAGAGAAGAACCAGAGCAAAAGTCCAAAGGCGAGAGAAACCCTGATTCCATAAAGGAGCCGCGCCGTGACGTCGCGACCAAGATTGTCCGTACCAAGCCAGTGCCCGGCAGATGGCGCCGTCATCACGTCACCGGTCTGCACATAAGGATCCCAGCGGTTGAGGGGCCAGATTGCCCAGCTGGCACGTCCGGCCTCGCGCTCACCGTCAAGGAACTGCTGGTAATCCACCACGAAAGCGTCTTCGATGCCAAAGTCAGCCGCACTGTAATTGACCAATGCCGGAAAGTAGAAGCTTGTTCCTTGATCCGACTTGCGGACAAGCAGAAGAGGATTCTGGTGAGACCAAAGTTCGGCGGTCATTGAAAAGAAAAGGATGGCACCGAAAAGGGCGACACCGATCCGGGCGCGGCGCTGGCGCCAGAAAGCTTGCAAGCGGCGGGCGTTGAGCGGAGAGCTTGCCCATTCGCGCACAAACCCAGGAATGAGGGTGGTCAGGATCCGCCTCATTTGAAGTCAATCCTTGGATCGACCATGACGTAGGCAACATCGCTGATGATCTGGCCAAACATGATCGCCAGTGACTGGATCACCACGATCGCCATCATGATGTTGTAGTCGCGGGATGACAGTGCGTCCAGGAACTGAAGCCCCATGCCCGGGACACCGAACACACTCTCGATGACGATCGAGCCCGCGACGAAAGAACTCAGAAATCCGCCGATACCGACCATCAGAGGCAGGATCGCATTGCGCAAGGCATGCTTGAAGATCACCTGCCGTTCACCAAGACCCTTGGCCCGGGCTGTCCTGATGTAATCGCTGCGAATGACCTCGAGCATGGAATTCTTCATGAGCATGGTCATTACCGTGAACCCACCGACGAGCGAGGCAAGAACAGGAAGGAACATGTGCTTCAAGTAATCCCACAACTTGCCCGCCGCCGAGAGTGAATCGAATTCATCTGAACGTATTCCGCCCAGCGGAAAAATGGCTCCGCCGGGTAAAACCCGGTCGGTGCAGAACACCAGCAGCAAGATCACGGATATGACCAGCGTGGGAATGCTGTAATTCAAGAAAAGGATGAACGATGTGAACGTATCAAAGGGCGTGCCGTCCTTGAGCGCCTTGCGAACTCCCATCGGAATGCAAATCAGGTAAGTCAGGAAAAACCCGGGTATGCCAAATGCCAGAGAGACCGGTATGCGGCTGGCAACGGTTTCCATCGCGGGGCGACGAGTGGTTGTTGAATCACCGAAATCAAGGACCACAACGGCCTTGACCCAGTTCCAGTAACGGACGTGGACCGGCTTGTCGAGCCCGTACTGGCGTTCCAGCTCCTTGCGGATCTGGTCGATGTCGTCCACAGAGAGTGCCCGGTCACCGCGCGAACTTTCATCCTGCCCGCGGATCTTGGCAAGAGCCTCTTGCACGGGCCCCCCGGGCAAGTAATTCTGCAACGCGAAAAACACCCCCGTCATCAGGAAGAACATGGGGATGGTTGCGATCAGGCGTTTCAGCAGGTACTTGCGCATGGGCCCCCGCCAGCGTCACGGAACAAATTGATACAAATCGTCCGGCGGGCTCACATCGTACTGCATCGCCCATGTCCCGGATGGAGATGAAACCTTGGCGTTGAACCCAGCCAGCATCGAGCGCGGCTCAGACAGGAAAAGGTATGGCTGGTCCTCGTAGATCAGACGGTTGATCTCCTTCATCATTTCCTGGCGCTTTGCCTGACGGAATTCGACGTTCGCCTTTTCGATCAACGCATCAACCTTCTTGTTCGAATAGGCGACGATGTTGGATCCCTGGTTCTTCTCGGACGAGGAATGCCAGATTTGTTTCGGATTCGGGTAGGGAGTTGCCGTCCAACCCATGATGAAAGCGTCAAATTTGCGATTGTCGACGTCATCAAGGTAAGCGTTCCATTCCACTGCCTTGACAGTCACATCGATGCCGGCTGCCTTGAACTGATCCTTGATGATCTGGGCGATCTTGCCGCGCAGAGGATTATTGGAGTTGTATTTAAGTTCGAATTTAAAAGGCACCTTCTTGCCGTCGATCACCTTGTCAAGGATGTTGTCCTTGTCGGAATCCTGCCAACCATCCGCCTTGAGCATGGCCACTGCAGCCTTGCGGTCAAAGGTCAGCAATCTCTCCTTGGAACGGAGGTCTTCCGCTGAATTCGGTGACAGGGAGCCGAAGGGTGAGGAGCACTGGAACTGGTAGCCGTGGTAGACCTTGTCGATGACCTGCTTGTAGTCGACCAGCCGGGCAAGAGCGCGGCGGGTCTTCACACTTGCGAACAGCGGTTGCCGCAGGTTCCAGCCCACATAATTGAAACCCCTTGGGGCCCGGTTCTGGATTTCCTGCGCCCAGACTTTTTTTCCCTCTTTGGACGATTTGCCAATCTTGTCCTTGTCCACTCCCTGAACTTTCACGGCGAACTGCTCGGCGTTGAAAGTCATCAAATCCAGATCACCCCGGACGAACTTCTCGTAGGCAAGGTTGTCGTCCGCAATTATTCGAAAATGAATCTCGTCAGCGTTGAAACGGTTTTTGAAGTGGGGCATCTGGTAACCCCACCAATCCGTATTGCGGGCAAGGATCACCGACTGGTCGCGGTTGAAAGATTTGAACTTGTAGGGTCCGTTGCCGACCGGATCAAGGATGCCGCGCGCCTTGTTGAAGTCCGGTTCTTTTTCGAACTGCTTCTTGCTGACCGGATTGAAGAGATAAAGGCTGCGCAAGGTGTCGAACTTGGGCGTATCAACCGTGAAAGTGAAAGTCCTGCTGTCCTTGATCACCAACTTGACACCTTCCCAGTAGATACGAAGGGGCGCAGCGTCGGTTTTCGGGTTCATCATCGTGTCGTAAGTGAATTTGATGTCGTCCGTGGTCACGGAGGATCCGTCCGCCCACTTCGCAGCCTTTTGCAGGGTGAACGTATAGGACTTCCGGTCGGGGGAAACTTCAAAGGATTCAGCCAGGTAAGGCAACGGGCTTAATGAATCGGAGTCTTCCGTGAACAAGGTCGCCCACAGGTACCCCTCAAGGGCACGTGAGTTGTTGTCGCTGGAAAGAATCGGGTTGATGACTTTAGGGTTGCCCGAAAGCTGCTGGTAAAGGGTCCCGCCGCGCTTGGCTGCGGGTAGCTTGTCGTAAACCGAGGGTGGACGCTCGTACTTGATCGGGCCAGCGCCCTTTGCTGCCAGGCAAGGTTGCGTGGCCAACAAGGCCCCAGCTGATGCGCCGATCGCAAATCCGGCCGTCCGAACGCGGCCCGCCCATGCTGCCCATGCCCCGGTGAAACTGGTCATGATCCTTGTCTCCCTAGATTTTGACAATAAATCTAGCACGATGCGCTGCGAGAAGTCCACGCAACTTCTAGCGCCAAGGGCACGCGTTCGCCCTGGTTTTGCGACGACTCCCCGGGCTTGCCATCGCTTGCGCACAGGATTATCTTGGCGGCTCGTGTTTTCCTGTTCCCAGAACACTTTCAGGCAAAGTGACAACCATGACCGAACAAGCCATTTTCGACCGCATCAAGAAAGAAATCGAAACCAACCCGGTGACCGTTTTCATGAAGGGCACTGCTGACCAGCCGATGTGCGGATTTTCCGCCCAGGTGGTCCACATCCTCAAGAGCTACGGCGTTCCTTTCCATACGATCAACGTCCTCGAAGACTACGACATCCGCGAAGGGATCAAGGAGTTCACCAACTGGCCAACGATCCCGCAGCTCTATGTCCGAGGAAAGTTCATCGGTGGATGCGACATCACCATGGAATTGCACCGCAAGGGCGAGTTGAGCCGCATTTTGAAGGCCGAGTAGCCTCGACCAAAAAATACCAAGGAGAGACTCATGGGATCAGGGACGAAGCCCTTCACCACTTGTGTGCATGCCGGCGTCCACGTGGAGCCGACTACGGGGGCTATCATGCCTCCTATTTTTGCGACGTCGACCTACGTGCAGGAGGAGCCCGCAAAGCACAAGGGCTTTGACTACTCGCGCGCCGACAACCCGACCCGCCAATGCTACGAAGAGGCACTCGCCGCGATCGAAGGTGCCCGACACGGCCTGTCTTTTGCGAGCGGTCTTGCCGCCGTTCAGGCGGTCGTCCAGTTGCTCGAGCCAGGTGCGCGAATCCTTGTCTGCGACGACGTTTATGGCGGGACAGGCCGCCTTTTCCGCCGCCTTTTTGCGAAGTACAACCTGGACTTTCAGTTCATCGACATGGCCGACCATGCCGCGGTAAATGCGGCGGCGACACCGGCAACGAAACTCGTCTGGGTCGAGACGCCAACCAATCCGATGATGAAAGTGATCGACATTCAGGCCATGGCCAAGGTGGCGAAGAAAACCGGCGCCATCCTTTGCGTGGACAACACATTTGCGTCTCCCGTTTTCCAGTCCCCGCTGGCGCTGGGGGCCGACATCGTCCTCCATTCGACGACCAAGTACATCGGCGGACACTCCGACCTGATCGGTGGGGCGCTCATGACCTCGCGGCAGGACTTGTTTGAACAGCTTAAATTCATCCAGTTTGCCGGCGGATCTGTACCCTCACCTTTTGACGTTTTCCTGATGCATCGCAGCCTTAAAACCCTTGGCGTGCGGATGACCCAGCACAACAAGAATGGTTCTGCTGTGGCCGAGTTCCTTGCTGACCACAAGCGCGTAAAGCAGGTGATGTTCCCGGGCCTCAAAAGCCATCCACAGCACGCAATCGCAAAGGAACAGATGAGCGGTTTCTCGGGCATGGTTTCTTTCAACCTGGATGGTGCTTACGCCGATGTGGTCAAGTTCCTGAAACGCTTGAAAATCTTCGCCTTGGCGGAGAGCCTGGGCGGCGTCGAATCCCTGGTCAATCACCCGGAAAAAATGACTCACGCTTCGGTACCAGAGGAGATGCGCAAAAAACTTGGAATCGGTCCCAACTTGCTGCGGTTGTCCTGCGGCATAGAGGACACAGACGACCTTGTTGCCGACTTGCGTCAGGCGCTGGAATTCTAAGGCGAAGCGAGAACGCTTTTCATTGACATTGCCAGAAACAATACAAAGACGTTTTTTAATCTATTTTTCGACGACCGGACCCTTTGCTAAAACCCTGAGCGTCCCATGAAACCGTCGTTCTGAACTTCATTTAGAAGAAAAGTTGGTGAACATGAACAACCCAAGAACAACCTCACTCGCCACCCTTGTGTTTGCGACTCTTTGCGGCGCTCCCGCTGCGCTGGGCGGAATTTACACGTTGCGAGTCGCGTCGATGGACATCGACCAGGGAGTCGAGGGATGCAATGCCTACATCCAGCAAGTCGCTGCACAGTTTCAGCAAGACGCCGGCGTCAGCGTCATCAGCGCCGCATGTGAAGTGGACTCGCCAATGGATTCAATCAAGGGCGAGATCGCTTACTCCGCCCCTAAGTCGGCCAATGTCTGGTCGACGACCAGTACGACTTATGGCGAGCAACTCGATTTCTACTACACACGCCAGCAGTGCGAGGAGGCCCTTGGCCGAGAAGTGGCGTTAGTCAAGGATCTGACCGGCCTGACGCCGTTTCTTGCCTTCTGCCACAAGACATCGTCCATTGGTGCGCCGCGTTACCGGACTCGGATCGACGCCGTCGGATTTTCAGACGTATTCCGGTACGAGAGCGCTGCGTTCCTGAGTCACTCCTTGGTTGACCCCAACCCTCCCGTTGCCGTGTTGCACGAGCAGGCTAGAGAACTCGGCATCGGCCCTTTTGCCTGGTATCACGGACCAGTCCGCTCCATGAGGAGCCTGGCCGTGACTCACTATCAAAAAGGCGACCGGACCAATCGTTTTTATCTGCATGGAAAATCGAGCGTTTACTTGCCGACACTGGAGGAATGCGAGGCAGCCCGCGCGGCATTCGACCGGACCAGGACCGCTGATTGGCTCGGTGTTACGGCATGCTCTGCTGCTCACCCTTCGGTGGGCTTCCAAATGAACCTGCTGTGGTGGGACCGCGCAATCGGCGCTGACCTTGCGATCAAAACCACGTCGATTCCTGGGGCCTACAGCAGCCTCGACGACTGCCGGTCGGCGAGTGATGCGATCTCGCGCCAGATTTCCAGCAGCGGCGAGCAAGTGATCGGGATTGCGTGCGGGCGGGACCACAATCCTCGCGGCCCGATTAAAATGGAAGTTCTTTCTAAATGGACCTACGGGCAATCTAGCCGCCCAGCCAACGCCGGGTCGAACTGACCTGGCTTCAGGTGCCGTGCAACAACTCGCGCATGGCATTGGACAGCATGGCAATGCTGCGATCGTTCCATCGCTCCCACGAGATCACCAGGTCAGCCATGCGCCGGGTGGGAGCAACAAATTCGTCGTGCATCGGCTTCACGCTGGCCAGGTACTGATCGATCACTCCATCGACGCTGCGCCCTCGTTCCCGGACATCCCGACGCAAGCGCCGGATGAAACGCACGTCGTCCGGAACATCGACGAAGACGCTGATGTCAAAAAGGCGTCGGATGGCAGGGTCGTGTAAGGCGAGGATTCCATCAAACATCACCACTGGCTTTGGCGTCAGACGAACGACATCCTTGGTCCGCGTGTGCGAGGCGAAATCATAGCTTGGCCGATCCACGCTACGCCCAGCGGCAAGACTCTCCAAGTGAACGCGGATCAAGGCCATGTCCAGCGATTCTGGATGGTCAAAATTTACCGCGTCACGATCCGCGGGCTGAAGATGCGAAAGATCGCGGTAGTAGTGATCCTGTTGAACGACCAAGACATCGAGGTCGGGGCTTTTGGCGCAGACTTCGCGGACGATGGTCGACTTGCCTGAACCAGATCCCCCGGTTACGGCGACCAGAAGCGGTTTTTGCATGAACATGCCCCTTGGCGCGAACAGCCGCGGCTAACGTTTACAAACTTGCCCGAAAGCGACTGAGTTTATTCCGCAGTTCCCTGTTTGGCAAAGTCTATCAATTTACTGGAACTTGCCCGTTGCCCGAAAGTCCTCCCGGCGAGCTGTCCAATGAATTGACACACCATCACCAACACCCCGTCCGCACTCTTCTTTTTAAGTATAAAATCTCAAAAAAAAACCGTTTAAAAAACTCACTATTTTAGCTCAAGTGCCGAGAATCTTTAGAGGAGGAGTATTCACTTGAGCCTTCGCCTCAAAACCTTGGGCAACCTGATTGCTGCCACGTTGGCGGCCGGAATGCTTACGGCTTGCGGCGACGCCATCAACAACCTCCGCGCTGCAATGAACAAAGAGCAGACGACCTCTTCCACCCTGATCTCCGCAACTGGCGCTCCGGAAGACGTCAGTCGCGAGACGTCTTTTGCGATCAGGCTGCTGGCGGCGGATTCCGTATCTGCCATGCGCTGGAAAGTCACACGCGACAAGGGCGAATGTACGATCGACGCTGGCTGGAGCGAAAAGGTATCGCCCGGTGGATCGATTGCCATGGACGTATCGAAGTTTCCAGATGGAAGAATGTTTCTTTGTGTCCTCCCCTTTTTCTCTGAGAGCGATTCCGGCGACTTTGGATCCGTTGTCATGCTGACATGGATCAAAGACACGGTTCCGCCCACGGCAGCTTTTGTGGGGTCTCTGGTGACAGGCGTGTCATCGAATACCGCACTGGATCTGGGACTCTCATCCGAGGATGGTGCCGTTAATTACCGTATCGCCCTTGGACCGACCCAGACCACAAACTGTAGCGACATGACGCACTATGGTCCGGCCCGTCCCATCGATCAGCGGATCGATGACGATCTGGCCCAATATCCAAACGGTGAATTAACTTTGTGCGTCACGGTTGCAGACGCTGCAGGCAACATGCAGCCTCTGCCTTACGTTCAACTCGGATGGAATTCGCAAATCACGGTCGCATCCCGCCTGATGAAGATCTACCCCTTTTCAAGTGGCGTTTACAGCTCTGGCTCGAAGGTCGAGATCGGCGCACTGTTTTCGGGCGCGGTCAGCATTTCCAACCCTGCTCCCCGAATCAAATTACTTCTGGGCCCATCCCAGACACCCGTTTATGCGACCTACAAATCGGGAAGCGGTACGAAGTTGCTGACTTTTGAATACACGGTCCCCACGGGGTCACAAGCGACACTGATCAGTTACAACCCATCGGACCCTTTGGATGAAGGCGGCGGACTTGTCCGCTCTGGCTCCACGATCCCTGCAGATACGAACGCCCCCAGCGGCAGTAACGATTTGAATTTCGATATCGATGGTATCGCGCCCCCCGTGCCTGTGATCACGTTTCCGGTAACCGAATCAACCTTCACGACGCAGCAAGTCGAAGTGAGAGGCACCGTGGCTGAAGCTGCGGTCACAATTCTTCTATACGAGCAAGGAAACTGGATTGACCAGACAACGGCAACTTCGACGGGAGAGTGGTCTATCAATCGGACATGGTCGATCGGAACCCACGTAATCACTGCACGCGCAATTGATAGCGCTGGAAATGGCAGCGCGCACTCGGCACAAACGAGATTTTATATTCAGCAGGTGACGGACACTTCGTCTTCCGGCACGTCTTCCGGCACGTCTTCCGGCACCACTTCCGGCACCACTTCCGGCACCACTTCCGGCACGTCTTCCGGCACGTCTTCCGGCACCACTTCCGGCACGACTTCCGGCACGACTTCCGGCACGACTTCCGGTACGACTTCCGGCACGACTTCCGGTACGACTTCCGGCACCACTTCCGGCACCACTTCCGGCACCACTTCCGGCACCACTTCCGGCACCACTTCCGGCACCACTTCCGGCACCACTTCCGGCACCACTGCTGGCGATGATTCGAACACATCAGCGTCTGGCGGAACCTACTGCCCGACCGTGATCGCCCCTGTTCTATGCCTGTCTGATGACGGATTAACTTGCGGCGAAGAGCAGAATTCCTGCATTTGCACCTCCAATGGCGGCACGGTGGTGACGAATTGCGACGGATCGACAAGTCAAGGTGCGTCCGGAGGCGGCACACCAAGCAGCGGTGGAACGGACCCAACAGGCGGAACGGACCCAACAGGCGGAACGGAGCCAACGACCGGAACAAACCAGGGCTGCGTGTCCGTGTTCACAAACTACTGGTACTTTACTGATAACGGACAGGCGGTTTGCGGGGGTGTCCATGATTCATGCGCTGCCACACAATCTGCACCCGTCTGTGCAGCAGTCTGCACGTTTGGTGGTCCTCCCTGCCCACAGGACACCACTTCCTGCACACTCTACCAAGGTTCGATAGCATGCCTTCCCAGTGGCTCCGCCTGCGGACCATCCTGGCAAGAGCCTCCCGCTAGCTGCAGTGAGAGTAACTCCAGCTCATTCACCCAAAACGGACAATCTTGCACCCAAAGTACGGTCTCGTGCCCATTGTCATCCGGATCCTTCGAAACGACTTCAACCTATTGTACCGATCCACAGTCAACACCCGATCCCGCAACCACCACTTCAAGCACATCGGGCGGTGAAACCACCAGCGGCGACGGCGGAACCACGGACACATCCTCGACCGGTGAAATGTCCTCCAGCTCGACCGGCACGGAGACAACAACGACGGGCACGGGACCTTGTCAAACCGCGACATCATCAACGGGAGCTACATCGACTGGCGGACCTGTAAATAACTGCCAAGCTGAATCCCCTTAGACACTAAGTATCCAGCAACGCCGGCAAACACCCGAAGGCTCTGCCCTCCGGCAGGGCCTCGAAACACGCTCCTTTCTGAATGGACAGCCCCAAAGCCTGTGGTAAGCTCCGGGGATATTTCATGAAATCCCGAGGATCAGGGCAGTGAACTGCCGACATCCCCTGTTTCATGAAATTCGCGACCCGGAAGTTAAACTGACCAAACGCAGGTGATCCGCAAGTGTCCGCAAGTTTTGTGAAAATTCCGCAAAGACCGCTCCAGTCCGACCACTGGATCGGTGGTGAAATGTGCCCGCCTTCATCAGGCAAGTACCTTGACGTCAAGAGCCCGTACAATGCAGCCGTCATCGGTCAAGTGGCTCTTGGCAACAAAAACGACGTGGAAAAAGCCGTGGCTGCTGCAAAAAAGGCTTTCCCGGCATGGCGGGCAACCCCAGCCAAGGAGCGGGCTCAGCTTCTTTTCAAATTCCGCGAACTGGTCCTGGCCAACCTCGACGAGCTTGCTCACCTGGCGGCCGCTGAATCGGGCAAGACGTTGAGCGAAGCCCGGGCAGAAGTGCTCAAGGGAGTCGAAGTCACCGAGTTTGCACTGTCCCTGCAAAACTCAGACAGCGGCGGGATCATGGATGTTTCACGCGGAGTCTCCTGCGAACTGCGCCGCGAACCCCTTGGCGTCGTCGCGGGCATCGTTCCCTTCAACTTTCCGGCCATGGTCCCGATGTGGATGTACCCGATCGCGATCGCGCTCGGTAATTGCTTCGTGCTCAAACCATCCGAAAAAGTACCACTCACTTCTCAACGGATTGCGGCTCTCACGCGAGAAGCAGGATTTCCGCCCGGTGTTTTTTCACTGCTCAATGGCACCCGTGATGCGGTCGAGGCCTTGATTGACCATCCCGATGTCAAGGCCGTTGGGTTTGTGGGATCCAGTCCTGTCGCCCTTGATGTTTACAGGCGCGCCACAAGTCTGGGTAAACGCGCCCTTTGCCTGGGTGGTGCAAAAAACCACCTGATCGTCGTACCAGACGCTGACGAGGCGATCACCGTGCGCGGCGTACTCGACAGCTTCACGGGATGCGCGGGGCAGCGCTGTATGGCGGCGGCCGTCATGGTGGCCGTCGGAAACGTCGATCACTTGATCGAAAAAATCCGCAAAGCAGCGGCAGAACTACCGTACGGTGCCGAAGCAGGATCTTCCATGGGCGCCATCATCGACAAGGCGGCTCTTGAACGCATTCGGCGTCATGTCGACGAAGCTGAAAAAAGTGGCGCGAAAATCATTGTCGATGGGCGTAAGGTAAAAGCTCCGCACGGTCATGAAGCAGGCAACTGGTTCGGGCCGACGGTCATTGACCACGCCAATCCCGACATGGCTTGCGCGCGCGAGGAAATTTTTGGTCCGGTGCTGACGATCGTTCGCGTCAAGACCCTGGCGGAAGCCCTTGCCTTCGAAGCCAACAACCCATACGGCAACGCCACGTCGGTGTTCACTACCTCTGGGGCCGTCGCCCGTCACGTCGCCGACCAGGCGACCAGCGGCATGATCGGCGTCAATATCGGCGTTCCGGTTCCGCGGGAGCCGTTCTCATTTGGCGGGACCAAAGCAAGCAAATACGGGCACAGCGATATTACGGGCGAAAGCTCGCTCGATTTCTGGAGCAATTTGAAAAAAGTGACAACCAAGTGGTCGCTTCAAAGCGACGCTTCATGGATGTCGTAAAAAGGGGATTCCGATGTCAGTAGAAAAAAAACGCGTCAAGCACATCACCCTGACATCCCATCCGGGACTGCCAGGCCCTGGCAGCTTGCCGATCAAATGGGGCGAAAAAGATCCGATGAAACGCGGACCTGTCGTGGGTACCGTTACAGACCCGGGCAACCGGAATGTGATCGGCACCCACTCAGGGTCCTACTCGGTTTACCGGGCCCTTGCCGTGGCCAGCGGCGCACTGAAGCCAGATCACAAGCCCGACCTGACCAACACGGCACCGGCTGAAAAGATCGGGCCCTACGCATCATGGTTCGATCCCGAAAAGATCGTTTCGATCGATCCGTTTGGTGCCATTGTGGCTGACGTGTTCAAGGAATACCTGGGCAAGGGATACGACATCCGTCCAACGATCGCCGTGACCAAGGCACACATCAACATGCCTGAAATCAAAGAAGCGATGGAATCCGGGCGTTTGAAAGCCGACGGCCAGTTGCTCCTCGAAAACGGGGATGTCGTCGTTACCAAGGCTGCTGTCGAGCCTGTATGGCATCTTCCGGGTGTCGCAAAGCGTTTCGGCGTTGAAGAATCAGAACTTCGCCGCGTGTTGTTTGAGAACACGGCCGGTATGTTTCCAGAGCTGGTCACCCGCCCCGATCTGGAAGTGTTCCTGCCACCCATCGGCGGGATGACGGTCTATTTCTTTGGTGACGTTTCGACCATACAGGATCCGCGCGTTCCGCTGGCGGTGCGCGTCCACGATGAGTGCAACGGATCAGACGTGTTCGGTTCGGACATCTGCACTTGCCGCCCCTACCTGACACACGGAATCGAAGTATGCATCGAGACCGCACAAAAAGGCGGCGCAGGCTTGATTGTATACTACCGCAAGGAAGGTCGAGCACTTGGCGAGGTCACCAAGTTCCTGGTCTATAACGCGCGCAAGCGGCAGGAGGGCGGCGACCGCGCCGACCAATACTTTGCGCGTACCGAGTGTGTCGCCGGTGTGCAGGACATGCGCTTCCAGGATCTCATGCCGGACGTGCTGCACTGGCTTGGCATCACCAAGATCGACAAGTTTGTTTCGATGTCAAACATGAAGCACGATGCAATCGTGAAGACTGGAATCAAGATCGTCGAGAGGGTCAGCATCCCCGACGATTTGATCCCGGCAGACGCAAAAGTCGAAATGGAAGCCAAGGTAGCAGCCGGGTACTTTAGCAAGGACGAAAAACCAACATCCGATGACCTGAAACGCGTCAAAGGCAGGGCGCTCAACGAATGACACCAATGAGCCAAAGCATCGAGATGGCCCGCCTTACCCCGCGCGTCAAGCAGCTACGGGAACTGGCCACCATCCGCGTGACGGCGCGCCAAGTGCTGGCCGATGCGCGGCGCGGCAAGTCCCGGTACTTCAAGGTGAACGACACCAGGATTGCTGCGGCAGCGGAATACGTGGCCAAAGTTACCCGCGAAAATTATCCGGACCTGAACATCCCCTTCCATAGCCGCTGGCGACACTTTGAAATACCAGCTGCACAGCGTGGCGGATCCGAACGCTCGTCGCGAAATCTGGCCCTGGAGATCATTGGCGACCCGCAGCAAGCGGTGGGCGCTGGCAACAAGTTGGCTTGGCTAACGCGGGCGTGGGATCTGGTTATGGTGAGCGTTCTGCTGGACGCAGGCGCTGGCGACCGCTGGGTTTACCAGGACCGTGCCACCGGACTTGAATTCCGGCGTTCCGAGGGCCTGGGAATTGCCAGCCTGCGCATGTTCCAGTCAGGGCTTTTTTCTAGTAACCCGGCCTCTGACCCACTGCGCGTAGATGCGCTGCGTTTGGTTGGGCTTGAGCCGGCAGAGCTGGCGCAGGGCTTCCAGGTCACTGCTTCGAATCCGATGGCGGGCCTTGAAGGCCGTGCGCAGTTGCTGCGTGCGTTTGGCGAAAAGCTGCTCAAACCCGATCATGGACTGGCCCCGCTCGTGCGCCCCGGTGAGCTGGCCGGAATCGCCCTGGACTCCTCGCAAAAAGGCGTCGTCTCGATACCGGATGTGTTCGCCCAGCTGGTCAACCGGTTTAGCTCCATGTGGCCGGCCCGCGCGAACATAGACGGATTTGCCCTTGGCGACGTTTGGCAACTGGAAGGCGCTGCGCCGGGGACTGAATCCGCTGGCTTCGTCCCTTTTCACAAGCTGACTCAATGGCTGACCTATTCGCTCGCGGAACCGCTGATTGCAACCGGCGTCAACATCGCTGGACTCGACCAATTGACCGGCTTGCCGGAATACCGCAACGGCGGAATGTTGCTGGACCTGGGGGTTCTTGAACTGACTGACCCGAAGGCCGCCCAGGCTGCTCACAACCCGGCAGCTCCATTGATTGTCGAGTGGCGCGCACTGACAGTTGCCCTTCTCGATGAGGTCGCAAGCGAAGTCCGCCGCATCTTCGACCGCCCAGAAATGGAAACAGCGCGAATCCTGCAGGGCGGAACGTGGACGGCTGGACGAAAGATCGCGGCGGAAAAGCGCGGTCCTGCTGCCCCGCCGCCTCTAAAGATTGAAAGTGACGGAACGGTTTTTTAAAGGAATGAACGCATGACACCCAAATTGACCCACATCAAACATCCCCTTGTGCAGTACAAGCTTTCGCTCATGCGCAAGAAAGATACTTCCACAGCCGACTTCCGCATGCTCATGTCAGAGATCGGCATGCTCTTGGCCTATGAAGTAACGCGCGACCTGCCGGTCGAACTGCGTCCGATCGAGACCCCACTCAGCCAGATGAACGCCCCGTTCCTGAAAGACAAGGACATGGTGCTGGTGTCGATCCTGCGCGCCGGCAACGGCCTCCTCGATGGCTTCCTGAAGCTGGTGCCGACCGCACGGGTCGGCCATATCGGCCTTTACCGCGACCCCAAAACCCATGTGGCTGTTGAGTATTACTTCAAAGTCCCCAAAGACATGCCCGAACGTGAGTCGATCGTCCTCGATCCGATGCTGGCAACCGGTCACTCTGCGGTCGCGGCGCTGGACCGCCTGAAACAGACCAATCCCAAGGGAATCAAGTTTGTTTGCTTGCTGGCTGCCCCGGAGGGGATCGAATACCTTCACGAATACCACCCGGATGTGCCAATCTATACAGCGGCAATTGACGAGAAGCTGAACGAGAAGAAGTACATCATCCCGGGACTTGGCGACGCCGGAGACCGGTTGTTCGGAACCCAGTGAACCTCCGGAGGACATCCGTAGTATGCGTACCAGGCTTATTGCTATTGCGGCTGTCATCTCTGCTTCCACTGCCCTCGTTCAATGCAAGACACGCCCGGGCAACCGCGGTGCTTCACAAAAATTCTCCATCACAGACCCCAGTGACTCCCTCTTGAAGCACATCGAGGCAACGTCGGGAAAAATGCCGGTCTGTCTTGCCTTGATTGGATTCGATGAGTCCGAGCGCAAGACCGCAGAACTCAGGTTCAAGGAGTCCCTGAGCAAAGCCGCCAACGCATGGAACTACTTGCTCAAGGATTACCCGGACTGGAAGGTCAAACACCAGCTGACGCTGAACTTCAAGACCCAGACCTCTGAGTGCAAAGACGAAGCCCCCTCGCTGAACTTCAATGTGTGGCAGAAAGCCGCGGATTTTGAGCGCGACTACTGCCAGGTCAGCAGCACTCGGGTTTGTTCCAGCGGTACCCTGGCCGGAAAAAGGACGATCTATATCGGACCCGTCAACCGCGGCATGCCAGACGACATCTACGACTACTTCACAATCTTGCACGAGTACGGCCACCTGCTTGCGCTGGGGGACACGTACCGGATACCTGGCCGGTCCGAGTGGGAAGAAAACCAGCCGCCTTCAGTCATGAACGGACAAAACCTCCCCCCAGAGATGTTCACCAGTGACGACCGCTGGGGCCTTTGGGCCGTCCTTTACGCGGTAAAAACCGGGACGCGCAGCTGCCGCGGTTACGGCAAAGAAGTCGAGATGAAAAAAAACGACTGGCAGCATGTTCTGTGCGATCCCAGGAGCGAAGTCACTTATGTTCACCGGGACATTCCAGTAGAAACCTTGCCTGCGCGTCCGGAATCGGATGCTGGCGAAGCCACCGACGCCCTCTTGCCCACTCCCGGCAAATGGAAATACGACGAGTTCGACGCGAAAGACACATGGCTTGAAATTGAACACGTCCCAGGCAAACAAGACCGGTTCCGTGCCATTGGCTTCGTCAACGGAACCTCCCGCTCGCCGAATGGAACGCTTTACGAGTGCTCCGACAATGACCCGGCAGGTTCTCCGCGACGGTGTGTCGTAAAAAACACCCCCGGATTTGAGATTTCGGTCATTTCGAAGACCCGCATCAGACTGACCACGCCGGGCTACCCCAACGGGATTGAAGTGACATACTTGCGGACAGCCATTGACTGGAGTTTATGAGTCCGGGGATGATTGATCCCTAAACTGCCTCACAGGAGTGTTCAACATGACGTTGTTCCGTCTTACAGAAGACCAGCAGGCTATCCAGCAAACTGCACGCGACTTTGCCCGCAAGGAAATGATGCCTGCGGCGGCAAAACACGACCAGACGATGGAATATCCCGTCGATATCATCAAGAAGGCCCACGCCACCGGCCTTATGAATATTTCCGTACCTGAAAGCATGGGCGGCCCCGGCCTTGATCACATGACCCAGTCAGTTATCGTGGAAGAGCTGGCCTACGGTTGCTCCGGCATGGCCACAGCGATCACGGCCAATGACCTGGCCCTTGGTCCCGTGATTGTGGCTGCAAATCCTGAACAAGTTGAGGAATTCGTCAAGCCGATGTTCTCAGAGGCATCGATGGCCGCCTACTGCGTCACCGAGCCCGGAGCAGGCAGTGACGTCGCCGGGATTCGTACGACTGCCAAAAAAGATGGCGAAGGCTACATCCTGAATGGCGAAAAAATGTGGATCACCAATGGATCCAAGGCCAAATGGTACTTCGTCCTTGCCACGATGGATCCTGCGCAAGGCCACAAGGCGATGGTGGCTTTTGTCATCCCGTCCAATCTGGACGGGATCAAGGTCGGCAAAAAGGAAATCAACATGGGCCAGCGCTGCAGTGACACGCGCGGCATCGTCTTCAACAACGTCAAGGTCCCGAAAAAATACCTTCTTGGCAAGGAAGGTGACGGATTCAAGATCGCCATGAAGGCATTTGACCTGTCCCGCCCTGCGGTGGCTGCACTTGCCGTTGGCATCGCCCAGTGTGCGATGGATCACGCCGTAAAATATGCACTTGAGCGCAAGACCTTCGGTCGCGCCATCGCAGAACACCAGGCCATAGCATTCATCATTGCCGACATGGCGAAGGACATCGAGGCAGCGCGTCTTCTGGTCTGGAAAGCGGCATCGGAATTGGATGGCGGCGGCCGCAACACCAAGTTTGCTTCGTTCGCCAAGTGTTTTGCGGGCGACATTGCCGTACGCATCACCCAGGACGCCGTCCAGATCTTTGGCGGATACGGATACAGCAACGAATATCCGGTGGAGAAGCTTTACCGCGACGCAAAGATCACCCAGATCTATGAGGGCACCCAGCAAATCCAGCGCCTGATTATCTCGCGCGCAGTGTTTGGCGAATACCAGAAGGCCTAAATCGAAGCCTTGAGCTACGCATTCAGGGAAAAATTACTGGCCTGCGTACTGAGCCTCAATTTTTGCGGGCTTGTGTACGCAGACCTGCCTTCACCGACGCTTGCGCCTCATCCAATGGCCGGAGCCAGTGCCACCGGAGCCCCCGGGGAATCAGGGCTTCTTTTTCTCGTGAACGATTCCTGGTACGTAAATCCCCTGAATAACGACATCGCTGGAAGAACAGACAAGTTCCTGACGCACAGCACGCGCCTCGGATGGACCCGCAGCTGGAAAGACGAGAGCATTGATGTCCGGATGGGATGGCGGTTCATTACACCGTCGCATCGAATCGCTGATGGCATCGAGTTGCGTCCCCCTGTCGGAGCCTACGGCGATTGGGCAGAGATCCAGATTGCCTACGCAATTTTGTTTGCAGATTCCGACGAACTTCCCGGGGGAATCAGGCCCCGAGTCCAAATCGAGGCTGGCCTTGGTCACCTGGGACCAAAGGGAGCGAGGGAAGTTCAAGTCAACCTGCACAAGAAACTCGACAACTCCTGGGAGCACTTGACCTGGGTCGACCAAAAACGCGGCGTAACATCCAGCGCCGGGATGGAGTTGGGGCTGGCTTCTGGTCTTTGGGTATCAGGAGACTGGACCACTGCCCTGTACGGCGGGTGGGCTGTCAGCTCCAGCCCTGTCATCTTCGAGTCGATGACCAAAGCGACCTGGGTGGCACACCACGCAAGGAATCTGGGACTTGCGATAGAAGCACGCCACTTTCGCCAGTTCAACAGCCTTGTCCTGCCTGATTTGCGTCCACAACGCTCTGAGTTTTCCGTCGGCCTTTTGTTAAGCCGTTGGTACAAGCCGACATTCACGTGGGTTGGTCCCTATTACAACTCAGACGATGACGCCCAGGTGTTCATCGATTTTATCAACTTAAACTGGCCGTTTTGATGCATATTTCTTTCGTCAAAAATCTGTGCTCTTCTGCGCTGCTGTTTTGCCTGGTCAGCACACCGGCCTGGCCTGCCTTGAACGAGACTGAACGCAGCGTTGAACAAACTGGCGAGACTTTGCAGCCCGGCAGATACGAACTGAGCATCACAAAATTAATGTACGGCGTCAGTGACGGCTTCATGCTGGAGACCAACTACCTTTACGACCTGTTTTCGGCTCCTTCTCTGGGCGCAAGCATGCGCTTTCAACTGCCAAAAGGTCTGCGCATAACACCATACGCCCGCTACTTCCATTCGGTTGCCGGGAAATGGGATTGGGCAACATGGCGCGCCGGAACGACCCTTGGCATCACACGGGGCGAGCGAAAGCAGCATAGCTTCGCCGTGACGATCTCTGGCAAATCCGAGCCCTATCTGGATTTAGGCGGGGATGACCCGGAAACAGGTTTTGCGAACGATCAGGCCACCTGGCGAAAACGTAATCGAATTTGGATGGGTTTTGACTATAGCTATTACACGCCAGCGGGAAATCTTGCTTTCATCGGATCAGACATGATGATCCCTTACATGGGCTTCACCTGGGCCTGGAATCATGTCCACGCTGGATTTCTGCTTGTGGAAATGAATTCATGGTCCGTAAACAGCTATCTGCCCGTGAATTCAAAAATCAACGCCAACTTCAGCTACTTTATCCCCGTGCCTTACGTTTTCTTACGCTTTTAGACACGGGGTAAAATGATGACAGTTGAGCCTTAACGTACCTGAGAATCCACCAGCTGACCGTGCCACCAGCCAGAACCCAGCCGCCGCGTCAATCGCTCAACGCTGCTGTTGAAGTTACCTTCAACGGTCCAAACCATGCGCGTGGCTTGGTCGTATGCAAGGATCATGAACGTGTGCGTGCCCTGGCTGCTGCCCTCGTAACGGACAAAATCACCCATGACAGATCCCCTGGCAGCTAAACCCGGAACACGTCCTGAATTCCCAAGCGAACCATGACGGGAAAAAAATGATTTCGCGGAATAAGGGTTTGCTACCTTGAAGTCATGCTTTGCCGCCCACGTATAGAAACGATCACACCAGCTGCCATTTGCGTAACCTTTAGACCCGTCGTAATTGCCATGATCCCAGTCGTAGGATTCCGCAACTGCGCGCAAAACCATCCGACGCCGTGCCTTTGAGAGCGCAGAGTCGCCCACCGTGGCAACGTGAAACTGATGCGAAATTTGCACAGCGTTCGGAGGGGCAACCAGGCCGCCCGATGCATCCGCCAGGCTCGCCTTCTCGAGGCGATAGATCGTCTCTGGATCGAGTCCTGATACAGTAAAATCGACGATTCCCCCTTCTGCAACGTCCACCTCACGCTCCACCGGCACTCGGATAGAGGAATTATTCAAGTTCAAAAGTGAACCGCTAAACAAAACCCGCCGTGACGCCTTAAGCGGCCCGCCCTGCAGCACCAGGCGGATCACTGCTGCGGTCTGGCTGTCGCGAGACAAAACCCCCGCGTAATCATAGGCAACGGCAATACGCGGCAGACGGCGGGGAGCAGGCAATCCGGAAGGCGGCGGCAGATCATCGTCGGACCTGCCTTGGTCCACGTCACCATCGGGCTGGGATGGAGCATCGACGAGGGCAGGTGGAGCCGGAGGGACATCCACCACAGGTTGATCGCTGCCTTGCCCATGGGGCTTGCGCCCTTCGAAACCACAGGAAAGCAACAAGATAAAAGTCAGAGCTACGCCTGAGTAGCGGCATGATTTCAATGCTTGCATCTAAAACTCCTATTCTGTGAAGACTGCGGTTTGGACCCAGGTTTCTCCGTAGGTCCGGATCAAGAAATTGCGCAATTCAGCTGCTTCGGGACTGTCGCGGAATGTGGCGTAATAGGCGTCCTGGTCTGTGCTGGCAAATTCCTTGAACTTTCGCCCTTCAAAAAAGAGCGCCATCGCCCGCTGAAGATTCCACGCTACAAACTCACGGAACTGGACGTTACTGGCGAAGTAGGCGGGGTCGTGCCGCTCCACTGCCAAAGCCATCGCAGTCACAAAGACGCTGAAATCAATTGCTCCACGCACGCCGTCACGCCAACCGGCGCGCCACATCCCACGCTTTGCCAAATCCACCCCAACGGCAGCCCCGTTTGTGTAGGCGACCCACTCGTCCATCAAATAGGTCGGACGATCGTCCCAGTCAGGAGATCCCGCCACGTAAAGGTCATAACGGGAATTGCGCAGCGATTGGGGCACTAGAGGCGCGACCCTTGATTTACGCATTGCCGGCTCTTCAATGATCACGGCCAATCCATCCAGCAAATAAAATCCGTTCACGCGTTTGCCGGTTTGATTCAAGTTGTTGCGTATGTGCGAATGAATGCCGTGGGACGTCTCGTGACCTAACGTGATCAGGTCGTCGTAATTGTTGCTATCACCGGGCGCCTCGTGGTTCATGATGTCTTTCAATACGGGCGACCAATTGGACGAAGTTCGGTTGTTGAATTTGGGCAGGTCGAAAGTTACCAGCCCGGCGCCAGGTTGGGGACCGCGGGGCACTGGATTCAGGTCATCATCATCTTGAGGCGGCGACGTGGGACCTTGATCGGTGGGTAGATCACCATCATTCTGGTTGTCATCCGTGTTCCTGCCGCACCCGGTTGCTACCACAACCCAGGCGCAGCCCAAGACAATTACCCAACGTGAAATTTGGCGCCAAAATGGAAATTTATTAAGCCAATACATGGGCTTACACCTCCCGCGGAAATTGAATTTCTGTCTTTTTTTTGGTTCTAACATCGTGGACAGGTGGTCGATACCAAAAAATGCACACTGCCCCTGAGAAGCGTTTTAAGTGACGCTCACAACAAATTTTTTTTGATCGAAGATTTTTTAGTTCGATAAACCGGCGAGGCAATTCAGCGCAGCAGCAAGAACCTTCTCAACGGAGATGTCCTTCATGCACCGGAAATGTGATTCAGGGCAGGTCTGCGGACCATGATCACTGCACGGTCGGCACTTGAGTGGACCCGCTTCAACCACGACACTTTTTTGCGCCAACGGAGAAAAGCCAAATTGCGGGATCGTCGCACCAAAAATTGCAACGGTGGGGACATTCAAAGCCGATGCATAATGCACGGGCGAGCTGTCGTTGGTGATCACAAGGTCAAATCCGGAGAACAATTGCGGCAAATCCTTGAGCGCAGTCTTGCCAGCAAGATTTTCCACCCTGCCCCGCACGCTGATCTTGCGTTCGATCGCCTCGCACAGCGGCGCTTCATCCGGACTTCCTGTCAGGACGATCCGCGCTTCGGGCACTTTGGCCAACAGCTCGACTGCAAGCCGGGCGAACCGGTCTGGCAACCAGCGCTTGGTTCCCCAGACGCTACCCGGAGCAATGGCAATCTTCGTTTCCTTCTTGGCGGAAGATCCAGGCGAGATCGCCGCACGCGAGACACCCAAGTCCGGACGCGCCGCAACCATCAACTCCCGCGCCATGCCAAAAGGCTCCAGCAACATGGCAATGCGCGCTGACTCGTGAAAGGGCATCACGCGGTCCACAAGGGCCGACGGGGGAGCGCCCACAAATGGCAGGCGCGAAGTTTCACGGTAGGTAATGACTGGCAAACCGCTTAAACGAGACACCAACGAAGAACGAAAGCTTTTGTGTGCCTGCAGGATCACCGCACGACTTCCATGCGGCAAACGTCTGTGCCACGCCCGCATCGCCCCTGCGGCCGCAAGAATCCCTCGCAATCCAAGGCCGCCACGTTTGCTGAAAAGGAATGTCCGGTCAATGAAAGGCACTCGGCCAAAAACCGCAGCCCCTGCGGCCGTCGTCAACGCTGACTGCCGCACGCCGGGCCAGGCTGACTGGGCAGCTGCCATCGCAGAAGTCGTCAAGATGATGTCGCCAATGAAGCTGGTTTGAAACCAAACCAGGTCCGTAACGGGTTTGCCGTTAAGGAAAGGCAAGGCTCCGCCAACTTGCGTGCGCCCGGACCGTTCAGGGCTTGATTCGATGTTTGAAGACAAGGGCGTCTTCTCCGTTTGCATAATAGCGTTTACGCACAGAAACGCGCTTCATGCCAAAAGATTCGTAAAGAGCGATTGCCGGGAGGTTCGAAACACGCACTTCCAGCAACAACTCCTCTTTGGGGGTACTTCCCGATGCCATGTCCCCGGGATTATTGGCCAGCCAATCCAGCAATTGCCCCATCAAAAGGCGCCCAATGCCACCCCTGCGAGCCTCGGGTCGCACAAATATGTACAAGAGATCTGCGGAATATGGCCCGACGTCCACCATTGCTGCCGCTTGCCAGCGATTTTCCCCGGGACTGGCCAGAAAAAATAACCTGACGGCCGGGCGTTGCAGGGCTTCGATGACCTGGTCAAACCCCCAAAACCCACCGGGCTCCCTGACCCATTGGGAGGCAAGCTCCCGCAATGCCCCCACCTGCTCAGGGGTCTTGCGGTAAACCTCAAACTCCAGCCGGTTGTCACTCATCACAGGCCCGTTGCAGGAAATTCAATGGGTTGCCAAACGTCACCGCCATCAAAGTATCTAATGATGGCGCGCGACATCAAAGCGTCAAACCAACCTGCTCCTCCAGCGGGAGCAATCTGACGCTCACGGTTCTTGCGAAATCCCTCCACTTGAAGAACTGCGGAAACAAACTGCGCCATTTCTTCATCAGAAATGCGCAGGCGCGCCAGCGCCCCGGCAAGTTCCTTGTCCACCTGGCGCCGGGCATTTACCCGTTCCAGGCCCTTCACCTGAAGCTTCGGCGTTGTCAGGAAGCTGCCAAGCCTGGACGATTCCTGGCGGACCACCATGTCACCTGAGAATTTCGCAAGGCTGGCCTTCCAATTGGCGGCAAGCTCGTCCAGGAAGGGCTGACGCCCGGGTTGGGCGGCTGGATTTCCTTCCTGCATCAACTCACGGACAACAAAGTACGACATCACGTATCGCTGGCTGTATGGCGAGCCATCCACAGACACCACGATGCGGTCAGCAACTGCCGCGAGGCATGCTCCGCTGTAAAAAAATGTCAAGAACAACCAAACGGCATTTAGTTTTCGCATCAGAATTCCTTTCACCAAACCAGCAGCGAACGCCACAAATCCTTGACAAGATGCTGGCCCCCTGCAAGTCTTTCCCCAACAAACTGTGAGCTGATGTTTCACAATTTATTTGTACAAGCTTCCTGGAGGGGTCCATGAACAAGGCAGATCTGATCGAACAAATCTCGAAAATGACCAGCGCAACCAAAGCAGACACCGAGCGCCTTCTCGATGCCTTCGTTGACGTTGTGTCCAAGAACATCAAAAAGAAGGATGGCGTGAAGCTGGTTGGCTTCGGCACCTTCGCAGTTTCTGCACGCAAGGCTCGCGTTGGCCGCAACCCGCAAACCGGCGAAGAAATTCAGATCCCGGCTCGCAAGGTTCCGGTTTTCCGCCCTGGCAAGGAACTCAAGGACTCTGTCCGCTAATCCTTGCTCCCAGCGAGAGAAAAAACCCGCAGGCGAAAAGCTTGCGGGTTTTTTTCTTACCAGGTTTGCCTCACCCCTGATACTCATCCGCCTCTTCCAGGAAATCCACCAGCCGGAACTTCAGCATGTCCTCGGCCTTGATGATGCGCAATTCACCATCGCTGTCACCATCATCCTCGCGGGAAAGAAGATAACTCCCCTGCGTCCCGCCGGACTGGTAGTTCAAAACGATCCACATTTCTTTTTTGTCACGATCAAACACTCGAAATGGCACCATCACCCCGGTCTCCTTGTCTTTGGGCTCTGACGTCTGGCCCGGGCATCCGCCCGCACTACTGTCTGCCGGTTTAACATCCTCAATTTGCCAATGCGCAGCAGGTCCCTTGCCTTGCGAGCCATGTTCAGCTGGACGGCAAGCACCTGTATCCGGGGCATTTTCGGCTGGGCCGCGGCAAAGTCAAGGAACTCCTTGCGGCGCTCGTCACGCAACAGGCGCAACACCTGCGCCTTGAGGGCATCATCTGCCAGCTTCCAGGCCACCGCCCATTCGCGATCCCCAAATCGATTGAACACATCAAAAAGGCTGGCATCATCCAGGCGACGAAAGTCCGCAAAGATGAATTCACAGTGGTCAACCAGACGTGCAATCTCTGGCACTCGCGCGCCAAGCTCCTCCATCAAGTCGCGGCGCGTCGCAGGGTCGAGTTCCCGCAACGTAGCGACCACCAGTGCAAGCCCCTGAAAACGTCGCGGGGGGCGAATGGATGCTGCCTTACCTGACGGTGGCTTTACTTCAGTCACGACGCCCCACCCCCAGGTCAGCACCTGGACTGGCGGCCGGTGTGTTCACGATTACTGCGGAAAGCTGGTCGCTGGAGTCACCCGTCCCGGAAAAAGCGCCAATCACGCGACAGGTTTTTTCCGCCGCGGAGGCTGGACTTTCAAACTTCACAAGGACAGCGCAAGTCAAAAGTCCGAGCACACCGTTTGCCGGAGCAAGGGTCAATTTGCAGGCAGGGTTGACCCGGTTGGCAGCCGTCCTGGCCACGGCGGTAAAACTTTCGTGGCACAGCCTTGCGTGATCCGCCGGCTGGGCCTGCATCGTCCTTGCGATGAAAACCAGCTTTCCCTGAGCTTCCCCGGCCAGGGTCAAGACCTGATCGCTGCCCTGGCGGGCGGTGCCAAATCCTTCGCTGGTAAGGCGCTCCGTCGGGATCTCGATGGGCGCCGAATAAGGTATCTCCGCGTACATGAAGGCGAGTCCGTTGCACTGCGCGCAGCCATCGATGGTCGCCAGCTTTGCGCCCTGGGCCAGACTCACAGGGTAGCGGGCGGAGTTGGGATCGCGGATGTCTGCGGTGCCCACGGACAGGGTAAATGATCCGGGCCACGAACGACCTGTTTTCTTTAATTTGACATACACATCCATCAAACCACGGTTGCCTGCGCGCTCCTGAAGGAAAAACTGGGACACAAAGACGACGGGCGTGTTGGTGAATGCAGCCTCCGAGGAGGGGTGCCAATCAACGTAGAAAAGATCTTGGATGGCTCCCGTGCCAGTGTCGGCACCGACCAGTTTGAACATCTGGCCGTTTGGACCGCGCTGGGGCAAACGGTCCAGGAAAATTCCGGCTGCAGCGGGGGGGCTCGACAGCCTGAAGTCCCCGTAGCCCCAAACGACTCCGTTTTCTTCGTAAGCCTTGACTCCAGCGCCGCCCTGCGAGCGATTCCGGCAGCCGGGGGTGGCGCCCAAAAGGAGCCCTAAAGCAATAAAACCTGCCCTCAACCCTACGATCCGGTTCATCACGCCCTCCCGGACTGCTATGATTCAACCCTGACATGATACCAAGGAAGACCCATGGGCACCATTTTCGACAAGATACTCGCCCGCGAAATCCCGGCCGCCATTGTGTTTGAGGACGAGCACGTCCTGGCCTTCAAGGACATCCACCCCCAGGCCAGAGTCCACGTTTTGGTCATCCCCAAGCGACGCGCAGAAAGCCTGCACGACATGGCCCGGATGAAACCCGAGCATGTCGGCGAATTCATGGCCGCAATCACGCGGGTGGCCAGCCACCTGGGGCTTCACGAAGGCGGCTACAGGGTCGTCTTCAATACCGGCAAGGATGCTGGCCAGACGGTTTTTTATGTCCACGCCCACATCCTTGGGGGCGAGGCGCTTTCTGGTTTTGGAAGGTGACATGACGCTGTCCCCTGAACAGCGCAAGGCCGCCAGCGTGGGCGGAGACCCGGCCGGGCCCCTCCTGCTGGCACCGGATAATTTTACGCCACGCACCAGAACACCGTGGGCAGGCACACAAATACACACCCGTTACAAGGCAAGCTACTCACCGGAAACACACATCGGCGAATCGTGGGAGGTTTCTTGCGACCCGGAATTCCCGTCGCGGGTGATTGCAGAGTCCGCTTCCGGGGTTTCAGGGGAAAATCAGACCCTTCAGGACCTGATCGACAAAAATCCGCATGCAATGATCTCCCCTGAACTGACTGGACAAGCCATCAGCGAAGGCAGCAAGCCAACCTGTTCCATCCTCGTCAAACTCGTCAATGCAGCGAGCCCCCTGTCTTTGCAGGTTCATCCGGACGATCACGACCCGAACTTGAAGCCAAACGAATGCGGTAAGCCGGAGTCCTGGCTGGTGCTGAACGCCAGCCCAGATGCAGGCATCTACATCGGTTTCAAAAAACCTTGGAGCCGGGATTCGCTCAGGGATGCCCTTGCCGGGGGGCGAATCAGCAAAGACGACTTGCTCTTTGTCCCGGTCCGGGAGAACGACTATTTCGAGCTTGGCGCCGGAATCGTGCACGCAATCGGCCCAGGCATCACACTTCTGGAGCCCCAGCGAATCCTGCACGGAAAAAGCGGCAAAACTTACCGCTTGTGGGACTGGAACCGTCGCTACGATGCCAGGGGGCACGAGGATCCGCTGGCCGGGAAACCAAGGGAACTGCATCTGGATCAGGCGTTACGTTGTTTCGATCCATCCTTGCAGCACGGGACGGCATTTGCGGAATCGGTGATACGCAGGCCTGTGCGATCTCACCCGGCTTCAGGTGTCAGTGTTGCCACGTGGCCGGCTAATCCAGACTACCAGGTCCATCGCATCACCATGCTGGCGGAATCCACCTGCCGCGTCTCTCCGCAGCGCGGGCAGGGCTATGCGTGTTTGACCGTGTTCTCGGGGAGTCTTGACTGCGGCAATGTGCGCGTGGCGGTGGGGCGCTCTGCTTTCCTGCCTTGGAGCGCATTGCCTTGTACCTTCAAAAGCTCCATCGGCTCCGACTTTGCGCTGGTCATCCATGCGGCGCTCGATGTTTCCTTCTCTGTGTGAAGTTATGGACGTCTCCATTTACAACTTCAGTAGATAATCACCGCACCGGGGAAGCAATTGTACCAGGCGTAGATGTTGCCGGAGTCCTGATAAGCACTGTGAAAGTCTTTATAACACCGGAAGTTACTCTTGCAGTAGGCACCGGGAATCTCTTCGTTGTCGTTTCCAATTTCCGCACAGTCACTCAGGTGAGGATCCAGTTTGCTGTATAGCCTCCTGCCTGATGCACAATTCTCATCCCTGGTGTCTTTTATTACGCAACCGGATTGAGTGGATTGACCATCGTCTGGAACTTGCTGGGAATCCGGAATGGGCGCCGCCCCGAGGAAGCAGTTGTACCAGGCGAAGACCGCGTCGCCATCTTTGTAAACGCTCCGGAAATCTTTGAAGCAGGAGTGCGGGCTCCTGCAATACAAGCCAGAGATTTGCATGGCATCGTTACCGGACTCATCGCATACATTCAATTGCGCATCAAGGGCGCTGTAGAGTCTGCGCCCAGTTTGGCAGCCATCATCCCTCGTGCTTTTGATCACGCAGCCGTCTTCGGCAAAGGCAAAGCCAGCCGTGTGAAGCAAAACAAGCACAGCGGCGATTTTAGCGGCAAATTTGATCATCTTCTTCTCCTGAAAACCTCTGGTTTGTGAAAAGCGACAAGCCGGACATGCGGCAGGGCGAACCCAGAGACAACTTGAAGAAAGGATGCAAGCTAGATGCCGTTATCGATGCCGGGCTCAAACTCTCTGCGATCTGACTATCTGACTTCGATTTTCAGAACCGCCAATAACTTGACCGCCTTCAGCGAAAGGGCCCAAGCGAAACACTTAAAGGCTCATCGAACCGGATAAAAACCGGATTCGATTAGCCGGGCACGGCTGACATCCTGAACGTAATAATATGCCTGGACACCCGAGAGCAGTGGCTCCCCCGAATCAATGGCGATCGCTCGGCGCTGGTACAGACGTGGGGCATCCTCAATCCGGTCAAGCAACCTCAAGGTGGTTCCATCGACCAGATAGACTTCACCGTAAACCCTGCGCCCGCTGGCCGGGGCTGCGACGATTCCGGGGTAGCTACCCAGGTCGTACATGTCATATCCGGGCCGGGACCAGCCGGCAAAAATCTTCTCTGAATTGTCCAGATAGTGGTGCAGGCGCCCCCCTTCTTTGAGCGTGCCGTAGACAAAAACGGGGGTCAATTTCTCGGCGGAAAGGCCGGATTTGGAGCGGGAAGAAACGCATGCCACAAACAGCAAAGCGGCGGTCTGCAACAGGATCAGGGGACCTGAACGCCCCCATCGACAATGATTTACCCGCATGTTACTGTCCCGGTTCAGGTTGCATCAAGCTCATGAGGCAGATGATGGCATACAAAAAAATCATGGTCGACAATCCGACATGTTCCCGGCGCTTCCACATCACTTTTGACGACGAAACCAACCCGGTTGCCCGCACGGAAGTCCGCTGCAGCTACTGTAACGTTGTTGTTTTTTCCGAGGAAAACCATCCTTACGCGGTATTGGCTCGCGAGGAAAACCTGACCAAATCGACCGCCCTGTCAAACCGCCTGGCCCGCCAGTGCGATTTCGAAGATCCGTTCCGCAACACGCGGACAGGTCAGCCAACAAAACCGATCGATGCGACAGAAGTGAAACTGACGTGAATTCCATGCCGGAATGCCGCCGGGAAATCCTGATTGTGGATCCGGCGGCGCACACACCGGAAACCGATTGCTTCAACCATATCGCGCGACTTAGCCCCTTGCAGGCGTCATACCACCTGCCGGGGATCTGCGGCCTGGGAACCTTGCACCGGGCAACTGCAAACCATCAGGCTGGCCATGCCCAAATTGCAGGGATCGTCATTTTGGGAAGCGCCACCAGCGTTCACGATCGTTTTCCCTGGCAAGCAGGGCTGGTCGACTGGCTCCGCCCCCATATGGCGGCCGGAATCCCGGTATTCGGGTTTTGTTTCGGTCACCAGATGATTGCCGACATGCATGGTGGCAAAGTGGACTTCGTGCGGGAGGACCAGGAGAAACTAAAAGGCTTCCACCAGGTCGCAATAAAAAAATCGCGTTTGTTTTCTGCCGGCCTGCGTAGCCTGCTCAGATCTCACCGGGAAGCCGTGACTACGACCCCGGCAGGCTTTCACATCATGGCATCCAGCCCCGAAGTGGCCATCGATGGCCTCGAGCACGACACACTACCGGTCTGGTCCCTTCAAACCCACCCTGAAGCCACTAGCATCTTCATTTCGAATCAAGGGATCACTGGTTATGAGGATCCAGAAAGCTTGCTTCCTGAGGAAAGCCATCTGACGAAAGATGGTTGGACCTTGGTCCGGACTTTTCTTGGCCACTGCGCGGGACGCTAAGGCGAATCGTCCGGAGATTCACACAACCAATAACAACTATTCAGGGTCGGACCAAAGACTTGGTCGGCGCTGCCATGCGCGCAGCAGTCTCGATGGCGACTTTGGTCAATTTCACGGCGTAGTCAAAATCGACGTTGTCCATGTTGTCCGCCATCTGGTGGTAGTCGTCTGCCCGCAGGTCATAATTGGTC
This sequence comes from Pseudomonadota bacterium, assembly GCA_041178085.1. Taxonomy (GTDB): domain Bacteria; phylum Bdellovibrionota_B; class Oligoflexia; order Oligoflexales; family RGVZ01; genus RGVZ01. Next base: position 734 of record JBEGVZ010000053.1, on the reverse strand, counting down.
CGGTTGACCACTTCGTTAATCAATATGACAGGCAGACCGTGATCAGCAAAAATGATCCCGTCTGTGTTGTACAAGTAGCTCTCAGGTGTCGCATAGGGCCGGTAAAGGGGGCGCATATCCGGAACAACATCCTGCGCCGCGCCCAGGGCAACTTGTGCAACGGCGATCGCACCGGGTGAATCCCCCGGATTGACCTGGAATTCCGTCGCCGAAGTCTTCGAATAGCCGATCATGTCGAGCAGGATCATCGCCGAAGGATTGATCCGTTCTTCATCAAGGTAGCGGACAAAATGGCGAGCCCCAAGGTCGTCCGAAGGAAACTCCTCACCCGTCAAATGAACCAGCCAGATGTCGTGCTTGAGTTTGAGGCCGCGGAGCTGCTGCGCGGCCAACATGAGCGCGGCAACGGCCGTCGCATTGTCGTTTGCCCCAGGCACCGTTACGCGTTGACCAGTAGCATCGAAGACGTCGTGAGCGAATGCCGTATCCGTGTGATCCAAAATCATGACCGGATTGGGATCGCGACCGTTCAGTTCTCCCGGGATCACTGCCACCAGGTTTGACTGAGGAATCTCCCGCCACTTAAACCTGAGTCGCCGGGTTTGCAGCCCTGGTTTGCGGTAGGTCTCCTCCAGGAAATCATTCAAGTACTCCAGATGGTGATCGACCTGCGCACTGCTCTTGCGCGTAAAACGCATCGACGTCCCGGAGATGGGAAACAAAGCATCCGAATC
>JBEGVZ010000052.1:0-10529 GCA_041178085.1 Pseudomonadota bacterium | reverse complement strand
TGGTCGACCTGTTAGAAGACAACGACGACGTCCAGAACGTTTACCACAACGCCGAAATGCCGGAGTAACTCCGGGGAGGTCGCAATCCGTGAAACTGCAAATCACGCCTTTCGCCTACATGGCATCAATCACGACGGCTTTACTTGGCCTGCTGAGCTGGTACCTGTGGCGGAAGTCCCAGACCAGCGAAACGCTGCTGGCGCAAGGTGCCGCAGGCTTTGAAGCGTTGAGGCGCGAGAACCAGCAGCTCAAGGCGGAGCTGATGGCACTGCAGGCTGAATTTGAAGGGTTACGTGAAACCGCAGGCACCGCCCGCGAAGCCATCGATCAGGCGCGCAAAGCCTCTGCCAGCGCCGAAGCGCGGGCCAGCCAGCTTGAAGCCGATGCCGCCCAGGCGCGAAAGCGAATGGTATTTGAACGTGATCAATTCATCGCGCAGCTGGAATCAGCCAACGAACAGATTGCCATGCTGTCCGCGCGTGCACCGGTCGTAAAGGAAGTTGAAGCACCTGTGAATGTCGAACTTCAGCAGGAAAACCAGAAACTTCGCGACAATTTGAAGGACGCCCAGGCCCGTCTTTCGGGCTTGCAGAGCCGACTCGATGAAATGGCGACCTTCAAAAGGCGGAATGCCCAGCTTGACCGCTTGTATCAGAGCATGCGCAGCCTCAAAGAAATGGCCGAAGAGCGAAACACCAACTGGGAACATGCCTTGCGCGACTTGTCCTCGTGGACCCTCACCGAGAAGAAGCGCATGCGCCCTGAGACGGTTGCCAGGATGACCCTTGGCGAGCAAGTTGGAACCGCTTTGGAAGCTATTGGCAAGTCTCTCGTAGAAGTCGATAGCGCCGATACCACGGAATCCGCCGGCAATGCGGCCCCAGTCACCATTGCCAGCACCGTTACCAATCAAGAAAGTGAAACAGTCTGACCTTGAACGACCAAGAGCCCACTGAGACGTCAATCACTCCTCACTCAGCTTTCCCCGGTGATGCGTGGGATCTTCTTTCCCCGTCCATGACTGCCCAGCGCCGGGAACGCTTGCTGAAAGCGGCTAGCAACCGTACACGTCACATAAGACTCGTAATCCAGGACATCCATCACCCGCATAATGTCTCTGCGTGCCTGCGCTCGGCGGAGGCCTTTGGCCTGTCCTCGGTGGATGTTGTCTGCCTGAAGGAAAAGTTTCGTCCGTCGACCGTCGCCAAAGGCGTCGCCGATTGGCTGGACATACGCCGCCACGACACCGTTGCGGGTTGCGTGAAAGAGCTTCGTGACGCGGGTTTTGTTCTGGCCGCCGGCTATCCGGACGCAAAGGTTTCCATGTTCGACCTGCCGGTCGACAGACCAGTTGCCGTGGTATTCGGAAACGAGCACGAGGGGGTTTCCAGCGAATGGCGCCAATGGATCGACATTCCTTTTACAATCCCGATGGTCGGACTGGTCGAAAGCTTGAACATTTCCGTGTCAGCTGCAGTGACCCTGAGCCAGCTCACCCGTAAGGCAAGACTTGCTTTGGGTGACGAGCGCTACCTGTTACCACCCGGGGAACGAAACCAGCTACTGAGCGCCTGGGCATGCAAGCAAATGCGGTCCTGGGAATCGCAGCTTGAAAAATTACGGGCAGGACACCGACATGAGAGCTGATCAAAGACAACCAAAGCGAATTTTTATAGCCGTCTGCGTGGTCCTGATGACAGCCGGCGTGCTTGGATCTTGTCTTACTTTTTCATCGAAAGCCATTGACGGGCTCCAACCAGGCTTCGCCAGTCATGTTCCGGCACGGACAGCCGTTCTTGGCTGTCAGCAATGGCCTGCCGTGACAGATACCGTGGCCAATCCAGCAGATCGCAAGTGGCTTTGCGACCGCCTTGATGAAGCCGTCATGGATGGATTCCGCGCCCAACCTTACATGCGCGGTTTCAGTTCAAAGGTGGTGGATAAACTTCTGGAACAAGCCAAATGGCCCAGCGCCGTGAGCGAGGGGTTTGCCATGATGGTCGAAGCAGGACGCAAGTCAGGCTGCAAATCAAAGAAAGACCCGTTCTGCGGCAGCGCGGCAAGAATCTATGAACAAGCTCTTGCCGGGAATGCCGCATGGCAGATGTGGCTGTCACGTTTCAGTGACACCCAGAAGCATGCGGACGCGGTGCTCTTCCCAGTCCTGCTGGCTGCGGAAGATGACAAGTTCAACGACCGCGGGCTTGTCGCAGTCTCCCGCTCCGTGACGTATTCTCTTTGGCTGGTGGAAACCACCAACGGCCGGTTGATCTGGACAAGGACAAAAAGCGGCGTCGAAACCTTGCGGGCACTGCCCGAAAAATCCGCCAGCCTTGCCGCACCGCAATGGAATGTCCCTGCAAACCGGGTGCTGACCAGCGATTTCTGGCGCGATTATCCGGGCAGGCTTGTGCTCGATTGATGAGAAGTAAGTTTGGTCCTTTGAGTCAACTGGATGGATGGCAAAATGACAGACAATAAGACTGCCGCAACGAAAAAGCCGGAATCCCCCAGGGATAGATTAAAAAAAATGCGCGAAACTGCCCTGCTGGCAGGCGGCGCGGAGCGCCTTGCAGCCCATCGCGCAAAGGGCAAGATGACCGCGCGGGAGCGCATTGAATTCCTGCTTGATCCAGGCAGCTTCATGGAATTCGACGCCTTTGCCGTCCACCAATGCCAGGACTTTGGCATGGCCGAGAAGAAGATCCTTGGCGACGGGGTCATCACCGGTTCCGGCACCATCGACGGACGCCCCGTGTACGTTTTCTCGCAGGACTTCACTGTTTTTGGCGGCAGCCTGTCAGAAACTTATGCGCGCAAAATTTGCAAAATCATGGACCTTGCGCTGAAAAATGGGGCACCTGTCATCGGCATCAACGATTCCGGGGGCGCTCGGATACAAGAGGGTGTTGCCAGCCTTGGGGGATATGCCGAGATTTTTTACCGCAATGTGCGGGCCTCTGGCGTGATCCCTCAGATATCCCTGATCATGGGACCTTGCGCAGGTGGAGCCGTTTACTCGCCAGCCATGACTGACTTTGTTTTCATGGTAGACCAGACCAGCCACATGTTCATCACCGGCCCGGATGTGATCAAAACCGTGACTGGGGAACAGATCTCCTTTGAGGACCTGGGCGGTGCCCATACCCACGCCAGCAAAAGCGGTGTGGCCGATGGCGTTTACGAGAGCGATGCAGATGCACTGACTGGAATCCGGACCCTGCTTTCCTATCTGCCCGCAAACAACCTGGACGGGGCGCCCGGCGAAGCTGTTCCTGGCAAGGAAGATCAGCCCGAGTGGCATCGCCAGGTTGAGGATGGCGCCCGGAAACTCATGTCCATCATCCCCGACAATCCCAATCATCCCTACGCGATGGTGGATGTGATCAACGGCATCTTTGATCCCGGTTCCTTCCTTGAAACCAAGGCTGAGTTTGCGCCGCATATTATTACGGGTTTTGCCCGCCTGAACGGGACCGTGGTGGGCGTGGTCGCCAACAACCCTGCCCACCTGGCCGGTGTCCTGGACATCGACAGCTCGACCAAAGGCGCCAGATTTGTCCGCTTCTGCGACGCCTTCAACATTCCGCTGGTCACTCTGGTCGACGTGCCAGGCTTCCTGCCGGGCAGCGCACAAGAAAAAAATGGCATCATCCGTCACGGCGCGAAATTGCTTTATGCCTACTGCGAAGCGACGGTCCCGAAATTGACCGTGATCACGCGCAAGGCCTACGGCGGTGCCTACGACGTGATGAGCAGCAAACACATTGGCGCCGACCTGAACCTGGCCTGGCCAACGGCAGAGATCGCTGTCATGGGGGCGCAAGGGGCCTGCAACATCATCTTCCGCGCGGAAATCGCGGCTGCCAAGGATCCGGTTTCCCGGCGTCAAGAGCTGACAATCGAATACGCAGAAAAATTCGCCAATCCTTACATTGCAGCCGCAAAAGGCTATATTGACGCCGTGATCATGCCCGAGGAAACCCGCGCACATCTTATCGCCGGGCTGAACGCATCGAAGGGCAAACGTGAACGCGGACCGGAGCGCAAGCATGGCAACATCCCGCTTTAAAAGAGTTCTTGTCGCAAACCGGGGCGAAATCGCAGTCCGGGTCATCCGCGCCCTGAAGGAACTGGGCATGCAGAGTGTCGCCGTCTATTCCGACGCGGATGAGGACGGAATGCACGTGCGTCTGGCGGATTTTGCCGTCCGGCTACCAGGCCGCCTTTCTGCCCAAACCTATCTGAACATTCCGGCGTTGCTGGAAGCTGCCCGCACCAGCGGTGCCCAGGCGATCCACCCGGGATACGGTTTTTTGTCGGAAAATGCTGACTTTGCAGAGGCTGTGGGCAAGGCAGGAATCAAGTTCATCGGCCCGACGCCAGAAGCGATGCGCCTGATGGGCGACAAGATCGCCGCAAAGACACTGATGCGCCAACACAACGTACCTGTGACTCCAGGGTCGGATCATCCGCTCGAATCTGCGGAAGAACTGAAAAGACTGGCGCGTGAAATTGGCTACCCATTGATTCTGAAGGCTGCCGCTGGTGGCGGCGGACGAGGCATGCGAGTGGTCCGTCGCGACGAAGATCTGGCCGAATCCTTGGCGGCTTGCCAGCGTGAGGCTCAGGCTTGGTTCGGCAACCCTGCCGTGTTCTGCGAACGTTACATCGAACGTCCGCGACACATTGAAATCCAGGTCCTTTTTGACGAGCACGGCAACGGAGTGCACCTGTGGGAACGGGACTGCTCTGTGCAGCGCCGCCATCAGAAACTGGTCGAAGAGGCACCAAGCCCATACTTGACCCAGGCGCAACGCGAGCAACTCGGCGCAACCGCAGTCAAGGCTGCAAAAGCCGCAGGCTACAGCAACGCTGGCACCATCGAGTTCATCTGCGAATCGCCTGAAAAAATCTACTTCATGGAAATGAACACCAGGATCCAGGTCGAGCACCCTGTGACTGAATCCATCACCGGGATTGACCTGATCCGCCAACAGATCCTCGTGGCTTGTGGCGACCCCCTGCCATTTGTGCAGAAGGATGTGCCCCTGCGGGGCTGCGCGATGGAACTCCGTATCAACGCAGAGGACCCGGGCAAGGGTTTTGCACCGGCGCCTGGGCGCGTCGGGCAGCTCATTTTCCCTTCTGGTCCCAATGTCCGCGTCGACAGCCACATGTACCCGGGCTACACGATCCCGTCTGAGTACGACTCGATGGTTGCGAAACTGATTATCTCTGGCTCAACGAGGGATGAAGTGTTGCGACGCATCCGCCGCGCCCTGGGCGAGATGCTGGTGGAAGGAGTGCCGACGACGGCAAAGTTCCATGAAGCGCTGCTACAGAACGAGGACTTCATCAACGGCAAAGTCACGACGAAGTTCCTTGAGGAGCAAGCAGCATGGTTTGATGAGAAGTACAAATCCGGTGGAGTCGACGAAGACAATCACTTTGCCATGGATGCCGCGGCGATTTTGGCGGCCCTTTCGTACGCCACTTCTACCGATGGCTCAACGCCGGGAAAGACATCGGGGGAGAACACTTCCCCGGGAGCCAACACGCCGCAGCGAAGTCGCTGGGCCGACACTGCAGCATGGGAAGGCTTGCGCCGCTAATCCGGGGAAACACGAATGAAAGTTCAGGTACAACTTGAAAGTAAACTGGCCGCCGCAGAGGCCAAGCCCGTCGTGGTCAACCTGCCGGACCACATTCCTGCGAACCAGTCGTTCCAGGTGGAAGTTGACGGACGCAAATACACAGCGCGCTTCAACCGCACGGCAGGGACTCTGGTCCTGGCGACCCAGGACCATCCCGCCTGCGAACGTCCGGTGGCGGTACGTCGACTAAATCTCCTCCGTTTCCCGGGGGACTCGGAAGCTGTCTGCGAAATGGAGTGCGCACTCCCTTGCGACGAGGGGCCCGCCGTCCCTTTGTCGGTCAAGGCGACCACAACCCGGTGGCTGCCGGGTGGGTCCAGCAAGATGGGCAAGGCCACGAAGGGCCTGCGCAATCCAGTGTTGAGGTCGCAAATCACTGGCAAGGTCCTCAAAGTACATGTTGCGGAAGGCGTCATCGTTGATGAAGGCGCCCCGCTCATGGTCATCGAAGCAATGAAGATGGAAAACCGGATCGTTGCCCCCGCGCGCGTCAAGATTGCAGGCATCAAAGCCAAAGAAGGCGCAAGCGTTGCTACCGGTGAAGAATTGATGCGTTTTGAGCCTGCGGATGCCTGAAATGTTCCGCCCGGGTCGGCGCACTTTCCTTCAGGCCACTGCCCACGCTTTGGCGACTTTCTTTGGCATTGGCTACGCCCCTTCCGCCCCCGGTACCTTCGGCAGCATACCCGGGGTTGTGATGGGCCTGATTCTGGCCCGGACGGCGACGGTTCGTCCGGTTTACGGGCTGGCCTTGTGGACGGGACTTCTGGCGATCGGGTTATGGTCAGTCATCGTGTTTGAAGCCTCGGAGAAAGTGCACGACGACAGCCGCGTTGTGATCGATGAAGTGATGGGCCAGAGCCTGGCTTTTTTGCCACTGGTTTTTCTGGCCCCGTCGGTCCTGTACTGGGAGCCCCTGGAACTCACGCTCCTGTGCCTTGCCGCATTCACCCTGTTTCGTATTTTTGACATTTGGAAACCAGGCCCCTTGGGCTGGATTGACCGGACATGGGAGACTCCGCTGGGCACGTGCCTGGACGATCTGCTGGCTGGTCTGATTGCCGGGATCATCCTCATCGCTGGCTTGTTTTTCCTCTAACCTGATCCGCCACCCCGGTTGCATCCCTGCGGTAATAAAGAAACAATGGGGTCAGGCAGGAATGCGACGGGACGATAGCAATCTGTGCCCATGCGAGGTGGCTGGTGAAGGACTACATCACGGACATCGGTATCGCCCAGCAGATCGAGCAAAAATCGAGCGCGGGTAAAAAGCTCTTCGAACGACTTGGCGGACGGCCAACTTTGGACCGCGTTCACAAGATATTCTATGAAAAACTTTACCAACACAGCTGGATTGGCAAGTATTTCGCGGGCATCGACCAGACGCACATTTCGGGCCAGCAATCGGATTTCATGGGCATGCTTTTTGGAGGACCAAAAATATTTCAGGGTCGGATGCCCATCGACGCCCATGTGCACATGATGATTACCGAGGAGCTTTTTGCAGTGCGCCACCAGCTGCTGCGTGAAGCGCTGGTCGAATCCAAAATCCCAGACCCGGAGTTCTCGGAATGGTTGGCCGTCGATGCTGCATTCAAAAAAGTCCTGATCAAGAAAAGCGTCGATGACTGCCAGAAACGATTCAACTCGGACGAGATCGTCAACCATCCACAGTAAAAATTCCGTCTTGCCCTGCTCAAGACCGCTTTGATAGACCGGTTTAAAGCCATTCACTATCAAGAAGAGGTCTACCGATGGTCCGGATTCTATCAAGCTTCGCAGTAACCACTTTGGCTACCATCTTCCTGGCGCCGGTGATGGCCTTTGCTGGAGACGTGATCATGTCGCCCGGCGAGACTATCGTTGTGGGACCATCCGGCGAATCAACCTCCGTACAATGCCGCGATTCCGGCAATGTCACCGTTCTGGATCAGTACTGCACGTGCGTGGATCCGGGCCCTCGATACATGAAACGATTGAACAGCGTGTATGTAATGAGCAACGGCACGGTGCAAGAGGTTTACCTGGGCGACTTCAACACCCTCGAAAGCTGCGAAAAATCAAAAGCGACCCAGGACCCCTGCAAATAAAGCGTAAAGGGATCCTGCAAGCAGGATCCCTGTTCAGTAATTTCTCTACCTTTCAATAATTGGTTTTAGCCCGCGCAGCGTCCGTACAGCCAGATTCCTGGCCGCAACAGAAGGAAATGCAGGAATCGACCGCCAACGTGCACTGTTTCGTGCGACAGACAGGCACGCAGTAGGGTGCATCGTCCTGAAATATTTCAAACCGGTAATCCTCACACTCTTTTTGACCACTCCCCTGGTTGCCGCACATGTCAGCACACAGGGATGACCGGGTCAGGTAAGAAAAATAGGTTTGCTGGCCTAACCAGATCCCAAATTTTTGCATGGCGAAACGGTTGCAGCCCGTTTCCTCTCCGTTGCAACTCGTGTATGGCTTGTCACCCGGTGGATTCGGGGCCGGACGATTCAAGGTCGCGTCGAGCTCATCCGATAGCCTGCTGTTGCTTTCCATGAGATTGCTGAAATCACCGACAAGACACGCTGAATTTTGGACCAGCACATACCCGCTGTTGAGCATGTTGATCCCACAGTCGTTGATCAAGGCGACTCCAGCCTTCATGTAGCCGCTGAATTTCTTCAAACGGTCGTGGAGTAGCTTGAGGTCCCCCGCCGCCGAATTGTCCATGATATTGGTGATGCACGCATTGAGCGCAAACCCGAAGCGAAAGGATGCTTCGACCCCGCCCATGACGGTTTTGGCCACATCGCCCATCTCGGCAAAGCCAAACTGCCGTCCCGACGCCTTGGCGTTCTCTGAATGCTCATTCAGGGTGATCACCGAACCGACCAGGCCTGCCACCGCACCAGCGTTCTTGGTGATGTCGGACCAGCAAGCAAGTTTGGGGTTCTTGTCATAGCTCGTGCCAAATGCGTACTTCAAGGCATCCGCCTTGCCCGTCGCAATCTCTTTCAACAGGCCAGCAAGATTGACCTGGGTCAGACCGTCCTGACTAATGCTGTAGGTGCGACTGGCAAAGGCAGAAATATCCTTGGCAAGGTCAAACACCCCCGCCACAACTTCGATGCCAAAAATCACATTACTGGCCTGGCCGGCCGTGGCGATGTCCGCCGCAGCATTGAGAGAACTCGCTGCACACTTCAAAGCATCCTTGGAACCTTGCTGCGAATTTTTTCGCCAGCACTCCAAGTCGTTACAGGAACAACCATGGTTGTAATCACCGCGCAGACTTCCACCTGGACTCGTCCGTTTGCAACCGGAGACGGCCCCTGCCAGCGCCAGTCCCAAACCCAGACTGGCCATTGCCATGAAATTGCGATGCCAAACCAAGCCTCGGTCCATGGTCGCCTCCCAAATGCCTGTCACAAAAGAACTCCGACTTTATCGGCCGGCCTGTCTTTAAACTTTAATTCTTTCGCAGGGTTATGGTTTTTTACCGAGATTTCAGGCGGTTACGTCGCAAGCTCGAAGAGTCGTTCGACATTGGCGCGGCAGCAGCGCCAGAGGGGTGGCATCGTTAACAGCCGGGATTGTCCCGGCCGCCGGAATGTTTATACTCTGTCCGGCATGGACAACGGTCAATACAACGAGAAGCAAAACCTCATCACCCCCGGCGGCTACGAAAAGCTGGTGGCTGAACTGCGCCATTTGGCTGATGTGGAGCGCCCCCGCGTTGTGGACGAGGTTCACCAGGCCGCCCTCCAGGGCGACCGGTCCGAAAACGCCGAATACATCTATGGCAAGAAAAGGCTGCGAGAGATCGACAAGCGCATGGGTTTCCTGAAACGACGCCTGGACGCGGCCAAGGTGATCGACCCGACCCGTCAAACCGGCAATCGCGTCCTGTTCGGCGCCACGGTGCAGCTTGAGGACGAGGACGGAAGCACCAAATCCTGGCAAATTGTCGGGGAAGACGAAGCCGACCCATCCCGCCAAAAAGTCAGCTGGAAGTCGCCCTTAGGCAGGGCTGTCATGCGGCGGGAACCCGGCGATTCCATTACTGTTCATACCCCTCGCGGCCCCCGCGACATGGTTATACTGTCGGTGCAGTTCGGGTAAAAACGGCATTCCGTGGTAGAATTGAACCTGAATCCAGAAGAAACAGGTCGCGATATCCAGCACGGAGGCTTCCAGTCATGAAAGTCACCCAGGTCACCCATGTCACCGGCGTTGCCCGCATCGTGCGGACTGCCGTCAAAGCCCTGAGCGCCTGTTCCCTGGCGCTTTGCTTGTTTACTGCCTGCAGCTCCCTGCAAGTCGCTGGCAACGAAGATGGTTCGGAACCAATCAACTCAGACGAGCAGCGCGCCTACATGAAGGCTGTGCGCCGGTGCCACAAGATGGGTGGCTCCCGCGTCGTCAAGGTCCAGGGCGAGTTGCGCTGCTTCTAACGCAAACTTGACCAGACCACCGCCACCCGCCTTCTGGCGGTTGCCAAATGCATTGAAACCGCTATGATCCTTCCAACTTATTTTTGGCGAGGATCATCGTGGCTGAACGCACTCTTTCAATCATCAAACCAGACGGCACCAAGCGCAACCTTGTCGGCAAAATCATTTCCCGCTTCGAAGAAGAGGGTCTGAAAGTTGCTGCCATGGAAATGAAATGGCTTTCCCGTCGCGAAGCTGAAGGCTTCTACGCCGTCCACAAAGCACGCCCGTTCTTTGGTGAACTGGTGGATTTCATGACTTCTGGCCCCGTGGTGGTGATGGCCCTTGAAGGCGCCAACGCCGTGGCGAAAAACCGCGAGATCATGGGTGCAACCAATCCGGCCCAGGCAGCTCCGGGTACGATCCGCAAGCAGTTCGCGCTGAGCATCGGCGAAAA
>JBEGVZ010000051.1:0-3626 GCA_041178085.1 Pseudomonadota bacterium | reverse complement strand
CGGGGTGAGTTGACTCACCCAGCAAGTCCGGAAACACCTTAAAAAGGCTTGAGAATCCGTGGGATTCCTGAAGCAAAACACGCGATAAAATCAACTAAAGATTGTTGGTAAAAATGCCGATACCGCTGCCGTTATCCGGAGTCGGCACCGATGAATCAACGCGCGTTCATTATCGGTTTAGTTGGAACCTCGCTGTGCAGCATTGCTGCCTGCGCAAACTCTGATTTCATCGGCGCCAGTGGCACCAAGGGGCCATTGCCAGCCCAATCAAGCAATGCGTTGCCGGACGCAACGCCTCCTACTGCTCAAAACCTCGACAAACCTACAATTGGCTTCGGTGAAGGAGGCAAGGCTTGCATCCGTTCCGGGGCACCAAGAAACATCAACCTCAGCATCGCAGTCCACCAGGATTCCAAGGCCGCGGCCACTGATCGCTACAATGGCGGGATACCAGCAACAGCCGACCTCACCCAATCAAGCGTCGCAACCTTCAACATCGACGAAATTGCCGGAAATTTGCTGCCCGTTTCAAACTTCAAGCTCGATGACATGGCAATCATTGTTCCGGCAAACGTCACGCTAAATAGTGTACTCAGTTGCGGAGGCGGCGACTGCACTAGATCCAGGATCATCACCGTACCTTCGGTTTCCATGCTGGTTTACAATGCAGCTGATCCCAAATTTGCATCGGGTTCTCTCGACAGCCACGCAAGCACCACTTATATCTTTGGCCCGAAAAAGGTTGTGCTGCCAGGCAACCAGAACAGAAAGCGCAGTGAGGTCGCCGCACTGGGCATCCCTGGCATAGCCCACAACAAAATCACACTCAAGGAACTCAAGAACCGCGGCTTCACTGATGACCAAGGGAACGTGGCGTTCAAGGTTCTCCTGGTTCCCCACGGATCTGGCTTTGTGGAATTCATGATCAAGCTGGCGCCTTGCAAATAGCTCTGCTCTTTGTTCGACAAGAGCCACGACTTGGCTCATGTCCAATCGTTGTCCAGTAGACAATCAATGCACGGAAAAAGCGGACCGCCGACCCCAATCAGGGTTGATCAAAGCAGGAAATACGGCCACTTAGGTCGCCACGCCCGGACCCATACTGATGGCTCGCTTCTTGCTCCATTTGACCCCAGATCGAAAAATCATTGAGTTTCAGGGGGCCCAGATGAGGACCGCAGGTGCTTTCCGCGCACCATCCAGGACAATCGTCAATAACAGTGGTGTTCTTTTGTGTGTCGCAGCCGCTCTTGCCGTTGCAGGCTGTAAAATAACGCCTTTAAAAACTGGATCCAGTGAGCTGCGGGCTGACGAGGATGCGGTTGATATCCCAGGCCTGGAAAACGCCTCACCACTGCGCGCGGCATGCAGTTACATCAATAGCATCTCCAGCGTCAGCCAGATCGCGCGGAATGAAATTACTGCGCTTTGCAGGCCTGACACGTTCCGCAAGCTGCAGAGCAAACCTGGGCAGCTGATCACCCTCGAAAGCACGCCGATGGGACGTCAAAGCCGATTTTCTTATGCAGGCATGATCGAGTTCAACGGCGATTTCAATGCCGGACTACGCACTGGTGAAGTTTTCTGTCGTGACTTCTCTCGAATCAAGGCAGCCAATCCTTCCGCGTTTCAAGATGTCCAGGACATTATCACCAGCCCCAGCGGCAAGGATGGTGAATGCGCCTATCATTTCATCGGAAAATCTGTCTTTTTTATGCGACCTGAATTTGAGGGTAAGGCCGAGTCCCATGCAAGCGCGGATTCCATGTACGGCGTATCGATGAACTACTTGACCAAGTCCATCAGCCTGGTGAAGTACTCAACCCAGCTTAGTATCGCAGAAAACTTGGGTTCCGGACGGGTTCGCGTTTACTTCATCACTACAACGGTTTCGGATACCAAAGGCCTCCATAGCCGGGTCGCACCTGTTCTGGAGAGCAAAACGAGTGCCGGATTCCTTGGCACGCCGGGATTGTTCCGCGCGCAATGATCGCAAATGCGGCCGGCACGCGTCTGCCGGCCGTCAATGATCCTTTTGCCTTCCAATTCCCTCCCCTGTTCCGGTAAACTCAGCTCAGAAATTTTACCGGAGGCTTCGCGCTCATGATTCGTTACGCAGCTATTGCCGCTATCCTTGCCCTCGTCAGCTGTGCACACTACCCGGACGTCCGTCCAGGGGCCTCCGGGCAGCACTCCGTCAGCCTTGCCGGCGACGACGAAGACGAACTTTCCCGTCAAGCGATCCGTCAGGCAAGGGACTACTGCAAGGATGTCCACGAAAAATCCGCCGCTATCGTCTCCGAGGACAAGAAGTATATCGGGGACATGGACGAGACGAGTTACAAGACTGCGAAACGTGCCGCCGGTGCCGCCAAGGCTCTCGGTTCAGCCGGCGCGGTTTTCGGCGGGGAGCAGGAACGACGTGCTGGCGGCGTCGTAGGTCTGGGCGGAGTTATTGGCGACGTAGCAATCGGTGAAGGTTACCGTGTGACCATGAAATTCAAGTGCCAGTGACAGATCCCGTCCTGTCCATGGGCGGCTGCTCTCGCTTGCCGCCAACGCCCCGTTTATCTTGAGCAAAAAACCGGATTTTTTCGGTTAAAGAATTCCTGGCTGCCGCCGAAACCTCCCCCGGCGAAAGTTCGCCTGAGTGCAACGCGCACGGGAGGTTTCGATGACTGCTACGAAAACAACTTCATTTTTACTTGGACTGGGGCTGGTCATCCATGCAGGCGGATGCGGCAAGGACAACAGCGAGCCCACGGACACGTCCATGTCCACGACTGCCATCGCGACCGACACGACGCTGAGCGCAGGCCTCGCCAACGCTCATTACTCCGACGCGTTAGCTGCCAGTGCGACACAAGGCACGAGTGCGGCGGCATTGTCACTGGCAGACCTTGACCAGGACAACTCCAAGGTGACCCGCACCTGCACGACTGACGGAAACAAGGCGGTTGTGCTCGTCACCGGAGAAGTCGATCGTACGATGACCAAGACATCAAGCAATGGTCGCAACACCCTCGAGCGGACGATGAAGGGCGAGAGCTCGATGAAGCGGACATGGAGCCACACGGATGACACCGTTGTGGCATGCAATAGTGCAGGCACCGCCGCACAGATCGTCTGGACCGCACCGGACAAACTCAAACTTGAAGTCGAGTTCAAACGGTCCAGGGAACGCAAAATGACCCTGGAAACCCCGCGGATGGAAAAAGAGCTCAGCGAGAAGTTTTCAGCAGAAGGAAAACGCACCCTCCTTTGGCAGGCAAGTTCTCAGGCCGATGATACCGCGACCAGCTATTTCAGAACACACTCGGTGTCTTCAGAGGTGAAACGCGAAATGAAGCTGAAGAACGCCAAGGGCGAGGAAAAGGAGATCAAGATCGAAATCAAGAACAAGGAGGATGCACCCCTGGTCGTCAAGGTCGAGCGCCTCAAGTCAGACAATTCGATCGCCAGCAGGACCTTCGTCTCCGGCACGATGATTGCCAAGAAAGAAGAGGCCGATGGCACCATCGAGACCACCTACAGCAACCTGAAGACCACCATTGCCAGCAACGAATGCTCGCTGGCAAGCGGTTCAGCCTCAATTGTCTTCAAAGATGCTACGGGTGCAACCGTGA
>JBEGVZ010000050.1:0-8571 GCA_041178085.1 Pseudomonadota bacterium | reverse complement strand
TGAATGCATTGGGACCGCGATCCGTCGAAACAAAGACAAAGCCTTTTCCGCGTAAATTGACTTCGTCGTAATCCGTGCGGATTGTGATGGCGGCAAAATTCTGTGGGTCGATGAGTGCCCGTCGTTGCAAGTCGTTCAAGTACCCAAATTGAAACGCAATGTCTTCAGATCCATCGCAGATTTTTCGGCTAAATGTGCCGGGTCCCACCTGAATTTTGGACCCATCAGTCAGTAGTGCTTTTCGATATGGCTCGGCTAGTTCGATCCGTTCCTGCCAGAAGTCAATGGCGTAGCGAATGGCTTGATCGAGCCGGTCGTGATCTTGGATGGGGAAGTCCTCTGAAGTTTTGATGCAGTAGCTTGCCTGCGTGGCTTTTCCAATGAACCAAGGGTTGCGCCCATCGCGAATCAACTCCCCGCCACCACTGTGCCAGGCAGCAAGTGTGGTGGACGTAAAGTTCAATGCAAGCGCACATAAAGATATTTCCAATATAGATCTCATGGCCCCTCCCAGGGATTTTGCGATTGATTTTCGTCTCAAGTCGTCTGGCGCCGGTTGACTGGTCTGATGAAAAGACTAGCAAAGGCAACTCAATGGTTATAGTTATTCTTACAATAAGATTCCAAAAAAGTTTTAGTAAAGGTTAAATTTGTGGGTGTATTCAAACACAGTGACTACCGGACCGCGATTAAACAACATCTTGTCGAATTGAAGAAAGCCAAGGGCCGGAGTCTGTCATTCGCTGCTCTTGCTGCTGCGATGCGGGTTCAGCATACGTATCTTTCGACGGTGCTGTCAGGTAACGGTCACCTGAGCTCTGACCAGGTTTTCATTGCGATCAAGTACTTGGCATTGACGGAGAGAGAGGCGGAATACCTCAGTCTTCTCCATGAACACAATCGCTCAACGTTTGCGGAACGGAAGTTAATTTTAAAAAAACAGATGGATCAATTGTCTTCCGAGCACCTGAAGACCCAATCTCATGCACCATCTCCAGTTATGGCTGATAATGGCAGCGACGCCGTCATAGCTTTTTATTTAGATATCAATGCGCTGTTTGTTCACATGTTTTTATCCATCGATTCCTATCGCAGCCAACCCGAGAAAGTTCGTGAGCAGCTTCACTTGTCAAGGCTCGCATTTGAAAAAGCACTCGATCGGTGCGAAAAGGCCCAGCTGATTCATCGGGCGCCCGACGGAATTAAGATCATCAAGGAGAATATCCATTTGCCGCCTGATTCACCGCTTTTTTCCGCTTTTCGTGTCGCGATGAGATTGAAAGCTCTCGAGCTGTTGCAGAATGCCCAGACACAAAACGACTACTCTTTATCTGTCCTCTATTCTGCAAAATCAGACACGCAACAAGAAGTTCGTGAGAAGTTTTTGGACTTTTTGAAGTGGGTTCAGAAGAAGACTCAATCCGATCGTCCCGACACAGTATTTCAGTTAAATTTTGATTTATTGAGGTGGAGCCGGTAGGGCATTTATGTTCCCTGAAATTTGTTGTTCAGACCCTGTGATACAATCGCCGGGAATCATGCATCTGACAAAGATCTTCAAACTTTTGCCGGGGGCGTCCAACCCATGGTTCCAGTCAATCAGCGCCTTCCCCTGAAGCAGACCGTTCCCCTCGGTTTCCAACATCTTTGCGCCATGTTTGGCGGCACCGTTCTGGTCCCGTTTTTGTTCAAGCTCGATCCTTCCACATGCCTTTTGATGAACGGCATCGGCACATTGCTGTACCTCGTCATCTGCAAGGGTATGGTGCCCGCTTATCTTGGTTCGAGCTTCGCTTTCATTTCCCCGGTGGCAGCCGTGCTGGCCTCCCCAGCCCTTGGGGGCTATGCCGCAGCGCAGGGTGGATTCATCGTGTTCGGCCTTTTTTTTATCGTCGTGTCTCAGATTATCCGCCTCGCTGGAACTCGCTGGATCGGTGTGGTCTTTCCCCCGGCGGCAATGGGCGCCATCGTCATGGTGATTGGACTGGAGCTTGCCCCCGTGGCGATCAAGATGGCTGGCATTCCCACCGCTCACGAAGGTGCGGTGGCTGCTTCCTCGGTATCCACGCCGGCGATCATCATGTCGATGGTGACCTTGGTGGTGACCCTGCTTGCGACAGTTTTTCTGCGCGGATTCCTGGCTACAATCCCGGTATTGATCGGTGTGATGACCGGGTATTTAACTGCAATGTTTCTTGGTTACGTTGACTTGGCTCCCGTCCGTGATGCGACCTGGTTGGCCTTTCCCGACTTTCACGTCCCGGTATTCCAGCCCGCGGCCATTGCCATGATCATGCCAGCTGCCTTGGTTGTTCTTGCCGAGCATATCGGCCACTTGGTGGTGACAGGTCACATGGTTGGAAAGGACCTCGTGAAAAAACCAGGGCTCCATCGTTCCTTGTTGGCAGACGGAATTTCAAACTTGCTGTCAGGAATGGTCGGTGCAACCCCCAACACGACTTACGGTGAAAATATCGGCGTCATGGCACTCAGCCGGGTTTTCAGTGTCTGGGTGATCGGTTGCGCTGCCTTGTTCGCGATTCTGATTTCTTTTTGTGGAAAGTTTACGGCACTTATACGAAGCATCCCGGAGCCCGTCATGGGCGGCGTTTGCATCATGCTTTTTGGCGTCATCGCAGCCGCCGGCGTTCGCATGTTGTTGGACCAAAAAGTGGATTACAGCCAGCCTCGCAACCTGACGTTGACTTCAATTGTGTTGGTGATCGGAGTTAGCGGGGCATCGGTTCAATTGGGTACGGTTCAACTCAGGGGCATGGCCCTTGCCACCGTAGCCTCAATTGTCCTTGGCGTATTGTTTGCCATGGCGAGCCCGAAAAAGGGCTCACGGTGATGTCTGCTTAATTGCCGAGGTGTCGTCCAGGAGAAATGCCCAGGACCCTCGTGATGAGGAGCGTTGCAAGCCTGGCATCGCTCAACTGTCCAGCAGTACTGGCTGCAATGGCGGGCAGATGCCGCTGGACGAAAGCCGCCATCGCGGCATCGTGATGCTTCTTGAAAACAAGACTGGCGCAGGCATTGGTTTGGGGGAATTGGGTCGATTCGAAATCAAGGTAATCAGGATTGGACGAGTTGTCGTAAACCCCGGCATTTTCATACGGGCGCAACGTACGCTGATAAAAATCACTGGTGATCACCGACCGCCTGCCCCGGCTGTATGCCCACTTGGCCTCCGCGGTGGCCTTGGAATCTGTTTCTTGTGCCTGTCCGTGCAGATACAAGTCCAGCTCAGTCTTGTAGGTCTCCATCGCGCCCCTCAGGATTTCCGTCGCAGGTGCGACAACGCCTTCAAGGTAGCGTAGCTGCTCCCTTGAAATCAGGCCTTCGCGCACTACCGCAGCTATCTCGCTGTCGGTCATCAAGGGAGTGTCTGGCATGGACTTGGCGATCTCGACAATCTTGTCGGACTGGTTACGTTCAAGGGGCAGTTTCGCGCATGCGTCCGACAGTTTATCCAGCGTCACCTGATTGGCGCGGCTGACGTAACGGATCTCTCCGAAGATTGCAATGTGAGCGGGCATGCCGCTTGTGCGCTCGACTTCGCGTACGATTTCGGCAATCAAATTGAAATCGGCGGCTTCATCGATCATCTGGGATTTTGAGAAATCCCTGCATAACGCGGGATAAGCCCATTCGGTTTGCATTGACTTGTCGCGGGAGCAGATGTTGTACCAGTCAGCGAGCAGGCCACGAACGGCATTGGCCAGTTTAAGGGACAGTTCCTTGTTGCGTCGGCTGTCAATGTCCGATGCAGAGCTGGCATAAGGCGCCAATTTTTCATTTGCAATGAATGCCCGGAATCTTGTGCCTTGCGCGGCATTTTGCTGGTTAGCCTGGGGGGCGTTGCCACGGATTGTGGCAGTCACCTTTTCAACCTGTCCCACTAGCATGGACATGAAGTCCATCCCGGCGGCGGAGTCGGCCTTCGGGCCGGAATCCAGGTCCGACCGGTTGGTGGTCTTGCATCCCTCCATCGCGAGGAAGGCAAATGCAAGGGCGAGGATGGCTGGTTGTGACTTGAAAATTCGGTTCTTCATGATTGCACCCTCAGTTCAGGGTTTTTCGAGGAACGATCAAGGAGACTGTTTTTCAATGATACCAGACCCAGGCCCAGCCGTTGAGGGTCAGGAGTCTACTTGCCGACAATCAAGGGTCGTAAACGTTCTTCCAAATCCAACCATTCGGCGATGATATCCGCAGGCATCTGGAATTCTTCAAGGACTTCGCGCATCAAGACTTGGCGTCGTCCAAAGTGGGGGGGGCGGATGCGCAAGTCCTGGTGGGCGGTTGCCAGCGGTTTCCCGCGGTAGTTCGAGGGGCCGCCCAGAAGGGCTGTCGTGAACGCGGTTTGCTTCTGGACCAGGTCTTCGTGGTCCCGGCCGATAAAGAAGTGCCCGATGATGCCATCAAAAAAGGCCCGCTCGTAAAACGAGCGGACCATTTTTTCAATCCCGTCTTTGCCGGCTTCCTTGTATACGCGTTCGTAGAGTGTTTCTTGACTCATGCCACCAAGGATCTTTTCAAAAGTGTCACCTACCACCTGGGAGCCGGCTTGCCGGCTTCGTTGTTCCTCTAGTTCAGGTAGTGTTCGATGCCGAAAGTCAGCTCACGCTTTTGCTGATAGGCGCGCTTGACGCCCAGCGATCCGTCAGAGATATCACGCAGCTGGAAAATGCGCACGAGGTAGCTGCTGGTGAAGTAAAACCCGTTGGCGATCGGTAATTCAAGGCCGCCACCCATGTGGTAACCGGGGCCTGCACTCTCCACCGTGTAGGCATCTACCTGTCCGTTGAACGAACCGTTGCCGCCCATGTTGGTGTATTGGTTGTTTACCTGGGTCTTCTGCTGATAGATGCCGAGTCCGAACTCCATGAACATGACCTTGCCGAACAAGAACCGTCCGAAGACGCTCGTGCCCTTGAGGTCACTGCTGGAATTCCGCTCCAGGATCTGGCCCGTGGACTTGTTGGTTTCCCTGGTGGCGGTGTTCTCGGATGCGAGATGTGCCGTCAAGCCAAGGTTGAACAAACCCGTCGAGTACCCGATGAAGGGACTGTAGGCCTGCGAATCGGTCTTGGTGCTGCCATCAATACCACTTGATGCGTCACCGTAAGACCGGTCGTTGTTGGTGATCAGACGAATGCTGGTTCCGAAGTTGAAACCATCGCGCTGGTCGCGCTTCGCAAACGCCACCCCTGAGTTGATTCCGAGGCCCGCGAGAAGACCCGCGATGGCCAATGTCTTGGCAAACTTCATGACACCTCTCCTCTACCTGTGCCCAGGTAGTTGCAACCGGGATGCCAACCTGTGCCATACCCAGGACATTTCTTGATTCATAAGCCAGAACAATAGGTTGGCTTCGGGCACATTTTGGCAGCGCGGCAGCGACGCAAGGAATGGGCGTCAAGTCGCAGGTCAATCTAATAAAATCATGGGGTTACAGTGTACAATTCCTGGTCGCCGTCGAATCGCTCGACAGCCTCGAAAAACCTTCAGCCAAAACGGCCACTTATATAGTTTTCCGTCTCTTCTTTCGTGGGTGCATTGAAGATCTGTTCGGTGGCTCCCTTTTCGATCAAGCGCCCCATCAGAAAGAACGCCGTCTGGTCAGAGATGCGTGCGGCCTGCTGCATGTTGTGGGTGACGATGATGATCGTGACGCTCTTTTTCAACTCGGTCATCAGCTCTTCGATACGTCCGGTCGAAATCGGGTCAAGGGCGCTCGTCGGTTCGTCCATGAGCAGGACTTCCGGTTGGACGGCCAGGGCTCGCGCAATGCACAGGCGCTGCTGCTGGCCACCAGAAAGGCTGGTCCCCGGGGCACGCAGCTTGTTCTTCACCTCGTCCCACAGCGCTGCCCGGCGCAGCGCTTCTTCCATCCGTCCTTCCATCTCTGACCGTGAGTAACCGCCGCGCAATTTCAATCCCGTGATGACGTTTTCGCCAACACTCATGGTCGGGAAGGGATTTGGTTTCTGAAATACCATGCCGATGCAAGAGCGCACCGCGACCGGATCGACGTCGGTTCCGTAGATGTCTTCACCGCGGTAAAGGACTTTGCCTTCGACACGCGTGTGGTCGATTTCCTCGTGCATGCGGTTGATGCAGCGCAGGAAAGTCGACTTGCCGCATCCAGAAGGGCCGATCAGTGCCATGACATGCCCGCGTGCCACATCCAGGCTGATGTCCTGCACCGCGCGGTGGCTGCCATACCATGCCGAGACATGGACTGCAGAGATGACCGTGGGTTGGATTTTCAGCATGGCACTTCCCCTCACAAGCCCGTTACCGGGCGAACTCACTTCGTTTGCCGCTTGAGCACAAGGCGGCAAATCAGGTTGATTGCAAACACGACGCTGACCAAAATCAAGGATCCCGCCCATGCAAGGCGGTGCCACTCTTCGTAAGGACTGATTGCGTATGTGTAAATTTGTACTGGCAGCGAAGCCACTGGTTCCCGAAGCCCCGTATTCCAGTACTGGTTATTGAAAGATGTGAACAAAAGTGGCGCCGTCTCGCCCGCCGCACGCGCAATGGCAAGGAATACTCCGGTGGCGATGGCACTGCGTCCGGCGCGCATGATCATGCGTACCAGGACCTTCCAGCGTGGAAGCCCCAGTGCCAGGCCGGCTTCGCGCAATTGGGCCGGGATCAACCGCAGGATTTCTTCGGTGGTCCGGCTGACAATCGGCAGCATGATCACGGCAAGGGCTGCGCTACCCGCCCACGCGCTGAAGCCGCCCAGCGGCACCACCAGCGTTGCATAAGCAAACAGACCAATCACGATCGACGGAATTCCCGTCATCAGGTCAATGATGAACCGCAGGATCCGGGCAAGGCGTTGATGGGGAAATTCCGCAACGTAAAGACCGCAAAGAAGCCCTGTAGGCATCGCCATCAAACTTGACAGGACGACCATCACCAAGCTGCCGACGATGGCGTTGGCCATGCCGCCTCCGGTTTCACCTGGGGGCGCTGGCAGGCGATAAAACAAATCTAAATTAAGTGCGGGCAGGCCTGCGCTGGTGATGTAGGTAAAGACAAAGATGAGCGGCAGGATCGCCATCCCCGCCAAGGTGATCAGGATAACGTTGGCAAGCAGGCTCTTGAAGTGGCGCCGCCGTTGGATGCTGGGAAGTTTCACCGGACCTGCAAAGGCCGGCGGTGGTTCAGGCGCATGATCCTTCGAGCGGGAATCAAACATGGGTCTTTGACTCCGTTTTCTTGATGATCCAGCGCGCTCCCAGATTGACCAGGGAACTCACGAGCAGCAGGACAAGGCCGATAGCCGCCAAGGCACTCAAGTGGGCGTCCCCTTGTGCCTCCGTGTATTCGTTTGCGATCACGCTCGCCATCGTCGCCGCTGGCTTGAACAGTGACGCAGAAATCTCCGGACGATTGCCGATCACCATGGTGACAGCCATCGTTTCCCCGAGGGCACGTCCAAGGCCAAGGATCATTGCACCGAATACCCCGCTGACGCTGGGCTTCAAGACAGCAATGCGGATGGTCTCCCAGCGCGTCGCGCCAAGGCCGATCGCCGCTTCCCTGAGCGGGTCTGGTACAGAGCGGAACACTTCGCGGCAAACCGCCGTGATCGTTGGTGTGATCATCACTGCCAGCACAAATGCTGCGGACAACATGCCAAGTCCAAACGGAGGGCCTTCAAATATCGGCAGAAAACCAAGGTAGCCGTTTAGCAGCGGATGGACGTATTCGCGGATGACGGGGGCCAGGACAAAAATCCCCCAGATACCGTAAACAACACTTGGTATCGCAGCCAGCATCTCGATCAGGAATGCCACCGGCGCGCGCACGGGGCGCGGTGCAAGGTCCGTCAGGAAAAGCGCGGCTCCAATGCTGACCGGTGCGCTGAGCAGCAGCGCAAGAAGGGAGGAGACCACCGTCCCCCATAAAAAAGCCAGCGCACCAAATTCGCCGGTGACCGGGTCCCATGCGGAACTCCACAAGAATCCGGCTCCGGCTGCATCGATGGCTGGCCAGGCCGAGTGCGCCAGGAATACCGTCAACGCAGCAAATCCGCCCAGGACGCACACGGCGATCGAGCGGAGGACAAAGTTGAATACTTCGTCCCCGGCTACGGACTTGCGTCGATTAATCGCCAATGTCGGGGCTTTCGCGCTCACTTGAACTTGATTTTTCCTGTCCGTTCCAGGGCCGCCTTGCGGATTTCCGCAGGCAGGGCAGCGTAGTGCAGCGATTCAGCTGTCTTCTGGGCCGCGTCACCCATCGCCCACTTCACGAAACCCATGAACGGGGCAGACTTGGCGGCGGGCATCGACTCGGGTATCAGGATCCATGTCATCGAGGACACAGGGTAGGCGTCCTTGCCGCTGGAGTTGACAATGCTCAGCTTGAAGTCTGCGGCGATGATTTCCTTGACCCTGGATTTTGCGGCGGCGGTGACGGCCGCCACGGACGGCAGCACAAATTGTCCGGATGCATTTTTGATCGCCGCCACCGGCAGGTTGTTCGAAACTGCAAACACGAGTTCCACGTAGCCGACGGTGCCTGGGTTTTGCTTGATCACGC
>JBEGVZ010000049.1:0-8563 GCA_041178085.1 Pseudomonadota bacterium | reverse complement strand
AAATCCATGCAGCGCTCGGGATGACCTCCGACGATGAAGTCAATTACCTGTGCTTCACCTATGATCCTGCTGTGGCAACCAACCTTGGAACCGCTTTTACCGATGAGCTTCTCACCAGTTTTACAAAGAAACGTGAAGTGTACTACGCCATCCAGTGGGACGCTGAAAAAGCGGATTTTCGCCTGAATGTCGAGGGCGTCCTGGACGCACTGTCCCGTTTTTCCAAGGCGGGTGTCCCGGCTCGGATCCTCGGATTTCCCGCCCACTTGTACAAGATCGTCAAGGATCACGATGTGCGCTTGACGATGCCGCGCGGTAGCTGGATCCAGACCGGTGGTGGTTGGAAGGGGTTCGTTAACGAGGAAGTGCCGAAATCGCGCTTCCGCGCTTTCATGGCAGAGCGCCTTGGAATCCCCGAGTCTAACATCCGTGACATGTTCGGCATGGTGGAACACGGAATTCCCTATTGTGACTGTTCTCACGGTCGTCTTCACATCCCGAACTACGCCCGTGTCTTCATCCGCAGTCCACGTGATCTAAGCCGTGTTGCCGATGGCCAGCCTGGATTGATTCATTTTCTTTGTTCCTATGTGTCGAGCTATCCGAGCATCAGCTTGCTGACGACAGACTACGGCAGCCTTGGGTCGTGTGACTGTGGGTTGGGTGGGAAAACGCTCGAAATTATTGGTCGTGCGGGTGTCCACAAGCACAAAGGATGCGCGTTGACTGCGTCGAAGCTGCTCGACGAGGCAGCACCAGCCAAACCAAAACCGGCGGGAGGCTGAGCCATATGTATCTGTTTGGCAAGTCTTTACCATCGACGGTATGCGACCAGCGGGTCCTTCAAGAGTCCTTCGCCGCGGCAAGGCAACGTACCAGGACATTTGCCGCGACGCCTGTCAGGGCGATCGTTGACACTTTGGACCGTCTGGGCAAGACGTGGACGCGCGGCGGGGAAAACTGGCAGCGGGCTTTTGAAATGAGCCGGGAGAGCCTTCCATTCAGTGATGAGATGATCGCTTGTTCGCTTGATGTGATCCCAGGCCTGCTGGACGGAGCGAACATAACTGCAAGGATCAAGTCTGATTTTGGCGGCATGGAGAAGCTGGATCAATTTGTTCAAAGCCATGCGTTTTCAGGGCGCGAAAGGGCATTCCCCCTTGGCGTGCTTTTTCACGTGTCAGCCGGAAATGTTTTCCTGGGTGCGATTGATTCGCTTTTGATGGGTTTTCTGACCAAGAATGTCTCGATCGTGAAGCTTAGTTCCCGGAACATCCCTTTCCCCCTATTCTTTGCGAATTCCCTTCTTTCAGTGGATCAAGACACGGTGCTTGCCGATAAATTTGCCTTGGTTCATTTTCCGGGCGGCGACGCAACTCTTGAGGCCATGGTCAAGAAGGAGTCGAACGGCATCATCGCCTGGGGCGGAGAGGAGATGATCCTTTCCTACAAGAGCGGACTTGGTCTTGGCGTCAAGTTTATCGAATATGGTCCAAAGATCTCTTTTCAGGTGGTCACGCGTGCTGCGCTGGCAAAATATGGTGCGCCGCAAGTGGGCGAGTGGGTGGCGCATGATATTGCGATGTGGGACCAGGCAGCCTGTGCCTCCCCCCAGGATCTTTTTGTCGAGGCAGGTGTCGATGTTGAGCCGCTGATGGATGAGGTCGCCCGGTCTTTGGAGTGCTTTCCTTTCGCGCGGGGTCGCCTTTCTGATGATGAACATGTGGAGATTTTGAAGGAAAAAGCGAGGGCGCGTTACAACAAGATCATGAGGGGCGGCGACTACCGCGATGGCAGTGATTACTTGCTGCACCTTGATCCGGATCCGGGTCTAAGGCCATCGCCCCTCAATCGAAGCCTGGTCATCAAGCGCTATGATTCGAGCGAAAATCTGGTTTCTCAGCTGGTGCAGTATTCCCGGCATTTGCAATCGTGTTCCATGCTGGCCATGGAAGCCGAGGAAGAGGCCTTGGCCAGTTCCCTCGGCAGCGCTGGAGTTATGCGCTTTGCCCGGCTAGGGCACGTGATGGAGGCTCCCATCGGGGCACCACATGACGGACGCATGACCCTGATGGAACTTACCCGGATTGTGCCGGAGGAGCTGGATTCGACCCTTGAGGGCTTTGCCAATGACGCCATAGCCAATGTGCCGTTTTATCGAGAACTTCGCGGCGGACGTCTGGTCAGGCAAATCACCGAGATGCCGTTGATCAAGGGAAGTGATCTTGACACCGGCAGCGAGGAGAAACTCTCACGCTTCATCCACGGCAAGAATCCGGGCGGATACGTGTTCTCGTCAGGTGGAACGTCCGGTGCCCCCAAGTACATGGTGTATACGCACGATGAATTCGCGATTGTCGCTGAGCTGCTGGCCACAGCTTTCCGGGCTCAGGGTGTCCGTCCAGGGAGCGTCGTGGCAAACCTGTTTGTCGCTGGCAACTTGTGGTCTTCGTTCATGGCGGTTGACCAGGCGATGGCACGTATTGGTGCCCGTGTTCTGCCGATCGGCGGCATGGCTGACAAGGATCAGACGATCACGTGGCTGGAGCGATTCCGTCCCGACTTCGTGGTTGGCTTGCCGACACAGATCATTGAGCTGGTGCGCCGTGCCGAAGCAACCGGGCGGAAAGTAAAAATTCCCGCAATACTTTATGGCGGTGAGCACCTGACTCTTTCGGCAAGGAAGTTTCTGACGAGCACAGCGGGAACCGCTCAATTTGGGTCCGCCGGCTATGCGTCGGTCGATGCCGGACCGATTGGATACCAGTGCCTTCATTGCTCGGGCGGTGAACATCATCTTTTTGCCAGTCATGTCCACCTGGAAGTCATTGATGGTGAGGGTGTGGTTACGTCGCGGGTCAAGCGCACGATGCCAGTCATCCGACTTCGTACGGGTGACTTGATCGAATGGCTTCCAGACGCCGGCGGCAAATCTGGACCGCGCTCATGCCCATGCGGAAGCGCAGACCGGCGCTTCAGGTTGCTCGGTCGTGCAGACAGTCAGTTCAATGTGTGGGGTTGTCGCCTTTTCATCAACGATATCGAGAAGGCGATTGCAGATTGCGACCTCGGCAGTGTCCTGTTCCAGATTCATCTGAAACAAGACCAGTCAGCGAAAGAGGAAGTCATTTTACAGGTCGAACTGCCACCGGCCACCGGCCTTGATGAAGTGAAATTGAGGGACCTCGTTTATCACCACTCAAGGGACCTTGCAGCGACGCACCCCCGCCCATGGCTGGATCGTCGAATGCAGATCGTACGCGTGCCTGAGGGCGGAATTCAACGGGTCGAGCGCACGGGTAAAATCAAGGTCCTGGTGGATCATCGTTGACCGGTTTGCCGGTGGGATCCTGCCAGAAAAGGTTGATTGCATCGGTCAGGCTTTCTCCAGCGCGGGCCTCGTGCAGGTGGGGAAGCCACTGCCCCGGCATTGACCCCAGGCTGGCTTCGGACAAGAAGCGCCGATCAAGAAACACGACGATTCCACGGTCTGACTCCGTCCGGATGACGCGACCTGCGGACTGGATCGACTTTGCCATCGCCGGGTAAGTGTAAGCATAGTCAAATCCCGCGCCATATTTCGTGTCGAAGTATTCCCGCATTTTTTCACGGACCGGGGATACTGCCGGCAAGGCCGGGCCAACGACAAAAGCACCGATCAATTGATCGCCGGGCAGATCAATTCCCTCCGAGAAAGTCCCCCCTTGCACGGCTAACAGCAGGCGCGTCTTGCCAGGTTCGGGATTTCGCATCAACTCCAAGACGGCTTGCGTTGCGGCGTTTCCCTGGGCGGGTTGCTGGCAGAGGATTTCAATTTCCGCAGACGAGCGATCCAAGTGGGTTGCAACGGCCTGCAAAAAGCTGAAGCTGGGGAAGAACGCAATGTACTGCCCCGGCTTCAGTTTTGCGATCCGCATGATGGCAGAGCTGATTTTCCCGTAGTTGCGCTCACGCTCCCGGTAAAGGGTGGACACCTGGGGGATCACTACAGTCTTCTGATGGGCTGGATCGAAGGGTGATGACCACTCAATGGCACGGTCTTCCGTCCGGTTCAAGCCAGTTTCGTTGCGGTAAAAATCCAGCGGCTTCAAAGTGGCAGAAAAGGCGATCACTGCAGCAAATTCCTCGAATTTTCCTGCTATCGCTGCGGACGCATCGAGGCAGTGGATCGACCAGGATCCCATGCCTTCATGGCGCAATAGAAAATTCGCTTGCTCGCGCGCCGCGTCGGCCAGGGATAGAAAGCCGGATATCTTGAAGAAAAGCTGAAGGCAGTGAGGATCAACCTGGTCCGCGTCAAGCAGGTCGTCCAGGATGCGTTGCTTCAGTGACGCGAGGGTCGTAAAATCGGGCGAATCATCGGTCTTTGGCAACGCCTCTTCAAGGTCATCCTCCCATTTGGTTCCCTTGGCGTCGGCGGGGGATAAATCAGCGCTCCACATCTCGCGTGCACGGTCAGGAAGATTGTGGGCTTCGTCAATCAAGACGACTGGACGAGGAGATTCAAGGTCGGCTCCCGCAAGTTTGCCGCGCAGACCTGCATCCGGCGAAAAAGCGTGGTTGTAGTCGGCAATCACAACATCGCAGCGGGGAAGAAGCTGTAGAGAAAGGTAGTATGGACAGACTTCGTGACGCATTCCGATCGCTTTGATCCGATCCATGCTGGCCACTGGTTTGCGCCAGACGGCCTTCAGCAGGTTTTTTTCAGCAACGCGGTCATGGTGCCCGCGTGCAAACTTGCAGGATGAGGGGTCACAAGCGACCTCGCCGTTCAGGCACAATTTTGATTTCGCACCAAGTGTCAGCGCGCGGATTCGCAATTTCCCGGCGTTTGCGATCTGCGTCACCGCATTTTCAGCGACCGTGAACTGGCTGTTCTTTGGAGTCAGGAAAGCCACCCTGGTGCCGCCGGCCAGCGCATTTTCCAGGGCAGGGAACAGGCTGCCCAGGGATTTTCCGATTCCGGTTGGTGCCTGCCCCAGAAGGCGACTTTTGGCGGCCAGGGTTTCCCGGATGGTATCCATGAATCCCTGCTGGCCATCGCGTATCAAGGCAAAGGGAAATTTCAGGGCAGGCGCCAATTTCTTTTGGCGTGCAATAAAACTGCGTCGCTCCAGCTCGCGTGTGATGATGGCGTTCACGCGCTGCTCCAACCAGACTTCAAAGTCGGTGGGTTGCCACGGGCATTCGTCAAGCACGGTCAGTCGACGAGCCTTCAGGTCGCGGGCATCGACCACCACAAGGCGATCCGTGGGCGTTCCAAGGGCTGATTCGTCGGCAGGGGCTGACCCAGCCAGCAGCCAGCGGTAACAAGCCAGTTGAAGCCAATAGGGGTGCTCCCGGTCGGCGCTTAGGGATTTCAGAAGGCGCGCTGGTTGCAAGGAAGTCTTGATTTCGTCGATCGCTCCCTCAGGTCGCAGGCCGTCGATCCGGCCGCTGATGGCAACCGTCCAGCCATCCGTTTGCAGGGTGCGGGTACAGGGTACCTCGACCCGGTAGCCTGGTATTTCCTTTTGCCAGCGGGTTTGCAGGGTTTCATGCAGGAGGGTGCCAAGGGCAGGGTCTCCCAGCACACCGCCGGCCAGGTCCCGCACGTCACCGCGCGGGTCCGGATCGACCAAAAGGTCGTGAACGGAGAGTTGGAGCCTCTTTTTTCGCATTTTTATTCCTGGTGCCTGCGTGCTACTTATTAATCACGATGGACGTCCAGCTGACAATGACAGATCAAGACCACCTTTGGTGGCTTCGGCATTCCGGTATCTCAATGCCCGTGCGTGTTCACGTTGACCTGGGGTGCGGCGGCGGCGGACTCGGCCGCTCGCTTGTGCAGCAAGGGGTCGAGACATCCGTGGGCGTCGATATCGCGGGTGAGGCGACGCCCGCAAAGCCCGTTGGTACGGCTGGTTTCAAGTTTCTTACCATGGATCTGAACCGCCCCGATTGGCCCGAGCAGGTGCGTCAGTCGATCGACGGTCGCCATGCAGATCTGATCACGGCCTTTGATTTCCTTGAACACGTCGACAGTCCCTGGACAACCCTGCACGCCGTGGCGCGCATCCTGTCGCCAGGCGGACGTCTTGTTGTCACAACCCCCAACGTGATGTCCTGGGAGCGCATACTCAAGCCAAGCCGGTGGTCTGGTGCCCAGGATCCGCAGCACAAGATCCTGCTTCACCCCTACTCGCTCAAGTTCTTGCTTGACCGCGCCGGTTACCAGATTGAACTTTTGCGCGCACCTCTGCGCAAGCTCGGGCCACTCGGCTGGAATCTTCCAGTTGGCGGCCAGATGATTGCGGTTGCGAGGCTGAAAGAGTAGCCCTGCCAGGCCGATCGCCCAACCCGACGGTCTTTCACTTCAAAAGGCAAAGAATCTTCGCGGTCTGGTTGCAGGGCTTTTTCAGAGGCGTGTAGTTGTTTGGATCTGGGGGGGTAAACCATGACTGGCTCATGCCACCAATGTCAAGATACTCCCCGTCTGCGCTTGCGGTTGCATTCGTCCACGAGCCAGACCCGGTCATGCAAGAGTCGACTCCGTTGTTGGAGGCTGTCGCGCCAATCCAGACGGGGTAAGACGCGGTCCACTGGGTGCCTGACTCATCAAAGATCGCTGAATAGACGGGACCGGTCGAGTCAGACAGGAAGTTCGCTGCGGCTTTCAGTAGGCTCGGAGTCGCCGCGTTCGTATAGACATCAACTGCAATCCCGCTGACGCCTCCTCCGATATTTCCTTCGATTGATGAATTTGCGTCACCGATGACGGCCACCGCGCTGTTGGCGCGCGGCAGGCGCTGACCAAACGCATAACCCCTGCACAAGTCGTTAGGGCTGAGAAGCGTTGAAGTATCGTTAGCGGACGTCATGTTTCCATAGTGATCGTTGGATCCAGCGAACAGCGTGTACTTCGAGGTCCAGTTGCTGTTGCCCGGCGCGCCCTCGATGACAATTCGCCTGCCGATCACGGTGTCGGTGTTGGTCCCGGCAAGGTCATATAGTTCGGGTGCCGCAAAAGTCGCACCAGTCTTTTGGACAAAAATCAGCTTGTTATTCTGCGTTCCCCTGACACTGACTACGACAAACACCGTACCATCCGCGGCCTTGGCCGCCCGCACACTCTGAAGTGTGCCATCTGCAGGTGTTCCCGTGACATAAGTCGGTGAAGAGCAGTTCAAGCCCGGGCAATACTGGACTTCAGCGTCCCCTGCATGGATCCGGTACAAGTCGAGGGCGTCTCCGTCATCCAAGATAAAGTAGTCTGTGATGCCGTCGTTGGTGACTGGAGTCATTGTTGTGAGGCTCCCCCTCGTCTTGGTGTAAACCAGGGATCCAGAGCGCGCCTTGTTGTGCGTCACAACGAGGCCTTGCGTACCGGAGTCACAATTGACCGCGACCGCAAGGTCATCGCCCTTGCTGATTTCGGCGGCCTGCATCGACGTCAGGTTCACTCCAGGTCCGCACTGGTAGAAGTCCCCCGGTCCTGCACCATCTCCAACACGGTGACGCGTGATTTTCGTCGCAGTGGCGCCGCTACCTGTGGCCATTCCGGTCACCTCGGGATAGCCAGCTGAATCGATGCGCGCGGCTACATCAGCATACCCAAGGTTCGAGTTGGGGGGGAGGGCCTCGGTGCTTACGCCTCCGCCCTCGGCCATGCGTACGGTGTAAGCCCCTTGGATAGTCGCGTCTTTGAAGCGGTAATGCGTCGCGTAGAAATACTTGAAGGCACCCGACCCCGCGCTACCGGCCATCATGTCAAAAGCGACATCGACGCCCGTGACCTTCAGGGAGTGTCCTGGGTCTGGCGTGACGTTGGCCAGGGGTGACAAAGTCGCGTCATAAGTCGCTCCAGAAAGAACCGCGTCGCTGTTGATACCACTCCACGTCGTCGGGTACGCCACGGAGACGATGCCATTGGCAGAGATAGCGGCGGACATGAGTTTTTTCGGATCGGGTTGGGTCGTGATGGACGCCACTGGTAATGTCTGGCGCGAACCAGTACTAGTCCCAGCAACAACTTCCCATTTAGCAAGTGAGGGCGTTGTACCCTCAAAGTAGGGGACATAAATCCGGTAGGTTCCGTTTCCCCCACCACCGCCCCCACCGCCGCCCCCACCGCCTGCGGACGTTGTTGCCGTGGCTGTGACACCAGTGGATTCGGATGGCGTTGTGTCATTGTTAATCGCGCAAAGGCGGAATGAATACTGCGACGAGGCGGCAAGTCCCGTAACGGATCGGCTGGTGCCAGAGATTGATGACGGCGGGATTACCGTAATTCCGTTGCCTGTGGCACAAGATGGGGGTGCAGTTCCCCCACTCTGGTAAGCGATTTTGTATCCAGCTGTGGATCCTTCCCCGGAAGTCCAACTCAGGTTTATCTGACTTGATGATGCCGCCGTCGCAGAAAAGCCGCTGGGGTTGGGCGGTCCGACCTTTCCAAATGTTCCGCTGTTGCTTGCCGACGTTTCGTTGCCCGCCGCGTCGAGAGCTGCCACGGTCACGTCGTACGTCGTCCCGACGGTGAGCCCGGTTACCGGTACCGCCGGCAGGGTCGTCTCGATTGGGCCTA
>JBEGVZ010000048.1:0-56332 GCA_041178085.1 Pseudomonadota bacterium | reverse complement strand
GTTGCGGCTTATCGCATAAAGCACGAAGGCGCTTCACTGCAAAGCGCCATCGATGAACTTTACGACTTCGGACACCTGATCCTGCTGTCCTTTTGGGACCGCGTACTAGTCCACTTTCAGGATGACATGACCACAAGTTGAATTCACTTCCTGGAATTCAAAAACTCCACCAGAAGCTGCAACGCCTGCGCGTTGCCACCAGCTTCGGTCATCGCACCCGATGCGCGGTCGGTCCACGCGTAGAAATCAAAATGCAACCAAGGCTTGCCGCGCGTGAATTTTTCCAGGAACAGCGCCGCCGTGATCGCACCGCCAAAAGAGCTGTCGGAGCAATTGGAGATGTCGGCTGCCTGGGACTTCAAGGCCGACTTGTACTCATCAAAAAGCGGCAGTCGCCAGCAGGGGTCACCACTGCGCTGTCCTGCGGCAATGCATTGTGCAGCCAAGTTGTCGTCATTGGCGAACATCCCCGAAATGGTCAGCCCCACGGCCACGCGCATTGCACCGGTCAACGTCGATGCATCGATCAAGAGGCGTGGCTCATCGTCACCCGGCCGGGTCAGGGCGTAGTCGAACGCATCTGCCATCACCAGGCGCCCTTCAGCATCCGTGTTGTGGATTTCGACCGTCATGCCGTTGCGGGCCTTGTACACGTCACCGGGACGCATCGCAGTGCCTGAAACAGAATTCTCTGCAATCGCCAGATAGAAATCTATCGCCAGCGGGATTTTCATCGCCTCTGCATAAAGTGCCAGACCAAGAACAGTCGCCGATCCCCCCATATCCTTCTTCATCCAGCGCATGCCTGATGATGGCTTGATGTCGAGCCCACCGGTGTCAAACGTGATCCCTTTGCCGACGATTGCGACTGGACGATGATGTTCCGTAATCGTCAGCGCAGATTTTCTGGATTTGGCAGCCTTTACGCCCTTCACAACCGGCGGACGATAGCGGATGTGCACAAGGCAGGGCGGATTCGGTGACGCGGCGCCGACCGCACGCAGCAAGTTCATGCCTTCACTGGCGAGCGCCTTGTCATCCAGCACACTGACCGAAGAGCACTTTGCGCCCTTAAACATGCCACGTACAAGATCCGCATAAGTTGAGGGATTCAATTTGTTGGCCGGCAGGTTGACCAGATGACGCGCGGTGTTCATGGCAAATGCAAGTGCCGCTGCCTCGTCGATCAGCCCACTGTCAGAACTGACCTCGTCGGGCACGACCAGTGCGGGAAGTTTGCAGGCTGCCGGCCCGTTCTGCTGGGATTGCGTGAAACGGTAGGCGCCAAGATCAAGCCCGACCAGAGCACCAAGCCAATGGTCACGCGAGCAACCGATCCCGGCCAGCGTCACGCGCTCCAGTTTGTATTCGCGAAATCCAGGCACGCACGCACCCACCAGGTCACGCGTCCGTCCGTAAGGCGACGGACCAAAAGCACCGCCTTGCGTACCCGAACGGCTCGAATTGCCCGTGGAGTTGCCGATTCCTTGCTTTGGCATCAGGACCCAGATTGGACCCTCGTCGTCCGCAAGCATGACTGAATCCGGTCGTATCTTGAGCGCATTGTCACGCTGCCAGGAGGGAACTCCCTCGAGGTGCCCTGCCAACCAGCTCTGAACGGCGGAATCGACTTTTTCTCCGGCTGGAGGCTGGGGGACGATGAAAACCCGGCCGTGACGATCACCGGCCCGTGCACCGGGGCGGGACTTGCCCCCCCGTGCGTCGGCCAGAGCTGCCTTCACCCAATGATGCACCGGCAGCAAAGCCAAATAGCCGTTTCCATTGGATTTTCCGGATTTAGCGGACGCAGACGCTTGGGGTTTTCGACTTGACTTCCTGGTCATAAAGTAGATAGTCCGATCACACGTTTTAAAGTGAGTGTTGAAACATGCCAAAAGTTACCATCACAACCGATAAAAAAACAATCGACGTCGCTGACGGTTATGCCCTGATCGACATGTGCGAGGACCACGATACCTCGATCCTCTTCGGTTGTCGCGACGGTGCATGTGGAGCATGCATGGTCAAGGTGATCTCGGGCGCTGAGAAGTTGAGCCCCATGCAAGACAACGAGAAGGACTTCCTGGAGACGATGGCAGCCCGCCCCGACGAGCGGCTTGCATGCCAGTGCAAGGTTTACGGTGACGTGACCCTTGAAGTCGCGGAGTAAGAAAGCGCCAAAACGCGGGCAGACCGCGAAAAAGGAAAACGCCCGGAAGCCGGCCCTGCGCCAGCCCCGGGCGTTGTCTTTGGCAGCCCGTCGTGACCTGGTCACTCGTCAGTTGGAAACCCTCGCCGCCAACAATCCCAAGCCCCACTGCGAACTGTTCTACCAAAGCCCATATCAACTCCTCGTCTCTGTCGTCTTGTCAGCCCAGACGACGGACAAAAGCGTCAACAAGTGCATGCAGCCCCTCTACGAAAACGGATTTACTCCGCAAACGGTCCTGGACATTGGGCCTGATGGCCTGCTGGCAAAAATCAGGACCATTGGGCTTGCGCCGACCAAAGCAAAAAATGTGGCAAAGTTGACACGCATTCTAGTGGACGATTTTTCCGGGCAGGTTCCCCGGACACGCGAAGCCCTCGAGTCGTTACCCGGCGTGGGTCGCAAAACCGCCAACGTGATCCTGGGCGAAATCTGGCGTGAGCCCGTGCTGGCGGTCGATACCCACGTTTTCCGGGTTACGGCGCGGCTGGGACTTCAGCGCGAACCTACCCCCGAAAAGGCGGAAGTAGAGTTGATGAAAGTGATCCCCGCCGAATGGTTGCCTGACGCCCACCATTGGTTCATCCTTCATGGAAGGTATACTTGCAAGGCGATGTCACCAAACTGTGGCAACTGCGTGCTGCAGGAACTTTGTCCGAGCGCACCTGCAAAGTGAAGCCAGCGATGCCGCGGCGAGTCCACGGAGAGGCCACGCACCATGAGTCGTGAAAAGGAAATCAGCACCCCCAAGGACCACGGAGGGATCGTTGCTGGACTCAGCCTTATCTCGACCAACCTCGCATTCATTCACCGTGACGATTCCATGGCCAACGTGGTGGAGCGCATGACGACGCGCAAAGTCAGCAGCCTGCTGGTCTACGACAACGAAGAACGCGTGGTCGGTATCGTCACGGAAAGGGATGTGGTCCGGAAATACGTCCCCGTCCTGCTGCTCAAAAAAGACGTGGCGGCAAAAACCACCGTCGCAACGGTGATGACCATGCCTCTCGTCTGCGCCAGCGCAGGCAACTTTTCACGCGACATTCCACGCCTGCACACAGAACTTGGCATCCGGCATTTTCCGATCGTCCGCGGACTGCACGCGACGCGCGGCGCCCCCCTGATACCGGACGTGGTCGGCATGGTCTCGGCAACTGACCTGGCACGGCAGTACTTGAAACGGCTGGCCCGCAAGGGCCCCGATCCATCAAAGACAACCCTGCACCACGCAGAATCCGCAGCACCGGAAACCCGACACTTGCTTGTGCTGTCAAAGGATCCGGATGCAGCGAAATTGTACCAGACAGTCTTCGGCCAACTGAATTTCGACGTCTCGATGGAACCGGCCGTGCTGCCCGGCATGGCAAGAAACCTGAAGGACGATTCATGCGTGCTGCTTGAATTTGATTCCTTCACGCCGGAAGAACAAAAACACATACTGACGGGTCTTCCTGCCTGGCCCGGCCACCTGGTCGTAACCACCGGTCGCGAAGAGCTTCTGGATGTCTTTCGCAAACATCTGCACAGCAGCCATCAACATGTGGCGCTGAAGCCAATTAACTTGCCGCATTGCGCCTGGCTTTTTGCCAACAGCCAGGACCCGCGCAGCGGCAGCGTGCGCAACACGTGAATTCCAATGGGAAATGAACAGTACATAATCCGTGGTGGCGAGGAAGGTCGTGAGCGCCTTCGGCTTCTATCCGAAGTGATGGGCCCGACAACCCGCGCACTCCTTGCCGATGTCGGTATTCGTACTGGTTCGCTATGTTTGGACGTCGGCTGCGGCGGGGGCGACGTGACCTTCGAGCTCGTTCGCTTGACCGGTCCAGACGGACGGGCTGTCGGCGTAGACATCGACCAAGTCAAAATCACGTTGGCCCGCAAGGATGCCGCTGAACAGGGCCTTTCGAACCTTGATTTCCTGATCAGGGACATTACCGAGTGGAAACCTGATGAGGTGTTCGATGTCGTATACGCTCGCTTCCTGCTGACACACCTTCGCAACCCCGGCCAAGTCATCTCTGCCATGCAACGGTGCATCCGTCCCGGGGGCGTGATCATCGTCGAAGACATTGACTTTCGTGGACACTTTTCTGAACCGGACTGCCCTGCACTACAACGGTACGTCGATTACTACACGAAAGCGGCGCAGGCTCGTGGGGGTGATCCCAATATCGGCCCGCGCCTTCCCGGGCTCCTGCGCAGTGCTGGATTCGAAAATGTGCAGATGAAGGTGATCCATCCTGCTGCGCTTGAGGGTGGCATCAAGCTCCTCACCTGCGTCACCCTCGAAAACATCACTGAAGCTGTGCTCCGGGATAAACTGAGTTCAGAGGAAAATCTGCGCGCGACAGCGGAAGAATTACATGCATTCTGCCGTGACCCAAAAACGGTGCTCGGAGGGCCACGGATCTTTCAAGTGTGGGGACGAAACTCAGGAAGATGAACAAGACGGAATTTTTGCGAGCATGCGATTCTGCCGCAGAGTAGCACTCAGAATAAACTGGCAACGACTCCCAAAGGACCCCAGTATCTCAACCGGGCAAGGAAAGACCCCACGGCCCTTGGGGCGATTCCAACGTGTTCAGGCCAATGGAACGCAGAGCCGTCAAAATTTGGGGCATCGGCATGCCGACCACAGCCGTGGTGTCACCGCCGATCGATTCAAAAAGTTGGATGCCCAGATTCTCGGCCTGATAACACCCCACAGCCCCACGCCATTCCCCGGTCGCAAGGTAGCGGTCGATCTCGCCACTGGTTAGCTTGCGCATGGCCATTGGCACATCCACCACGTGGGAAACCAGAACCCTGCCATCCAGGGCCAAGGCAAAACCCGAATGAAGGGTATGGGTCTGGCCGGCAAGTTCGATCAACCGGCGGCGGGCTTCGTTGATATCCTGCGCCTTGGTGAAGGTTCTTTGCCCCAGACTCAACATCTGGTCAGCGCCAATCACCACGGAATCCTTGTTTTTAGCTGAAACTTCAAGGGCTTTGGCCTCTGCCCGGGCAATGGCCGTTTCCGCCGGGGTCGGGCAGTTGATGGACTTTTCGTCAACCTCGGGGCCAATCGCGTCAAATTCAATGCCTGCGGACTTCAGGACCTGGGCCCGGAAGCGGCTGGTGGAAGCAAGGATCAGGCGCTTTGCAATGGACATGCGGGACCCAGTCTCTTAAATGATGCGACGATGACGGAACGCGAAGAAACAACCAGCGACGTTCAGGCTAGCCAATTTCGTATGGCCACGGCAAGCCCGGATTCCATCACCGTGCGTGGAGCGGCCGCGTTCGGTGTTGACTCCGAGACATTTACCAATTGGCGCTGGCAGATGAAACACCAGGTCGCCAGCAGGTCTGACGCCGAGCGCATCCTGAAGTTAGCTGGTGCAGAGGCCGAAGGGTTCGACGCGCTCAAGGACATCTTCCAATCAGGCATCACGCCTTATTACTTGTTGCTGATGGTGGATCAGCCCGGGGCTGAAGTCCCAGCGCACCTGCACCCCGTTCGCCTGCAAGCCATGCCGCGGACAGAGGAATTGCAGGACGCCCTGGGTGTCGGCGATCCGCTGGACGAAGTGGGACATTCGCCCGTGCGTGAAGTGGTCCACGTGTATCCGGACCGGGTTGCATTTTGCGTTGCCCAGCTTTGCCCGGTTTATTGCCGGTATTGTTTTCGTAAACGACGCGACGAAGAAACCGGATTGCATTTCAATCGTAGCATCGTTGACCGGGGGATCGACTACATTGCCTCAAACCCCGCCATCAAGGATGTCCTGATCACGGGTGGCGATCCATTCATTGCCAGCGACCAGGCGCTGGAAAATCTGGTCGCGCGTATCCGCGCCATCCCCCACGTTGAGATCATCCGCTTCGGCACGCGCACGCCGGTGACACTCCCCTACCGCGTTACCAGGGAACTCGCGCAGCGCCTGGCCAAGTATCATCCGGTTTTTGTGAACACGCATTTCAATTGCCCAGAAGAGCTGACGCCCGAAGCGATCCAGGCAGTCGCCAATCTTGTCGATGCCGGCATTCCGGTGGGCAACCAGTCGGTCCTGTTGCGCCACGTCAATGACGACCCCAAGCAGATGATGGCGCTTCTACGCGGATTGCTCAGGGCCCGAATCCGCCCCTATTACCTCTTTCATCCGCACCGGGTGGCGGGAACAGAGCATTTACGTGTTTCCATCCGCACCGGCATCCAGCTGATGAAAAAACTGCGCGGAAACATCACAGGCCTTGCGATCCCGACCTACATCCTCGACACGCCTTCCGGAAAAGTTCCGCTGACCCCAAATCACATCCTGAGGGAAGACGGCGACGACCTGGTCATCGAAGACTGCCGGGGAGAGATCTGGCGGGAAAAGGGCGTGGTCAATGAGCCGCACCCCACACCGAGCCTGGATTCATGAAACCCACCTCTAAAAAACCAATCCAAACTCCCCGGCAAGAGCTTGCTGCTGCACGCAATGAGATCGCACAGCTTGACAGTGCATTTCTGGAAGCCTTTGCCGCCTTCTTGAAACGCCGCAAGGCCCTGGCAAGGGAAGTGGGACGCATCAAACGGGCAGCTGGCCTGCCCATCCGTGACCCCGCGGTGGAACAACGTGTTCACGCACGTTTTTCTGCGCGTCTTGGACGCTATCTACCAAAATCTTTTGTTCACGCCCTGACGGCGGCGGTACTTCGCGCCTCGCGGCGCGAACAATCACGAAATTAGTTTTTCAGTGGCCGAGTGCATCAGCCAGGAGGAAAGCCAATTGGTGGCTTTGCGAAGCATTGAGGCGCGGGTCGCAGTAGGTTTCGTAGCGAACGGGTAGATGCTCTGGCAAGACATCCTCGCCGACACACTCAGTCACCGCATCGCCCGTCATTTCCAGGTGGATACCGCCAAGGCGCGACTGCGCTTCACGGTGGATCGCGATCGTCGATTCCAGGTCCGTGGTGATGTCAGCCAGGAGACGAGTCTTGAATCCGTTCGACGCGCGCACAGTGTTGCCATGCATGGGATCACAGCACCACAGGACCGGGGTTCTGGTTGCGCGCACGGCTTCAATCAGCGCCGGCAACTCACGTTCAACGTGTTTCACGCCCAGGCGCGTCACCAGGATCAACTTGCCACGTTCACGCAACGGATTGAGGGTGCGGACAATATGGGCGATCTCTGCAGGGTCAGCCCCAGCGCCAATCTTCAAGCCCACGGGGTTTGCGATGCCACGAAAGTATTCGACGTGGGCACCACCCACCTGACGGGTACGGTCACCAATCCAGAGCGTGTGTGCGCTCAGGTTGAAGTGGGCTCCAGTCTCTGCATCGAAGCGGGTCATCGCCTCTTCAAATTCGAGCAGCAACCCCTCGTGAGATGCAAAAATATCTCGCGCATCGTGCGAGCCAGGTGAAGCCACTGCCCCCGATTGAACGCCAAAAGCTGTTGCAAGTTCGACCGCATTTTTGACCGAACGCACCAGTTCGCCAAAACGACTGGCCAACGGTTTGGTGATGCCCCTTACCGTCCATTCGTGAGCACGGGAAGCATCGGTGAAGCCGCCTGCAACCTGCGACCGGATGTAGTTCAAGGTCAGGGACGCCGCATGGTAAGCCTGCAAAAGGCGCCCGGGATCGGCAACGCGGCTTTCGAAGTCATGAACACTATCACCCCGGAAAACGGGCAGAACCCGCCCATCAAATGTCTCGTGGGTAGCGGAACGGGGTTTTGCGTACTGGCCCGCAATGCGCCCGACCTTGATCACGGGCTTGCCCGTGCAACTGGTCAGGACCAGCCCCATCCTCAAAAGCAGGCTGACTTTCTCGTTGATCGCCGCCGGGGTGCAGTCGGCGAAGCGCTCGGCACAGTCGCCCCCCTGCAATAAAAACCGTTTGCCGATTTCTGCTTCGCCCAGCTGGCGGCGAAGCTTCATGATCTCCCCAGGAGCCACAAGAGGCGGATAGGACTGGATCTGTTGCAGAACAGAAGCAAGGCGCTCGGGGTCTCCGAAGTCGGCCTGCTGGTTGGCCGGCGCCCCCCGCCAGGAACGCCGTTGCCAATCGCCCTTCCGCGGCCCGTCAACGGGCTGGGTCAGTGAGCGATCGATGCTCTGGTGATTGCGTTCGGAAGGCCGGTTCAAAAAGGGCTCCAAAAAGCGTCCGTGCGGACTCAGGCGCTTTATAACTCGCCTTGATTTCCATTGCCACTCTGATGATACTCAGCCGTTATTTTATAAACCCATCAAACAGGGGCTAAGCGTGTTTCAGGGCCGTGCAGACACTCTTTACATGTTCGCCGCGCTGATCGCTTATGCCATGGCCTCGCTCCTGTATGTGGGCGGAACCAAAAGATTTTTTCGTGTCGCAGGCAATGCCTTTCTGCTGGGCGGGGCGGCCTGCCTGGCGTTTCTGGCGCAGGGCCTGCTGACCACGCAAGGAGATTGGCGTGCCAGCGCGGCACCGATCCTGGCTGCCGTGGTCGGAATCGGAGCGGTCCTGGCCGATCGCCTGCTCAAGGTCCGCTTGGCCCCGGTCATGCTGGCCCCTTTCGGCATGCTGCTCTTGCTGGTGCGTTTTTTCGCCGTTCCTGATCCGAACCTGCTCAACTGGAGCACAGGGCACAAGTGGCTGACCGGTTTTCACGTCAGCATGGCGATCGCTGGCCAGGCCATGGCCATTGCGGCATGCGTCCTGTCCGTGGTCTTCCTTTGGCAGCATCGCGCCCTGAAACGTCGCAGGATGGCGGATATCCTGGCGATGGGGGAAAACCTGCCCGC
The DNA here is from genome assembly GCA_041178085.1 of Pseudomonadota bacterium. Taxonomy (GTDB): domain Bacteria; phylum Bdellovibrionota_B; class Oligoflexia; order Oligoflexales; family RGVZ01; genus RGVZ01. The sequence continues at coordinate 47,365 of JBEGVZ010000048.1, read as the reverse complement.
GCTTGACCGCCTGGACCGGTGGCTGCGCATTTCCCTGATCACAGGCTTTGTGATGCTCACTTTGAGCCTGATCACGGGCGCTTTTTTCATCACCAGCCTGCCGGGTGGACTGAGCGCCCCCGATGCCCTTGCCCTGAAGTCGAAAGTGCTGTGGGCCGTCGCGGTCTGGTCCTGGTACCTGGGCACGCTGGTCGCACGTAACATCCTGCGCTCACCAGCCCGGGTTGTGGCACGGCTCAGTGTCGGCGGATTTGTCTTGATGGCAGTCGCGTGGTTTGGACTGCTTTTCTTCTCCGGCTACGGGCCGGCCATGGCCGGGTGAACCAGGCATGTCAACCGCCATTGAGCCAGTGATTTTCTGTTTCGGCGCGAACCATCGCTCCGCCGATATCGCCCTGCGCGAAAAACTCCACGCTGACGAAGCGGCCATCCGCGAGCGGCTACCGCGCATCCGCGATGAATTTGGCTTCATGGAACTGGCGAGCCTTTCCACCTGCAACCGTTTTGAGATCTTTGGGGTCGGTTCCCCGTCACTCACCAGCGAGCCCGCCCTGAACGAACTGCTTCACCGCGCCCTGGTATCTTTTGACATGCTTGACCAAGAGGCTGCTGCCCGGGTCAAGCAAGCGGCCTACTCACTGACTGGCCGGGAGGCCGTGAGACACCTCTTCTCGGTCGCTGCCAGCTTGGATTCCCTCGTGGTCGGGGAAACCCAGATCACCGGGCAGTTCAAGCAGGCCATTGCGATTGCCCAGCAAGCGCAAACCCTTGGACCGTTCCTGAACCGCCTGGGGCAGGACGCCCTGTCCGCGTCCAAAAAAGTCCGCGCGCGGACTGGTATCGGACGGGGTCGCGTGTCGATCGGAAATGCTGCGGTTGACCTTGCCAGGAAAGTTTTTGAAGACCCGACCCGCCGTCGCTTTGGCATCATTGGCGCCGGCGAAATGGGTGAAGTGACGGCAAAGTGCGTGGCGGCCCAAAAACCACGGGAACTGATGATCTTGAACCGTAGAGTCGAACGGGCACGCGACCTGGCAGCATCGATAGAAGGTGCAACTTCAGCATCACTGGACCAGCTGGACCACGCCCTTGCCGCTTGCGACGTGCTGATTGTGACCACGGGGGCATCGCACCCGGTTGTGACACAGTCCATGGTAAAAAACGCCCTGCGCCAACGCCGCGGAAAAACGCTGCTCCTGATCGACATATCCCTGCCGCGCAACATTGATCCTGTCTGCGGAACGCTCGATGACGTGTACCTGTTCGACATCGATGACTTGAAACAGGTGGTCGATGCAACCCGGGCCGAGCGCGAAAAAGCTGCAGAAGATGCGGCACGCATCATTGACGATTCCGTCATCGAATATGAGCGTTGGCTGCTTCACATGACCTTGGCTCCGGCCTTGAAACAGTTCAACGATCATGTAACCGGGCTTTTTCATCGCGAGGCGGACCGGAAATTCGCCGGCAAAACCTTCAACGAAGACCAGGAAAACCATTTGCGCGACTTGCTTGACATATTGGCATCCCGACTGACGGCGGACGCGGGCCGCGGCCTGAAGCAATTGCTGGAGCAGGGCGCAGGGCGCGAAGGCGCTTCACTGCTGACACGCCTGTTCCGCGGCGGAGACTCCAATTGAGCCAGAAGAAGATCACCATCGCAACCCGCGGTAGCATGCTGGCTTTGTGGCAAGCCCGACACGTCGAAAAGCTCCTGAAATCCCAGGGCATGGAAGCAGCACTGAACGTCATCGCAACCACCGGCGACAAGGTCCAAGACAGGTTCCTTCACGAGATCGGCGGCAAGGGCCTGTTCGTCAAGGAGCTGGAAGAGGCAATGCTCGCAGGAGATGCTGACATGGCCGTGCACAGCCTGAAGGATGTCCCGGTCACTTTGCCACCTGCATTCATGCTGGGAGCCATCCTGCCGCGCCATGCTGCACACGATGTTCTGATCCTGCGACGAAAGTCAGCTGTGCCGGCCGGCCTGGCCGACCTCGCAGGAAAGACGGTTACTGCGCAGGATCTGGCGACGGCCGGACCCATCACGGTTGGCACATCAAGCCTGCGCCGCTCTGCCCTGTTTGCGTTGCATGTGCCGAAATTCAAGTGTGTTCCTGTCCGCGGAAATGTCGACACACGCCTGCGCAAGCTGCACGAAGGACAGTTCGATGCCCTTATCCTGGCGGGCGCATCACTTGAACGACTTGGAGAAAACCTCTGGACTGGCCTGCCGCATCAAGAATTCATTGTCTGCAAACTGGACCCGGAGCACTTCATTCCATGCGCTGGCCAGGGTGCCCTGGCGATTGAAGTACCCAAGACAGCGGAACTGGACAACGGTGTCCTGAAATGGCTTGCACCCATCCACTGCGCGGACACGGCATTTTGCGTGGCAGTTGAGCGTGGCGTCCTGAAGTCCCTTGGCGGTGACTGCACCATGCCGTTCGGTGCCTTTTGCCGCATCGCGGAGTACAACGGAAAACAGATGATCACAGCCCGCGCCTCACTGCTGGCCAACGACGGGCAGAACGCATCTGGTTCCGTCGAGTGCGAGCTTGATGCCGGACGAACCGCAGAATCCGTGGCAGCGAAGCTGCTATCGCTTTTGGCCGAGCAAGGAGCCGCGGAAGTCCTTGCCAAGCTGGAACTTCCGGTACCAGACACCCTGCGGTTGCATTGACATTTCCACCGGGTAATAGCGTGCAATTTCACCAACTCATCCCGATCTTTTTGCTGTCCTGCCTTGCTCCATTTGCTACGGCCCAGGCCAGCCAGGACTGGTGTGCAAGATGCCACGGCAATCAACCCGCTAGCGGCGGGGACGCTTCTGCCCCACTCCTGCCTGCTCATTACTCGATGAAGTGGCAGATGCATGAGTTCAAGGCATCCGAAAGACCCCCTCACAGTAAATTGCCTGACTCCAGGGTGACAACCAACGGAACAACTTTTTACGACGCAGACATTCCTGCGATGACCGAGATTTATCAGGAAAGATGCATCGACATTTTTCCGGATGGGCGGAACTATGCCTGCCAGTTTTTGAGTGTGCGTGACCGCACATGGCTACTGAAGTTCAAAAAAAGTTCCCAGATGACCATCGATACCTGCTGCCTGTGGCGCAAGGATGCTTTTTGGGCTCCGCGGCGGGATGTTATCAGGACAATGAAATTTGACCGGCACCAGGATCTGAAGGGTCGTCGGACTTCGTGGTGGGTGCTCTCGATTCCCCTGCCCGGGCCCTTCGGTTATGGTCTGCACGATGACGGCACGCCTGCAGCTTTTTGGTTTCCCGTTTTGTCCGGGTGGGTTCAACAGGAGTTTTCTGGCTTTTCCACAGAGCGCCCCGATCCCAAGGTTTTTCAAATCCCTGAACTTTGTCGCCAATCGCATACCACGTGTGAAGGTGACCGCGCGCATTGAATTCGAATCCCAAGCGCTATTTTCGAGAACGAGAGAAAACAGTCCAGCAAGTTCCCGCGACCGTGGAACAACCTTCGCATTGGTAACGCAACCATCCGGAATTTTTCAATAAACCCTGCTTACAGCTTCAGGAGTACAGAAACACAAAAATATTCCGATAACCCTTGGGTATTTCTGGTGAAGGGCGAGAGATGCGTAAGATTACCGGTTCATCTTTGAGCTTGTTGGTTGCTACCGCGACTACTGTAGTGGTTTTGAGCTGCAACTCAGACCAGTTTACTGGTTCATCGGCAAAAAAACGTCCGACCGCATTTAGCGGAGGAGATCAAAATCGCTGCTTGCCTGAGCCTCTTCCCAACATAGCCATCACACCAAAGAAGCTCTTTACTTACCTGCCACCTGCGCCAAGCGCACAGTTTACCCAGTTCGCATCAACAGCCATGACCGGGCGCCTTGACCCGGCAGACACATCCCCGTCCATCATCGCAATTGGATTCGAAAAGGTGGCCGGCGTTTGCAACGGAGCGGTTGCAAGTCCGGGCAGGATCTTTGCTGTTGATGGCAAGGACGGGCGCCACAAGTGGACAGGTCGGAATGGTTCGGGGGAAGCGATCCCACTGGATGCCTCGGTGGCTCCCGCACTGGGTGACGTCAATGGCGATGGCAAAATGGAAGTATTCGCAATCGAACACACGACAGAGAAAGTCGTAGCCCTGAATCATGACGGAGTCAAAATCTGGAATTCAACCGAAAGCACAGGCTCGCGCACTGCTGCGTCGCGAATCAGCCCAGAGTGGATTCACGGGATATCGCTGGCTGATCTGGACAGAGACGGTTCCACTGAATTGATTGCCCCAGGCATGGTGCTTGACGCCAGGACTGGCGCCCTCAAATTCTCACTTGCCAAGGGGCAACACGCATACCCTGCAGACACCAACCTTCAAGGCACGATGGAAATCGTTCTGGGGACTGGCATTGTCAACTCGTCCGGCACCACCATCTGTCGTTTCGAAAAGAACCTTGCCAACCTTGGAATTGCGCGCCTGCACAAGGACGATCCGTTCTTGACTGTCATTGGTCCAACCTGGGAGGCCCCCCCCAACCCGGCGGATTCAACCAAACTCGTGGCCTACCGCGGCGATAACTGCCAGGAGATTTTCTCTGTACCGCTTGGCGACTCGGGGGGCGGTCCACCAAATATCGCTGATCTCGACGGCAAGGATGATCAAGGACTGGAAATCGGCATCGCAGGCAAGACGCGTTATGCCGTCTTCGACAATACCGGCAAGGTCCTCTGGAGCCGCCCTACGCAGGATGCATCATCGGCAAGAACGGGTTCCACGGCATTTGACTTCAACGGCGATGGCAGGACCGAGGTTGTCTATAACGACGAATATTTCCTGCGAGTTTTCGACGGGCAAACGGGCAATGTGATCTATGAGGCGCCAAACACAAGCTATACAGCACACGAATATCCCGTGGTCGCCGACGTTGATGGAAACGGCACGGCAAACATCGTCGCTGTCTCCAATAGCTGTATCGGCGGGGACATATCCGGCGTCCATGTGTTCAGCGAACCAGAAGACCGCTGGGTCAATACCCGCCCCATCTGGAGCCAATACGGTTTCAATCCGCTCTCGATGAAAGACGATGGTTCGGTGACGGGAACGGACGCCGATGCTATATTACGAGGGGCTCTACCAAGCCCGCACCTGGCCGGTTTCCGCAACAACATCGCTTTTCCGCGCGACCAGGCCGCGTGCAAGTAGGACATCTCAACCGACAGGCTGGGCACCCGCTCTATGCATGATGGCATCCCTTCACCATCCAACGGGAAAGAACGCCCCTTTCTGGTGTGGACTCGTTCCGCTGCAGACCTCGCTTCCGATGCGCTTCTCCTGAACCAGCACCAGGTCGATATTGTCCATGTTCCCTGTATCCGGGTTGATGCAATCGCAGCTGGTATTTCAGAGTTGAAGACTGCGCTCGCGGATTCTGCAGTGCTCATTTTTACCAGCCAAAACGCTGTTAAAATTTTGAACAAAGCTGTGCAGGGCGATGCTGGGTTGCGCGCGGCACTGAACAAGGTGAGCAAGGTCATCACTCACGGTCAACAGACTGCTGCATCCGCGACTGGTCTTTTCGGCGAACGCGTTCAGTGCATCGACGCCCCGACCAGTGTTGAATTAGTGGGAAAACTGACCAGATCGATCAACGAAGATCCAGTCCAATCGTCCACCATATGGTTGCGCGGAGAAGACTTCGCCTTCGATGTTGCTGGCGCGCTGCAAAAGTCGGGTCACGAGGCCCAACACATCATCCTTTACCGGACAATCGCGACACCGACAGATCAAAGTGGCAACCCGCTGGCTGAAAAAGAAATTAAAGAACAGGCGAAGCTGATCGGCAAGCGTGCGCACAATGCACGGTGCGTGGTTTGTTTTGCCAGCCCCTCGTCTGTCACGGGATGGCTCGCCCTCACTTCAGAAGAACCTGATCTGCATCCCCGTCACCTGGTTGCTGCCGTGATCGGCCCGACAACAGCCCGGGCAGCCGCCGCCGCCGGCTTTGGCAATATCGCCGTCTGCGCCTGGCCCAACTTGCAGGATTTGATCAGCTTGGGCGCCTCCTGTGCCAAGAATGCAAATTAATCAATAATTACGGTTATTTAATCGAATTTCTCGGCGACTAGAACCGCACCCAACCATATTAATAACAACTTGTATTTTAATGATTTTCTATTAGAATCCGCCCGCACCTGAGGGCATCATGACAATCAGTCCCACGACCACAAAACCGCACGCGCTCGCTCTGGACCTGAGCCAGCTGACGGAACTCCTCAAATCCTGGGGAGAGCCGTCCTACCGCGCCGGACAAATCCTGAAATGGATCTATCCCGGGAAATGCGTCGACCCGGCAAACATGAGCAACCTCCCGGCGTCGCTCCGCCAAAAACTTGCCGACGGCATCGACTGGTCCATGCCTGAAATCCACAGTTCTCTCGCGTCGGAAGACGGATCGACCAAACTGCTCCTGAAAACCACCACCGGGCAGTTCATGGAAGCTGTCATCCTGCGCTACGACAACCGCACCAGCCTTTGCGTCTCTTCTCAAGTCGGCTGCAAACTCGCCTGTAGCTTTTGCCAGACGGGCAAGCTCGGTTTCTTCCGTCACCTTCATGCCCATGAAATCCTGGCTCAGTATCTGGTCGCCTCTCAGATCACGCAGAGTGAATCACGGCGGATCTCCCACGTAGTCTTCATGGGGATGGGCGAACCGCTCGACAACTATGTGAACGTGGTCAATGCCGTGAAGACGCTGCTTCGCCCGGAAGAACAGTTTGGCTTTGGCCTGTCCAACCGTCATGTCACCGTTTCGACCTCTGGCCTTGCGCCGCGCATTGTTGAGTTGGCGCGGGACGTGAAGTGCGCCCTGGCACTTTCCCTCCACGCCGCACGAGATGAACTGCGCACAGAGCTGATGCCCGTCAACAGAAAATACCCGCTCGATCAACTCAAGGCTGCCCTGAAAACGTGGCAGGAAGTCACCGGCAACAAGGTGACGCTGGAATACATCCTGATCAAGGACAAGAACTGCGGATCTCGTGAAGCCAAAGAGCTGGTGAAATTCATCCACGGCCTGCGCGCCAAGGTGAACCTGATCCCGTTCAATGCACACCCGGGCCTGCCTTTTGACCGGCCGGCGGACGACGATATCCGCAACTTCCAGAAACACCTGGCAGAACGTTCGATCCCGGCTCCGGTCCGCTACAGCAAGGGACTGGATGTGTCTGCTGCCTGCGGCCAGCTGGCTGCGAAGCAAATCGAAAATCTAAGGTCGACGCCAAACCGGAAGTCAGTCGTCGCCCATTAGCAAACGTCGTTGAAGTCAGTTTTTGCGCCCACCGCGACCGCCACGACGACCGCGACGGCGCCCGCCTCCGTCTCCAGCCTTACCGCCATGACGTCCTTCACCGTCGCCGCCGGAATTCTCACTGCCGGAGGCTGGTGGCGGCTGGGTGGTACTACCACCGGCCTGGTCAAACCCAAGGTCTTCCAGATTGATGTCCTGCGCCCAGGATTCCGCCTCTGCCATTTCCTCGTCGACGTGTTCCTCATCGTCGAACTCACCTTTTGGCTTTTGCGGAGCCTTGTCAGCGGACTTCTGCGGAGCAGGCTTGGATCCTCCGCCACCTTGCTGGCGAGCGTCCCTTTCTAGAACTTCCACTTCCCTTATCGGCAAGGTCTGGAAGTTGCCATCTTCCGAAATGATCATCACGAGCTGGTTGATCAGGTCCGACTTGACCACGGTACAAACCAAACCGTCCTCGATCACGCGAACCTTGGCACCCTTGCCTGGCATAAGCTTGCGGAGTTCTGAGTAAGTGTCGTTTTCATAAGTCAGGCAACACAGCAAACGGCCGCAACCGCCAGACACCTTGGTCGGGTTCAAGGCAAGGTTCTGGTTCTTTGCCATCTTGATCGAAACCGGGACAAATTCACGCAGGAAGCTAGAACAGCAGAATTCGCGCCCGCAAATACCTAGTCCACCGACAAGCTTGGCTTCGTCCCGTGCACCGACCTGTTTCAATTCAACCCGCGCAAACATTCCCGACGCCAGGTCCTTCACCAGTTCCCTGAAATCGACGCGGCCAGGTGATGAGAAGTAGATCACCACCTTGTTACCACCAAGCTGGACTTCAGCCTTCAAAATCCGGATGTCCAACGTGTGCCGCTTGAGCGCCTCACGTGCAAACTTTTCTGCGAATTCAGGAGTCAATTTCCCGTAACTGTCCAGATCCTTTTCCGTGGCCTTGCGCATGAGGGGTTTCAAGTCCTCGGCACCAAGGTCCGACCGGTCGAGCAACTTCAGCGTCGCCACGTGAGCCAGGCTGGGCCCACGATCCGTGTCAACAACGACAGGATCACCGATACGGACTTCAAGGCCGCCGGGGGTAAAGTGGTAAATCTTGCCCGCGCGCCTGAATTGAACACCGACGATGTTGACCGTTTCCATGAAAATTCCTCAGCCCGAAAAACCTGCGGCCATCTCGGCTGCAAGCTGCGTGTTCAATGCAATATTCCGCGCACGCGCCAACTTGTGCAATTCGCCAAGCAGCCGGCGGCGCGGACCCATGACCTCGACCTGTGAATTCCGTGTCGCAGGATTTGCTCCCGCAGACAATGACTGGTGGTAAATGCCGTTCAGGGCAAGTTCCGCCAACGCCGAAAACTCACCGGCTTTCAACTTGAATTGGCGGGCAACTTTCTCTGCCGAGGAAAGAGCTGCCGCCGATGGACCAGATGCAAGAACCCCGGTGATGGCCGCCAACACTTCGGGGGCTGGCTCATCAACTTCTGCCGAGCCAGGAATCCGGAGCGCCAGTAGACGCGAACGCAGGGTTGGTAAAAGGTTGCGCGGATGACGTGCCGTAACCAGGATCAAGGCCCCTTCCGGCGGTTCCTCGACCGTCTTGAGGAGGGCGTTGGCAGCCTGTTCTGTCAGCCTTTCGGCCTGAGGCAGGACAATCACACGCCAGCCACGGCGACCGTCCGCACGACTCGATGAATACAAGTCCAGATGGGCAATTGCCGCCCGCACTTGATCGATCTTGACGGCATCCTCTTCTGGCAGCGCAAAAACTTCTGGATGTTCCCCGGTAACCATCGCCCGGCAATCGGCACAATCGCCACAAAGGCGTGGACAAAACAATGCCGTCAATAACTGATGCGCGGCGCTTCTCACAGACCCGGCATGCGCGCCATACAGAAGCAGCGATGCCGGCATGCGTCCGTTGCCGGCAAGGGCAAGAAGCGATTTCACCACCGGGTTGACGTCAACCACGGGAGCCTCCTGCGCCGCTAAAATCACCAGGAAAACGCTCATGGAGCGTCTTCAACGCTTTCGCAATGACTGTTTCCACGGTGGTGCTGGAGTCAAGGACTACGAAACGGCTGGGCGCCGAAGCCGCGCACTCAAGAAACCCGGCGCGTATGATTTCGTGTTGCCCGGCAGTCCCACCGTCGTAACGTGCGGCACCGTCTTCCTGGCGACCGCTCTTCAAGCGCCCCTCACAACGGCGGCGAGATATTTCCACAGGGCAATCGAGCAGAAAAGTCAGGTCAGGTTCCAGGCCACCCGTCGCAATGCGATTGGTGAGCCGGAGCCACGCAGGATCCAATCCCGCCAATTTCCCTTGATACACCATGGTCGAATCAGAATACCGGTCACAGACAACCCAGGCTCCCCGGGCAAGTGCGGGGCGGATGAGGTTGGCAACGTGCTGCGCACGGGCCGCCAGCACGAGCATGGCTTCTGCTTGGGGAGTCAGTGGTTCGGCAGCAGGAGGATTGGCAAAAATGGCCCTGATACTATTGGCAATCAAAGTTCCACCCGGCTCCCTGGTAGCAACGACTTCCCGGGAAGTGCGCGACAAGGCCGCAACGAGCGAGGCAGAAAAGGAACTCTTACCGACTCCCTCGCCGCCTTCGATCGAAATGAACGTCCCTGTGGAAACCGATCCTTGCATGATCACTCGATTGAAAACATGATTTGCGACCCCCAGCATAAATGCCAGTTGGCAAGACCTGAAGCATATAATTTTTATCTAATTGTTTCAGCTAGTTAATTACCCCCCAACCGACCCTGAAACCCCTGGTCCCGGAAGGTTCCTTCAGGACCCGGTCTGGAAAGCCGAAAAAGCTGCTATGTCAGCGACCAGCCAATACTTTTTGGAAAAGAAGATCGCCCGGGGCGGGATGGCCGAAATCTGGCTTGCCCGCCAAATCGGAGGCGATGGATTTCAGCGTATCTGCGCCGTGAAGCGAATCCTTCCCCACTACGCCGACGATGCGGAATACGTGCAGATGTTCCGGGACGAAGCCCAAATATGCAAAAGCCTCCGGCATAACAACATCGTGCGGGTTGAAGGCTTTCAGGCCTTCGGTACCAGCTGGGGCATGGTGATGGAGTACGTCGAGGGTACGGACTTGCGTGCCCTTTTGCACTATTGCTCACAGCGCCAAATGAGGCTGCCCGTGCCAATGGTGCTGCTCATCGTGGCCGAGGCTGCCCGGGGTCTGCACTACGCCCACACGAAATTCGACGAATTGTCCGGCAAACACATGAATATCGTGCACCGGGATATCTCTCCGCAGAACATACTCCTCAGTTTTTCCGGAGAAGTGAAGATCACCGACTTCGGCATCGCTGACGCCGGCGGCAAGATCACCGACACAAGACCTGGCGTGGTGAAGGGCAAATACTCCTACATGAGCCCCGAACAAGTGTCGGCCAAGCCGCTGGACGGCCGGTCTGACGTGTTCTCGCTGGGCATCGTGCTCTGGGAATCTCTTTCCATGACACGCCTCTTTGAGCGCGACAGCGACGTCGAAACGATCCGCATGGTTCACGAGTGTCGCGTTCCGCCAACGCTCCGGGGCCTCAACTCCGACGTAGACCAAGTGCTTGAACAAATCACCATGCGGGCGCTCCAGCGCGACATCCACCGCCGGTATGAGAACTCTCATGAATTTGAGCGAGACCTGCGTCGCTACCTGAGCCACCGCTATCCGGAATTTACAGCAGAGGATGTGGCGAAATTCCTGTCTGTGCTCCTTGCGCAGCGCAAAGCTGACATCGCTGCAGACATCCGGACGCTGTTATCGCAGCCGGTCCCGCCGACACCTCCTGTCCAGACAAATAGTGGCATCCGGCCCATAAATGGCAGCGCCACGGGCACGGGGGCAAGGCAAAGCGGCGTCCCCGATTCGGAAATCCCCTGGCGCATGCACTCCCCAAACTGGCAGGGTCGTAGCGCGATCCGATCTACGATTTCAATGCGCCACTCACCGGCATTTGGCCGTCGCGGCGCTTCCAGGGTATGGATCTATGCGATGATCATCCTTGGCGGCCTTGCGGGAATGTTACAACTGGGTCGCATGTCGGTGCCCCTGACCGCCAAGCAGCCGGCACAGCTGGTCATCAAGTCCAACGCCCCCACCCTCCAGATCAGCGTCAACAACAAGCCAATGTTCGATGGGCGCTACAGAAAAATACCACTAGCCATGCGCCTTCCCCCCGGACGGCACATGATCCAGGCCAAACGTGAAGGATATTACTCTGAGCAGACCTGGCAGGAGATCAAAGCCGGGGCAGTGCTTGAAGAGATCAAACTGCAAATGAAACCGAAGGTGGAATTTGTCCCGTTCGGTATTTCCGTGCGTTGGAGTGCAAACCCGTCCATCGTGGTGAACATCGATGACGGTTATCTGATCCTGCGGATGAACGTGCAGGACGGAGTCGAAAGTCCGGTTGAGGTCCTGAAGGACCTGGCCCCAGGGAAGGAATACAACTTGAGGGCCTCCGTCGCAGACGGGGGTACACGCAAGGATATTTCGTGCCGGTTCACACCGCAAAAAAACCAGAACGGCAAACTCCAGATCCTGACGGTCGATTTCCTTGCCGGCAATTGCGTGATTTACGAGCGTTGATCCACGTCAGACGAAATGCGGCTGACGGACGTCAATCGCTGTGCTAACCCGTGGAAATATGGGTCTTCATTTTACTGTCAGAGAAAACTTGATCATCGTGTTCGGCGACACCTACCGTCACCGGGACGCGATCAAGGCGCTTGGCGGCCGCTACGATGGTGTTTTCAAGAATTGGCAGATTCCCTTCAGCGACGACACCCTGACAATGGTTCAGAAAATGGCGGGGCAACGTCCATCAATTGCTGCGCCGGATGCTGGAATTGCCACCCCGGACGGCAAAGACCCAACCAGCAAGGGACAGGACGAGCGTGGAATCGCCATCCGTGACCTGGTCAATGCGGTCCACCGGACAATCACAACGGGCTTCCCGGCGCCAGTCTGGGTGATCGGCGAAATTGAGAACCTGGCGGTCCGCCCTCAAGGTATTTTTCTGAATCTTGCAGAGCCAAAATCAACGGGGTCTTTGAGCGTCAAGGCGACAATCTGGCCAACGGCGCTCGAATTCATGGCCCGCATTCACGGCGAGGACACCGTCAGGCAGATCCTGCAGGATGGCATCCAGGTACGCTGCCTTTGCCGTGTGGGATTTTATAAGGACAGGGCGCAGCTCTCTCTGACCATCGAAAATGTTGACCCGGTTTTCACACAAGGGGCGCTTGCGCTTGCCCGGGAAAAGCTGCTGAAGGAATTACGCGCCAAAGGGCTTGATCGCAAAAACAAGATGCTTGCAGTGCCCGCATTCCCCCTCAAAGTCGGCCTTGTCAGCGCCGATGGCAGCCGTGCGGAGAGCGACTTCCTGCACCAGCTGGAGTCCGGTGGATTTCCTGGTTCCGTGTTATTCGCCGCAGCCGCCACCCAAGGTGAGGAAGTCAAGACCGCCGTACCGCGGGCGCTGACCGCACTCGCTGAAGCCGGTTGCGATGTGGTGGTCATCACACGCGGGGGCGGGTCCGCTGCCGATTTACGCTGGTTTGACACACCAGAAGTGGCCTATGCGATCGCCGACTGCCCGGTACCCGTGATCGCGGCAATCGGCCACCACGACGACACCTGCGTCGCAGAGGAAATCTGCCATTCGCGCGAGAAAACGCCGACGGCGGCAGCCCAGCACATCCTGAACCTGTTCCTTGCTGCCAGGCAACGAATCGAACTGGCCGGAATCAGCCTGCAAAATGTGATGGAACGGCTGAGCAAACAACAGCTTCAACTTTTCGCCATGCTCGAGGGGCGCCTTCATGCATCCGCTGCCCGTGCGCTGGCAGCAATCGCTGCCAACCTTGCCAACATTGAGGCCCGCCTGGCTGGCCTGGACCCGTCACCGTGGCTCGAGAAAGGCTGGACTCGGCTCGCGGCTAATGGAAAGACGATCGACAGCATCAGGTCGCTGACCCCGGGCATGGTGGTCACGGCAAGGCTGAAAGACGGACATGCCACACTGCAGGTCGCCGGAACCACTGGCGCGGAAGCATCAAAGACAAAAAAGTAAAAGCAACGGGAAAGGACCCTGAGGGTGACAAAGGAATCGAGAAAATATCAGGAAATGCTTGAAGAGGTCGAAGCCATCGTTCGGGACTTGTCACAGAGCACTCAAGACCTTGACGAAGTCACCGGCAAGGTGAAGCGTGGCCGTGAAATCATCCAGGCCCTGAAAGCGCGGCTTGAAGAAACCCGGATGAGTGTGGAAAAGCTACAATCTTCAGAACTGCCATGAAAGCGTCGCATTGATCGTAGTCAATCCCTCTTGATCGGGGTTGGCCTTGAGAAAATCTTTTTGCGCGACAGAGTTATTCGTCTGCCACTTGGTAGTTGTCTTCACAAATTCAGTGGACAGCGACAGCCACTTGACAGCAGTAACTTTGAAATTCCCCGAAAATCCAGTCTGGTCACCCTCGGCGATAACTTCTTGCGTTGAATCATTCCCATCCGCATCCTTGGTCTTGTAAGTCTGGCGCAGATCCGCCAGGCTCTTGAAACCAAAAGAACCTCCGATAGAAAAAATCCCAAACGGAATATCCATGGACGCAGCTGCACCCATCACTTCACCAGGCGCCCGGATCGGCGCGTCGGGAAATCGTTCAAGTGCCAAGTAAATCGCTGAAAGCGTGAAATCAATTGACTCACCGTCGAACTTTGCAGATCCGTTGGCCGCAAGGCTTGATGCCGCTGTGTTGCTCGTTGGGCGGATTGCCCCTGGCACATCCGTTGAAGTCTGCGTCAACGAAACATTCACGACCGCCTTGCCTACTGGTGCAGAAGCCGTTCCCGTCAAAATTGTGGAGCTGGACTGCAATTCGTCGCTTTTGTTGAAGTTCTCGTCAAACGCCAACTTCCCGGTAAAGGTCCATGCACCAGCATCCGCATTGATGGACGCCTCTGGCTTGTGACGCGTCGATTTTTCATCTGTCTTGAAATCAGGTAGCACCAGCGTGTAATTGTACGTGCCCTCAAGTTCCACAGAGGACGAAAACGGCAAGGAAACCCCGGGGCCAGCATTGATGGTGACCGCCGTGGAAGTCGGACTGGTCGTTACTTTAGTGCTTCCCAGAACCGTGTCCGGGTTATCCTCATCACGGGAAAATCCAAACTCCTCCCCGGTCGAATTAATGATCGAATGTTTCAGCTCGACGGGCAGCCCCAAGGTGAACATCGCGCCACCCGCTGATTTGACCGGCGACTCAGACTGGGCCTGAAGCTTTACTTTGAATTCCCTCGTCTGGGTCTTTCCCGACCCTGTGCGCAGGCCATGGTAATCCTTGTGCGAAAATACCTGCGTGTTCGAATAAGCCGGGGTTGCCGAAAAGCTTGACCCGCCGGCTTTCTGCGCTGGTTTGGCCGCTGGTGCAGGACGTGGAGCAATGCGACCGTAGCCCGGTTCCACGGGCATGATCACAGGTGCTTGCGGCATCGTCCCGACAGGACTCCAGTAGCTGTTTGCAGTCGTCGCACTGTACGACCTTGCTTGCTCGCGCTCCCGGTCAGCCGCATACTTCTCCAGGCGCCTGCGATACTGCGCTGACCGGGGAGGAAGCGGTCGCGCCTTGCGGAAAGCCCTTTGCGCCGCAGACCAGCGTTTGGCGCGGAGCAGACATGTCCCGTTTACCAGGTGAGCCTGCGCTGCCTCAAAACTACCTTGCGGATACGATGTGAGAATCGCACGTGCCCTTGCGGTAGCGCCCGCACAGTCACCACGCTGCAGGGCAACCTGCATTGGCAGGACCGGATCAGTGCGTTGCCGCTGGGGTAGAGCTGGTCCAGCAACAGGCGCGGCAAGACAATCGAAAGAGCAAACAATCAGCCAGCCAAGGACTGCGGCCGCCAGCAAGCGTGAATTTGCCGGTATGTCATTTTCTATCCGAAAGGCCATGTCAGTGGGCCATGTCCACCTGGACGTCCTCGACCAGGGATTTCATCGACGGCGCCATGGGCGGGGTTCCGTCCAAGGACGCGGGCAACGCACCATCCGCACCGCGCCCGACAAAGCGGAGTTCGTCCGCATAATCAATCCTTGTAAACGAATCGCCTGAATCACGCCTTTCCAGGAAAGCCTGCAACTCATTGCGCACAAGACTCCAAGCATTCCTGTCGCCCAGGCGGCGACTGTTGACCGCCACGCGCAACACCGCCCAGTAAAACTTTTCGCGGTTGTAATCGTTCAACATCAAATTCTGCCACGGCCTGTCGAGGCAGGCATCAAGGGCCGGACGATCCGCGGCAGAGTCGAGGCATGTCCACAAACCCAGATTGTCTGGGGGCATGGAAGCATTGTTGAAGTTTGCATTCCCGGCAAGGATCGCCCGCTGGAATTCGATGCGTGACCTGGCGGCGGACAAAGCTCCCGCCCCCGCTGTCTTTTGGCCTTCCGAAATCACCAGATCCAGCGCCTTGGCTGCCATGGCAAGACATCCTTCATAATAGTTGCGCGGTCGGAGCCAACCTGCCTGGCTGCGCCTGCGCACCCACCAGGGGTCCCACGCAAGGACGCGAGCCCAGTGATCCGATGGCAACGCCTTCCCTGAAGTCAGATCCGCCAGCTTGGGCGCAGCCTCTCGCCAACGTTTCTTCCAGGACTGCAGCGAACAGTCCGCGGGTGCCGCAATTCCAGCCTCTCCGCGCAATTTTTTGCCCGATAGCCCGCTCAACTCGCCTGATCCCATGAATGCGTATGCGCGCAGCACTGGAATCCAGCTGGTGAAATGCTCTTTGTTCTGCCCAGATCGTTCGGCAAGTGCTGTCGCATGAGGTTCAAGGTAGCTGATGAACTCCTGGTCGCGACCGGAATTCAACAGGTTCAAAGCATCCTGCAATACGGGCTGGTTGCCACCCACAATGCGGCTGGACAACTCAGAAGTACCGGCAAGGATCCACGCCACGATCGCAGCAAGGGTCGCCAGGCCAAAAAAGGCTGCGGCGAAAAGCATGCGACGGTCAGGTTCCCTGGTCGTCAGAGGCATGGAACCCTTGATCGTTGCCTCGTTCTTGAAAGCACCAGCGTCCGCAACCCACCCGCCGCTCATTGCGTCCTTGAGATGGGTCAGCAGTTCCGGATAGTGCTTCTTCATCCTTTCGCGATCGTCGATAAAAACCCACGGACCGCAATGGCTTGAAACCTCATCGTGCATGCCAATGCTCAACCTTGACAGGTTGCGACCAAACTCCGCAGCAGTCAGTGGACCGATGAAACTTTCCACCTCATGGCGAACAAGATAAAGCTTTGAAGAGGCCATTATTTGACCTCCACCCGGGCAAGCAGGACAGTGATGTTGTCCCGTCCGCCTGCCTCGTTTGCTGAATCGAGAAGCTTGCGTGCCACGTCCTGGAGCGCGTCAGGCGAATTGTTTGTCGCCAGTGCGGAAAGTTGGCGCGCGATGTCACGGTCACTCACCATCGCAGACAATCCATCAGAGCAGCTCAGAAAAATCTGCCCGGGACGCCGCTTGATCTTGCATATGTCCATCTCGCAGCGGGCTGCCAGGCCGACCGCCTTCACTAGAGCTGCACCGCGAACCTTTGGGTCACTCAGTGAATCACGGTGAACCAGCCCGCGCTCAACAAACGTCTCGACATTATGATCAACCGTCAGTTGGAAAAGATGCCCTTGCTCGTACAAGTAAGTCCTGCTGTCTCCCACGTGAGCCACATAAGCCATGTCACCAGAGAAAAAGAGGCATTCCATCGTGGAACCCAGGCCCTCATAGCCGGAATTCACGCGCCCGAAACCGAAGACGTTTGAGTTGACGGAGTCCACTGCAGATGCCAGGAATGGCGTGATTTCGTCATGACGGATCATGTCGGAGCGCAGGAAGGCATCGCGCATGCCTTCGACAACCAGTGTCGAGGCAATTTCCCCGCCCTTTCGCCCGCCAATGCCGTCAGCAACGACAGCGATGCCGTGGCCTTCGTCAAAGAAAAGGCTATCCTGGTTGGTTTTTCGCCGGCGACCTACGTCGGTGAATCCGGCCATCCTGATCTGCACAACTGCCTCCGGACAAGGGACGACAAAAAATCATCGTCCCGGCAAAATCTTTTGCCGTGTCCGGAGTTTCGGCAATCCAGGGAGAGTCTTTACGGGGTAAAGGGAGTTGGCCGGCGTGGCAGTTCCCGAAATGAAAAACCGCGCCACAGAAAGCGCGAATATCCGTGACCTTCAAGTTTGTTTTTCAGAATTTACCAAAATCAGGCAAATGAACCCATCCTCCGCCCGCCTGTTCAAAACCTGCAACCGGAGGGAAGGTCAGATGGCCGGAGTGTAACACTGCAACAATCGCGGTCACCAGCGCCTGGAAGACTTCTACCGAAGCTGATAACGACTCCACCACATCGGCTGCAGCGTCAAGATTGGCCCCGTCAGTCCCTTCAGGCGCTATGAGAAAGCCGCATTCAAGAAAGGCGTCCACCATCTGTTGGCGGAATCCAAGACCGTGCTCAAAGGACCGGAAAGCTGCTGCGGGCGGCAATCCCCCCGCGGCCGCACCCGAGCCGGGCAGATAACGTTCCGAGAGCAATTCAACCACCGCCGGTACATTTGTCTCCCGCAGCTCAAAGCCTTTCTGGCCGAGGCTATTCAAACGGCGTTGCAAGGTCCTGGCGCGGACTACGAGAGGTGCGTGGTTCGAACTATAAGTCGGTTCCGTGCGCACCGGGATCCGAGACTCCCCTGCACTCATCTGGACTACGTCCCAAAGCCTCTGGCTTTG
Source organism: Pseudomonadota bacterium (assembly GCA_041178085.1). GTDB lineage: Bacteria > Bdellovibrionota_B > Oligoflexia > Oligoflexales > RGVZ01 > RGVZ01. The sequence continues at coordinate 29,256 of JBEGVZ010000048.1, read as the reverse complement.
CGGATTGACGGGTCGCGACTTGCGTTTGCCCCGGGCAAGATGCCGGTTCGCCACAGAGAGCATGAAGGCCACTCCGACATCTTCACACCGCACGGCGCCTGGACAGGAAGGACGGCTGCAGTCAACGCAGGGCGGCGCCGTCAGCGGGCAATCGACGAAAACAGAGGCCAAAGGCCCCTCTGAGGAAAGGATGGAAATCAAGCGCTCGTCCGAAAACAAGCTGCCAAAAGATCCAATCTTTTCATATACTCTGACCAGTTCCAGAGCGGAGAAAGTCAGATCGCCGGTAGCGCGCAAGACAACGACAGCTGTCTTGCTGGCATTAGGCCCGGACAAGTGGATTCCTGCACAGGGCACGTTGACCACGATCCACCCCCGAAAGGGTTGCAGAACCGTTGAATAGATGCCTGAAAATACTGCTATCGATTATAGCCTTTACTGCGTCACCCCGCCACACCCCTGGTGACTGGGGAATCGCTCTTGCGAACTCCGGGAACAGCGCGCCAGATTCCGGCAACGGCATGCAGACCATCCAGGCCCTGACCCGCCGCCTGCAAAAGAACAGGTTCGACTTTGTCGCATGGCACAAGCTTGGCGTGGCCTATTATTTAAACGGAATGCCTGCGAAGGCAATCAAACCCCTCCTGTACTCGGCGGGAAAGATACGGGAGAGCTCGCTTAATTCCCTTTATCTTGGCCTTGCCTATGAGGCCACTTCCAAGTTCCCGTCTGCGCGTTACTGGTTGCAGCAGGCAGCACTGGCAACCGATGAATCGGGCAGCAAGGCACTGTTCGAACTGGCGAGCCTTGAGTTCCGCGCACGCAACGTGGACCGCACGATCGCCTTGTTCCGGCAGTATACCCAGCGTTTCCCCGCTGGCGCCTATCGCCAGCAGGCAGACAAGCTCCTTGCCAGCGCACTCGCTGGAAAATTCAACGAACCCGCGCCCGGCATCGAAAAGCCGGACGTCGAGAAGCTGTATTACCGCAACTCAAAGCGCTCACTGCTGGACTATCCGCATTTCTGGTTTGTACAGACCGGCTTCAGCTTCCTGCTATCCGACTACATGGACCCAACGGATGATCCGGCCAAGCCGCTCGAACCCAGCCAGGACACTGAATACGCGATCCTTGCCAACGCCGGCATCGGAGTAGGCCCATGGAGGGAAGGGACAAAATCGGCCTCGGGTGGTTATATCTACCGGCAGAACTACTACACCACTGACTCCCGGCTACTGCAATTCTTCGAGAATCCTGCCGACCCCCGTTTTTTCCCGTTCCGGTTTGACCTGTTGAAGCGCCGCCATACCCTGTTCGGGGATTTTCGCGGCAACATTGCCAACAACGTCGATGCAGGCCTCTTCGGCCGGCATGAAATCGCAAAAATTGGATCACAATTTTTCTCGGGAGCAGAAGAAGGCGACCTGCGCAGCACCCTCAACATCAATGACGTAACGATCCTGATCCCGTGGATCGGCACCACATTCGTCCCGGGATCCAGAACAACCGGCTATTTGTACATGAGGAAAGAAATAAACGCAGAGACTCAAGACCTCTCCAATCAGACTTTCACGCTGTTCGGGGCAAACGACAACGTGATGAGTTTCGGCGTCAGCCACGTTCACTCATTGCTCAATAACCAATTGACCATGTCGGGAGAGTTCTTCCTTTACGAGTTCATCTTCAACGACTACTGGCTCGACTTCAAACGCATGGGCTTTTTCGGTGAGGCGGACTACCGCCTCAGTTCTTCCCTGTCGTTCAACGCTCTGGCCGGCCTTTACCAGGATTCATACGCCTTGCCGCGCGTCAGGATTAACGGCAACTGCAATACTGGACAACGCTCCACCGGCAGCACAACCATTGACACCCAGCCAGCGCTCTGCCGTCGTGACGACTCTGGAATGGTTTTGCAGGCCGGGGTCAGGTGGAACCTGGCAACCGACACCCAGGTTGGGGCAAGCCTGTTGCTGGTGACCAACGGAAACGATTCGATGGAAGAATACTCATTCGACCAGAAAAAATTCCAGATCACGGTCACCCGTGCTTTCCCCTCCGCCCAGCGGGTAGAGCGCCTGACAGAACGCTTTGCAGACTATGTATTCTTCAAGGAGGTCCGCTGACATGAACCAGGGAAACAGCTCCGCTGGCGTCAATGCCATTGAGCTCGAGAAGCACGTCCGCAAAGGGGCCGCTACGATGGTCAGCGGGGACAACCTGGACATATCGTTCGCCGCGCGTGTGCTGGGGGTTCACGGTGACACATTGACCATCGCCAACACTGTGCCATTCGATCTTATTTCAAGGTTTGCCAATTCAAAAAACTTCACCTTGCTGGTTGAGTTGTTGCGCATCCGCTCCGACAAAGTCACCAGTGACGGAAAAAACATGATATTCAGGGCCGAGACGGTGGATTCAGTGGGTGACACGAGGTCTGACGAACGATTCACTTTTGCCAGCGACGAGAATGTCCGCTGTGAATTTACCAATCCGGCTGACAACGAGACCCAGCTCAGCAAGCAGGTGCTGGACATGTCAGCATCAGGATTCTCCCTGAAAACGTTTCCAGGCAGCACATTGTTCCAGCCCGGCACCGAAATACCCGGGATGAGGATACTGATCGGCAACAAGTTATACTCCACTCGCAATGCCGTTTCTGTTTACCAACGGAAGTTCATGGACGAGGACGGGAAGATGTACCAGCAGGCAGGCTTCAAGTTTCTGACGGAAAATGGCCCGGCCGCCGGTCAGGAAAGGCCAGTTCGATGAGCCAGGGAGAAGGCTTGAAAAACTCTGCGGCACGCGGGTCCACGAAATTGGAAAAGTGGAACCGGATCTTCGTCAACCGCTCGCTCAACATGGGCAATATCCGGGCCATCGGTTTCGACATGGACCACACGCTCGCAATGTACAACCGCGAGGCATTCGAAGCGCTGGCATTCCGCGCAACTCTGCAGAAGTTCATAGAGGCTGGCTACCCGTCTGAACTTGCTGGCCTTCAATTCAAGCCTGAATTCCTGATCCGTGGCCTGTTGGTCGACATGGACCGTGGAAACATCTTGAAGGTGGATGGACACAAATACGTCAAGATCGCTTTCCATGGTCACAACAGGCTGGACAAGGAAACCCGGCGTCGCCTGTACAACAGCGAAAGCTTCAAGGCCTATGAATTCCTGTCCATGGACTCGTTCTTCGCGCTGAGCGAGGTGCAGCTTTTTGCAGAGATCGTGGACTACATGAACAACAATCCCGGCAAAATCCAGAAAAGCTTCCGGGACGTATATGCCGACCTGCGCCAGTTCATCGACAAGAGCCACGCAGACGGCAGCATCAAAGACGAAGTGTTGCGTGATCCGGCCAAATTTTTCATTCGCGACAAGCATCTTGCCACTGCGCTGATCAGGACCATGGATGCTGGCAAGCACCTTTTCCTTCTCACCAACTCGAACTGGAAATACACGGATGCCGTCATGAATTTCCTGCTGGCCGACGCCAGCGCGGACTTCCCGGACTGGCGGCAGTATTTCAGGTATGTGTTCGTCGGGTCCGGCAAGCCTGGTTTCTTCACCGGAAGCCAGCCCTTTTACGAGGTGATCACCCAGTCGAACATGCTGACGGCAGCCAACGGCCCACTTGAACCTGGAAAAGTCTATCAGGGCGGAAACGCACAGCTGTTCCAGAACATGACAGGCTTTCGCGGCGATGAAATCCTCTACGTCGGCGATCACATTTACGGGGACATCATCAGGTCCAAGGGTTCAGTCAATTGGCGAACCCTTCTGGTCGTCGAGGAACTTGAACGGGAACTGGTCAAAATTGAGGAGCTTCGCGACAACCTGAAATCCATTCGCGAAAAAATCGCGCAGCGTGAAGCGGCGGACGAGGACCTGCAAATCCTCCGGTCCAAAATCGCGTCTAACGCCCGCCAGGCAAAGGTCGCAACTGACCGGGACGACACCCGGCGGGCGCGTCACCTGCTTGGCGAAAACGAAAAACTCCTGGAAAAAGCACACGAAAAACAGGCACAGCTGGACGACGCGGACGAAGTGATCAAACAAGCGATCTCGGAACGGGAAGCCAATATCCACCCGGTCTGGGGCAGCCTGATGAAAGTGGGTCTTGAACGTTCTCGCTTTGCCAACCAGGTCGAATCTTACGCTTGCCTTTACACTTCCAGGGTCTCAAACCTTCGTTTTTACAGCCCTTTCAAGCGTTTTACATCATTCCACGACACCCTTCCCCACGAGGTCTAAGCAAATCCCCCACCTTTCCCATGGGGGCTTCTCGACTTGCCCAAAATCCTAAAGTAACCGGCAACTTATACCGATCGCCTCTATATGAGGAACGTCGTCCTTGGACAGCGCTATAGGATTCTCGACCGCCTTGGAGAAGGCGGCATGGCGAACGTTTATCGCGCGCTGGACGAAAAACTCGGACGTTACGTCGCGGTGAAAATCCTGCACGACCACCTGCGCAGGAATCCCGATATCCGCTCGCGGTTCCAGCAAGAAGCCCAGGCGGTCTCAACACTCGACCACCCAAACATCATGAGGATCTACGACTTCTCGGGTCCCGAGCACGAACAACTCTGGCTCGTTGCCGAATTGATCTCCGGCACAACTTTGGCGAGCATGCAGCAGGATCGCGCCGGCAACCGCTTCCAGGAAGTCATGGCGGCGTGCATTGTCCGCGAAGTTTGCCGCGCGTTGGAACATGCGCACCGCTCAGGCATCGTCCACCGGGACATCAAACCAGAAAACGTCATGGTAACCAGCGATGGTCGCCTGAAGCTGATGGACTTCGGCATCGCCAAGGATACGCAGCGGCACCGCAAGACGCAGACCGGAATGTTCATGGGTTCTCCGAGCTACATGTCGCCGGAACAGGTCAAGGGCAAGAACGTTGATGCGCGCAGCGACATTTTCAGCCTTGGCGTCTTGTTCTATGAACTGCTGACCGGCAGGCTTCCATTTGAAGCTGCCTCCAGCGCTGATGTAGTCATCAAGATCACTGCAGGGGAATTTGTCTATCCGCGTTTCCGGACGCAAGGCTTGAGCATTGAATGCGACCGCCTCGTGGTCCGCTCCATGCAAAAAAATCCGGAATCCCGCTTCCAGAGTGCCACAGAGCTGGGCAATGCCATCGACACGTATTTATCTGCGAAAAAAGTCTTCTCCAGCGCAATGGAGCTGGAGTCGTTCATCTCCCGGGGTACCACGACAGACACGCAAGCCGAACCCAACAGCGGGGAACTTGAGCCACTGACGACACCGGTCATGGTTAGCGGCGAACCACAAATCACACCGGCTCGCCGTACAAAAATCCGCACCGCCAAACCAAGGTTGCTGGCAGAAGGCACCGATGATGGCGCTGCGAATCGTGAACAGAGACAGGCGCCCGGCAGGGCGAAAAACAGGAAAATCCCCCCGAGGGGCGCGCCTCACCCGCGACCGAATCCGGCCCGCGGACATGTGCCAATGCATGTTCACGCACGGAGAGCTCCGGGCGGCGGCTTGACCGGCAACAGTTTCACGGTAATTGCAGCCATCTTATTGGCCGGACTGATGGTTCTGATCTGGTTTGGGGATCCCACTGCCATACGGAAGGCTCTGCAACTGTCGTCACCGTCTGGGGACAACAACCAGACGGCCTCACCGAAAGTGGCAAAGTTGCCCGAGAAACCGGCTCCGTCACCGGAGAAAGCCGTTAACCCGCCGACGACGACTGCGGCACCACAGGTGACCCAGACACCCCAGTCAATCGTGTCGCCATCACCGAACGTAGAAATTTCTCCCGCCAAAACACCCGGGAAAACGCCGACTAAAAACGGACAAGCGAAGAAGCAGCCCCAGCAAAGACCGACAAAGCCCACGCGGGAAGTGTCGCCCGGCCAGACCGTGGATTCCGGTGCACCTGTTGCCTCGACGATGCCTGGCACTGGCTCCCCCGGTGCAGGCGCAGCGCAACCATCGACAGCACCGGCCCCGGCAGCAAATCCGGTCACGGTGGCAACCACCCGTCCGGTAAAAAGCAAGGGGCGGATCTCTGTTTCCTCGCAACCTGCTGCAGAAATTTTTGTAAACAACAAGAAAGTCGGCACGACCATCGATGCCAACACCAGCAGTGGCTGGATTGCAGTCACGCCCGGGAAGCTTACCATTACGCTACGCAGGCCTGGTTACCGGGATTACACCCGGCAGGTCTCGCTTGAACCCGACGCAAGGCTTGCAGTAGGTCCGGTGGTGCTCGAAAAAATCGCGCGCGAAAATGACGGAGCTTCGACAACTGCGGACAAGAAAGGCAGCAAAGCGCTGACCATTGTCGCCAATCGCTGGCCCGCAAACGTCCAGATCACAATGGCCGGAGAACCGGGCAAGGTGATCAAGCAATTCCGCCTTGAAAAAGGGTCTAGCACCGTCCAGGTGCCAATGGGGCGCATCAATATCCGTATTGAGTCAGATGGCGAAGTAAAAGAACGCAAAATCGATACCGCAGCCATCAGCGGCCCCGTGACCTACACAGTGGAATTCAGCCGCACTAAGGCAAGCCCGGAGCGTGCGCCATGAAGCAGCGCCTGCCCGGTAAATGGATCTTTACGATGGTGTTTGCGCTGGCACTGACAGTCCAGGTCAGCTCCTGTCCCGGCCTTGCGGCACCGTCTCTTGCATCCATCAACGCACAGTATGCGCGCGGCGATTGTACCGGAGCCACAAGCGCCATCGGCCAGTTCCTCCGCCAGAAAGTCTCGCCGGCTGATGCCGCAAAGGCCTGGAAGATCCTGGGCGTTTGCGCTGGTCGGATGGGCAAATCGGAACTTGCGACGCGTAATTTCAAGACTGCGTTGGGGTTCGACCGCACGACCAGATTGACGACACAAGAGGCCGCAGACCCCCGCGTGACAAAATCCTTTGCCGCTGCCGGGGGCAATCCCGCCGGAGTCGCCGCACAAAAATCACAACGACCGCCCGCGCTGTCGACCGGTCAGCAGAAGATCACCAAGCCCAACTTGCTCAAACAAACCACGTTGAGCGTGAAGTCCAACGTGCCGGGCGCGATTGTGACGCAAGACGGCATCATCCTTGGCCCGGTCGGAAGCACATTTGAGGTCGAGCCAGGAAACCTCGTGATCGAGGTTTCGGCCCCCGGATACCAGGCAAAGAAAACACGCGTGGCCGCCAGGGCGAACACGCCAAACCAGGTCTCCGTCAACCTGGACAAGGCAATCGTGAAGCAGCCACCGCGGCCTAAGCCGCAACCGAAACAGCCGTCGAATCAACGCCAGGCGGTCGCATCCCGTCCGGGCGGCAAATCACCGCAAGGCGCCCAGGCGGGAAAATCACAGAAGAGCGGATCGAAACTATTCGGTGACGACTTTGCCGGAACAACGTCCAACGCCCCCCCTGCGGGAGTTCAACCGGGACGTCGGCAAGCTGCACCGCAAAGACCAGCAGGTCGTCCAAACGTTCCCTCGTACGAGCCAGGTTACGACCCGTCCGGTGGCGGCTACTCAGGACCGGTTCCGCAGCAGCAGCCGCCCATGGCTCCGTCGTATCCTCAAGGTCCGGCCTATAACCCCGGTTATGCACCACCAGGTTATGGTCAGCCGTACAACCCCGGTTACGCGCCGGGCTACCCCTACCCCGGCTATGGCGGTTACGGCAATGTTCCGTACCCTCCAACCTATCCGGCACCGATGTACCAGCAGCCGGCGCCGGCGCCCTATTATTACTACCCGCAAAACATACAGCCACCAATCGCGGCACCGGCGCCGCAAATTGTCGTGCCGATGGATCCAATCTCGAGTCCTCCTGCGTCTCAAGCACCGCTGCCTTCCGTGGCAGAGGCTCCAGACTTGTCGGGGCCACCACCAGAACTCGAAGAACCTGCCCCGAAGGTCGGGACAACGAAAAAAGCGGCATCAAGTGGCGGACGCAATCCGTTCGTCAAGTACCTGCCATTTGGGGCCGGCCAGTACCAGAACGGCGATACTTTGCTTGGCGTTGCATTCACGACGGGCCAGGCGGGCACGCTTTTGCTGTACATGATGAACACCAGCAACGCGGCAAAAGGCGCTGAAAACTATAACAAATCGATGGCGCTGGCGAAGAGTGCGAGCGATGATACCACGGCAGAGGCCTACGAAAAGGACGCCGAAAACTGGAAGACTTACTCCCAGCAATCAAGCCAGAACGCAACACTGTGCCTGGTTGGTTTTGGCGCGGCTTACGCGGCCAGCATCATCGAAGCATCGATCCATACGCCGACTGGCAAGTCGAAAAAGTCGAGGGGACGGCGGCGCGGCTTCGCATTTGAATCCGGGATTGGGACGGAAGGCCTTGAAGCACAAATCTCATACAACTTCTGAACAACTTCTGAAGCAGTTCGGAATCGCGCTCACCGGCGGCATTGCGACCGGCAAATCAGAGGTGGCAAAGATCCTGCGCCAGAAGGGCTTTCTGGTCATCGATGCCGACGAGCTGGCCCGCCTGGTGGTGGCCCCGGGCCAGCCCGCGCTTGCACTCGTCGCGGCCGCATTCCCGGGTGAAGGAGTCATTGGAAAGCATGGCGAATTCGACCGCAAAGCCATGCGGGACTTGGCGTTCAAGGATTCCAAAGCCAGGGAGAAGCTGGAGGCGATACTACATCCGGCAATCCGGGAAGCCTTGTCCGCCAAGCTTGAGAAGGAAGGAATCGCACAGAACCCTCGCATCTTCTTCTACGAGGCGGCTTTGATCCTTGAAAAGGGCGCAGAGCAAGACTTCCGGGAAGTTTGGCTCACGGACTGCCCGCCACAGACCCAGTTGAACCGACTCAAGGCACTCAGGGGGATCCCGGAGGATCAGGCCGTAAACATGATTGCCAGCCAGTTACCGGCTGCCGCAAAAAAGACCAGGGCAACCCGGGTCATCCATACGGGAGCTTCCCTGGCAGATACCGTGGCCGCGGTGGAATCTGCCCTTGCTGCCTTGCAAATCAGCCTCTAATCTTCCGGTGGAACCTTCTAACCCTTGAGGGAGACCCGCCCATGTCCCATTCCGTACCTGCAACTCCGTTCGCCACCAGCAACAGCAACCGCTCCTCGGAACGTCAAAACGCAGCTGCTCTTGCCGCAGCAAGGCGCACGCGGGGTTTCCTCCGTCCGCACGGATCTGACAACTCCCCGCTGAAGGTTTCAGAGTACTTTGGATGCAACACGTTCAGCTTTGAACTGATGGAAAAAAAGTTGAAGTCGGGTGATGTCGCAATCCTCAAGGAGTACGCAACCAGTGGAGAACCGCTGCCACGCGGTCTGGCCGATCAGGTGGCAAGCGCTGTTAAAGACTGGGCCGTGCTACGAGGAGCAACTCACTACTGTCACTGGTTCCAGCCGCAAACCGGGGCGACGGCTGAAAAGCACGACTCGTTCTTCTCGTTCGACAGCAAGGGCAGTCCGATCGAAAAGTTCACTGGAAAGGAACTCATCCAGTCAGAACCCGATGCCTCCAGCTTTCCGTCCGGGGGACGCCGCTCCACTTTCGAAGCGCGCGGTTATACGGTGTGGGACGCATCCTCGCCGATGTTCCTCATGCAGACTGAACACGGGACAACGCTTTGTATTCCGTCGTTGTTTATCTCTTACAGCGGCGAAGCACTGGACCAGAAAACACCACTGCTCAAATCACTGGGCGCACTTAACCGCCGCGCTTGCGATGCCCTGCACCTGCTCGGCCACCCCGAGGTCACTCATTGCGTTGCGACTGCAGGACCGGAACAGGAGTATTTCGTTGTGGACGACGCACTCGGTGCGCTGCGCCCAGACCTGATGCTCGCTGGCCGGACGTTAATTGGCCGCAATCCGCCCCGCGGCCAGCAGCTCGAGGACCATTATTTCGGATCCATCAAACCGCGGGTCCTGAGCTTCATGATGGAGTGTGAACAGGAACTTTACAAATTGGGCGTTCCCTGCAAGACGCGGCACAATGAAGTGGCCCCCAACCAGTGTGAAATTGCGCCTATTTTTGAATCTGCAAACGTCGCGGCGGATCACAACCAATTGGTCATGGAAGTGCTGCGGTCCGTTGGCAAACGCCATCACATGACGGTGCTTTTCCACGAGAAACCATTCGCCGGGATCAACGGATCCGGCAAGCACGTGAACTGGTCAATTGCCGACAGCGCAGGCCACAACATGCTTGAGCCCGGGGACAACCCGTCGGACAACATTCGATTCCTGTATTTCCTGACTGCGACCATCAAAGCCATCCACGATCACGGAGCGATGCTGCGCATGGCGATCGCATCGGCAGGTAACGACTTCCGTCTGGGGGCAAACGAGGCGCCGCCGGCGATCATGAGCGTGTTCCTCGGGGAAACCTTGCATGAGGTTCTGGAAAAGCTGACCGATGGCAAGGGTGGTGCCCTGACCGAGCGTCAGCGCGAAATCAATCTGGACCTTGCCAGGGTCCCCGTGATTGCCCGGGATAACACCGACCGCAACCGCACCTCGCCATTTGCGTTCACAGGCAACAAGTTTGAGTTCCGCGCTGTCGGAGCATCGGCCAGCATCAGCCCCGCTCTCACTTTCCTGAATGCTGCTGTGGCTGATTCCCTGGAAAAAATGAATGCGGAACTGCGCAAACGCGGCGGTGAGCGCCCGAGCCAAGAGCAAGTGCTTGCGGTGATCCAGGAAAATATCAAGGCGACCCGCAAGATCCGTTTCGAAGGCAACGGCTACTCGACGGAATGGCACAAGGAGGCCGTTTCCCGCGGACTGCCAAACCTGCGTACGACTCCCGATGCATTGAAAGTGCTTAACGACAAAACCACGCAAGAGACATTGTCGCGACTTGGCATCCTGGCTGAGGAGGAATCCTCTGCCCGCTACAACGTCTTTGTCGAACGCTACAACAAGATCAGACTGATCGAACTCGAGACCATGCTTGAGATGATCAACACCCAGGTGATGCCGGCGGTGGAATCGCAAATCAGCCTGCAAGCCGGAGCCGCGGGCGCCTGCGAAAAAGCGACTGGCAAGGTTCCATCTGCGGTCGCCAAACGCCTTCAAGAGACCGCTACGCTCTATGACAGCCTGGCCAGGGAGGCGGATCGCCTGCGGTCCTTTATCGACTCCGCAGGATCGATCCATGACGAGGCGAAGCTTGCAGACAAGTTGGCAGGCGAAGGCATGGAGATCATGGAAGCCGTGCGCAAAGCTTCTGACGAGGTCGAGCTTTTTGTTGATGATGCGCTGTGGTCGCTGCCCAAGTACCGCGAGCTTCTTTACACCATTTGAGTTTTTTGCCAGGCCGGAGCCCCTCCAAAAACCAGGGGGCTCCGGCTCTTTTTTTGACCGCTTCCTTATTCCTCGCACGTACGGTATCTTTTTCACCTGATGAGCAAACAAAAATCCAAGGGCAAGGGTGGTCCACGGCAACACCGCAAAGGCTCACCCGACCAACGTTCCAGACCCCCGGGCCGCCCGCAAGAACGCCGCGGTGGGGACCAAAAACCGCGAAAACCCCAATTCAACTTGCAGCAGGCCGCTGAAGCCACCCGGACAAGGATGGAAGAGTGGCGGATGATGGCGGAAAAGGCGGCCGCTGCACCAAGGGCACGGCCGGCCGAACTTGACCCGTGGCAGGAACAGGCGTGCAACATCCTGCACGAAGGGGGCAGCGTCGTCGTCGACGCGCCAACATCAGCGGGTAAAACCCGCGTGGTGGAGGCTTACTTTGCGGCCCACATCCACAAACCGGGATTCCGGGCCGCGTACACAACGCCCGTAAAGAGCCTCAGCAACGACAAGGTCCGTGAACTTCGTGCGATCTTCGGCGCCGAGAACGTCGGCATTGCCACGGGGGACATCAAGGAAAATCTGCAAGCACCAATTGTCGTAGCAACCCTGGAATCCTACCGGAACTCACTGCTGGGCACGGAACCGGACCTGGGTCGAACCCTCGTGGTGTTTGACGAGTACCACTACCTGCAAGATGTCGGGCGCGGCAGTGCCTGGGAAGAGGCGCTCATCCTGACACCTGCATCATGCCAGCTTCTGATGTTGTCGGCGTCTGTCGCCAACGCAGAAGAGATTTGTGACTGGCTTGCCACCGTCAGAAAAAAGCCCTGCGAACTGGTCCGGACCACGCACCGCCCGGTTCCCCTGGCCAACCTCGTTTACACGCAAGACCAGTGGATCCTGGCCGATGAATTACCGGCGCATCTGGTGGAGCAGCGCACTGGACGGGACGAATACGGGGGGCGCGAACGTGCACCCCAGCCCGAAGACGTTGCGCTGCTTGCCCGCTCGATTTTAAAGCAAGAACTCACGCCTTGCATCGTTTACGCGGGTCGGAGAATCGCCTGCGAGCGCCTTGGCATCGCCCTGCTGAGGCAGCTGGAACCATTACCAGTTGAACAAAGCCAGCAAATTGGCTTGATGCTGCAACAAATTCACGGTGAGGTCCGCGCCCTTTCGTTCATGAGCCATGAGTTGCGCCGGTCAATCCAGACTTACGGTATTGCATGGCACCACTCTGGCCTTGCCGCACCCGTGCGCATGGCTATCGAGCAACTGCTCAAAAACGGAATGCTGCGATTTTGTAGCGCCACCACTGGCCTGAGTCTGGGCATCAATTTCTCGGTCCGCTCAACCATGATCAGTGATTATGACCGTCCAGGGGACCAGGGTTTTGTCGACTATGCCCCTTCCGAAGTCCTGCAAATGCTGGGACGCGCGGGAAGACGGGGCCGGGACGCAATTGGTTATAGCTTGTGGCCGTCCACCATTGCCTATTCGAAAATGGGTGGCGCCACCAGGGAGCCTTGCTCCTCTCGGTTACGCAAAGACCCGACGACATTCCTTGGTCTTGTCGGTCGCGGGTACAGCCTGCGGGCGATCGAGGGTTTTTATAAGAAAAGCTTCCTGGCATACAAGGACCGACGCGCCGACCTGTCGATCGTTCATAAATCGGACGTACAGGATCATCTTGGGGACAGTAATTTGCCCTGCCAGTCACCAGTGCCTGAAGTGATCAAATTCTGGAGAATTGAAAACGAAGGGGGCGAAGCCCCAACGAACGAGTCCAGCGTTTGTCAGGGATGCCGCCATCGCAAGCGCTGTCACACGTATATCGAGGACCGGGTAACATCCAGTCGCCTTGCCCACATGCATCTGCATTTGCATGCCGTTTCCGCCCTCGACGACACCGAGAAATTGACCACTTATGGCGAGATCGCGCGCTACTTTCCCCAAGCGGGGGGCCTTCTGATTGCCCGCCGCATCGCTGATGGAACTTTGCAGGCTGCAAATCTGGGGCGCTTTGCTGAAATGATGGGCTCATTCTCCCTGGCTCGCTTCAAGGAACCGCGTGTCGCGGATTCCTATCGATTCCCGTGGAAAATTCCTGACCTCGATTCCGAACTCCGTGAACTTTATCCGCTTGAGTTATTCGAAGATGTTTATGACCTCAACGTCCGTCGCGGACCGCCACGACGGGGCCAACCAGCCCAGCGCCCGCGCCGGGACCAGCACGACTGGGAGACTGCACCGATCCGGGAGCTCAATCCGGCAGGTGGTTATATTGTCAACAGGTGGGTATCAGGAATACGATGGGATGAGCTGGTCAAAGAGGTTGCCACGGAAGGTTTTGGCGCCGGGGATATCATGAATGTCCTGTTCCGGGTCGCCACCTATCTGCAATCGCTGGGGCAGGCCGGAATTCCCGATGTTTCTCCTTTGGCTTCTTCGCTACGCGATGAAATTTTGCGAGATCCCCTGTCACTGAACCTGTGAAGCATCGATAACGGGCCGTAAAAATGAAAGTCTTACCAAAGCCGCAAAAAGACTCTGGCTCCATCCCCATAGCCCTGCTCGTGATGGCTGCGGGATTGGCGGTGATTCTTGCACAGCTGGCTGGCCTGCGCGGCAGCCTAGAAAAGACAGCCGCCGACCGGAAAAAGTCGCTGGCGGAACAAGCCAACAATTCGGCGACCACAACCTTGAAAGTGCTGATGAGCCACGAAGGTAACGACCTGCCTGCCTTGTTCCCTGAGCCTTACGTCGGTTTTACACCCGACAATAGCGACGCAAATCCGGCCAATGATGCAGGTTTCAGGACTTCCTTCCCCCAGAGCGGCGCTGATCCGCTGGCGACCTTTGGCTGGAAAATGAACGATGAAATCCCATATTCAACGACTCCTGGTTCTCCAAAAAGGTACCGTGAAGCCCACATTGCAGTGGTCAATCCGACCTCAAGCAACCTTGTTTCGCGCTATGCGAATGCAACAACAACCGTCCCCTACGTCATGTCAACCGTCCGGGCAAAATTGATTCAAGCCACAGTTGGGAACGTCGGGGGAATTTCCATCATTGAAAGCATGGATGTGGATCTTACGACACCAAACCCTGCCAACCCCGCACAGGAAATAAAAAGTAAGATCCGCTTCCAGGTTCCGCCCCCACCAGCGCCGACCTGTACGCTTGACTTGATCGGCAACGACCTGGTTTTGGCAGCGAATGGCGTTGCAACATCGGCATCCATCAACCAATTGGGCCCAGGCGCAAGTACCAGTGTCGTGGCCACCCTGGCTCCTTCAAATACCACGCCGGCTAATTCTGTTTTCGGCCAGGATGTGACGATCATGACCCAACCCTTATCAGGGACAATCATCAACCAGACACAAACCGGGAAAAAAGGACAACCCCCGGCTGTCAGCTTCCGTGGAATTGTGAGTGGCCCGCAAAATCAGCAGACCACATGCAACTTTACCTATCTGACCACCATAAAGCTTGGCGTCAACTTCGAAGACCTCGCCGATGGCGGTGACATGGACTTCAACGATGCAGTGTTATGTTTCAAAGGAAAATTTCGTTACACCTCTGATTTCGTTGAGTCGGCTCAGAACCAGGACATCGAAATCAATGTCCAGAACCGGAGTGGCTGCGACCACACCATGACGATAGAAGTGCGCAAACCTGATGGCACAATTCGATCCATCCCAAATTTTACCAGCCGCGCGGCTCCGAACCCTGTAAAAATAACTCTCCAAACTGGTGACCGGCTTCTGACGACCATGAATCCACTGCCCTGCTCCGCCCCGGTGAGCAGGCGAAAAATCGGCGAAAAAATCATCGGTGGACCAAATAACGGACTGTATGGCGTGCAGCTGTTGAAAGACCAATGCAACAACACCGGGAATTGAATCAAGCATGACCCAGCTGCGTAAACAAACAGCTCCCATGAAGCCATTCGCTGGCGGCCTTGACTCGGGGGTCTCCCTGATCGGACTGCTGGTTCTCATTGGCGTCATAGGAGTCATGGCGCTGGGATTCATGAAAAACCATAGCTTCAACATCCAGGTGCAGAACCTGATCCGGTCCAAGCGATCAACGCAGGAGTCCAAGCAGGGATTCGAATCCACGCTGATCAGTGCCATCAGGACTGACTCTTGTGTCGCTCCAGCAAGCGTCTTCAACAATACAAGTGTCGGCGGCAGCGGTTCTTTTACCTACAAGACCAACGTCATCCCGGGAGTTGACCTGACCAAAATCACCCCCCCTGCGACGCGGATCAGGATCTCTGGCGCCAAGAACAGATGCCTGGCACCACGTTCAAGCGCTGATGATACCTATTTCTGCGTGGAGTTTTCCCGGACAGGCACAACCCCAAAAGGATCATTCCTTGCCGGCGGCGCAGCCTTTGCGGAAGTGCTCTGGGAACATGTCAATTTCCAGACGGGACAGCCCGTGACCTGCGCCGTGGCAAACGCCGCACCGGCCACTCACGGGGCGCGCCTGATCTATTCGATCTATTGGCTGACCACGTCCAGCGAGGGGAACAACTGGCAGGTGCTTGACGGCGCAATCAATGTGGCTAAACAATGATGAACCGCTCTACAAAGCTGCCTCAATAATTTCCATGAAGGTATGAATCACCTTGATGTGAAGCTCCTGAACGCGATCCGCATATTTCCCGCCAGGAGTGCAGATATCAACGTCAGCCAACTTGCCAATCGCGCTTCCGGGGCGTCCGGTCAGCGACACAACCTTGACTCCCTTTTCACGTGCCACTTCAACGGCTCGCAGGACATTCTTGCTGGTTCCGCTGGTACTGATTGCAAGTAGCACATCCCCGGACCGGGCGTGGGCTTCCAGGTACCGGGAAAAAACAAACTCGTAGCCATAATCATTGGCAACGCATGAAAGGTGCCCGGGATCGCTGATACTGATCGCGCGCACTGCAGGCCGGTTTTCACGGAAACGACCGGTCAGCTCCTCTGCAAAGTGCATGGCGTCGCACATGGAACCGCCGTTCCCGCAACTGAACACACAGCCACCGGCCCTGAGGGACTGCACCATCAGGTCACCTGCCCGGGCAATCGCACCGAGTGTGGCATCGTTTGCACGCAGGTTTGCGAGCGCCTGGGCAGCTTCCTCCATGGTGGCGCGAACAAGTTCAATCATTTTGCGGCGCCTTTGCCTGCCAATTCGGAACGCATTCCAGAACGCGAATCAGGGCGACCGACACACTCATAATGGAACCCAAGGCCCGCCAGGGTCTTGAAGGAGTATTGATTGCGCAGGTCAAACACGACTGGTTTTTTCAACAGACTGCGCACCTTGTCCCACGAGGGCCTCTTGTATTCCGGCCACTCCGTCAACAAGACGAGCGCATCTGCACCATTCAAAGCCTCGTAAGACTCGTCAACGTATGTAATTCCATTTACAGGCATGCCGGCTTGGGACCACGCACGTTCAAAAGTTTTTTGAGCCACCGGGTCATGGGCCACAACCGTCGCACCCCAGTTGACCAGAGCAGAAAGAATGGTCAAGGCGGGAGCCTCACGCACATCATCCGTACCCGGCTTGAATGCAAGCCCCCATACGGCGATCTTGCGGCCTTTGCAGTCACCATCAAAATACGCATGGATCTTGCGGGCGACATGCATCTTTTGAAGCTTGTTGGTGTGGCTCACAGCCTTGAGCACGGTCAGTTCACAATCGTTCTGGCGGGCTGTGCTGAGCAATGCCTCGACGTCCTTGGGAAAACAAGATCCACCGTATCCTGGCCCCGCATACAAGAACTTCTTGCCGATACGCGGATCTGCGCCAATCCCTCGGCGAACGTCGTCGATGTTCGCACCAACGAGTTCGCACAACCGGGAAAGCTCGTTCATGAAGCTGATGCGTGTGGCCAACATGGCATTGGCTCCGTATTTGGTCATTTCGCTCGAACGGCGCTCGGTCACCAGCAGCCGCGCAGGGTCGTCTTGAATGAAAGGCGCATACATCTCCTGGAAGATGGCTGCAGATTCGGCATCCATCACCCCGGTGACGATCCGGTCCGGCTTCATGAAGTCATCAATCGCCGTCCCTTCCTTCAGGAATTCCGGATTGGAGGCAACGCGAATCACAGGACGGCCCTTCTTGCCTGACGGGAATCTTTCCGCAAGTTCCGCCTGGATGGTTTTTTCCACCATGTCGCACGTCCCGACCGGAACGGTTGACTTGACCACCACCAGAAGGTCGGCAGAGGCGAGCCGGCCGATTTCCGTGGCGACCGCCTTGACGTAACGGAGGTCGGAGGATCCGTCTTCCCCCTCTGGGGTTCCAACGGCGATGAAAACAGCGACTGCGTCTTTCAATCCATCTGCAAGCGCGGTCGTGAAATGCAAACGACCATGAGCGGCATTGCGCTTAAGGAGTTCATCAAGGCCAGGTTCATAAATCGGCGGGATATTGTCGCGAAGCATGGCGATCTTGTTGCTGTCCGTGTCGACGCAGACGACGTCGTGACCGACTTCGGAAAAACAAACCCCTGTCACCAGCCCAACGTACCCAGATCCGACAACGGCCAATTTCATCGTTTGCTCCTGATAATGACGCCTTAACTTGAGCCGATACCGTATTAACAAAACCCTGAAAAATAAAGCGGTTTTGCTGATCTTACAGGTACTTGCCCCCGGGCACCCCAGACCCCGGCATGGCAGCGCGGCACCGCCTCGGGAGCGCCCCCTCCTGTCCAGGTCCGACAGGTGGTAACATATGGAAAACACCCAAATTCCACCCGAAGCCGGGCAACAGGTTGTGGTCCATGACGAATGAAAAGACAATCATCGCGGAACCTGGCAACCTGACGATTTTTAATTCGCCAAAGCGAAATCGCGCCAGCTTGACCAGGCTTCATGGGGATGTCTTCAAAAGGCACCCGCTCGACCCGTCCGACTCAACCATCGGCCGGGCGACTGACTGCACGGTTGTCATCCATGAACCCAGCGTCTCGCGCAAGCACGCGCGCATCGTAATTGTTGGTGAAAATGCCGAGGTAGAAGACCTGGGAAGCTCGAATGGCACCTTTGTCAACGACCAGAAAGTCACCTCAAGGCTACCGATCAAGCACCGGGACCATGTCCGTTTCGGTAACGTGCTCATGCGTTTCAACGCCTACGAAGACCTTGAAACGATTTGCGAGGACGAAGGCTGGAGTCGCTCGGTGGTCGACGCCGGTACCCAGATTTTCAACAAGCGCTACCTGGTGGACAACCTTGAAGCGGAAATCAAGTTCTCAAGAGCGGCCGCGCGATCCCTGTCAATCATTTACTTCGACCTCGACCACTTCAAAAGCGTGAACGACACGCTCGGCCACAACGCCGGAGACGTCGTCCTCAAGGAAACAGCAAATGTGGTCAAGAGCGTCATCCGCAAGGACGACATCTTCGGGCGCTTTGGTGGCGAGGAATTTGTCGTGATCCTGCCCAATACTCCGGGCAAAAAAGCGACTGAACTTGCTGAACGCATCCGGGTTGCTGTCGAAGCACATCCCTTCCTGGTCACCAGTGACTCGGGGCAACAAAAGCAGCACCGGCAAACCGTCTCGCTCGGCGTGGCGGAACTGAATGACAAGGTCAAAACTGGCGCTGAGTTTCTAGAACTCGCCGACCAGAGGCTTTATCAGTCCAAGCAAAACGGGCGTAACAAAGTCACCTCATGATTCTTGCAAGCAACAGGAGGTCTCGTTTGAAGCAGAACCGCCAAAAGCACATGCGTAACCAGACGCTGGCCGCCGCCATCCTTGGCGGGCTCACTCCGCTCGCCCCGGTAACATTGACCGGATGCCAGACCAGCCCGGCTGAAACCAAGGTTGAGCTTTTGCCGACCGTGGAACAGGACAGCCAGTATGAAAAAGCCTGGAAGCGGGCCTCCCGGTCGACCACGGTGTTCCGTGATTTCGAGACCAAATACACCCTTGAGGCCACGTACCTTTCGCCTGAGTTCCGCTCGGCCTTTGCCACACGGGCCGAACGGTTTGCCAAAAGTAAGCTCCAGTTCCTGGAAGAGGCCTCGGGGAAGAGTGGTTTTTTTGTAACCATCTTTTCGCCGGACTCACGCGTCGATGACCTTGCCGACGAGGGTCACTGGACGATCCAGATGGTGGACGGCGAAAAGACCATCCGTCCGGCGTTCGTGCGCCGGTTGGCCGACAAAGATCGCTGGAAAAACTTCTTCCCGGGCGTGAACCGCTGGTCTGTCGAGTACATGGTGGTGTTTGACACCCCATCCCGCTCGACCAGCAGCCAGGAAATGGCAACCGGAAACCCGGTCCAGGTCCAGTTCACCAACTCAGATGCCGACGTCACCATGCGTTGGTGAAATCAACCGGGCTCGACTGGTGAGTTGAAACGCGTTTCCTGATAAGATCTAGGCATACGCACAAGACAAGTTTTGAAGCAGGTCGAATCCATCCGGTGGGGGTCTTTGATGACACGGCTGCGCTATGGGGATGTCGTTGTCGAAATGTCTGATCTTGCCGCTGACATACTCGACGATATCCGCCAGCAGACGACCTACTACAAGGCCAGCGTCTACAAGGACGAAGCGCTGGAAAAAATTGCGCGCTGCGTTGAGAATCTTGCCTTCATCTCTCGCATCGTAAAGAACGACGCCCTTGCGGAATGCGTCCACGATTACGAAGCTGCCGAAGAATTCGCCCGCTCGCAGCAGACAAGCCTGTTTAACGACGAACAACCGGTATTCGATCCTGCGCAGGTCATGAATTGCTCAGTTTCAAGCCGCGTCATGCATCTGCTCCTCAATGCCGGCAAGGTTATCCAGGCGATGCGATTGTCCGCTCGCGATCCCAACCTGCCAGAGCATGCGCGCCAGGTGGTGACAGCCGTTTCCCGCCATCGCCGTGACCTGGTTTCGATGTCCCGGCATGGTTCGCGCTCATGGCAATTCCTGCAAGGCCTTTGATCCGGCAACCGGCGACCATCGCATTTTTCGCTGGAATCATTGCGGGAAGCCTGCCCCTGTTGTTGCCGGCCGGGCGCAACCTTGAATACGAACACGTCTGGATCGCATCGATCCTGATCACACTGATTTGGCCACTGACGGCCCTTGCAGCGCGAAATCTCGCGACAACCCCCACACAGTCATGCCGCGGGTTTGCATTGTGGATCTTGCAACCGGTTGCGCTTGTCGCTGGCCTCACCCTGCCCGGTGCGATGATTTTTGCGCTGCGACTCAGCCCATGCAGCCCATCTGGTTATGGGCAGTGGCTATGCTTGCAGGCTATTCCCGCATCTTTTGTCGCAGCTGCGTTTCGCGAACTGTTGATACTGGCTGGGAAAAAAACCGGGAACTCCCCTGCAATCCGTCTTCTTTACTGGGGCCTGGGAGTTTTCTTGTCGCTCTTGTGGCTGGGCGGAAAACTCTGGATCATGCCGCAAAAGCGCACCGCGGACTTGTTCTGGGGATTCATCCACGGCCCGCTCTATGACGAGCGGATTTGGCTGCACCCGGACCTGTGGAAAGTCCGTGCTGCCCACCTCTTTCTTGCACTCGCTGCCGGTTTTGCGGCCCTGAGCGCAAACTCACCCGCGTCATCCGAACGCGATTCTTCGCACCATTTTTTCCGCCGCCTCGCCGTGACGTTATTACTGTTGGGCGCCTGGCTTTCACTCGTCCTCTTGACCTGGCATTCACCGGTAACCGGGCATGGACTGTCGCTTTTGAAAAGTCAGTTTGCGAAATCCCACGTGGGTGAAGGATTCACCATTTTTCATGACCTTGATGATCCCTCCATCAAAAGACTGGCACGCGAAGCGCAATTTCATGTGCGCGACCTGAAGGCCAAACTAGGCCTCCAAATCTATCCGCATGTTGAAATCTTTGCCTATCCGGACGCACGAACCAAAAAATTATGGTTTGGCGGTGGAGCAACTGACGTCACAGATGTGCGCAATGCCGGGATACACATCACGGCAGGGCGGCGGATGTTACGACGCCACCCGACCTTGCGCCACGAACTGGTGCACGCTTTGACGTCGCGCATGGCATTTCATGGCCTGGGCTTTCATCCCAACATGGCTTTGACGGAAGGGCTGGCCGTAGCCTTGTCGCCAGATGCCAACCTGTTTGCCACGATCTCCCTGGACGAAGCCGCCGCAGAACTGCTCAATTCGGGTCGCGTGCCCGATCCGGTCTCACTGTTCAATCCGTGGACTTTCTGGCTGTCGTCAGGACCACGAGCCTACACAACGGCTGGATCCTTGATCAAATTCCTGATCAGCAAAGAAGGAGTCCAACCCATCCTGGACATCTATGCCGGTAAAAGCTGGCATGAAGTTTACCCGACGAACTCGATGGAGATCGTCGCGGCCTGGCAAGAACACCTGAATCGCACAGCAAGGCCAGGTCTTTCCGCCAAAATACAGGCAAGGACCATGTTTCGCTCGGGGGGGGTCGTCTTTGACGTCTGCCCCCATTCTTTCGCGGACAGATTGGCCAAAAATCCCTCGGATGACGACTTGCGTAGAATGGCAACGGCGACCAACGACCCCGGCTATCTGCTCATGGTGGCGCGCCGTCAGGCCCGTTCTGCATTCGAAGAACGTATTCCGCAGGATCGAGCTGCCCGGATGGCAAAGCTCCTGAACGATCTGCCGGCAGATCCATCATGGCCGCCACCGGACGAGGAATCGATTGAATTCCGGATCCTGGCCAGCGACATGATGCGACTGACGCATCAAGGAGTTGCCGGATCCATTCCCGATCCGTTGACGCGCCTTGCCATCTTGAACGGGCAGCACCCGCTGCCGCCTCCGCTCGCGCGTCAAGTCGTGATCCGCCAGCGGCTGGATCAATTTGTTGCGAACGGACAACTCGGCAGCAAACGGGCTCAGGACTGGCGAAATTACCTTGCCGGCTGGGCGCCCCTGCCCAAGCGAAAGGACGCAGAGGAAAATAATCCTGCGACGGAGCCTTGGGTCCTGGTGTACCTGCGCGTGCGGGCCGCCTTCAACAACGGCGATCAAACAGAAAGCACCGGCTACACAGCCGAAGAACTCGCACGGATGACACCGGACCGCACCCTTGCCGGGACAGCTCCGGGCTTTGCATTCGAATGGTACCGGCACCTTGCGGAATTACTCGAACGGGACGGCCGGGGCGCTCTGGCACAGTCTGCCTGGGCGGCGGCGGCTGAAAATTCGCCCAATTCCACGGCCCGGGAGTGTATGCTAGAAAACAAGCAAATGATCGAAGGTATCTGACCAGGCGCTGGCATACGGCGTCACAAATCCAAGGCAACAGTGCCGGAAAACGGAGCAGCCATGGGCGCAAAGAAGCAAACAGACAATGACAACGCCAGCCGGATCATGGAGATCCGCGCCTTGCTGACAAAAATTGTCCAGCAGGCTGGAGGATCCGGTTATCTGGAGCTCCGTTATCACAAGCGCCAATCCAATTCGTTCATGGCCCAAAAGGGCCGCGTTGACGTGGCCAACCATTCCCTGGTGGAGGGGGTCGGCGTACGGGCACTGGTCGACGGAGCCTGGGGCTTTGCTGCCACCGCAAAAGTCGACGAATCGTCCATTGCGCGGGCTGTCGAACAGGCACGGCGCAACGCGCAGGCGATTGTCGCCAGCCGTGGAAAGAGGGAAATTCCCCTGCAGAAGGGCAAGCTTGCCGTGACCGACTGGAAGGGACCAGGTTTTGATGAACTGATCGACATGCCCATTGCAGACAAACTGGGCGCAGTGATCAAGTTCGAGCAACAGCTGGCGCGGGCTTCGAAGTCCGTGCATACGGCCCGTTGCCGTTACAACGAACTCCTTGAGGAAAAGGTGGTCGTCACTTCAGACGGCGCCAATGCCAGCGCGCGCATCGCGCTGCCGGAATTTTCCTTGTCTGCCATCGCCGAAAAGGACGGCGAACGCGCCACCAGTGGCCGCGGCGCAGGCGTGTCCGGCGGCTGGACCTGCCTTTACGATCATCCGTCGCTGGTCAACGTGGTCGAGGAAACCGCAAAAACCGCCGTTGACCTGCTGGCCGCAAAGTATCCAGAGGGCGGCAAAAAAACGGTGATTTTGTCACCCGCGGTGGTAGGCCTGCTCTGCCACGAAGCGATTGGCCACACAGTGGAAGCGGACTTCGTGAAGTCCGGGTCAGTGGCGCAGGGCAAGCTTGGCACAGAGGTCGCATCTCCACTGGTCAACATGGCCGATACCGGAAGGGAAACCATCGCCGGTTACGCAGTCGGCAACCTGCCTTTCGACGACGAAGGGGTCGAGACCGGAACCACCACAATCATCAAGGACGGCAAACTGGTCTCGTATCTGCACAACCGCGAGACAGCCGCGGAATTTGGCGTTGCCCCGACTGGAAATTCCCGCGCATGGCTATTCAATGACGAGCCCTTGATCCGCATGCGCAACACTTACTTGCTGCCCGGGACATCCAGGCTTGACGAAATGATGGCCGGCGTCGAGGACGGTTATTTCGTTGAAGGTGCTGGCAGCGGCCAGGCCGACAGCAACGGTGAGTTCATGTTCGGAACCGGGCACGTCTGGCGGATCCAGAACGGCAAAAAAACCGAACTTCTGCGCGAGGCGACGCTGTCCGGTATCGCTTTTGATGTCCTCAAAACCGTTGATGCCGTCAGTAGTGAATTCCGCTGGGACCTTGGTACTGGCTACTGTGGGAAGGGCCAGCCGGCCAAAGTGGATGCCGGCGGTCCATACATCCGGTGCAAGATGAACGTTGGCGGAAGGCAGGGATGAGCATGCAAACCAATAAAAACCACGATGAATCAACGACTGCAGAAGATCTGCGCAAAACCGCTGCGGAAATGGACGCCCTTGCCCGGGAAACCATGGCCCATGCCATCGACCGCGGCGCTGACCGGATCAAGATTGCGACATCCGGATCGATTTCCCGCCGTCTTGTCGTGGAAAACAAGCAAATTTCGCTGGCCAACAGCCTCGAGGATCAGAAGTTTGCCCTTCTGGTCCACAAGGACCAGAAGAAAGGCAGCGCTTCCACCAACATCGTGCGTGCCGCGACCGTCAAGAAAAATGCCGACGATGCCCTGGCGCTCGCTTCGTTCTCTGTGGCAGACCCCGCCCTTAACATGCCGGGCAGCGACGAAGCGCCGCGAGCACGGGGGCTGGATTTCCTGTTTGATGCCAACACTGCCGGGACTGGCCTTGGCCAGCTACAGGAATGGATGGAGCAGGCGCTGGCGACAGCCACGAAAGATTCAAGAGTTGCCATCGACAAGTTCGAAATGAGTGTGGTGACCAGTTTCCACGGCCTTTACAACTCGCTGGGGGTGGCGCAATCCGAGATCCAGACGATGATCGGCTGGTCCTTCTTTGGCATGGGCGTCGATGGCGATGAAGTCTCTGGCTTTGATTATGACTCCGGGTTTGCCTGGCGATCATCGGACGTGCTGCCACGCTTGCTTGCCACGGCTGAAAGCTTTGCCACCAAAGTCACTGCCAACCTGCACCCGCGTAAGGCGCCATCGTACAAAGGGGTCGTCCTGTTCAGCCCGCGCGCCGTTGAGGAGCTTCTCGCCGGCTTCATGCTTTATCACGCGTCGGGAGCTGCCGTGATGGATGGGAAGAGTCGCTGGCAGGACGAAGTCGGCAAGATCGTCACAAGCCCGGTGATCACGTTGCGTGATGATCCTCACACAGCCGAATTTGCTGGAGCCACATCGTTTGACGGGGACGGCTTGCCGACCAGGCGACAAACCCTTTTTGACCAGGGCAAGTTGATGATGCACCTTCACGACTGCTACTCGGCCAAACGTTGCAAGACGCACTCAAACGCCATGTCGGGCGGACCGTTCGCAATGTCTTTTGCGCCGGGTGGGGCACTGCTTGCTGATTTGCTCAAGTCCCGCCGGGAAATTCTGCTGGTCGACCGTTTCTCTGGCAATTCAGACGCGATCAAAGGCGACTTTTCCGGGGTTGCAAAGTCGAGTCGCTTGTATGTCGACGGCAAGGATGCCGGCCCGGTGACAGAGACCATGATCGCAGGCAATTTTTTCGAACTTGCGAAACACATCCAGGCTGCTTCGCTGGAAGTAGAGAATGTTTCGGGTGGATTCTCTGCCCCCTATGTCCTGGTCGACAACATATCCGTCACGGGTGGTTGAAAAACCGGTAGAGTCGTTAAAACCATCATGAGCGAACGGCTGCATGCGCAGCAAAAAAAGCGCCACGGATTCCGTGGCGCTTCTCGTTTCAGAGGGTAACGACCTTGACCATCTGGGTCCACACGCCACAAGAGTTCTTCGTCTTGACGACGTAGTCTGCAATTTGGCGCGGAGCAGCTACGACGGGGCCACTGCCGAAAACCCGTGAACCGACTTTGTACCAGGAATAGGGCATTCCGGCGGCCTCGAGTCCCTTGGCATGCACCACGTACTTGCCCCCAGTCAGGACCACTTTCTTGGCCAACCCAAACTCAGGCGGCGTGCACTCGTGCCCTTCCGGGACAACGAACGACGTATGACGGCCCAGATTGTTGCAACCAAGCGGGGTCTTCACATATCCGTCCTCGGACCAGTCCTTGCCCCAGCTGTTCTTCACCAGAAACTGAAACGATGGAGCGCGTGAGGGGTTGTCGTCGTTCTTCTGGAATCCTGCCAGAGTCACGGCATGATTGACCTGGGAGTTTGAACAGCGATTGATCGTTCCACCAGCAACATTGCGCCAATAGCTGTTGGCACCGACGCTGACCCAAAGACCACCGAAGTCCGTCAGGGCCTTGCGCGCCTCATCGACTGTCGCACGACGATCTGGTGCGCCGACATTGGCCCAACGCAGAGCTTTTGCCACCGGCGGAATACGTTTGCAGGAAAGGTTCCGCCCGGCGTAGGGAAAGTAGGCCTCAGCGCCGATCCCCTTCTTCACCATGTAACCAAAAGGCTGCCAGCCGCCACCACAACCATTGGATTCACCGTCGCATGAAACCAGCTCCTGCTCCGAAAGGTCCAGGTCCTGGGCATTCGCCTTCAACAGTGCCGACTCCATCGCGGCAACCCCGGCAAATGCCCAGCACGATCCACAAGAACCTTGATTTTTCACGGCAGTGATGTGGCCCGCCTCGCGCAGGTCCAGGTTATCAGGAAGTTCCGACGAGATGTCCCTGTCCCAGCTCAGGAACGGAACGCCGTAGTCAGCATCCAGCGGGACCACAAGGCCGGTGTAGTAACGCGCCGCAAACAGCGTCTGAGGCATCATCAAAGCAAGCATACTCAACGCATGACGCAACTTCATCGAAGGACTCCACATCTGAGAATTGGTTCCGGATTTGCTACGATGAAAGGATAGCAAAGCCGTTACCACATGACTAATCGGCGGATTGAATGTGTCCCCCCCGCCATGAGGGCCCCTAACCATGACAGAAAAATTAACGCGGGTGGTGATCGTGGGCGGAGGGTTTGGCGGACTGGAGGCTGCGAAGCGCCTTGGGCGCGAACTAGATACGCTGGTGACAGTGATCGACCGCCGCAACCACCACCTGTTCCAGCCGCTGCTCTATCAGGTTGCCATGGCCGGACTTAGCCCATCAGACATCGCCATGCCGATCCGCACACTGTTGTCCAAATACCGCAACACCGAAGTCCTCATGGGGGAAGCGTTACGAGTTGACCGGGACGCCCGGCAACTGATCTGTGATTTCGGTCGTGTACCCTACGACTACCTGATCCTGGCCTGCGGCGCATCGCACAGTTATTTCGGACATGGCGAGTGGGAGGAACACGCCCCCGGGCTCAAGACTTTGGAACAGGCCGTCGAAATCAGGCGGCGGGTCCTGCTGTCTTTCGAACTTGCCGAGCGCGAGCGTGACCCGGCACGGCGGCGCATGCTCCAGACATTCGTTGTGGTGGGTGGTGGCGCGACCGGTGTGGAGCTGGCCGGCGCCCTTGGCGAAATAAGTCGCCATACCTTGAGCCGGGATTTCGACCATATCGATCCCGGCAACACCAGGATCATCTTGATCGAAGCAGAACCAAGGATCCTTGGCGGATTCGACGAACGTCTTTCGCGCAAGGCGATGCGCGACCTTGAACGCCTTGGGGTAACCGTCTGGACATCCACCCGGGTATCGGGAATTCAAGAGGGAAAGGTCACCCTTGGAAACGAGACCGTGGAAGCAAACACCATCATCTGGGCGGCCGGTGTGAAGCCGTCCCCGTTCAACGCACGCCTTGAGCTGCCGCTCGACCCCATCGGTCGCCTCATTGTCAACAAGGACCTGACGATCCCGGGCTCAGACAACATATATGCCATTGGTGACCAGATCCGTTTTGAGAACACGGATGGCACTCCTTTGCCAGGACAGGCGCCGGCTGCCATGCAGCAAGGCCGGTGGGCAGCACGCAACATCTTGCGCGCGATGAAGGGAAAGACGCGACTGCCATTTAAATTTACCGACAAAGGGCAAATGGCAACGATCGGCCGCAAGA
The DNA here is from genome assembly GCA_041178085.1 of Pseudomonadota bacterium. Lineage (GTDB taxonomy): Bacteria > Bdellovibrionota_B > Oligoflexia > Oligoflexales > RGVZ01 > RGVZ01. Next base: position 1,513 of record JBEGVZ010000048.1, on the reverse strand, counting down.
GGGCCATCGCGGAGTTCAAAGGGTTGCGAATGAGTGGTCCCCTGGCATGGTGGGCCTGGTTGCTGGTCCACATTTACTATCTGGTTGGTTTCAAGAACCGGCTCTTTGTGATGATCCAGTGGGCCTGGGCTTATTTCACTTGGGGGAAAGGAGCCCGCCTGGTGACAGGCGGGCGGTGGCAAATTGGCGAGACGGGCCAGTGAGGGTGATCACAAGGCCCTGCGCAAGCGGTCGATCCTGACTTCCAAGGGCGGGTGCGTTGAGAACAGCGACAAGACCCTGTTGCGGGTCGGCGAAATCTGGAATGCGGCGATTGCCTCCGGTGCTTCCTCGCGCTCGCCACGACCGCGAAGGTCAGCATTTCTGCGCAAGGCTTCCAGGGCAGCGATCATCTTGCCGCGCCCGGCAAGGCGCGCACCATCAGCGTCTGCCCGGAATTCCCGGTAACGCGAGAACGCCGCGACACCGATTGACCCAAGGAATGACAGCAGGAAGTCAAAGGCAATCGTCGCGATCAGGTTGACGGTACCGCGCATCTCTTCACGCACACCTTGCGAAATCGTCCATGCAGCAATACGCGACAAGAACATGGCGAAGGCATTGACGACGCCCTGCACCAAAGTCATGGTCACCATGTCGCCGTTGGCGATATGGGCAACCTCGTGGGCGATGACCCCGTCGACTTCCTCATCATTCATGCTGTGCAGCAGTCCCGTAGAGACCGCTACCAGCGCCCGGCTTTTCGTCGGCCCTGTCGCGAACGCATTGATCTCCGGGCTGTCATAAATCCCGACCTCCGGCATCGCCGGCAGGTTCGCCATGGTGGCGAAGTGCTGGACCTTCTGGTGTATGCGCGCCAAAGCCGTTGAACCAGGTTTTTTCGGATCAATCACCTGCACACGCATCATCCACTTCGCAAGGACGCGGGATAAAGCGAGCGAGATGAATGCACCGCCCATACCCCACATCAAGCAGAAGATGGCGAGTGACTGGTAGTCAATCCCGCGTGCGCTCAAATATGGCGCGATCCCCAGGACACTCATCGTCACCGAAATGGTCAGGACGACCAGCAAGTTGACTGCTATAAACAGAAACACACGTCTTGCGATAGCCATGATGGAATACCTCCCTCCTGTGACTTCACAATCAGTATTACGGAAGCATAAATGTTTTATTTAATCGATAATCAGACTTCTTCGCATCACTTTAAGCAATATCCAAAACATCCATTTATCCAATCCACGAGATCATTTTTATCCATTTAAAGAATGATTTCCCACAGTGTTAGACCACCCCGCAACCGGGCGGAAAAGCTTGATGCCCAATGGGTACAAGGCACGCCCCCCCTCAACCAAGGAGTTTTTATGAGACAGCTAATCAATCTAGGCGCAACTTTGCTTGTGGCCATTGCAACCGCGGGCCCTGCTTTCGCGTCGATCCCATGCAACCGGTCCGATGAAGCCAACTACCCGGAAACATCGCTGCAGGGCAGCGTGTCGGTTTACAATACCCA
>JBEGVZ010000047.1:0-27977 GCA_041178085.1 Pseudomonadota bacterium | reverse complement strand
CTAAGGCAGTTCATCTCCACCGGAGTGTGGCCAGCCCCGCAGCAACGATCAAAAATAGATAGGCGTGTCTGGAGTAGCTACGAAGGGTTTTCCCCGATTCGATGAGTCTCATTTCCCGGATATCCCCGGCAGGAACCGGTCTACCCTGACTCGCCCGGGTTGTGCGGCCACACGGACCTTTGCGGAGTCGGTGGAGACGAACTTTTTATAGCCGGGATCAAGCTTTGCCAGTGCGGAAAAATCGGGGCGGTCCACCCAGATCCCGCTACAGTGTCTGCAGGCGTCGATGCGAAGTTCCGGATGGTTGTTGGTTTCCGTGGACGGTGCGATTTTGACCTCAAAAGGATCCAGGGGATTCTGGCAGCGCGGACAATGCGGTTCTTGTTGGGCGTTAGCCGGGGGCGCCGATACGGTATTTGGCGGGTTTCTTGCCGGGATTGTATGAGCTGCCAGGTACTGATTCAGGCCCTTCGGATTGCTTGCAAACAGGTAAATCTCGCCCCGGTCAAACCAAATTCCGGTGCATGACCCGCATAGGTTGACCTCGGTAACGCCAAGCCGGGTTGCGACAAGTTCCAAAGAACATCGGGGGCAGCGCATGCAAATAAATTCCAAGTGGTGTTCACGATCAGGTGGGAGGCAGGACCCCTTGATAAATTTACCATGGTTTGTCTTTGGGTTTCTGTTGGGCTTCTTTTGCCGGAGCTGATGCCGGTTGATGGATCAGTCGCCGGACGATTTGGCCAAGTACTGGTGAGAATAGTCAGGGAAAGGATAGTCAGGGTGCCGAAGCAATACTGCAGAGATGCTGGCGGAGAGAGTGGGATTCGAACCCACGATACGCGTTAACGTATACTAGATTTCGAGTCTAGCGCCTTCAACCACTCGGCCATCTCTCCGTTGGCGCCGCCGGCGAAAAAACTGCTGGAGCATTTCGCGGCTGTCAGATTCCAGAACCCCGGGGTGTACCAGAAAGCGGTGGTTAAGGCGAGAGTCTTCGTGGATCTTGTAGAGGCTCCCACAAGCTCCCGCTTTTGCATCCCAGGCACCAAAATGGACTTCGTCCACGCGGGCCTGGTAGATCGCGCCGGCACACATCAAACAAGGCTCAAGGGTTACGTAAAGCGTGCAGCCGGAAAGGCGCCACGCCCCGAGGGTTTCCGAGGCTTCTTCCATGGCTACGATTTCTGCGTGGCGGGTAGCCTGGCCTTCAATTTCGCGGCGGTTGTAGCCCCGGCCAATGATTTCGCCATCCTTGACCACCACGGCTCCGACCGGGACTTCGCCAATGGTCGCAGCAAAGGCGGCAAGGCGCAGTGCCTCGGCCATGTATTCGTCATGGATTGTTTTCGAATTCGTCGTCACTTCCAGAACCCGTGGGTAGCCCGCCGGCCATCCCCTCCAATTCCTTGCGTGGCGCGGGGTTTACCATAACGTGGGCGTTGTGGCGAGCGATGTTGCCCAGCCGACGCAGGCCCAGGTGCCCCATCAAATCCTCGGGGCTTTTGCCGAGCGACAGCTGGTGGCGGATGGCATGGTGCCGCAGCAGCTCGGAGTTGAGCTTTGAAATACCAATCTTTTCGCCCAGTTCGTACATGACAAACTTGAGCCCGTGGCGGGTCATGGTCGGGGTTGCAATCGCTGATTCCCGTCCCTTAAATGAGATGAACATCCGGGTCACAACCCCGGGCCTGCGCGCCGACCACTCACGAAACATTTCGCGGTAGGCCTCCAGAATGCTTGCTGTTTCCGGCCCCAGGACGATGGTGCGCCCGCGGTCTCCGGGGACCGACAAGCTCCCTCCGGAACTCGGTCGTCCGCTGAGTCCAACGCTCCCATCCAGAATCAGGTCGCTCCACGTCAAGTGGATCAGTTCGGTTGCCTTGATCCCTTCCCAGGCCAGCAGGGCCACGACTGCCCGATCACGAGCGGCCTTGATAGTAGGAGTGGTAGCGGCCGCCGCTTCCATCAGCATGGCGACATCTTCTTCGTCCAGCTGGTCGGGCAAGCCTTCATCCCTTGCCGGCAGGGGCACCGTGTCAAAGGGGGACTCCCGCAGCTGCTTTTGCTCAACCAAATAGCGGAAATATTGGCGGATTCCGATCAACGACCTGCGCACGGAATTGGTTCGTCCCTCGCGATCGTTGCGCAGGTAGTTTTCGTACTCCAGCAGGATTTCTGGCCGAAGGTCCCGGACAGGAATTTTTTTCTCTTTCATGAACTCCAGAAACCTGTCGGCATCCCTGGTGTATGATTCCACAGTGGACGGCTGCTTGCCGCGAGCCTTCAGCGTCTCAGGAAATCCGGAGATCTGGAGGTCCAGAAGTCCAGCCGACTTGGGATTTTGCGTGGATTTGTCCATGATTGGGGTATCGTTGCCTGACAGGGGAGGCCAGTCAACATGAGAATTTCAGCGGCTTCGATGGCTGTAGTGAATTTGATCGCAACCTTTTTCCTGGTGTCCGTCACCGGGGGCAACGCACTTGCGGCAGGGGGCAAACGACTGCGACCCACCCTGGCGCACGTCCTGGTTTCTATCAATGGGGAAAAAACCGCTGTCCGCCCCGGGCAGGACTTGGATCTTTATCGCGGCGACGATGTCGTTCTGGAACGGGCGGTTTTTCATAACGCACCGGGTGGAAGCCTTGCCAACGCTGCGATTGACGTTGAGGAATTCGAGCTTGCTCCTGAGAATAACCCGGCCGGGCCCCGCAACGAGGCAGGCGCGGTCATCCACACCTCTGCGATGTTGAAAAAGAACTACCGGGTCGTCATCCGTGCCGGCGACCGGGTCATGGGCAACATCAAACTGGTTGTCGCCGAGCCCCGCTTTGATTATGCGGTGATGCTGGTTAATGGCAGTCCGGTTACGGTCCTGCCCGGCGGGCGAATCAAGCTTCGGCCTGATGACCAGATCCGGCTTGAATCGATCCGTTCGAACATTCCCGACCCGGCAAAGGTGGAGGTTGAACCCTTGCCTGGAGGGGGCATTCGGTTCAAGTACCGCAACCGGGTCTTTGGACAGATTCACTTGCCGGTGGGTAAGCCGCGTTGAGCGGGAAGGAATTGCAGTTTGCGGCGTCTGGCCACGAAACATCGCAGGCGGTTCGGTTTTCAAGGCAAGCGCCGCAGGATCCTTGAGGCCGCCGCGGTTATCCTTGCTGCGCTCATGCTGGGTGCGACCGGCGTGCTTGAGACGCGCCTGTTCCACCTGAGCGAGAGCCTCTCCCAGAACCGTCACTTTATCAGTACCGTCATTTATTTCGGGATCATCAACATTAACGTGATCCTGATCCTGGTTTTGAGCTTCCTGATCTTCCGCAATGTGATCAAGCTGCTCATCGATCGCCGCCGCGGGGTGCTGGGATCTCGCCTCAAAATCAAGCTGGTCACGATTCTCGTGGTCTTTGCCCTGGTTCCAACATTGGTTCTGTTTTACGTGTCAACAGGCTTCATTTCCCGCAGTTTTGACGAATGGTTCTCGGAGCGTGTCCGCACCACGATGCAGCAGACGCGCGAGGCCGGCGCCCGCATCTATCGGCAGGACCAGAAGCGAATTGACGGGCTGGCCCGCATTGCCGTGGAAAAGGTTTCGGCACGGCGCGCTGGCTGGGTGGCTGGTTATCCGGTGTGGAAATTGAATTCCCGCCAGCTCGATGGATTCGAAGGAGAGTATGGCGTCAAGGCCGTCCTGGTGGTGGATCGTGGTGGTTCACTGGTTCGTTCTGCGCCAGTTCGACTGCGTCGTGCGGCGCCTGACCTTTTTATCATGTCTGCCCTGGAACGCTTCGAGGCTGATCCTGGATTGGTGTCCATCGGTTCCGTGGAGGGCGACGAACGCCGGGACGTCGTGCGCGGGATAGCACCAGTCCGCGACCGGGAATCAGGTGAACTGGCTGGTGCCGTGGTGATCGAGGAATACTTCGAGACCAGGATCCTCAACAGTATCGAGACAATTCTTGCCGGCTTTGCTTCCCTTCGTCCCGGCGCACAGATCATCCGGGTCAGCTTTTTGATCCTCATGGTCATGATGGTACTCATGATTACCTTCACGGCGGTCTGGCTTGGTTTTTACGTGGCCAGGACCATCACCGGGCCACTCCAGAGCCTGGCCGAGGCAACACGTGAGATCGCCCTCGGCAACTACAGCATTTCCCTCATGCCCAAAAACGATGATGAGATCGGCCAGCTGGTGCGCTCGTTCAACCAGATGACCCGTGACCTGCGCCAACACAAGAAGGATGTCGAGGCTTCCCAGGCCCGTTTGCGCAGCACCAACGTGGAGCTAGATCAGCGCCGCCGATACATGGAGGTGATTCTTAAAAATGTGAACACCGGCGTCATGGCTGTGGACCCTTCGGACCGTGTGACGACCGTCAACCGCGCGGCGGAGCGCATCCTGGGTATCGAAGCTTCAACCGCCTCGGGCAAGCTGGCGGCGGACGCGCTTGGCCCCACACTGAATGAGGATTTCTGGCGACCTGTTGCGGCGCGGATAGGCCGGCACTCCTCTTTTTCGGGGCAGCTTGAAGTAGATGTGGGCGGACGGATCATGACCCTGCTCGCCGAAGCCACCCGGATCTACGACGAGACTGGCGAGGATCGCGGATCCATTGTTGTATTCGACGATGCCACGGAACAGGTCAAGGCTCAGCGCGTTGCCGCATGGCGCGAGGTCGCGCGGCGTATTGCCCACGAGATCAAGAATCCGGTCACGCCGATCAAGCTGAGCGCTCAGCGGCTTCTTCGTCGTTTCGGCGAGAAGTTCTCAGGAGAAGACCGGCAGGTTTTTGAATCCTGCATTGACACCATTGTTGTTCAGGTCGACTCTTTGCGTGATCTCGTCAATGAATTTTCCAAGTTTGCGCGCCTGCCTTCGATCCAGCCCCGGATGGGCAGTGTCAACGCCGTGATCATGGATGTCGTGAACCTCTACCGGATGAGCTACCCGGAAGTTGAGCTAGTGACGGACGGATTGGGTGAACTACCCGACCTGCCGATCGATCGCGAACAGTTGAACCGGGTTTTCGTAAACCTGGTGTCCAACGCCATTGCTGCCTTCGAGGGCGTCAGTCGCCCGGCCCGCATCGAATTCCACTCCCGCCTGGTTCCTGACGCCAATGCGGTGCGCGTGGAAGTCGTTGATTTCGGTTGTGGCATTCCCGATGGCCTCAAGGACCGTGTCCTTGAACCTTATTTCTCTGCGCGCGCGGGCGGCACTGGACTCGGCCTTGCGATCGTCAACCAGATCGTGTCTGATCATGGGGGTTACGTGCGAATCACAGACACGCCGGCGGGTGGCACCACGGTCGTGATTGAATTGCCGCTGGGTCGTGAACTGGCCCAGACTCGGCCGTCGGAGTGGGTTTCAACATGACTGAAGTCACGACAGTTGCAGGAAACAAGCCTCTGGCCCTTGTCATTGACGATGAGGTCAGCATTTGCCACGCGCTGTGTGGTGTGCTGGCCGACGAGGGGTGGCGCGCCGTTCATGCCATCTCTGGACACGAAGGCATTCAGCGGTTCAAGGCCGAAGCGCCTGACCTGGTGTTGCTGGACGTCTGGATGCCTGGTCTTGACGGGATTGAGACGCTGCAACGGCTCAAAGCCCTGCGCGATGATATTCCGGTGGTCATCATGAGTGGTCACGGCACGATTGATACGGCCGTCAAGTGCACGAAGCTTGGTGCCTTTGACTTCCTCGAAAAGCCGCTGTCCCTGGATAAACTCCTGCCAATGACCGCCCATGCAGCGGAGTTGCGCGATCGTCGGCGGTCCCAGGCTGAGCGTGGTGACGCGCCGACCGAGGTCTCAGTCAATGCCGCCGTATTTTCCGGGCCGAGTTCCAAATCGGTCAAGCGCGGTGTGGAAAATCAGTTCCGCGGGGTTGCTCCTGCCACGGCGAATGTCCGGCGCATGATTGAAACCGTGGGTCCGCGCAACAGCTGGGTGCTGGTCACAGGGGAAAATGGAACAGGGAAGGAAGTGGTTGCGCGCTGCATCCATGCGGCCAGCCCGCGCGCTCAAAAGCCATTTATTGCGGTGAATTGCGCGGCAATTCCCGAGGAACTGATCGAGTCCGAGTTGTTCGGTCACGCCAAGGGCGCGTTCACCAGTGCCTTCGCCGCCAAAAAAGGGAAGTTCGAGCTGGCCAACGGCGGGACGCTGTTCCTGGATGAGATTGGGGACATGTCGCTGCGCACCCAGGCAAAGATCCTGCGCATCCTGCAGGAGCAGCGTTTCGAACGGCTTGGCGACAGCCAGTCGATCGATGTCGATGTCCGGGTGCTCGCCGCCACCAACAAGGACCTGCAAACCGAGATCAAGGCCGGACGGTTCCGTGAAGATCTGTATCACCGCCTCAACGTCATCCCGGTTTACATCCCGCCTTTGCGCGAACGGCGTGAGGACATTCCTTACCTTGCCGAGTTTTTCCTGGATCAGCTTGCATTTGAGCTTCAGGAGCCCCGCAAGCAATTGACTGACGAAGCACTGGAAGTATTCGTCAATTACCCGTGGCCAGGGAATGTGCGTGAACTCAAGAACCTGTTAGAGCGTCTCTGCATCATCGTCTTCGATCATGAGATCGATGTCGCCGACCTGCCGGAGGCGATGGTCCGTCATGTCCAGTCAGAGCAGCATGAGCGGCCGGTTGCTGCATCCCCCATCATGGGCCCGGGCAGCCTGAAACAGGCGAAGTCGGATTTTGAGCGGAACTTCGTGCTCGAACGCTTGAATGAAAACCAGTGGAACATAACCAAGACCGCCGAAGCGATTGGCCTCGAGCGCAGCCACCTGCACAAAAAGCTCAAGGGCTGGGGGGTGGACATGAAGAAAGTGAAGACCGAATCGTGAAGCAACGCAGCTCAGGTGCGAAAGATTTGTTCCGGGTTGAGGGGCTTGCCTCGGTGCTCGAGTACTTGCGCCATCGCCCCAATATTGTCCGTTCAGTCTGGTGCACGGATGCAGCTGCCCGGGAAGCGAATGCAGCCCTTGGCCCATACTCCGTAACGCCAAAGCGGTTTGCACCTTCCAAAGAGGAGCTGCAGGCGGGGCGAGCGTCTCCCGTTTGGGCTGAGATTGCCCTCGAGTCACTTGATCAGGGGGACTTCTTCAAGGCCGTCAAGGAGCGGCAAGAAGCAAAGGGTGACCTGATCCTTGCTCTGGACCACGTGGTGGATCCGCGCAATGTCGGCGCGATGGTCCGGACAGCAGCTTTTTTCGGTATCCGGGAGGTTCTGGTTCCGGAGCGTCGCCAGGCTTTGCTGGCCAACGCATCGGTCAACACCGCCCAGGGTGGATTCGCCCTTTGTGACCTTGTGGTTGTGGTCAATCTGGGGCGGGCCCTGGAGGAGCTCAAGGAGCTTGGTTACTGGATCATCGGCGCGGACATGGGCGGGGAATCGATTGACGCCATCCGGGGTTCAAAATACGGCAAAATCGTGCTGGTCATGGGTTCCGAGGAATCTGGCCTGGCCGCAGGTATCCGCACCAAGTGTGACCGGCTGGTATCGATCGCCGGGCGACCGGGGGGGCTTGAGTCACTCAACGTCTCTGTGGCGGCCGGAATCTTGATGCAACAGCTCGGCACAAGTCGTTGACTGATCATTGCAGTTCAAGTATTACCCCACAGCATTCTGCGGAAAATTCCGGCCACTGTCTCTTGAGAATTTGGCTGGTTTTGAGGCGGAATGGAGCCTTCGCGCTGGCGTAGCTCAATCGGTAGAGCAGCTGATTTGTAATCAGCAGGTTGCGGGTTCAAGTCCCATCGCCAGCTCCATTGATTAGCTCCCCGACGTGCGAAAAGTCCGGATGGATGCCCGAGTGGCCAAAGGGGACGGGCTGTAAACCCGTTGACGTAAGTCTTCGAAGGTTCGAATCCTTCTCCATCCACCACCTCCTTCACCGGAGGTAGCTTTTTGCTGGTCGTGGGTTGTTGCCGGAGGTTTTGCAGTTAGCGGGCGGGAGTAGCTCAGTTGGTAGAGCATTAGCCTTCCAAGCTAAGGGTCGCGGGTTCGAATCCCGTTTCCCGCTCCAGAAAGCCCAGGTAGCTCAGTCGGTAGAGCACGTCCTTGGTAAGGACGAGGTCACGGGTTCAAATCCCGTCCTGGGCTCCAGTCACCAGGCCAGTCCGGTGACTGACAGTTGTGGCTGAAAGTTGTGAGTCAGTGTTTCGCGGTTCTATTTACAGTCGTGTTTTGTTTGCTTGTTGTTATGTTTATCCGAATCTGAAATTTTGCTTGTGCGTGTTTGCAAGCGAAGTGCCATAGCGGGAGGAAGAAATGGCAAAAGAGAAGTTTGAGCGTAAGAAACCCCACGTCAACATCGGCACTATCGGTCACGTTGACCATGGTAAAACCACGTTGACCGCAGCGATCACCAAGGTGATGGCGGCTGCTCACGGTGGACAGGCCCTGGCATTCGACCAGATCGACAAGTCTCCGGAAGAAAAAGCGCGCGGTATCACCATCTCGACCTCGCACGTTGAGTACGAGTCCAAAGAGCGTCACTACGCTCACGTGGACTGCCCGGGTCACGCTGACTACGTGAAGAACATGATTACCGGTGCAGCGCAGATGGACGGCGCGATCCTCGTTGTGTCCGCAGCTGACGGCCCCATGCCGCAGACCCGCGAGCACATCCTGCTGGCCCGCCAGGTTGGTGTGCCGCGTATCGTTGTGTTCATGAACAAGTGTGACATGGTGGACGATCCGGAACTTCTCGACCTCGTCGAGATGGAAGTCCGTGAACTTCTCTCCACCTACAAGTTCCCTGGCGACGAAACCCCGATCATCCGCGGTTCCGCTCTTAAGGCTCTCGAGTCGGGTGACCCGACCAGTGAGTGGGGCAAGAAAGTGGTTGAGCTGATCGACTCATGTGACAGCTACATTCCGCTGCCTGAGCGTCCGGTTGACCGTCCGTTCCTGATGCCGATCGAAGACGTGTTCTCGATCTCTGGTCGCGGTACTGTAGTGACCGGCCGTATCGAGCGCGGTGTCGTGAAAGCTGGCGATGAAATCGAGATCGTTGGCGTGAAGCCGACGACAAAGACCGTTTGTACCGGTGTGGAAATGTTCCGCAAGCTGCTCGACGACGGTCGTGCAGGCGACAACTGCGGTATCCTCCTCCGCGGTACGAAGCGCGAGGAAGTGGTCCGCGGCCAGGTTCTGGCCAAGCCGGGTTCCATCACCCCGCACAAGAAGTTCAAGGCCCAAGTGTACGTGTTGACCAAGGAAGAAGGCGGTCGCCATACCCCGTTCTTCAAAGGTTACCGTCCTCAGTTCTACTTCCGCACCACCGACGTGACCGGCAACATCAAGCTGCCTGACAACGTTGAGATGGTTATGCCAGGCGACAACATCGCCATGGAAGTTGAGCTGATCACCCCGATCGCCATGGACAAGGAACTCCGCTTCGCTATCCGCGAAGGTGGACGTACGGTTGGCGCCGGTGTTGTTGCTGAGATCATCGAGTAATTTCGCAAGATCTCGGATGCTTGTTTGACGTGTTCTGGTTTTCGAGACCCCGCCTTTGACCTGGCCAAGTTGTTGGGGGTCGGGGCGGGGTCTGGTTCACAAAGGGAAGGCGAGTAGCTCTAACGGTAGAGCGGCGGATTCCAAATCCGTAGGTTGTGGGTTCGAATCCCACCTCGCCTGCCACGATCTGGCAAAAAAGGATTTGCGACGTGCAAAAAGACGATTCAACGTGGCTGAACGTAGGTTTGACCCTGTTCGGCGTTTGTATTGCGTTGGTGTCCTGGCAAGCCTTGAACTCCGTGGCCATCAGCAAAGGGTGGACGGACAAGTTTGAAGCGTGGTTGCCGGCGACCCTTGTGGTGATGAGTCTTGCAGTCGGGGCTCTGGCGGCCTGGTGGTTGAATTCCAGTCCGGAGCGCCACGAATACTTCCTGAACTGCATTGCGGAGTTGCGCAAGGTGTCGTGGCCGAGTATGGAAGACACGCGCAAGATGACTGTGATTGTTTGCGTGGTGGTGGCTGTTTTCTCGGTCATCCTTACGGTATTTGACGTGGCCTGGGCGAAGCTGCTGAAGCTTCTGATCGCCTGAGCCCGGTTTTGCTTTAAAGAAAGAAGGCTTCAAGGTGACTGTCATGACCGCGACCAAGAAGTGGTACGTTGTCCATACTTACTCCGGTTTCGAGGAGAAAGCCCGTCAGGGTCTGCTCGAGCGGATCAAGCTCCACAACATGGTGGAAAAGTTTGGCCAGATTTTCGTGCCGCGTACGGCGACCGAGCAGGTCCTCAAGAGTGGCAAAAAGAAGCGGGTCGAGAAGACCTCCTTCCCCGGTTATATCCTGGTTGAGATGGCCTTTGACGATGACACCAGCTTGCTGGTGCGCGAGACGCCTAAAATCACCGGATTTGTTGGTAACGCCCGCAGTCCTCGTCCGATTTCGGACCAGGAAGTCCTGCGGCTGACCTCGCCTGAGGCGATGGCTGAGCAGGCTCGCAAGGTTGTTGCTCAGATCGAGTTCGAGAAGGGCGAGACGGTCAAGGTGAAGGACGGTCCGTTCACCAACTTTGACGGGATCGTCGACGAGGTTCGTCCGGATAAGATGAAACTCCGCATTCTGGTTAGCATTTTCGGTCGTGAGACGCCGGTCGAGCTGGATTACACCCAGGTCGAGAAAAGCGTTAAGTAGGAATCAGAAAAACCAGCCCTGAAAATCGTTGACACGCTGAGGCGTTTCCCGTAGACGATGGGGCTCTTCTTATAAGGTCTAGAAGCGGTTCGCCGTTTTTAGGAGGCTTCTGTGGCAAAGAAAGTAGTCGGTTTAATCAAGCTTCAAATCCCTGCAGGCAAGGCGAATCCGTCGCCTCCAGTCGGCCCGGCGCTCGGTCAGCGCGGTGTCAACATCATGGCGTTCTGCAAGGAATTCAACGCGCGCACCCAAAAGCAGGCTGGCGACAACCTGCCCACCATCATTACGGTGTACGCAGACAAGTCGTTCTCTTTCATTACGAAGAGCCCGCCTGCGTCTGACATGTTGAAAAAGGCAGCCAAAATCGAAAAAGGTTCTTCGACGCCTAGCAAGGCGACCTGCGGAACCGTGAAGATGTCGGCAGTCAAAGAAGTTGCGAAGGCAAAAATGGCAGACCTCAATGCTTTCACTGAGCAAGCGGCTGTCAACACGATCCTCGGCTCTGCGCGCAGCATGGGTCTCCAGGTCGTCGATTAACAAGGTTTGTACATAGTAGGAGAGCGGGCTTGGTGCCGGCTCGATTGAACTACGGAGAATGATATGGCAAGCAGAGGCAAAAAGTACCGCCTTGCCGCAGAAAAAGTGGATCGCAACAAGCTGTATCCACTTGATGAAGCGGTGGCACTCCTGAAAGATGTGTCCTATTCCAAGTTTGATGGCACAGTTGATCTGGCCATCAACCTGGGTGTGGACCCTCGTCACGCCGACCAGAACGTTCGCGGAACCACTCCGCTACCTCACGGCCTCGGCAAAACCGTCAGAATCGTTGTGTTCGCCAAGGGCGACGCAGCCATGCAGGCTCAGGCAGCAGGCGTTGAAGCTGTTGGTGGCGATGATCTCGCGACCCGGATCAACGGCGGCTGGCTGGACTTCGACCAGGTGATCGCGACCCCGGACATGATGGGCGTCGTTGGTAAGCTTGGCCGGGTTCTTGGTCCGCGTGGTTTGATGCCGAACCCGAAGCTTGGCACGGTTACCTTCGAAGTCACCAAGGCCATCAACGAGTTGAAGGCAGGTCGTACGGAATTCCGGGTCGACAAGGCCGGCATTGCGCACTGTCCGGTTGGCAAGGCAAGCTTCACCACGGACAAGCTGGCGGACAACATCCGTACCGTGCTTGAAACGGTGGTCAAGGCCAAGCCATCGACCGCAAAAGGCACCTATTTGAAGAAGATTAGCGTTTCCTCGACCATGAGCCCGGGTATCAAGATTGATCCGGCGCCCTTCCGTGGTTGATTGAGCGGGTTAAGACGAGAGGATTCGAACCATGGCTATGGATCGTGCACAAAAAGCGGCGCTCAGGGACACACTCGCTGAGCGCTTTGAAAAGGCCAACGGAGCAGTTGTTGCTGAGTACCGTGGCCTGACGGTGGCGGAACTGACCGAGCTGCGGGTAAAACTGCGTGCAGCCGGTGCGGAATTCAAGGTTCTCAAGAACCGCGTCGCCAAAAAAGCAATTGAAGCCAAGTCGCCCAAGACGGCGGCCATCCTGAACGACCTCAAAGGTCCAATCGGGTTGGTCCTCATCAACGGCGATTTTGCAGCAGCGACCAAGTCGTTGCTGGAATTCGGCAAGGAGCGCCCTGAGCTGTTCAAGGTCACCGCTGGCGTCATGGACACCAAGCGCGTAACCCCGGAAGAGCTCAAGGCGATCTCGGAGTTGCCAAGCAAAGAGGTGCTTCTCGGGCGGATCGTTGGGACGCTGGTATCGCCACACCGTGGCTTGCTGAACGTCTTGAACGGCGTACCTCGGAACTTGGTCCAGGTTATCAACGCAATCAAAGACAAGAAGAACGCTTAATTAATCTCCTGGTCCGTAAGGGCCGGGGGTGCTCTAGGAGGAAGACCCATGTCAGCCGTTACCAAAGAACAAGTAATCCAGTATCTGGAAAACCTCACGCTGCTCGAAGCTGCTGAGCTCGTGAAAGAACTCGAAACCAAGTTCGGCGTTTCTGCTGCTGCCCCGGTTGCAATGGCTGCAATGCCGGCTGCTGGCGGTGCTGCTGCTGCTGAAGAGAAAACCGAGTTCACCGTCGTCCTCAAGGACAGCGGCGCCAACAAGATCAACGTGATCAAGGAAATCCGCACCATCACCGGCCTCGGCTTGAAAGAAGCGAAGGACCTGGTTGAAGGCGCTCCCAAGACCGTTAAAGAAGGCGTGAGCAAAGACGAGTCGGCAAAAATCAAGGACGTCCTTGAGAAGGCCGGCGCCAAGGTCGAAGTTAAGTAACTTTGCCCCTGCGGCATGGCCGCCGGTGCTGAGTGGTTGCAAGAGCTGCCCGAGCACGAACAACCACAACAGCCCCGGCGGCTTGCGCGCATCTCCGGTCAAGGCTGCTTAACTGTCAACCCCACGAGCTCCTGTTGATGGATTGCTTGTTGGGGTGGTTGTGCTTGAAGCGCCATGACCGGTTGTTTCCACGGTCTAGTTTTTCTGTTTGCGGTGTTTGTTCCAGACTGTCCTTTTCGTTTCCGTGCATCTTTTTTTAAGGAGTGCTTGATGACCTCCCTGGCTGCGAGTTTCACCCGGCCCAGAAAAAGTTTCGCGAAGATCCCGGCTTCGGTCGACCTTCCGTATTTGATTGAAATCCAAAAGACGAGCTACAACCAGTTCCTGCAAGCCGACGTCGAGCCCAGCAAGCGTAAGAACGTTGGCCTTGAGGCGGTGTTCCGTTCGGTATTCCCGATCCAGGACTTCGCAGGTGCTGCGTCTGTTGAATTTGTTGGCTATTCCTTCGAGGAGCCAAAGTACACCGTTGACGAATGTCGCCAGCGCGGCATGAGTTTCGCGGCCCCGCTCAAGGTGATCATTCGCCTGGTTGTTTGGGACGTCGACAAAGACAGCGGTGTCAAGAGCATCCGCGACGTCAAGGAGCAGGAAGTTTACTTCGGTGAAATCCCGCTCATGACCAGTGATGGTACGTTCATCATCAACGGCACCGAGCGTGTTGTTGTTTCTCAGCTTCACCGGTCGTCTGGCGTGTTCTTTGATCACGACAAGGGCCGTAACAGCGCGTCTGGCAAGCTGCTCTACACCGCGCGGGTGATTCCGTACCGCGGTAGCTGGCTTGACTTTGAATTCGATACCAAAGACATGCTCTACGTCCGCATCGACCGTCGCCGCAAGCTGCATGCGACGATCCTGCTCCGTGCTCTGGGCTTCACCGAAGAACAGATGCTTGAGTATTTCTACAGCAAGGAAGAAGTCCGCATCAAGGAAGGTCAGTTCCAGAAGAAGCTGAACTTTGACCTCCTCCGTGGTCAGCGTGCGTCTTCTGACATCGTCGACCCTGAATCCGGCAAAGTCTTCGTCAAGCGTAACCGCCGTATCTCGGTCGGCGCAATCCGCCAGATGCAACAAGCGGGCCTTGAGTATCAGACGCTGTCGACGGAAGACCTGGTCGGCAAGTTCGCCGCTCAGAACATCACCGCGAAAGACGGTACGGTTCTGGTTCCGCTCAACGGCGAATTGACTGAGGAAAGCCTGGGCGAGATCGTCAAGGCAGGCGCAAAATCGTTTGAGATCCTGTTCATCGACAATCTCAACGTCGACGCATCGTTCCGGAACACGCTCGTGGCAGACCGCATCCCGAACGGCGAAAAAGGCCGTCAGGAAGCAATCCTTGAGATCTACAAACGCCTGCGTCCCGGTGATCCGCCCTCTCTTGAGCCTGCGCAGATCCTGTTTGACAACTTGTTCTTCAACTCCGATCGTTACGACCTCAGTACGGTCGGCCGCTTGAAATTGAACGAGCGCCTTGGCCTGGACCTGCCGCTTGAGCAGCGCACCCTGACCAAAGACGACATTTTGAAGACGATCGAGTACTTGCTGAAGCTGAAAAACGGCGACGGCGACATCGATGACATCGATCACCTTGGCAACCGCCGCGTGCGGGCTGTGGGCGAGCTACTCGAGAACCAGTATCGCATTGGTCTTCTCCGTATCGAGCGCGCGATCCGCGAACGTCTGCAATTGCAAGATGTTGATACGCTCCTGCCCCACGACTTCATCAACAACAAGCCGGCAGCGGCGGTGGTGAAGGAGTTCTTCGGCAGCTCACAGCTGAGCCAGTTCATGGACCAGACCAACCCGCTGTCCGAAGTGACGCACAAGCGCCGCTTGTCTGCACTCGGGCCCGGTGGTTTGAGCCGCGAACGCGCTGGCTTCGAAGTCCGTGACGTTCACCCGACCCACTACGGCCGCATCTGCCCTGTGGAAACCCCTGAAGGTCCGAACATCGGCCTCATCGCGTCGCTGGCATCCTATGCTCGCGTGAACGAGTACGGTTTCATTGAGACCCCGTACCGTGACTTGAAAGAGAAAGATTCCAAGAAGTCTGTCCGTTACTACACGGCTTCGGAAGAGCACCGCGATCACGTGATCGCCCAGGCGGCTCCTTCGGCTGCCCACAAGCCGGATGACTTCATGGCCGCTCGTCGCCGCGGCGAGAGCGAAATTGTCCGTGCCGAAGAAGCGGACCTGATGGACGTTGCAACGAACCAATTGGTTTCTGTCGCAGCTTCGCTGGTTCCTTTCCTCCAGAACGACGACGCCAACCGCGCGCTCATGGGTGCAAACATGCAGCGTCAGGCCGTGCCGCTCATGAAGACCCGTGCCCCTCTCGTGGGTACCGGCCTTGAGCGCACCGTGGCCCGTGACTCGGGCGCCACCGTTGTGGCCCGCCGTGATGGCGTGGTCGTGGCAGTCGATGCCGAGCGTATCGTGGTCAAGACAACCGAAGTGGAAGCGGAAAGCGACGTAACGGAAGTCGGTGCGGACGTCGACATTTACAACCTCCAGAAGTACAAGCGCTCCAACCTGGATACCTGTATCAACCAGCGCCCGATCGTGGTGAAGGGTGAATCGGTCAAGAAGGGTGACATCATCGCCGATGGCTTTGCCACCGAGATGGGTGAACTGGCACTTGGTCAGAACGTCACTGTCGCCTTCATGCCATGGAGTGGTTACAACTTCGAGGACTCCATCCTGATCAGCGAACGCGTGGTCAAGGAAGACTTGTTCACGAGTGTTCACATCCAGGAATTCGAATGTATCTCCCGCGATACCAAGCTTGGTGCGGAAGAGATCACAGGCGACATCCCGAACGTTGGCGAAGAGGCCCTCAAGGACCTTGATACTTCGGGTATCATCCGGATCGGTGCGGAAGTGAAGCCGGGCGACCTCCTCGTTGGTAAAATCACGCCGAAAGGCGAGACCCAGCTGACTCCAGAGGAAAAACTCCTCCGTGCCATCTTCGGCGAGAAGGCCGGCGACGTCCGTGATACCTCGCTGCGCGTCCCGCCGGGTGTTGTCGGTACGGTAATCGGTGCGAAGGTGTTCGCGCGTGCAGGAGCTGAGAAAGATGACCGTAGCCTCCAGATCGAAGAGCAGGAAATTGCGAAACTTCGCAAGGACGAGGCGGACCGGATTGCGATCATCAAGGATTCTGCTTCAGGGAAGATCGTCAAGATCGCTGCCGGCGAGTCGCTTGTTGCGGACATTAAGGACAAGTCCGGTGAAGTGGTCGCCAAAAAAGGTGAGACGCTTGACGCAACGCTTCTGGCAGCGCTGGACTACATCCACTGGGATCACCTTGCCGTCAAGAACGCGGAGAAGAACGGTCTCCTTCGCAAAGCCCTCGAGAACCTTCGCGAGAAGGTGAACCTGATCAAGTACATGACGGAAGAGCAGATCAAGAAAGTCCGCAAGGGCGACGAGCTGCCCCCGGGCGTGATCAAGATGGTCAAGGTTTACGTGGCCATCAAGCGGAAGCTTGCAGTCGGTGACAAAATGGCCGGCCGCCACGGTAACAAAGGTGTCGTGTCCCGTATCCTGCCGGAAGAAGACATGCCGTTCCAGGAAGACGGTCGTCCCGTGGACGTCGTCCTCAACCCGCTGGGTGTTCCTTCCCGTATGAACGTCGGCCAGATCCTTGAAGTTCACCTGGGCGCAGCCGCCAAGGCGATCGGCGAGAAGCTGAACCGCATCGTTGATGAAGTGAACAGCCGTGAAAACCTCGAGAAGATGATTCTCGGGATCTGGGATGACGCGGAAGTGCGTAAGTTCCTGAAGTCGAGCTCCGATGATGAGCTTCGTGCTTTCGTTCGCAAGTACCGCGAAGGTGTGCACTTTGCGAATCCGGTGTTCGACGGTGCCAACGAAGAAGAGATCCGCAACCTGCTCCAGATGGGCGACGTTGCGTCGACCGGTCAGGTTGACCTCTACGACGGCCGCACGGGCAACAAGTTTGACAACAAGGTGACAGTTGGCGTCATGTACGTCCTCAAGCTGCACCATCTTGTCGATGAGAAGATCCACGCTCGTTCCATCGGTCCGTACTCGCTCGTTACCCAGCAGCCGCTGGGTGGCAAGGCCCAGTTTGGTGGCCAGCGACTCGGGGAGATGGAAGTGTGGGCAATGGAAGCCTACGGTGCGGCGTACACGCTGCAGGAATTCCTGACCGTGAAGTCCGACGACGTTCTTGGCCGTACACGCATGTACGAGTCGATCGTCAAGGGCCAGAACATGATGACTCCGGGTCTGCCCGAGAGCTTCAACGTTCTCGTGAAGGAACTCCAGAGTCTGGGCCTTGACGTCAACCTGCTGAAGAAAGACGGCCAGGAAATGACGCTCGACGGACTCCTTCAACAACAGCCTATGCAATAAGAAAGCGGGGGATAGAACGTGAGAGACCTGCTGAACTTTTTCGACAAACCGACGGATCCGCTGAACTTCACAGCCATCAAGATCTCTCTGGCATCGCCAGAGAAGATCCGTAGCTGGTCGTACGGCGAGGTCAAGAAGCCGGAAACCATCAACTACCGGACGTTCAAGCCGGAACGCGATGGCCTCTTCTGCGCCAAAATCTTCGGACCGGTTCGGGACTTCGAGTGTATCTGCGGCAAGTACAAGCGCATGAAGCACCGCGGTATCGTGTGTGACAAGTGCGGTGTGGAAGTTATCCACTCCAAAGTGCGCCGCGAGCGCCTTGGTCACATCAACTTGGCGACACCGGTTGCGCACATCTGGTTCCTGAAGTCCCTGCCATCCCGTATTGGCGCTATTTTGGATCTGGCTCTGAAGGACGTGGAACGCGTTCTTTACAGCGAATCCTATGTGGTGCTTGATCCGGGTAACGTGGATCAGACGGCTCTCAAGCCCGGGCAGATCCTTTCGGATGAGGAATACGACCGCCTCCTGAGCGAACTTGGCAACGGTGCCTTCCGCGTGGGTGTTGGTGCAGAAGCCATTCAGGAACTTCTGAGCGCATTGCGCATCGAAGACCTGGCGGTGGATCTTCGCCAGGAACTCGCTGAAGCGACCTCGGAAGCCAGCCGCAAGAAGCTGCAAAAGCGCCTGAAAGTCGTCGACGCCTTCAACCAGAAGGACGAGTCCGGCGAATTCTTCGCCAGACCACAGTGGATGATGTTGAACGTAATCCCGGTGCTGCCGCCGGATCTGCGTCCACTCGTTCCGCTTGATGGTGGCCGCTTTGCAACTTCTGACTTGAACGATCTTTACCGTCGCGTGATCAACCGGAACAACCGCTTGATCCGCCTGATGGAACTCAACGCCCCGGACATCATCATCCGCAACGAAAAGCGGATGCTCCAGGAGTCCGTGGACGCCCTCTTTGACAACGGCCGTCGTGGCAAGGTCTTCACTGGCCCGAACAAGCGCCCGTTGCGTTCGCTGTCTGACATGCTCAAGGGCAAGCAAGGTCGCTTCCGTCAGAACTTGCTTGGCAAGCGCGTGGACTACTCAGGTCGTTCCGTGATCGTCGTCGGTCCGGATCTGCGCCTGCACCAGTGTGGTCTGCCGAAGAAAATGGCGATCGAGTTGTTCAAGCCTTTCCTCTACAACAAGCTGGAAGAGCATGGCATCGTCTCGACCATCAAGAGCGCCAAGAAGCTGGTTGAAAAAGAGCGTCCGGAAGTTTGGGACTGCCTTGAAGAAGTAACCAAGGAACACCCGGTTCTTCTGAACCGTGCCCCGACTCTCCACCGCCTTGGTATCCAGGCGTTCGAGCCAGTCCTGATTGAAGGCAAGGCAATCCAGTTGCATCCGCTCGTTTGTTTCGCGTTCAACGCGGACTTCGACGGTGACCAGATGGCCGTTCACGTGCCTCTTTCTGTCGAAGCGCAGATGGAAGCCCGCGTTCTCATGATGTCGACGAACAACGTCCTCAGCCCGGCCTCCGGTACTCCGGTGATCGTGCCGACCCAGGACATCGTCCTCGGCATTTATTACCTGACTCGTGAAGATATCGGCGCCAAGGGCGCAGGCAAGACGTTCGCCTCGATTGAGGAAGTGCGCGCTGCCTACGACCATGGCGAAGTGGACCTTCAGGCTCCGATCATGGTCCGTCTGCGCAACCAGCGCATGAACACAACGGTTGGCCGCGGGTTGCTCTCTGAGATCCTCCCCGAGGAAGTTCCGTTCGAGATGATCAACAAGACCTTGGGCAAGAAGCAGTTGGCGCAACTGGTCAACATGACTTTCCGCCTCTGCGGTCCGAAGCGCACGGTCCTCCTTGCGGATGCACTCCGCTCGATGGGCTACCGCTACTCGACGAAGGCAGGTCTTTCGATCGCCATCAACGACATGGTCATCCCGGCTGGTAAGCAAAAGCTGCTTAACGAAGCTTACGAAGAAGTGAAGAAGATCAAGGAGCAGTACTCCGAAGGTCTCTTGACCGAAGGTGAACGCTACAACAAAGTCATCGACATCTGGGCGAAGGTTACCGAAAACATTGCAGAAGACATGTTCGGCAACATTTCGCACATGGATCGTCAAGACCACAAAGGCGCCACCAAGCGGGTTCCGAGCAATAACTCGATCTTCATGATGGCTGACTCCGGCGCCCGGGGTTCCGCCCAGCAGATCCGCCAGTTGGCCGGTATGCGTGGTCTGATGGCAAAGCCAAGCGGCGAGATCATCGAGACCCCGATTACGTCGAACTTCCGCGAGGGTTTGTCGGTTCTCGAGTACTTCACCTCGACCCACGGTGCCCGTAAAGGTCTGGCTGATACCGCGCTCAAGACCGCAAGCTCCGGTTACTTGACCCGTCGTCTCGTCGACGTCGCGCAAGACGCGATCATCAGCGAGCCGGATTGCGGCGCGACCGATGGCATCAGCCTGACTCCGCTTCGTGAAGGTGCTGACGTCCGTGAATCCCTTGGCGAGCGCGTGCTTGGCCGGGTGGTGCTCGAAGATGTCCTCAACCCCCACGGACACAAGGTTATCGCCAAGGCCGGGACTCTGCTCGACGAATTCCTGTGCAAGGAAATCGACGAAGCCGGAGTCGAGACTGTCAGGATCCGCTCTGTGCTTACTTGCCAGGCCCTGCGTGGAACCTGCGCCGCTTGCTACGGTCGTGATCTTGCTTCCGGTCGCCTGGTCAACTCCGGTGAAGCAGTCGGCGTAATTGCCGCCCAGTCCATCGGTGAGCCTGGTACCCAGCTGACCATGCGTACGTTCCACTTCGGCGGTACGATTACGCACAAGGTCGAGAAGAGCACCATCGACAGCCGGTTCTCCGGTCGCCTCAAGTTCAATAACATCCGTCACGTCACCAACCGTGACGGCCAATTGGTCGTCCTGACCCGTAACGGTGAAATCCAGGTCATGGATGACGCCGGCAAGGTCAAGGAAACTTATCCGATCGTTTACGGTTCTGTCCTTCTCGTGAAAGAAGGCGGCTCGATCGCTCCAGGTGCGCGTTTGGCCGAGTGGGATCCGTTCGCTGTGCCGATCGTGTCCGAGTTTGCTGGTCGCATCCGTTACTCGGACCTGAAAGAAGGCCAGTCGCTGGATGAGCGTACTGATGAAGTGACGTTCATGACCCGTAAGGTCGTCACCGACGCCAAGGGTACAACGCTGAAGCCTGCGATTGAGATCGTCGGCGATGGCGACAAGAAAGTGACCCGTTACGGTCTACCGGTCGGCGCGATGCTGGCTATGGAAGACAACGCGGTTGTGGCGCCTGGTGACATCATCGCGAAGATTCCGCGTGAAACCACCAAGACCAAGGACATCACCGGTGGTCTGCCCCGCGTTGCTGAATTGTTCGAGGCCCGCAAGCCGAAAGACATGGCGATCATGGCAGCCCAGGACGGTACGATTGAGTTCGGTGCCGATACCAAAGGTAAGCGCAAGCTGATCATCAAGGGTGTCGACGGAACCGAGAAAGACTATGCGATCCAGAAGGGTCGTCACGTTATCGTCACCGAAGGTGACTATGTCCGTAAGGGCGAGTTCCTGGTGGACGGTGCAGCCAACCCCCATGAAATCCTTGAGGTTTTGGGACGTGTTGCGCTGGCTCGCTACCTGGTTGACGAAATCCAGGAGGTTTATCGCCTCCAGGGTGTGAAGATCAACGACAAGCACATCGAAGTGATCGTGCGTCAGATGCTCCGCCGCGTGAAGGTTGTGGATGCCGGCGACAGCCGCTTCCTGCCCAACGAGCAAGTGGAGCGCGCCGAGCTGGAAGAAGCAAACTCGAAGCTGGTGGCCGAAGGCCAGAAGCCAGCGACGTGGGAGCCCGTTCTGCTGGGGATCACGAAGGCTTCGTTGTCGACCGACAGCTTTATTTCTGCCGCGTCGTTCCAGGAGACCACCAAGGTCCTCACGGAAGCCAGTATCAACAGTAAAGTCGACTACTTGCGCGGCTTGAAAGAGAACGTGATCATGGGTCGCTTGATTCCGGCCGGTACGGGTGCTGCCTACTACCGGAATCTCAAGGCTGCGGTCCATGGACAAGAACATGCTGCGGCCCATGCTGCAGACGAATCAGTCGAGGTAGCCGTGCACCAGTAAGGTGCACGGTAAAGCCTTGGAAACCCTTGATTCGCTGTTGCAAACGCGGTGGCGCTTTGATAGGAAACGGGACCCGCTAAGGGTCAGTATTTAAGGAACAGGTTTACATGCCAACGATTAATCAGTTGATTGCCAGTGGACGTAAGGTCCAGAAATCAAAGACGAAATCGCCAGCTCTGAAGAGCTCGCCGATGCGTCGTGGCGTTTGTGTCCGCGTCTACACGACGACCCCAAAGAAGCCGAACTCGGCTCTCCGTAAGGTTGCCCGTGTGCGTTTGACCAACGGTGTGGAAGTCACTTCCTACATCGGCGGCGAAGGCCACAACCTCCAGGAACACTCCGTGGTGATGGTACGCGGCGGTAAAGTGAAAGACTTGCCGGGTGTTCGTTATCACATCGTACGGGGTACCCTTGACTGCGCAGGCGTCAATGCACGTCGCCAAGGCCGCAGCAAGTACGGCGCCAAGAAACCAAAAGCAGCATCCAACTGAGCATAACGGGAGAGAACTCGCATGGCTCGCCGCCGCGAAATTGAAAAACGTGTGATCCTGCCGGACCCGAAATACAAGGACGTCCTGGTCACCAAATTTATCAACAGCATGATGTACGATGGCAAGAAGTCAGCCGCAGAAAAGGCTTTCTACGGTGCCCTCGACATGATCGAAGGCCGTGGCCCGCAGGGTCTCGGTACCTTCAAGAGCCCGCTGGAATTGTTCCGTAGCGCCGTGGACAACGTCCGCCCGCTGCTGGAAGTGAAGTCCCGCCGGGTTGGTGGTTCCAACTACCAGGTTCCGGTTGAAGTCCGCCCTGAGCGCCGTCAGGCTCTGGCGATCCGTTGGATCGTTGAATTCGCCCGCGGCCGCGCAGGCAAGTCCATGGGTGAGCGTCTTGCCAACGAATTGATCGATGCAGCCAACAAGCGTGGCGGAGCGATCAAACGCCGTGAAGACGTGCACAAGATGGCAGAAGCCAACAAGGCTTTCGCTCACTTCCGCTGGTAGTCCTGGCTTGAAAACAAACCCAGATGCGCCATTCTTGGTGCCTCTGGGTTTTTTTATAACTGGTTGTCGTTCTTTGGGTGTTTCTTATGGCACTTGACCAATCGATCCTTCGTAACATCGGCATCATGGCCCACATTGACGCGGGCAAGACGACGACGACAGAACGCATCCTTTATTACACAGGCAAGATCCACAAGATCGGTGAAGTCCACGAAGGCACAGCCACGACAGATTGGATGGTGCAGGAGCAAGAGCGCGGCATCACCATCACAGCAGCCGCAGTATCGTGCAAGTGGCGCAACAACCAGATCAATATCATCGACACGCCAGGTCACGTTGACTTCACCATCGAAGTTGAACGTTCGCTGCGGATTCTTGACGGGGCAGTTGCCGTGTTCGACGGTGTTTCCGGGGTCGAACCCCAGTCGGAAACGGTTTGGCGCCAAGCCGACAAATATCATGTCCCTCGCATTGCATTCATCAACAAGCTCGACCGTGTTGGCGCCGACTTTGATGCCTCAGTGCAGTCGATCCGCGAGCGGCTGGCAGCGAACCCCGTCGCTTTCCAGCTTCCTGTCGGTGCTGAAGATGCATTTGCCGGCATGATTGACCTGGTGCGCATGAAGGCTCTCTTGTGGGCTGCTGACGACACGACCCGCGGTGAAAAGTACCAAGAGACTGCTATTCCCTCTGAACTGAAAGATGCAGCAACTTCCGCCCGCGAGACTTTGATTTCTTCGCTCGCAGATGTTGACGATGTGATTGCGGAAAAATACCTCGAAGGGGTTGAGCCCTCAGAGGCGGAACTCAAGGCTGCAGCCCGCCGTGCAACCATTGCCTTCAAGATTGTTCCTGTTTTCTGCGGCAGTGCCTTCAAGAACAAAGGCGTCCAGCCCCTTCTCGATGCCGTGATTGATTACCTGCCTTCGCCCCTTGATTTGCCTCCTGTGGAAGGTCTGAGCGCAGATGACAAGGAAACCAAGCTGGTGCGCAAGCGCGACGCCGGTGAGCCATTTTCAGGCATCGCCTTCAAGATCATGAGTGATCCCTTTGTTGGTCAGGTGGTTTTTGCGCGCGTCTATTCCGGCAAGCTTTCTGTGGGCGAGGTTGTGCTGAATACCCGGACTGGCAAACGTGAGCGGATCACCAAGATCCTGCGCATGCAGGCCAATCAACGAGAAGAACTCCAGACCGTAGAGGCTGGGGATATTTGCGCCCTGTCCGGCCTCAAACAGATTGCGACCGGTGATACGATTTGTGACCAGAAGCATCCAATCCGATTTGAGTCTGTTGTTTTTCCGGAACCGGTGATTTCGATCGCTATCGAACCGAAAAGCACCGCAGATCTCGAAAAGCTCATGAAGTCCCTCGAACGCCTCGAAAACGAAGATCCATCTTTCCGGGTAAACTACAACAGCGAAACGGGACAGACACTGATCAACGGCATGGGCGAGTTGCACCTCGACATCATCGTCGACCGCTTGAAGCGGGAGTTCAAGGTCGAGGCCAACGTCGGTGCCCCCCAGGTTTCTTACCGCGAAACGATCATGGGTGAAGCGGAAGTCGAAGAAACATTTGCCCGTGAAGGCGCTGGGGTGGCCCAGTTCGCTAAGGTCCGGATTGCCGTGAAACCAGCCGAGGGTGCGGATGGCCAGGGCGGACTCCTGTTCAAGAACAAGGCGTCTCCGTTGCAAGTCCCTCCCCAATTTGTGGAGGGCGTGCGGAAGGGCCTTCTAGAGTCGATGCAAGCGGGTGCTATTGCCGGGTTCCCGGTGATTGGTGTCAGCGCAGAGCTTCTGGGGGGCGCATTTGACCAGCAAATCTCCAGTGAAAATTCCTTCAAGGTGGCCGCGTCTTTGGCCCTTCGTCAGGCCCTTCGTCAGGCTGCGCCCCAGCTGCTTGAGCCGGTCATGTGGATCGAGGTCCTTGTCCCCGAAGACTATTTGAGTAACGTCATCACGGACCTCAACAGCCGCCGCGCCCAAATCAATAACGTTTCGATGCGCGGACACTTGCAGGTGGTCGAAGCCTCGGCCCCCCTCGAGCAGATGTTCGGTTATTCGACCCAGCTGAGGTCGATTTCCCAGGGGCGGGCGACCTACACGATGCGATTTGACAGCTATCAGCCGGTTGCCCCCGCGACGCTCACCCGAATCACGGGCCGCTGACGGGACGCTGAAAAAGGGACATCTGCGGCGTTGCTCCTGGCCTCCGGTCCTCATTTACCAGGCAGTAAACTGCGGGCCTCGGCTGCGTCGCGCCTTGCATCTGTCCCTTTTTCAGCGTCCCCGTTTTCGGTACCCTTTTCAGGGACATCTGGGGCGTTGCTCCTGGCCTGCGGTCCTCATTTACCTGGCAGTAAACTGCGGTCCTTGGCTGCGTCGCGCCTTGCATCTGTCCCTTTTTCAGCGTCCCCGTTTTCAGGGACATCTGCGGCGTTGCTCCTGGCCTGCGGTCCTCATTTATCAGCCCCTAAACTGCACCCCCTCGCTTCGCTTTGCCGCCCCGCTGCCAGTAGCCGCCCGGGCATGCTAGAATTTCAACAATTACGTGAAATTGTTGGAGCCCCATGCTGTCCCTTCGAAAAGCCCTTCGAGCTCACTTTTTTTCAGGTCTGTCCCTGATAATGGTTTGTATCTGGCAAGCGCCTGTGGCGGTTGCATCCCAACTTGCAGACCCTGCCAGCTGGACCAAACTGAAGGCATCCGGGCTGGTGCTGGAAGTCAGTGCCGATCCGGCTTTTTCATCCGGGGCGACCATGGAATCTCTGGCCTCTGACGCCCCCCTGTTCTGGCGTTGGAAAAAGTCGACTGGAGAGGTCGACCGTCATCCCGGCGTGATCGTGATGGTTGCCGGAGGCGTTGATGGTGTTCACCTGGATCTAGGTGCAGATGCTCGGGGAGATTCCCTTTGGCTGGTTTCAACGCAGAAGCTGGAGGGCGAAGCAAAAGACAAGTACGAGCGCATATACCGTTTCCGTGGCAAGACGGCCTTGTTGACGGGGGGGGCCAAGGCGCAGATCTACCGGATTTTCCCGTCAGAAGAGAACCCCCTGTATGATCAGACCGCGGCCGCTTTTGTGGGCCTGCGAATGGGCAAGGTCCAGCGCACCGGTGTCTCAACTTACAGGGTCTCTGAATGGCTCTACCCAAAGACCGAAGCTGCCGCCCCAGCGGAGGAGGTTTACCTCGGACCATTCGCAAATATCATCGACCCGCGTGATCCTGTGCGTGAGTCGGTAAGTTCTTTCCGCCTGCTGGGTAAGATTGTTCTGGCGGAGGACCTGGAGATCCAGCGGGATCTTGCTTATTCGGTATCAGGAGGGAAATCGATCGGTGGAGCTTTGCGTCTGGAGGACGTTTCCTTTTATCCGGCCAGCATCTTTGTGGACCTCGAGTGGCACGGGATCAAGGCATCCTACCCGTCTGCTCCGTCCGACCAGCCGCCCGAGGTCATAAAGCACATCTTTGGTAATTTTTCTGTTGGCTACGATGTGACCCGATTTTTTGGGGCAAAACCAGAGGGTTTTGCGCTGCATGTCGGTCCTCAGGCCAGCCTGGTTTCATTACCCGTGGCCCAGGATTTTGAACCCCGTGGTTTTGTCGGGCTCCGTATCCAACCGCAGTGGATCAAGCAAGGGATTACCTGGTACGGATCCGCCCAGCTGGTGACCCGCGGTGATGGAAGCCTGTCCGTATTCAATGCCGGCTATCTGAATTGCCTCAATTACGGATTCTGCCTGTCAGCGGAGGTTTACCGCCGTGGGTTGGACTTGAAATCTGGTTCAGACAAGACGGCCATGAAGGAAACAGGCTTCGGCGCCGGTATCGGTGCGAATCTCTGATCGATTGGTTTTGCTGGTGGAAGATGGTGCGGACGCCCTGACTCGAACAGGGGACCTCTACGATGTCAACGTAGCGCTCTAACCAACTGAGCTACGCCCGCGCGGGTGAACCGAGGTCATAACTGTCTTGCAAACGCTCGTCAACGACAAACCCGGTCAGGGAAAAAATATAGGGAATTCAGTGGATTTAAAGGGGGATTTTCGATGGTTTCCTACGACCTGATCGTAATCGGCAGTGGGCCTGCCGGGGAGAAAGCAGCCGTCAAGGCCGCCTATTTTGGCAAGAAGGTCGCAGTGATCGAGTCCCAACGGGACCCGGGGGGCGCTGGGGTCAATACCGGGACCTTGCCATCCAAAACCCTCAAAGAGTCGGCTCTTTTCTTTTCGGGTAAAAATGACGCCGGTCTTTACGGCATAGAAAAGAAACTCGAGCAAAAGACGACCATCGATGACTTTTTTTACCGGCAGCGGCTGGTCCAGAAAACCGTCGCCTCGGAAGTCCGTAGAAACTTTGAAATCCACAAGGTTGACTTGATCGAGGGCCTTGCGTCTTTCGTTGATGCCAATCAGGTTCGCGTCATGCTCCCGGGGAAGGCCGAGGTTCTGTTGAGGGGAGAATATATCCTGATTGCCACGGGCAGCTATCCGTTTCATCCCCCCGGTATTCCTTTTGATGGTGAAGTCGTACACGACTCAGATTCGATTCTAGCATTGAAGCGAATTCCGCAGAGCCTGCTGGTGGTTGGGGCTGGGGTGATCGGCTGTGAGTACGCGACCATTTTCGGAACGATGGGATGCCAGGTTCACCTGGTCAACGACCGCGACAAAATCATGCCTTTTCTGGATCCGGAAATATCGAACTCGCTGGTGGAACAAATGCGCCAGACTGGCGTCGAAATCCATTTCAAGTCCGCAATCAAGACGGTCGGTAAAAACGGCGACAAGGTGGCAACGACCCTGGACAGTGGGAAAGTTATCGCGACCGACATGTTTCTGTTTGCTGCCGGTCGCAGTGGTGCGACGTCAAGCCTCAATTGTGCGGCCGCCGGTGTGAAGCTTGGCAAGCGTGAAGTGGTTGAGGTTGACGCTCAGTTCCGGACGTCCGTGAAAAATATCTTTGCCGTGGGCGATGTGATCGGCTTTCCTGCCCTGGCAGCCACCAGCATGGACCAGGGGCGTGTAGCCGTCTCGCACATGTTTGGCCTGACGGACCTGGGCGATGTCACGCGCAACTTCCCGTACGGGATTTATACCATTCCCGAGGTCTCCATGGTCGGCATGACCGAGCAAGAAGCCCGCGACAAGGGAGTGGACGTTTGCACTGGCAAGGCGCGCTACTCTGACATGCATCGCGGCATGATCATGGGGGTCAAGGACGGATTCCTGAAGCTGGTCTTCGAGCGACAAACGCTTCA
This sequence comes from Pseudomonadota bacterium, assembly GCA_041178085.1. Lineage (GTDB taxonomy): Bacteria > Bdellovibrionota_B > Oligoflexia > Oligoflexales > RGVZ01 > RGVZ01. The sequence continues at coordinate 177 of JBEGVZ010000047.1, read as the reverse complement.
AGTCCTGGGAGTTCATATCATTGGCCCGCTGGCGACCGAGATCGTTCACTTTGGATTGCTGCTGGTCCAGGAAAAGAAAAGCCTTAATGACCTGCTGGCAACCGTCTTCAACTACCCGACCTTGCATGACCTTTACAAATACGCTGCATATGACGGTTTAGGAAACCGCGCTGGCCA
>JBEGVZ010000046.1:0-15381 GCA_041178085.1 Pseudomonadota bacterium | reverse complement strand
AATCTTTTGACGTCTGCCTATTCGCTGGATCCGTCCCCATTCCTGGGTGCGCGGTCGATCGTTGCAAAGGCCGAGGCCGGCCAGGCTGATGAGGCTGCACGTGAGGCTGAGCGCCTTGCGTTGCTTTATCCGAAAAACAGGGATGCGCGGATGCTGCATGCGCAGATCCTGGTCGCGCGTGGGAAACTTGATGAGGCCGCTGCGCAACTGACCAAGGTCGTAAAGGGTGCGCCGCCAGAGGAAGGCCCTTATGCCCTGCTTGCCGAAGTCCAGGCACGAAGGGGGAAACGCAAGGAGGCCCTGGCAGTTGCGCGCCAACTGACGCGCAACAAGCCCCAATCCGTGGTGGCATGGTCTATCCTTGCCAGACTTTGTCTTCTTGACGGTGCCAAAAAGGAAATGCTTGATGCGGCTTATAAAGCTTGGATGATCAAGTCATCCCCGGATGTAAGCCTGCTTTACGCAATTGCGCTTGAGTTAAATGGCAAGACCAAGGAAGCGGTGCGGATGTATGAATCGGCCTATCGTGCGGCCTCGTCACCGGAGCAGTTGACGGCGAAGCTGGTTGACCTGTACCGGCAGACAGGCGATTTGCAGGAAGCGCTGCGGGTTTTGTCCGACCTCAAGCGCGGCGATGGTTCCGGCCTTACCCAGGGGCTCGAGATCCAGCGCATCGCTATATTGTGGGAGCTGAAACGGGACGATGAGGCGTTGTCTGCCCTCGAGAAGCTAAATGCCTCGGGTCAGCGCTCAGACCTGGTCCTGACGTTGCTGGGATATGGCTATGAAAGGGTCAAGCGCCCAGCCGAAGCTTTGGCCACCTACGAGAAGGTTTCCAGGGATTTCTCCTTGCACAAGGATGTCCAGGTCCGGCGCATCTTACTCACAAAGGAACTCGGCAAACCCGACGTAGCCAGGACGATGTTGACACCAATCCTGGAGCAAACAGATCCGGGTTGGCAATTTTTTGCTCTTGCGATTGAGCTTGATGCCGATGCCGGAAAGCTGTCGGAAGCCATCGCATTGTCGGACAAGGCTTTTGAAAAGTATCCCGACCAGACCCGTTTCATGTTTCTGCGCGCGGCTTACCAGGAGAAGGCTGGTGATGTTGATGGTTCGATGAAGACAATGAGGAAAGTGATCGAGAGGGAACCTGAAAACAGTTCGGCTCTCAATTTCCTTGGCTATCTCATGGTTGACACGGGCGGAGACCTTGCTGAAGCCAAGATTCTCATCGAGCGGGCGTTGAAAATCCGTCCCGGGGATCCGGCGTACCTGGATTCACTTGGCTGGTGTTATTTCAAGCTTGGCGACATTGACCGTGCTGAGAAACTATTGATGGATGCCCTGTCCAAGACCCCGGAAGAAGGAGTCACCATGGAGCACCTAGGGGAGGTGGCCATGGTCCGCAAGCAAAGGCTTAAGGCCATTGAATGGTTCGAGAAGGCGCTGAAGCAGAAGCTTGACCAGCGGGATCGTGACCGGATTGAAAAGCGACTGGATGGAATCAAGCAGGGGTCTTGATGCGTCTTGTTGCCATCCTTTTGATTTTTTTTGCTTCCACCTCATGTGTCACCACGAGTTGGCTACCGGTCCATGCCTCCGCCGAAGGGGAGGCAATGATCGATCGTTTGCGTGATATCCGGTGCGAACTTTCCCGCGACCGCATCTTTCGCGCATCTCTTTTTGAAGATGATAAACTTGTTTTTCTTGCGGACATCGAGACCGATGTCTCTTCCGCCATTCCTGGCCGCTCTTTGGGCAGTCTTGTTCTGCGGGCGGAGACCATGGAAGAAATGCTTCGTATCACTCTCAACAGGGATCTTGATTTGGTGGATGGTTTGCCGCGAGAATTTGCCGGGCATCCAGTCTCGATGGACCGGACCAGCGTTTCGGTGGACCAGCAACGGATTCCCCTTGGCCCTGGTGAGTTTGCATGTCTGATGGAGGCGGCGATTCCCCGTCATTGGCTTGAGGCTCCGCGGAAGGTTTGGAACCCCGCCGGAAAGGCCATCGAATTTAATGATGGGAACCGGCAAGTCAGTATCTCCCGCGACCACGGAGGCCAGTTGAAAGTCAGGATCATCTGGTCTTCAAGCTGGTTTTCCAAAAGTTCAATTCGTGTGACAATGTCCAGTACGGCGGGTCCCGGGACAGGAGTCTCCGGTTCGATGCAAGCCCCAGGTGGGTACTGGATTCGCTGGACTGAAATCTAGGAGCTGGGTGTCATGGAAAGTGTAAAGGCCCTTCTCGAGAGAGGAATTCTGTCTCCTGACCAGAAGACCATGGTTGATGGTTTCTGCAAGCGATGGAATTGCTCTGGCTTTGAGGCTCTCATTGAAACCCACATGGTGCAGGAAGTCCAGTTTGCCGACCACGCTGCGGAGATCCTTGGCTTGCCCCGGTTGAGGAATCTCAAGCAGAGGAAGTTGCTCTCCAACCCCGGCCAGTTGATTCCGTTGCCTTTTGCGCGCCGGAAGATGGCGATTGTGGTCGATGTGATTGACCCGGGTCCTGCGACGCTGAACCAGCGCAGGGTATTCAAGGTGGCTGTTGCCAATCCGTGGGATCCCCACATGATCAACTCCCTTGAGGAAATGCTTGATGGTGACATTGAGTATGCGGTCGCTGACCGCAGTGACATCCTTGATGCGATTGATCGCAATTATCCGTTCAGCGACTTCGTGCCCGAATTTTGGCGTTCCATGTGCAGCGTGACGGCTGATTGATCCTTTTTTCCCTTCCGGATGGGGCAGATGGTGAACACAAGTTCAGGCGACAACCTGCTGTCTGTCAACGAACTGGTGGTGGAATTTCCCGGCACTGGTTCGCCCGTGCGTGCGGTTGATGGCGTATCATTTGCCATCCCGAGGGGTGGGACCGTCGGTCTGGTCGGCGAGTCCGGGTGCGGAAAGAGCGTTACATCAATGGCCATCATGCAACTGATCTCAAGGCCAGGTCGCATCGCCAGTGGTTCGATCCGTTTCGATGGAACTGATCTTTTGGGTCTGGGCGAGGCCGGCATGCGCAAATGCCGCGGCAATCGAATCAGCATGATTTTCCAGGAGCCGATGACCAGCCTTAACCCTGTTTTCCCGATCGGTGAACAGGTTGGTGAGGTCTTCCGTATCCACCAGGGTGCAAGCAAGTCCCTTGCGCGTGAACGGGCCATTGAAATGCTCAGGATGGTCCGGATTCCATCGCCTGAGACGAGAGTTGACGAGTATCCTCACCAGCTCTCCGGTGGCATGCGCCAGCGGGTGATGATCGCGATGGCCCTCGCCTGCCGTCCTGAACTTCTGATTGCCGATGAACCGACAACGGCGCTTGATGTCACCATTCAAGCCCAGATCCTGGAACTCATGTCATCCTTGCAGCGGGAAATGGGCACTTCAATTTTATTGATCACCCATGATCTCGGCGTGGTGGCTGAAGTTTGCAAGTCGGTGGTGGTCATGTATGCCGGCAGAATTGTTGAAAAGGCATCTGTGCAGGACATCTTTGCGAATGCGGCTCACCCCTACACCCGGGGTCTTTTGAACTCCATCCCTCGTCTTGGCCGGAAGGTTCATCGCTTGCCTGCGATTGAAGGCTCGGTACCGGAACCAGGCAAGGTTATCAAGGGATGTCGTTTCCGCGATCGTTGCAAACTTGCAGTCGACAAATGTGCCAGCGAGCAACCAAACCTGACTCCCTTCGGCGGGGCTTCACATGAGGTAGCCTGCTGGCGGGCGGGAGAGACTCAATGAGTGCAGAAGCTCGCCCTATTTTATCCGTGCAAGGACTGACCAAGCATTTCCCGGTCACCAAGGGTTTCCTGGTCGGTAAAAAGGCGGTTGTCCACGCCGTCAATGGTGTCAGTTTTGATCTTGCTGAAGGAGAGACTCTTGGTCTTGTGGGAGAGTCTGGTTGTGGAAAGTCAACGCTTGGTCGATCCCTGCTCAGGCTGACCGAACCGACGGCCGGTCAGGTCTTCTTCCAGGGTGAGAACATTACAAATGCTGACTCCAGGCGCCTCCGGTCATTGCGCCGGGAGATGCAGATTGTTTTCCAGGATCCTTTCTCATCCTTGAATCCCCGCATGACGGTCGGGGAAATTCTTTCTGAGCCTTTCCTGATCCACAAGGTCGCAAAGGGTGGTGCCTTGAGGGACCAGGTCATGGAAATGCTCCAGCACGTTGGCCTGCCGGAACAAGCTTACGCCCGCTATCCCCACGAATTTTCGGGTGGCCAGCGTCAAAGGATTGGAATTGCCCGCGCCCTGGCACTTCGCCCAAAGCTTCTGGTCCTGGATGAACCGGTTAGTGCCTTGGATGTGTCAATTCAGTCACAGATCCTCAATTTGTTGTGTGATCTGCGGGATAGCTTCTCTCTTTCTTATATTTTCATTGCTCATGATCTTGCCGTCATTGAACACATCAGTGACCGGGTTGGAGTCATGTATCTTGGGCATATGATGGAAATTGCACCTGCAGAGGCCATCTATGGTCGTCCAGCGCATCCGTATACGAAAGCCTTGCTGTCATCGATTCCCCGTCCCGACCCATCGCATGCAGGCAAGGGCAGGCAGGTATTGTCTGGTGACGTCCCGAGTCCTGTGAATCCGCCCAGTGGATGTGTTTTCCGGACACGCTGCCCGGTGGCAACGGAACTTTGTGGCAGGGAAAGACCTGAATTACGCGAAGTGGCGGGTAGCCCCCGCCACAAGGTTGCTTGCCACCATGCGTAACCCTGTCGTCGAAGCGAAATTTTCCGCTAACAATCTGGTCCTCCTGACTGGAGGTGGCACAGCTGGTCACGTCATGCCAAACCTTGCGCTGGTACCGGTGCTGCGTGCCTCTGGCTTTCGCGTCGAGTACGTTGGCTCGCAAGGGTTGGAGGCTGACCTCGTGGCGCGGACTGGCCTTGTCTTTCATCGTATTTCATCCGGAAAGCTCCGTCGCTACGCTTCAATCGAAAATTTTTTTGATGTGTTCAGGGTCATTGCCGGATTGTTCCAGGCCATCGTCTTGATGATACGCCTGCGTCCTGCCTGCGTGTTCAGCAAGGGTGGTTTTGTCGCGGTGCCGGTCGCCATTGGTGCCTGGATCACAGGGGTGCCGGTGATTTCGCACGAATCAGATGTCTCGCCTGGTCTGGCCAACCGCATTATTTCCCGCTTTGCCCGCATAAACTTGTTTGCATTTCCTGAAACAGCTCGTTTTTTTGGCAGTCGGCCTGCCAGGCTTGCGGGGATTCCAGTAAGACCCGAGATACTGGCCGGCAATCGTGATCGCGGGCTCGCCCGCTGTGGTTGGGGTAAAGATCATTCTTCGCTACCCGTTGTCTTGTTCATGGGGGGATCCCAGGGCGCAAAGTTCATCAATGACTTGGTGTTCGCGGCATTGCCGGACCTCTTGAAGTCCTGTCGGATCGTTCACTTGACTGGGCGTGGCAAGCAGGATGGTTTTTCCCGGGATTCATTGCCATCTGAATTGCGTGGCAACTACCAGTCATTTGAATTTCTCAACGAGGAGCTGGCGGATGTGCTGGCCGCTGCTGATTTGGTTGTCTGCCGCGCCGGCGCAAATTCAATCTTTGAACTGAGAGCCCTGCGCAAGCCAATGATCCTTATTCCCCTGGAAAAAGGCAGTCGTGGCGATCAGATCTTGAATGCCGAGTCATTTCGCGCACAGGGTGAGGCGACGGTTTTGCGGGAGGGTGAAGCTTCAGCCAACCTTCTTGCGTCGATGGTTTTGCAGCAAATCCAGACTTCGGCACCCACTCAAGTGCAGGGCCGGTCTGATGATCCATTCGTTTCCGCGGAACAGGTGGTGCTGGATGAGATCAAGTCTGCGGTCAGAGGCCCAGGCTGATCTTTGCCGCCAATGTGTCGGTGTCGAATGCAGTCCGGGCCTCAAAGCTCAGGCGTGCAAAAGGCGGCATCATCTGGATTTCAAGGCCAGCTACTTTCTGGAAAGACGAGTCTTCCCCGGTATGAATCTGGCCAGCGCCGGCATAAGGGGTCAGGATGCCCAGAAATCCCCATGATGCGATAAGTTCAAGGGACCGGGTGTCTTCATGGGAGTTCCGCCAAACTTTATCCTGGCTCTGGCCGTCATCCCTGGGGCTTCTTGGCGCGTATGTTCGCATCATCGCTCCCCGCACACTGACCGCAGGCAGGCGAAAACCCTCAAAAACTGTCCACTGCAGATGCCCACCAGCCTGTTGTGTCCTGCCGTTAGGGCTGGCTCCGAGGATCATGCCCAGGTCGACAGGTATGGGCAGACCCTTGGTCAGGTGCAGCCGCATGAGCGAGTCCACGGTATCCGTCGATCCAGAACGCTCATCGCTGTTTTTTCCGGCAGCTCCATTCATGACCGTGCCAAAACCGATCGCAAATGACTGGCTACCCTTGGATCCAGCTGGATCCACTGGCATATAGGTCTTCGCTTGCCAATTGCTCCCCCTGTCTGGTGTGACGCCCAATGCGGATTGCGCCCAAAGGGTCAGAAGGATCATCTTGATGGGGGTTTTGGCCATCGACCGGCATGCCTTGCATGGATTTTTGTTCTTAATCATTTTAGCATGCGGCAGCGCTTAGTGGGGTGCTTCTCTTAGCTGGCAAGGAAGCAAAATTGATTTATTTTGTCGATCATTTCGACAGCTTCAGTTTCAACGTGAAAGCCTGGCTTGAGTCGGGTTCCGTGGATCTCGAAGTGGTCCGAGTGGCAGCAGACGACAGGACTGCGCTGGCAAGGGTGCAAAAGTCCCTTTGTCCGGTCGTTTTGTCACCTGGACCCAAGTCTCCGCTTGATTATCCGCTCTCTCTCTCGTTGTGCAGGGATCTTGCCGGGCGGGTGCCGTTGCTCGGTGTTTGTCTGGGTCATCAGTTGCTTGGCGCTGCATTTGGGTGGAGCGTTGCAAAATCAGCAGAGCCGTTCCACGGCAGTCGCAAGCTGATCAGGGCAGCCAGCGATGGTAGTCGCCTGTTTGATGCTGGCGCTTCGTTCCAGGCTGCCAGTTATAATTCCCTCGTCCTGGCAGGGGTGAGTTCCAGCCGCCCAATTGCTGCTTCTTTTCTCAGGGTGACCGCTGTTTGCGAGCATGGCGATGTGCAGGCCATAGAATCAATTTCAGGTGTATTGGCTGCGGGTGTGCAATTCCACCCGGAGTCATTCCTGAGTGAACAACAACTCAGCGAGCAGCTGCGCGACAGATGGATTCGGTACATTGTTGACTGGCAAAGGGAGCCGCTTAGAGTTCAGCCACGGCGCCCTTGTTGATTCCCTCGTAGCACACAACACGCAGCTTCTCTCGCGGGTTTTCTTCCCGCTTCAACAGCTGGGCGACCACAGTCGAGATGCATTCGATGGAAGTTTCCCGCTCGACCAGGAAGACTCTCGACGAAGGTAGCGTCAGTCGATAGGCGCCAAGAGATCCGCGGTAGGCAAGCGTCATCGGTGCGTCGGTTTTGCCGCGTTGTCCGATTTCGCCGTTTCCTGATTCAATCTGGTCTGGTGTCGCAATATGAACGTTGGATCCGAAGACTTCCCGTACAATATAATGTTCGAGGTCAGGCCGGCGTTCCTCGCCGATAAAGATCTCGATTTTGCTGCGATGGCCATGGAGCAGCCGCTGACACAGGCCGTCATGGCCCTTGATTCCGTGTGTGTAGCGGTAGGTCGCTTCAGTGGAGTCCGTTTTTTCTTCCCGCAAGCTGATTGAGATATTTCGCACACGCTCTGAAAGGCGGTGCCGGAGAATCCTTGCCACCTCCTGCTCAACCACCGATGCCTTGATGCCCACAGCCCGGATCGGAAGCACCGCGCCCTTTGGGCATTCATAGTCCCAGAACTGGTCGGTCTGGGAGCTACGTGGACGGAAGCGCATGCGCCAGGACTCCCCGACGGGATTATCGATGAACTGGACGGTCTGTGATCCAACCGGCAGTAGAAGTGCGTGGTCCACAGATTCTTTCAACACTTGACGGACCATGGCCTTCAAAGGGCTGAAATCAACAACGAAACCATTGTCATCCAGGATTCCGCTGACAGACAGGTCGACGTGCCAGCTCTGGCCGGATACGCCAGCGGAAGGATCCATGATGGCACAGTCGATTTGTGCGATGTCCCGGACGAACAATGTTCCGGCTTGGGTGCTGTCCGGCACCGCGGGCGTGTTTGTCGTGTCTTCCATTTCCGTTCCAAGCCTGTTCTGCTACAAGGGTGCCTATCTAATGCGGAAAGGTGCCTTCCGTCCAACAAAAAAACGGACTCACCGACCGCTTGTGGGGACGGTAATTCGAAGGGTTCTGCAGGATGCCTGGAAGGCTGGGGGCTGCCATGTCTGATACGGGAAAAAAAGTAAGGGTTCGGATCGCTCCATCGCCAACCGGCGATCCCCATGTGGGCACAGCCTACATTGCCCTGTTCAATTACGTTTTTGCAAAGAAGCACGGCGGGGATTTTATCCTGCGCATTGAGGACACCGATCAGGTGCGCGCCCGGGCGTCCAGCGAGGCGATGATCCTTGAAAGCCTTCGCTGGCTTGGCCTTGAATGGGATGAGGGACCCGACAAGGGAGGACCCTGTGGCCCCTACCGGCAGTCCGAGCGGACGGCCCTTTACCGGGAACATGCGGAAATCCTGCTCAAGAGCGGCCATGCCTACCGTTGTTTTTGTACCAATGAACGCCTGACTGAAGTCCGGAACCAGCAACGATTGCAGGGTCTGACGACGGGGTATGACCGGCATTGCCGCGCCCTGAAGGCATCCGATGTTGATGCGAAATTGGGTGCCGGCATTCCGCACGTGATTCGTTTGAAGATGCCGACGGATGGTGTGACGAAGTTTGTCGACGAGCTTCGCGGCGAGCTCGAGTTTGAGAACCACCGGCTTGATGACCAGGTGTTACTGAAGTCCGATGGTTACCCCACGTACCATCTGGCGAACGTCGTCGATGACCGGCACATGGCAATCACCCACGTGATCCGTGCCGAGGAGTGGATCTCTTCCACGCCCAAACACGTGATTTTGTACAAGGCTTTTGGCTGGCCGGAGCCCAAATGGTGCCACATGCCGCTGTTGCGCAACGCGGACCGGTCCAAAATCTCCAAGCGCAAGAACCCTGTGTCGCTTTCGTATTACCGTCGCGCGGGCATACTCCCTGAGGCGTTGGTCAATTTCCTTGGCCTGATGGGCTGGAGTTTCGGCAATGACGTCGAGATCTTCACGGTCCAGCAGATGATGGAAAAGTTTGATTTCAAGGGTATCAATCTGGGCGGCCCTGTCTTTGACCTGGTCAAGCTGACCTGGATGAACCAGACGTATATGCACAAGATGGACGACTCCCGCTTTGTCTCCTTCCTGCGGGATGAAGTGTTTAGTCCCGCCTATCTGAAGGCCCTGAAACCAATCGTCCTGGAGCGGATGTCCAGGTTCGAGCAGTTTGTTGACAACAATGCTTTCTTTTTCTGCGGCGCGCTCGATTACCGCAATCTTGAGATCCTGCCCAAGGGCAAGACTGCCGATGAGCTCCTGTTGATGTTGGGACAGCTGGTTGAATTGCTGGATGAACTCTATGACTGGGATGCCGCCAGCCTCCAGAAAATGATCGAGGCCCACAAAGACGAGATCAAGTGGAAGCCCAAGGATTATTTCCTGAGTTTGCGAATGGTGACCACCGGTCGCAAGGATTCGCCGCCTCTTTTTGAGACGCTTGCCGTTTTAGGCCGGGAAATGGTCAGATTCCGGATCCGGGATTACATGAATCACCTTGCAGGAACGAATTCGCCCGCTTGAAGCGGGCGTTTCTTCGTTTGCCTGTGTTCATGCCAGGTCATGATTCGCGGGTGATGCTCGCTCCGAGGCTGGAAAGCTTCTTGTCGATGTCCATGTATCCGCGCTCGATCTGGTGGATGTTGTCGATCACACTTTTGCCCTCTGCAATTGCTGCAGCCATCAGCAGGGCCATCCCGGCGCGCACGTCCGGGGAGCTCATGCGCGCGGCAAACAGTTTGCTCGGTCCGGTGATCACGACCCGGTGAGGGTCGCACAGGACAATATTTGCACCCATCTGCATCAGTTTGTCGGTAAAGAACATCCTGCCTTCGAACATCTTTTCGAAGAAGATCGTGGTCCCGATGCTCTGAGTTGCCGCGACAATCGCGACAGACATCAGGTCCGTAGGGTAGGCGGGCCATGGGCCCGAATAGATGGTAGGCATCCGCCCACTGACTTCCTTGCGAACTACGAGGGGTTTGGTCCCGTCGATTTCAAGGGCGTCACCGTCCATCGTCGGATGGATACCGAGCCGACCCAGGGTTTTCAGGACAAATCGCAGGTCAGAAACCCCGGCCTCCTCAATCCGTACCTTGCCACCACCAATTGCCCCCAGGCAGAGCATGCTGCCCACTTCCATGAAGTCCGGACCGATCTTGTGCCGTGCGCCGTGGAGTTGTTTCTTTCCTTCTATGATCAGCCGGTTCGTGCCCGTTCCGTCGATTTCAGCTCCCATGGCGACCAGCAGGTTGCAAAGTCCGGTCACGTGGGGTTCGCTGGCGGCGTTGTGCAGAACGGTGGTTCCTTCGGCAGTCGCGGCGAGCAAAAGCAGGTTTTCGGTTGCCGTAACCGAAGGCTCGTCCATGAATATCTCGCAGCCTTTCGCCTTTTTCAGCTGGCCTGCGATCTTTCCATCGTGGAAGCGCAGCTGGCCGCCCAGTGCTTCGATGCCTTCCCAGTGTGTATCGATCCTGCGGGCACCAATGACATCGCCCCCAGGCAGTGGCAGTTCAATCCGGCCGGTACGGGCGAGTAGCGGTCCCATCAGTAGAATGGAAGCCCGGATCTTTGCGCAAAGGCTCGCACTCGGGGTGCTGGTGTGGATGTCGCGTGCCGTAAGGTGCAGGGTTTCTTTGTCCTCCCACTCCACTTTAACGCCCATCCCGGCAAGGATGTCGCAAACCGTGAGCACGTCCTCGATGCGGGGGACACGTTCCAGCGTCACGGTCTGGTCGGTCAAGAGGCAGGCCATGAGAACGGGGAGTGCCTCGTTCTTGTTTCCCGACGGGCGCACCGTCCCGCTCAGGCGCCTTCCACCTTCAATCACGAATCGACTCATCAGTTTTCTCCGGTCACTGGAGGAGCTCTATCAGCTCCTGGCGGGTCAAATTCTTGAATATCTCCTCGTCTCTGTCGACAAACTTTTCAAAGAGCGACCGTTTATTCTGAATCAACCGGTCGATCTTCTCTTCCAGTGTCCCGCGCGTCACAAGTTTGAGGACCTGAACGTTTTTGTTCTGGCCGATCCTGTGTACCCGGTCAGTGGCCTGGTTTTCCTTGCTGGCATTCCACCAGCGGTCATAGTGGATGACGACCGACGCCGCCGTCAGGTCGATACCAATACCGCCGGCAAGCAGGGAGCCAACGAAAACCTTGCAGTCTTCGTCGTTCTGGAACTTGCTGATGATTGCACCCCGGTCTTTGCTCTGACCGGTGAGTGAAACGTGACCGACGCCGAGCGATCCAAGGTGCTTTTTTATGATCTCGATCATTTGCAAGTACTGGCTGAAGATAACGATCTTGTGTCCGGATCCGAGGGCTTCTTCCACCAACTCCTTCAACAAATCGAATTTTCCGCTGGAGTGCTTGGTATAGTCGCCGGACTTGTTGATCAGGGCGGGGTGGTCACAAATCTGCTTGAGTAAAGAAATCGTCGCAAAGACGTGCAAGTAAGGCACGGGTGCCTGGTCATTCTGCAGTTGTTCGAGGAGTGGCCTTGCCTTTAGTGCAAGGACATCCTTGTACATGGATACCTGCTCCTCAGACATTCCGCAGTGGCGTATATCTTCGATTTTCGCAGGCAGGTCGGGAAGAACGTTGTTTTTTGTCCGTCGCATCTTGAAAGGGTGCAGAAGTTTTTGCAGTGCCAGTTCAACTTCCAGGTTGCTGCCGTCTGCAAGCGGCTGTGAAAAGTTGCGTCGGAAGTAGTCGTCGGATCCAAGATACCCCGGAAGCAGGAAGTCAAAGATGTTCTTCAATTCACCGAGGTGATTCTCCATGGGAGTACCGGTCAGGCAGACGCGCATTTCTGTATTTAGCTGGCAGGCTGCCTGGTAGGTGGCTGTCTCGCTGTTTTTAACGAAGTGGGCTTCATCCAGAATTACGGCATCCCATTTCATGGATGACAGTAACTTCTGGTCACGCAACAGAACGCCGTAGCTGGTAACGACAGTCGTTTTCTCTGCTTTGACCTTTTCTGCAAGACTGGCCCGGGCGGGGCCGTGGTATTTCAGCGGGTTCAGTTCAGCCGAGAACACGCGCAGCTTGTCTTCCCAGTGATCGAGGACAGTCGTTGGGGAAATGACCAGGAAACGCCAGGTCTTTTGTGACTGGCTGACGAGATTAAGCAGCCCCATGGCCTGGTGTGTTTTTCCGAGGCCCATCTCATCCGCAAGGAGGCCATGCAGGTGGTTCTGCCGAAGCCACCAGAGCCACTTCAATCCGGTTTCCTGGTAAGGCCTGAGGTGCAGCGACTTGTTCTTCAGCGCAGGGAGTTTCGACTCCGGTGAAAACTCATATTTGCTGCGCAGCGTGTTGAGGACTTTCTTGCTACCGGCGAACTGGTCAAATCCCCCCAAGGCAGCCTTCAGCCGCATGAGTCCAAGCGTGTTGACCTTGAGTGCATTGCCATCCTCACTGGTCTGCCAGTTGTAGCTGGCGACGAGGTCCGGGATCTTCAGCCAGACTTTTCCAGTCTTGATGTATTTTCGCTTTTCTTTCTTGAGTTCCCGGATCAGGTCGATCATCGAAACGACTTGTCCACCCGCTGAATATTTCGGATCAAGATTGAACCAGCCGTCTTCTTCGCCGAAAAACTCGATCTCGGACAACTTTGGTGCGGTGAGGACAACGTTGTCCATCAAGTCTGGATCAATCCAGAGCGTGCCAGTGGTTGCCAGGCCCTTGAATGCAGATTCTGCAAGTGCTGCAGCATCGTCGCCTGCGTAGCGCTGTGCGTCCGGTGTTTCCTGCCAGGCTGGTGTCGTGCCGGCGCGATCGAGCGGAAAATATCCAATACCCGGAAGAAAACAATACTGTTGCCCCAGGTGCAGGGTCTTCGACGGGCTGAGCTGGAACGCTCGATTGACCTTGCGTGGTTCGGGCGGATCAGCGTTGCGGTCGAATTGCATTGCTTCTGCAATGCCGCCTTTAAGTTTACGCAATTGTACCGCCAGGCGCCGGTCACGTTCAGCATCGATGGCAAGGCACTTTTCGACCACAATCGTTTCGTCGTCTTCGCTATAGACGCGCAAGCCAAGGCGCGCAGCAAAAGTATAGACGCGTAATTCCGCAACTTCTGCCGATGCCTTTGCATGGTTGGGTTGGTCTGAAAGGAACCTGGCGGCTTCGTCGAGAGACAAGTCATAATGTGAGACCTGTCCCGCTTTCAACTCAACGCGGACCCGCAGCATCGGGCCTCCGGCAAGCAGCGAAATGCTGTGCAGGCCTTCGCCGGCCTGGTTGATCAACGATTGTACGGCGCCTGCTGTCTTCCCTTTTTGTGGAGTGGCACTGCCTTCCTTGGCGCCTTCAGCCGGCATTGTGTTTGCCGCATTCTTGCGCGCAGTGCTCACCGGAGGCTTGACAGGCATTCGCAGGTCGAAGCGTTTGACGATGTCGGGTCGCTCGCGATCAAGGTGCACAGCCATTGCTGCGATGTGTTCGCAGAAACGACCTTGCACGCGGTTCTTCTTGCACGTGCATTCAATCCACTGGATGAACGCACCACTTGGATGAAGCTTGATGCGCACTTCCAGTGGATTTGCAGAAGTGTCGCGAATTTTCGCTGTGACGAGGCCAGGAAAAATCTGCAGGTTTGCGATTCTTCCGCTCTGATACAAATCAACGCCATCAGCCCAGTCATCTTCTGAGATGTGCTGATAGAAGTGATCGATGAATCGCGTGTTTTGTGTCTGGTCCACTTTGGTGCGCAATTTCTTTCGCGAGTTTCGCGCTCGAAAACATGGGCCTGTGTAACGTGTGATTTCCTTTAGATGGTAGCACACCGGGTAATTCTGCGATTTTGGCGCAAATGCCCGTTCAGCCAGCGCCTTCGGGGGTCTTTTTCGGCCTTCTCAGATATTTTTTTGCGAAGTTGCATCAGAAAGACGGTCTGAAGGAGGGGGTCTGACTCCTTTTTAAGCAAAAAGTCCTGCAATTACGCCTAGGTACACCGAGCGTAACCTGCTGTAATTGTTGAGTTTCCTATTTTTCGTAAAGAAATCTGAAAATTCTGGAAGAAAAAGTTTGACCGGCAGGCACCGCATGCGTATACACACTTTCCACGCGACGCAGCGGCCGAAACGAAAGCGAAGGCAGCAAAAACGATCGCGGTGCTCTTTGAAAACTGAATAGCCAAGATTTGTTCGTGAATTAAATCAGATTGCTGATTCGCGAGATCGAAAGATGTCGCCGAGCCATTGGCTCGTTAAACAATCATCAGTCTGTTGCCCAAAATCAATTTTTTTGAAGCAACAGTTAGACAGGATTATAACGTTAGAGTTTGATCCTGGCTCAGAACGAACGCTGGCGGCGTGCCTAACACATGCAAGTCGCACGAGAAAGTTCTTCGGAACGAGTACAGTGGCGCACGGGTGAGTAATACATAGGAACATGCCTTAATCTGGGGAATAACTGCGGGAAACTGCAGCTAATACCGCATGATCTCGAGAGAGCAAAGGTGGCCTCTATTTATAAGCTACCGGATTAAGATTGGCCTATGTCCCATTAGCTAGTTGGCGGGGTAATGGCCCACCAAGGCGACGATGGGTAGCTGGTCTGAGAGGACGATCAGCCACACTGGAACTGAGACACGGTCCAGACTCCTACGGGAGGCAGCAGTGGGGAATTTTGCACAATGGGCGAAAGCCTGATGCAGCAACGCCGCGTGTGTGATGAAGGTCTTCGGATTGTAAAGCACTTTCGACCGGGACGAACAATCTCTGGCTAACAGTCAGGGGCCTGACGGTACCGGGAGAAGAAGCACCGGCTAACTCTGTGCCAGCAGCCGCGGTAATACAGAGGGTGCAAGCGTTGTTCGGAATTATTGGGCGTAAAGCGCGTGTAGGCGGCAAGGTAAGTCGGGTGTGAAAGCCCTCAGCTCAACTGAGGAAGTGCGCCCGAAACTGCCCTGCTTGAGTGCCGGAGAGGATGGCGGAATTCCCCAAGTAGAGGTGAAATTCGTAGATATGGGGAGGAACACCGGTGGCGAAGGCGGCCATCTGGACGGTGACTGACGCTGAGACGCGAAAGCGTGGGTAGCAAACAGGATTAGATACCCTGGTAGTCCACGCTGTAAACGATGTGCGCTAGACGCTGGCGGACCTAGTTCGCCGGTGTC
>JBEGVZ010000045.1:0-9222 GCA_041178085.1 Pseudomonadota bacterium | reverse complement strand
GGCAAGGGCGGACGAAATATCCGCGATGGTCGTGGTACGCAAGAAGGTATCGACGATGCCGTCAGTGTCATCTCGCGTGACGATGGAAAGTTCGATGTGACATGCAAGGATGGGACGAAGGAAGTTGTCACTGGCAGCCAGCTCAAAAACGGCGATGTCTGTGGCGGATCCGATGCTCCTGTACCTGGGAACGGGGTTCATGCGTTCTTTGCCAAGGGCGGCGGATCTTTTTATGTCCTCTGCGATGACAAAAGCTGGGAGTTAGGTACGGCAGGGCAAATTCAAAACGGCTCGGTTTGCGGCACTGACCCTGGGCCGAACAAGCGCGTTTTTTCAGATGGTACCGAGCAGCGTCCAGTTTGCTCTTGGAGTGAGGAATGTAAATGGGATCAGGCAGCCATGGAAGAGTGTGCCGAGAAGCTTTGCCAGGCTAGTGGTTTTTCTGGTGGCAAGTTTGTTGAGAGCACTAACAATCCGTGTACGACCTCAAAAGTTGATGGAACAACCTGGGCGTGGAGGCTTGACAAGGGTGACTATCACAGAGCTGGCTATGACAAAGAGTCGTTGATACTCGCCGATTGCTACTGATCATTTCTGCTGCAATAAAGACCGTTGCCGGGAGTCCTCCCCGCAACGGTTTTCTATAAAAAGTTCCGATCCGCTTGATGCGTCTTATAATCCCGGATAGTCAACGTGACGCCCTTCCGTGACGTGCGCGGCCTATTTTCTGAGTCGCGTCTCGAAAGTAATGGAGAAGCCATAAGTTTTGCCTCTCGCTACGATGTGGATGACCACGGATTTTTTCATTTTACGATGAAGTGAAGGTCAGTGGTGAGGAGCAGCTATTTCGATGATTTCACGGCGTAGATGAAAAACGCTTCATCGTGAACACCCCATGCATTGCGTGGAGTTGAATAAACCAACCGCATCCCCAATGCGCCGGGATTCTGTACGGCTGTCGGAGTCAAGAACAACACGCCCGGGTCGGGAGATTCCCCTGCCGGGCCAAATTTCTTGACAGTTTCAGCCATGGCAACCTGTGGCGTCATCGCGTATTGCTTGATGTACGTCTTGTCCCACCACATGTGTGTGCCCCAGGATTTTGTCCCTGGCTGCCATGCTTGCTTTCCCGCTGGCAGCTGCAGCAGTATCGCCGAGCAATTGGGCGCCGGGTGGCATGAAAGCGTCCTGTGACCAAGGCCCCTGTTAAGCAGGTACTCCGCGGTATCCCCTGCGTTCGAGAACGGACGTTCTATTTCCGTTCGCCACGTATGCATTGTCCTGGGAATCGTCAAAGTGAACGTGGCCAGAAAAAAAATCAAACAAAGCTGCTTGTTGAGAGAAGGTGCATCGCCCCTTCGCAGGGTGAGCCAGAAAGTTGCGACACACAGGACGTACAAAATGCCGGCGTGGCGCAGTGTGCCGAAAAAATACCTGAATCCGAAAATATAGAGCAGTCCAGCGAGCCCGATCACCAGGAAAACCATGGGGCCAGGGTCTCGTCTGCGCAGGTTGATGAGTGAAGCGGCAATCACGGAGCTCCAGCCCGTCAAAACCAAGACGTCAGACCACCATCCTTTGATGAATTGGGGGGCTGAGGGCAATATGGCCAATCGCAATGCAAGTTGAACCTTCTCTTTGTGGAACTGCGGAAAAAATGCTGCATCCAGCTGGCCGTGTCCGGTTGGCCATAGACATATAACCGAGGTAATGACTGCGGCGCAGGCTACCGCGTATGACTTCCAATCGAGTTCAATTTCCCTCTGGCCAGCCATTTTAAGCTTGTTGTCGAGGGCTGTGACACCCTCGAAGGCAAGGACACCTGCAGCAAGCATCAGGAAGTGCGTGGTGCTGAAAGCCATCAGGAGAACACTGGCAACCAGGACGGATGGTTCCCGTTTTTTCCCGCTAGTGACGCTGGCGCACCATGCAAACAGTCCGAGAATTCCAAGTGCGTAATTTCTGGCAACGGCTGCGTATTCGAAGGAAAAAAAATAGCTGCTCAGCATTGCTGCACACGCCAGCAGTGGCAGGGGTGAACGGAACAACAACAGCCATCCGGAAGTCCAGGCGAGGAAGAGATGTACGATCTTCTGCGTCCACGGCGGAAACCCCGCGAGCGCGAACGGTTTCAGGAGCAGGTACCAGAGGGGAGGATGGCCTGAGTCCGGTGTGATCATGATTGTGTCGATCACCGAGGCGTCTCTCGCCATCAACCAGTTGTCGGCCTCATCGCGCCAGGGTTCGTGATGGAATGCGAGGCAGCCAGTAATTGCGACGTACGCACCGAACAGGGCAAGGCGGCGGATGTCTAGCCGTTGAGTAAATTTTTTCATGCGCGGTTTCTCCGGGCGCCTAACTTCCCGTTTTTAGGGCGTTTTCCGCTAGACTCATGGCGGGTATAAAAAGGGTCTAAGGAAGGCCCTCCCTGCCCCCGATAAGTATGACAGGTTTGGTCGCGCGATAGGAGGTTTCACCATGAAAGCCAAGACATTCTTGTCCAGCCAAGGCGTTTCGGTCATTGGCCAGCTACTATCATGCTCAAGCATCGGTTTTTTTCTGGTTGGATGTTCTGATTCCAGCACGTTCAAGGGCGAAGGAGTGCTTCGCCGTCTAAGCCTGGGTGGGGAGGCGCCGGCTGAGCAAAAGTTGCCTGAGGCCTCGACTTCGGATGTGCCGGCAAGAACGGACGTAACGACCATGATCTCAAATTGTCAGGTCGACAAGACCAACACGCGATTGTCCAAGGCTGGCTTCGTTGAGCATGTCACCGACGGGATGAAACCTGGCGTATTCGGGGAACCAAGCGCGCTGACTGGTGCACTGTGGGTGAGCGGTGGCTCCAACAAGCCGAGAGGGGACGGACCAGCCAGGTTGGATTGGCGCCTTTGCAACAAGTTGGCCTTTTACGAGCGTGGGCATTCGATCACACGCACGATTGCGTTTCAGGATCCATCGACGGATGGTGAGTATCAGCTTCTTATTCACCGGGTCCGGTTTAGTGGGGAAAGTTATGGCGTCGGGCTTTGGTATCACTGGGATGAACGGGTCAAGTGGACTGGCAATCCGTTGTTTAAATTCAACACACACAAAGATTACTTGGTCACTTGCAGTTTCAAGGCAGCTGGCCCCGACCAGTGGACCTGCCAGTATGAAGAACAGGAACAGTCCGCCGTGGATTGCAGCCCCTGGAAGCGTGCGGGAGTAAGCTGCCGTACCCTCGAGATGGCGGAATAGCCATAATGTCACGTTGACATGGCGACATGGCGGTCCCGGTTGCTTGCCGGCCTGCGCCGGCGTTTTTGCACCAATGATTTCCCACCTTGCTTCGCCGCTATGCATCGATCTTCATTGACTTTTTAGCAGTGCGCGAGGGACAATCCAGAGTCTTGTCCGGGCTCCGTCGGGAGTTTGCCTTTTGCCGTATAAACCGGCGCGGAGGGCTCAGTGATGCATGCACGCCAGAAGTTTCTCGTTACGACTTTGCTTTTCACTGGTTCTTTGACGACGGCGCAGGTTTTTGCGGCCGGCCCCTTGAGCCTTGACGCCTACCTTGAACAGGTGCGGACCGGTAACAAGGCCGCCCAGGCGGCAGACGATCTTTCGCAGGCAGGTGCTTTGAAGGCTTCGGAGCGTAGCGTCATCCTTTCCCCGACCCTTTACGCAACCTGGATGCAGTCACGCGACCAAAAACCGACCAGCAACCCGGCCTTCATGGGAACCGAGACCAACGTCGATTCCTTGAGCTGGGGAATCCAGCAGGTCACGCCGTTTGGCCTTGCCGGCAAGGCCGGCATCAGCACCAATCACATCATGATCGAAGGGGCGAGTCCGCAGTTTGTTCCACTCGCGGATTATTACGAGACCAGGCCGCAAATCGAACTGTCGCAATCCCTTTGGAAAAACGGTTTCGGCCGCGAAACGCGTGCTCAGCTCGACCTGGTCGAGGGGCAGGCGTTGTTGACCAAACACACAGAAAAGCTGAAGGGCAAGTTGTTGATGGCAGAGGCCGAGGGAACATATTGGCGCTTGTCCCTGGCAAGGGAGGCGTTGGCTGCCCAGAAGGAATCTTACAGCCGTGCGATCAAGATGCGCGACTGGAGTGCGGGCCGCGTAAAATTGTCCCTGGCGGACCGCGCCGATTTGCTTCAGTCCGAGGCGGCAGTGAAGGGGCGTGAGCTTGAGATGCAGGCCGCCATCGATGAGGAACAGTCCGCTGCCCGGCAGTTCAATTCCCTGCGCGGCATCGCCAGTGACAAGGTCGACGATTCCCTGACCAGGCTAACTGCCGAGGCAATTGACAAGATGCCGGACCCCGTGCGTTCCGGACCTCGCGAGGACGTACTTGCCGCGAGGCAGGCGGAGAAACTTGCCCGCTCGGCCGCGGACCTTGCACGCGACAAATACGCTCCACAAGTTGATCTTTTTGCATTGATTGCCGGCAACGGCCGGGATGCGGATGACGGAAAGTCCAGCAAGGACGGCCTGGCGATCAAGCACCCGACCCGGCAGTACGGCGTCAAGATCAACGTCCCGCTAGGCGTCCCGGCCGTGATGGACCAGCGCCGCGGGGCAGAGATGGAGGCGCGTGCCAGCCAGCTGACCCGTGAGCGCAAGGAGTTTGATGAGGAACGTGAATGGGCGTCGCTCAAGGATGCGCTTGATGACTCACGGAAGCGACTGGACCTGGCCACAAAGATGGAAGCCGTTCAAAAAGAGAAGTACGAGCATGAAAAGGGCCGGCAGTCCAAAGGACGTTCGACCTTGTTCCAGGTGTTGATGTTTGAGCAGGACTACGCAGCTTCCCAGTTAAACCGCATCCGCATGAAGGCTGACTACATGCGGATCGTGGCACAGATGAAGACGTTCTCCCGGAATTGAGTCGCAGATTGTACTAACCGGAATCGTTTACTTCAGGTGAAAAAATGTCATTGGCGGAAACTTCAATCAGACGTCCTGTATTCCTGACTTGTGTCGTGATGTTGATGCTCGCGGTGGGTTACTTGAGCTTTCGTGGGCTTCCGGTTGACATGTTCCCCAACATAACGTTTCCGGTGGTGACGGTCACAACACCTTATCCCGGTGCTGGACCGGCAGAGATTGAGACGCTGGTTTCCAAAGTCCTGGAAGAGGAAATGAGCACGGTTCCAGGCATCAAGCGCCTGCGATCGGACAGCCGTGAAGGGGTCAGCATTGTTGTCGCCGAGTTCGCGCTGGAAACCGACGTCAAATACGCCGAGCAACAGATCAAAGATCGCGTGGCATCAGCGAAAAGAAAATTGCCTGTCGATATCAAGGAGCCTGTGATCAGGCGGATCGATCCAGCGGACCAACCAATCTTGACCATTGCCATCGATGCGCCCGAGTTGCGCCCGGACCAACTCTACGAACTGGCCGATACCCGCGTGAAACCAAAGATTGAGCAGGTGAACCAGGTCGGACTGGTGGACATCATTGGCGGCCGGAAACGCGAAGTTCGTATCGACCTCGACCAGAAGAAACTGAAAAGCTACGAATTATCCGCCACGATGGTGGCAAACCGTCTGGCTTCATCTGGCCAGAATGTCCCGGTGGGAAAATTCAGCGAATCCGGCAAGGAAAACGTCTTCAGGACGGTTGGCGAATTCAAGTCCCTCAAGGACATTGAGCAAACCATCGTCAACTTCCTGGGTAACGATGTGCCCGTCATCGTATCCCAGGTCGGACGGGTCTATGACGGTTTGCAGGACGAGAAAAACCGGTACTTCTTGAATGGCAGTTCCGGTCTGTCCATGAACGTCTTCCGTCAGTCCGGGGCAAATACCGTAAAGGTGGCGAACAGCGTTGTCGCGCAACTCGGCAAGATCAACGAGGAGTTTGCCGCCGCCGGAGAGAAAACCAGACTTTCCGTCGTGCGTGACGGATCCAAGATGATCCGGGCGAACCTGGATGACGTCAAAGAATCCATTTTCCTTGGCATCGCATTGACCATCCTCGTTGTGTACCTGTTCCTGGGTAACTTCCGCTCGACCGTGATCACGGGCCTTGCCCTGCCAAACTCACTGCTAGGCGCATTCGTGTTGATGGCTGTTGCCGGGTTCACCGTAAACGTCATGACACTGCTGGCGCTTTCCCTTGCGGTTGGACTTCTGGTGGACGATGCGATCGTCGTCCGCGAGAACATCTTCCGGCACATTGAGATGGGCGACAGTCCCAAAGAGGCAGCGCTGATTGGAACAAAAGAAGTGACCATGGCTGTGGTCGCCACGACGCTGGTCGTGATCGCAGTGTTCGGTCCGGTTGGGTTTTTGAAGGGAATTGTCGGGCAGTTCTTCCGTGAGTTCGGTCTGACCATTTGTTTTGCCATGGCGATTTCGCTCTTTGATGCGCTGACCATGGCCCCGATGTTATCGGCTTATTTTGCTGGCAAGGCCCACGGCGCCCCCGGGGTCGGTGGGCCTCTGCTCTACCGTTGGACTTTCGGTCCCCTCGTCCGCGGATTCTCTCGCGCTCAGGATTTGATGGAAGATTGGTACGAGATTCTACTGCGGATCATCTTGCGCAACCGTACCAACTCATCCATTGCCTTGTTGGTATCTTTCGGTATTTTTGTGGCCAGCTCGTTGATTCTTTGGAAGTTCGTTGCAAAGACATTCCTGTCTCCCCAGGACTTTGGCGAATTTGTTGTCGGTTTGGACTTACCCCCTGGGACCTCCCTGGATGAAATGAACCGTGTGGCCAGCGATGTGGAAAAGCTGGTTCGTAGCAAGCCGGAGGTCGCTCTGACCTCCATGACAGTGGGTAACCGGGACGGACAGTCGAATGTTTCTGAAATCTTCGTCAACCTCGTGCCCGCCCGCAAACGCAAGGTGAATACCACCCAGTTCAAGGAGTACCTCCGCGAGGAGTTGAAGCCTTTTGCTGCAGCAAACCCGCTGGTGAAAGACCTGGACATCGTCGCCGGTGGCCAACGTCCTTTCAACGTGTCGATCATCGGATCTGACTTGAAGCAGCTGGAGCAGATTTCTCAGTCCCTCTTTGAACGCCTGAAAGACCACCCGGCTCTGAAGGACGTGGAGATCAGCTACCGTCCCGGCAAACCGGAAGTTCAATTTGTTGTCGATCGACAGAAAGCAGAGCGCCTTGGCGTTTCCACCAATCTTGTCGGATTGGAGCTGCGTACCCTTGTTGAAGGGGCGACGCCGGCGGTCTTCCGTCAGAATGGTCAGGAATACGACATTCGCGTTCGCCTTTCCGAAGAGGAGCGCAACCTGCCCAAAGCGTTCGAAACGACGTTTGTTCCCAACATCAACATGACTCTGTTGCGCCTGTCGGATGTGGCGCAGATGGTCAAGACCGAGGGGCCGGCCACGATCAGCCGTCAGGACCGGGGGCGATCCATCAACATCGGCGCAGATATCGCGGCTGACGGGCCTGGCATGAACGCCGCCATTGTTGACATCAACAAGTTGCTCGCCGGGGAACTCAAGCTGCCCGAAGGCATGCGTTACAACTACGTTGGACAGGCAGAAAGTTTCAAGGAACTGTTCGAGAACATGGTCCTCGCACTTACGCTTGCGATCCTGTTCATTTACTTCGTGCTGGCCAGCCTCTACGAGTCCTTCGTCACGCCTTTTGCGATCATGGTAGTTTTACCCTTGGCCGTGGCCGGGGCATTCTTTGCCCTTTTTGTCACCCGCAAGGCGCTTGACTTGAATTCGGCGATCGGCTGCATCTTGCTTATCGGCATTGCCTCAAAAAACTCAATCCTTCTGGTTGATTACGCAAATGAACGGGTGAAGGAAGGAGTCGACCGGACGCAGGCGATCCTGGAGGCCGGCAGGGCCCGTTTGCGTCCTATTTTGATGACCACCGTGGCACTTATTGCGGGGATGCTACCAATTGCCATAGGCTTGAACGAAGCCTCCCGGCAGAGGACCAGCATGGGGGTCGCCATCATCGGTGGCCTGATCAGTTCGACGGTGTTGTCGCTGGTCGTTGTCCCTGCGGCATACGGATTCATAGACCGTTTCCGTGTCTGGAGTGCCGCATGGATGAAGGCACGGTTCGCTGCGCGCTGAACTTGAATGGGCGTGGCTTGTATAACGGGGAATGACGATATGGCGACAAGTGGCACGAGCATACAGGAATTCGCGGCAGTCCGCGGCCGGCTGGAAGAATTGGCTGGTGCGGTGGTTGAGCAGTCCCGCACGTTAAAAGGGGCATTTAACATGCCGCACGCCAAGCGCGATGTGGTCCTGGCGCAGATCATCGAGCGTGACTCCCACGTGGACACGCTGGAGTTGAGCCTCGATGACATGACCCTGGCATTCATGAATTTCCGTGCTCCGCTTGGCAAGGACCTGCGGTATGCGCTTGGCGCCATCGACATTGCAGCCGGACTGGAGCGAATTGGTGACTGCGTCGAATACGTGGCAAGGAATTTGCGAGAGATCAGTGCGACAGCCGACGCCATCCCCGCTGCATGGGCGGTCTTGCGGGAGATGTCCGAAAAAACCAACATGCTTCTGGAAAAGTCCGTGGGTGCCATGGTGGCTAGTGACGCAAAAACCGCAGAATCTATCCCCGCACTCGATAACCTTGTGGATGCATTGCAGGATCAGGCACATGACCTGGTGCTTAAAAATTTGCGAGCCACCGGCGATGATCAAAGAGGGGTTGCAAAGATGGATCCCGAGACCGGCTTGACGCTGGTGGCGTGTGCCAACAAGTTCGAGAGCATCGGTGACATCGCCTGTCATATTGCCGAGACGGTGGTTTTCGTGGTCCAGGGGCGGCGCATCCGCCACGGTGCCAGTGAGCTTGGTGGGGTCGCAGGGAAACCATCTCAGACACGTGAACAAGACGGGAACGAAACATGAATCGTGAACTTGATTCGGTGGTCATCAGCCGTGAATCCGATGGATCGTTTGTGGCATTGCATACGCCGTCCGGGAAGAAGGCAAGTGGTGCGTCCATGGAAGATGCCCGCGAAGCCATGCGCAAACTGCTGGGAATGGATGCCGAGGGTGAGTTTACGGAACCACTGACCAGCGATCGTTTTTCTGGTGTTGCCAGAGATATCGCAAGGTTTTTGGAAGGTCCCGTGTCCGACATGCTGCGTTTTCACTCTGGCTTTGCCAGGTTGGAAGCTTACGAGGCCGGTATCGCCCACATCAAGCTGGGAGGTGGTTGCGAAGGTTGCCCCAGTTCGCTCATCACTCTGCTGAACGGGGTGCGCTC
>JBEGVZ010000044.1:0-31517 GCA_041178085.1 Pseudomonadota bacterium | reverse complement strand
CGGGAGATCGAGCGGGTTGCGTTGTTCTTGTGGAGAAGGCCCTTGGCAGCAGCCTTGGCGAGTGCCGATTGTGCCTTGTTCAGGAGTTCCAGGACTTTGGCAGCTTCTTCACCGGTTCCGGCAGCCAGGCCATTCAGCGCGAAGCGGTATTTTTTAACCGCGGTGCGGACGGAAGACATGTAATTACTGTTGCGCTGGCGCTTGCGTTCGCTGGAGCGTGCACGTTTTTCAGAAGATTTGTGGTTAGCCACGAAAAAAACCTCATTTCATTCAATACATAGAATTCATGGTCACGACAGGGTGGGGGTTCTACCAGTCATGACCAAATAATGTCAAGAAATCCGTAAGGGTTATGCTCATGAAACCCCTTGGCGCTCAGCGGCTTTACGGGCAGCGACATCGACCCGCTCGTTGTCCTCGTGCCCTGCGTGACCCTTTACCCACTCCCATTTGACGTGGTGCTTGTGCAGCTCATCCGCGAGCTCCTGCCAAAGGTCCTGATTTTTCACCGGTTTCTTGTCGGCAGTGCGCCAACCATTTTTTTCCCAGTTCTTGAACCAGCCTTCAACAAAAGCGTTCATGACGTACCGGCTGTCCGTGATGATCCTGATGTCGCAGGGCTGCTTGAGGGCACGAAGCCCCATGATCACGGCGCTGAGTTCCATGCGGTTGTTGGTCGTGTCGGGCTCGCCGCCACTGAGCAACCGTTCATGTTCCCCATAACGCAACAGCGCCGCCCAGCCCCCCGGTCCGGGGTTGCCGAGGCAGGCGCCGTCGGTAGTAAGAACTACTTTTTTTCTGCTCACTCAAATAACCGGAATCAGGTAGCCGGTTGGGCCGCTGAAGCCTTGCGAGTGGTTGTCGTGCCGGCAGGGCGCTTTTTAGGTGCCGCCTTGGGTGCAGCCACCTTTGCTCCGCCAGCTTCAATCTTCTTGCGCACGCGAAGCTTCTTGGCACGCCAAGCCTTCTTGCGACGCATCTTCATCGATTTACGGTTATCACCGTTACCCATGGTCCGTTCTCCTTAGAGCTTGATGCCAGCGCGCTTGGCGTAGGCGTCGAGGCCGATCTTGTCGATCGTCCGCATTGCAGCCGTGCTGACTTTCAGCGAGAAAAAACGCTTTTTCTCTGGCGACCAGAAGCGCTTCGACTGAAGGTTTGGCAGGCGGCGGGTTTTGGTTTTGATGTTGGAGTGGGACACTTTGTGTCCAACTTGAACGGCCTTGCCGGACAGTTCACAACGACGGCTCATGGTTATTCCTCCTCAGTGCTGGCAGCGCGTGCTGGGCGCTCGCCACCGAAGTCACGACCGCCTTCAGGGCGATCACCACCGCGGTTGTCGAAACGGCCGCGGCCGAATTCGCGCGGAGCAGACAGCGCTGCTGCTGCTGCTGCCATTTCGCCTGCGAAGCCACGCTCGGTGCGGTGTGCAACGCACAGCGGGATCAGCGCCAGAAAGCGCGCGCGCTTGATCGCTTCTGAGATCACGCGCTGCTGCTTGGCGGTTGCGCCGGAAATGCGGCGCGGGATGATCTTGCCGCGTTCCGTGATGAAACGCTTCAAGGTGTCTGGTTTCTTGTAATCGATCACGATGCTCGGATCGAGGGTGCGCTTGCGGCGTGACATCAGCCTGCGCTTGCGTTTAACTGCCCTCATGGTTCCTCCAAAGGCGTTGGTCCGATTGATAGTGCCTCGACTGGTCACCCCGCAAACATCTCCACGGTTTTCCCGGGAGTTTTGCCGCTGGGTGTCAATCCGGTGGACCGCCGGATCGATCGAGGCAATTGCCAGAGTCGCGCCTGTTGTGCGACAAAAGAGGCCGGAAAATAACCTATGAGCCCAGGTGTGGCAAGCCTTTTATGACCACTGGTCCCTACATTGAAGTGGCCGTTCCAACACCACTTTTTCAGACTTTCACCTACAAGCTGCCAGGGTCCAGTGCGGGACACCCACCAGCAGCCGGGTGCCGGGTCGTGGTCCCTTTCGGGCGCCAGAAGGTCGTCGGCGTGGTCCTTGGTGCCAGTGCAGAGCCCCCAGCCGGACTCGATCCCGCGAAGTTGAAACCCGCCATTGAGGTCGTCGATGAGGAGGCCCTGTTCAGCGAGGGGCTGCTGAAGCTGGCCCGCTGGATGTCCACCTACTATTACCACCCGCCCGGCGAGGTGTTGCGTGCGATGCTCCCAGCGGGAGTCAAAAAGACTGTGGCCCGCTACATTTCCCTGACCGAAGAGGGTCGGGCCGCCCTGCAAATCGACCCACTCCTGGCGGATGTTTTCGGCGCCAAGAAACCCAAGGAATCCCTGACACTTGTCACGACCCGCAAAAAGCTGGTGGCGTCAGGGCAGGATGCCGATCAAGCGATTGGCGCTTGGGAAAAATCTGGCTGGATTGTTCCTCATGAAAACAAAAAGGTCGCTGGCCGGAAGGTTCTGGCCGCTCAGGCCGACGCGCCAGCGTCCATGGCTGCTGGTGAAAACAGCGCGGTAAAGAGCCCGGGTGAAATTCCGCAGCTGACCCCCACGCAGGCTGCGGCGGTGGAAAAGATCAGCGCAGATGGCCTTCTGGCCGCCTATCCGCAAAAACCGTTTTTGCTGATGGGGGTCACGGGTTCGGGCAAGACAGAAGTTTACATGCGCCTGATCGAACGGAGCCTGGCGGAAGTGCCGGATTCCCAGGCTCTGTTGATGGTGCCAGAGATTGCCCTGACGCCGCAGATGACGCGGGTTTTTGAGGCGCGTTTTCCTGGCATCGTGGCCGTGGTCCATTCGGCCATGCCGGACGGTGCGCGCTGGGAACAGCTCAACCGGATCCGCTCGGGCGAGGCCCGGATCTTGATTGGTCCGCGCTCGGCCGTGTTTGCGGGCTTCAAAAAACTGCGCCTGGTCCTGGTCGATGAGGAACATGACTCCAGTTACAAACAAGCCACGGGCCTGACCTATAATGGTCGTGACGTTGCCATCATGCGTTGCCGCATCGAACAGGCCACCGTGGTTCTGGGCAGCGCAACGCCCTCTCTGGAAACCTTCCATAATGCCACCAGTGGCCGTTATGAGCTGGTTGAACTGCCAGAACGTGTTTCCGGCAAACCTTTGCCAGAGATCATCGCCATCCAGTGCAACCCGGCCTGGAAAAGCGGCACTGTGGTCAACGGGTCCACGCAGCAGGGATCGATGCTGCAAATGGATACGCGAGTGGTCGAGGCGCTGCGAGAAAACTTGCGTGCCGGCAACCAGTCAATCGTCCTCGTCAATCGGCGCGGTTATGCCTACTACCTATACTCTCTCAACCAGCGCGCTGCCGTTCAGTGTCCCAACTGCAGCATCAGCCTGACCGTTCACGGCCGGTCTTCACGGCTGCGTTGCCATTACTGCGACCACGCAACGACGGTGGACGCCGTGTTGAAGAAGTCACCGGACGATACGTTTTTGACCGTCGGATACGGAAGCGAACGCGCCGAGGAAGCCATCCAGGCCATGATCCCGGAAGCACGAATCATGCGCCTTGATTCCGACACAGTTGCGGACCGCGAACTTCTCCCTGAGACTTTGAATCGTTTTCGTAACCGCGAAGTCGACATCCTCGTCGGCACCCAGATACTGGCCAAGGGACACGACTTTCCCTCGGTCACGCTGGTCGTCATCATCGAGGTCGATCAGACGCTCAGCCTGCCAGACTTCCGTGCCGGGGAGCGGACCTTTCAGTTGATCGTACAGGCAGCCGGGCGCGCGGGCCGGGCCGGTTTGCCGGGCCGCGTCATGATCCAGAGTGCCCGCTTTTCGCATCCAGTGGTCCAGGCGGCCCTGGCCCAAGACTTCAAGGGCTTTGCCGCTCGCGAACTCGAGTTCCGGAAGGCATACGGTTATCCGCCTTTCAGCCGGATGATCAGCGTTGAATTCTCCAGCGAGAACCAGCGCAAGTTGGATGCAGCCAGCAGCCGCGTCGACGGATGGATCGAAGCCTCGGCCGCAGCCAAACCGGAACTTTTTACCAAGGTCAAGGTTCTGGGGCCTGCCGTCCCTGCCATCGAAATTGTCCGCGGCCGGCACCGGCGAACGGTGCTGCTCGTCTCTTACCACCCGGAGGCCTTGCGGGAGTTGTTGAACGGCCTGGCCGGGACCGTTGTCGCCCAGGAAAGCGACGTCAGGTTAAGGGTCGATGTCGATCCGCAAAGCTTGATGTAGTCACCCCGTTGGCATAGTCTTGAGACTCGACCAGCTGCCACGGAGGGGTGTCATGGCCCATATTGTCGACAAAAAAACCGAAAACAAATCGGAACACGCGAAGATCGAGCTTGCGGACCTGGTGATGCAGTCAGGCGAATTCCGCCTGTTTGAAAACCGGGTCATTTTCGTTTCTGAGGGGATCAACGCGGCCGTCGCCAAGCGTGTTGTCAGCAACTTGCTCGCGATGGAAGCTGCCAAGCCGGGTGCTCCCATCACCATGTACCTCAACAGCCCAGGCGGCGAGGTCAATAGCGGCTACTCGATTTTCGATACGATCCGCTTTATCAGTGCCCCGGTAAATATCGTTGCCAGCGGCCTTTGTGCCAGCATCGCGACTGTGATTTTCGTCGCGACCGAGAAGAACCGCCGCTACTCAATGCCTAACACCAAGTTCCTGATCCACCAGCCGCTGATCCCGGGTCAGATTTACGGCCAGGCATCCGACATCGAGATCACCGCCAAGGAGATCCTGAAAACCCGCCAGAAGATCAACGAACTTTTGTCGAAAGAATGCAAGCAACCCATTGAAAAGGTTGCCAAAGATACGACCCGGGACTACTGGATGTCGGCTTCGGAAGCTCTTGAATACGGGTTGGTTACGAAAATCATCGAAAATATCAAAGAACTGAAGTAAGACTCTCGCTCCGCACGCTGGAAAGGTACCAGTCCCCCAGCGTGCTGTGCGAAGGTGGTGGAACTGGTAGACACGCTGGTCTCAGAAGCCAGTCCTCTTTGAGGTTGGGGGTTCAAGTCCCCCCCTTCGCACCAACAAGATCCCTCGCTTCCCGTTCCGGGGGATCCACTCCAAAAAAATGGCAGATCGATTCCTGAAAAGATATTTGCGCAGCCAGGCACCGGGCATGTTGCTGGGTCATGTCAGCGCAGTCCTTCTTGGCATTGTATCTGCGCTCATCACACTGCTGATCGGCCCTGCGTTGCAGCTTTTGCTGTCCGACAGGAATGTCCAGGTTCCGTGGCAGGATCTTGTCTCGCCGCGGCTTTCCTGGTTGCCAGTGTTTCTTTCCGGCACTTCCTCTGTGAGCGCTGCGGATTTGTTTCGTGCGCTGCCCGTTTTGTTGCTGGGGGTTGCTGCGATCAAAAGCGCACTTGGCGCCTCCCAGTGGTTCATCTGGGAGAGGCTTGGCGAGCGGATTGCAAAATCCATCCGCGATGATCTGATGGCTGCCTATGTCGAGTTGAGTCCCGCTGCCCGACGTTCGGCGCGGGGCATCGAGGTTGATTCTTCCATCGCCACGGCAGTGACAAACGACGTCCGTCTGGTTCGAGAGTACATCGTTCACTTCCACGGCGGCTTGCCGCGCGAGGGCTTCCAGGTTCTCTTCCTGGGCGTCACCCTGGTGATGCTCTCGCCAAAGTTGTTTTTACTTTTTCTGCTGGGTTTGGCGCCGGCCGCTGTGCTGCTTCGCAAGCTTGGCAAGCGCCTTGGCGGACGTACTTCCAAGGTCCTTGCCGATACCTCCGAACTGTCCGAGTGGATCCAGCAGCGGTTTCTTGGTTTCGAGACGATCAAGCAGTTCCGCACGGAATCAATTGAACTTTCGCGCTTGCGGGAAATGAACGCCGGATTGCTTGAGCGCATGGTCAGGGCCGCGCGCCTGCGTGCGCGGACATCCCCTTTGATCGAAGCCTTCGCAGTCATTGCGGTGGTTGGTATCCTGCACGTGGCCCTTGGTGACATACGAAGCGGTGCCGCGACGGGCGCTGTGCTGGTGTCATTCTTTTCTTCTGTCGGCCTGTTTGGCCAGGCTGCTGCGAAGCTTGGCAAGTACTTCAATAGCAACAAGGAAGGAATGGCAGCCGTCAAGCGCCTCTCTGGCATCGACAGTTTTTTAAGACAAAACAGGAAGGATCGTGTGGGCGCTTCCCGCGACCAGACTCTGGACGTCGGCCAGGTCGCAGTGTCTTGCAAGAATTTGCGGGTGGTCTATCCGGATTCTGTGCGGGCAGCTTTGGACAGCTTCTCCTACGATTTTTTGCGGGGGCGCTTTTACGCGATTGGCGGTGCCTCTGGGGCAGGCAAGACAACCCTGTTCAAGTCCATGCTTGGCTTGACCGGTGATTCGCTTGACCTGTCGTCAGGCAGCGTGTCCGTGTGCGGGCCGATCTGTTACATGCCCCAGGATGTACGGCTCATGTCGACGACTTCCATGCTTCAAAACATCTCCTATCCAGATGTGAACGGAGACCGCTCCCGTGCCGCGAAGGCCCTTGCCACCGTCGGGCTCAGTGATTTTGAGGCGCGCCTGGATTCGCTGGCAGATAATTTGTCGGGCGGGCAGGCACAACGGGTCTTGCTGGCGCGGCTTGCCTATCACGAGGCTCCCATCGTCCTCGTTGATGAGGGAACCTCAGCCCTCGATCCGGAACTGGAAATCGTCGTTTACCGTTGCTTGCGCAAACTTGCCGCGCAAGGTGCTTGTGTCATCATGATCGCGCACCGGATCCCGGCTCTTGAAAGCGCGGATGAGGTCCTGATCCTGGAAGGTGGAAAATTGGTTGGGCAGGGGACCGTCGAAGTGGTGAAACGGTCCCCCGCTTTTAGCAGGCTGCTGACTCAGGATGCATTGTGATGAAACAGGTGCTTCCTGGCCGCTTCCAGTTTGAGCAAGTCGCTGGCTTCCACCGCGTCGTCACCCACGGCAGGAACAGCTCCCGCCGGGACCTGAGTCAGTCCACGCTGGCCGCGCAGGCCGAACCCAACGAGGCGTGAATAAGGCCCATGGAAGTATTCGCCAAGTTTCCTGGCGCGGGCGAAAATATTCCGGTGGCCTTTGAGTTTCTCTTTCTGTCGACGGAGCTGGATATCCAGTTTGTCGATCAACTTGTCGACGGCGGCGTACATGTCATCGTCGATGACCTCCACCTCTGAGCTGCCTCCATCCCCGGCATGGAGACGCAGGTGCACCTTATTCTTGGGCGGCACGAGCATGAAGGTCACGTGGGCCATCACCGGTTTCGATGACAGCTTGAAGACCTTCTCGCGGATCTTACCCTCCGCATAACTACGAAGGGCGTCTGAACTTTCCATCTGCTTGAAGAAAAATTGCATTTCCATGGGTTCCCTCCTTCAGTCTCATCTTGATTGTCGGCCCGCCTGCATGTGAAATTCATTAGAGGCGCATGACATGAGGGAGACTTCTTGAGTCCGGCAGACAACGCAGAGCAAAAGCGGCAGCATTTCCGGCTTGAGTTTCCAGTCAAGGAACGGCCCAGACTCAAGCTCGAACGGTATGAACTGGAAGTGCTTGATGTGTCTGAGGGCGGCTGTTCGGTCCAGTGTGACGGCAATGCGTATGCAAAGTTGTCCCGGCCGGGTACCGCAATCTCAGGGGTCTTGACCTTTGCCAGTGGGGAAAAGGTCGACGTCGCTGGCAAGGTCCTTCGCGTGATCGACGGGCAAAGGATTGCGCTGGCTTTCTCGCAGGGTGTGCCGTTACCGGTGATGATGGCTGAACATCGTCGGATCTTGAAACAATACGGCAGCTAGCCTTTCCCGGCGCGACTCATTCGACGACGATGTCGGCAACCTTCATCACAAAAGATCCGCTGGCCAGGCCGCGTGCGGTAAGGATTACGGTTTGTGGGCCGGCAACGACCGGTTCCCACTTCGTGTCACGGGCCCGGCGGTTTTTGACTTTGCCGGAACTGACAAACCACGACACTTTCACGTTTTCCTGCTGGGCTTTTATGACATCTCCCACCAGCGGCTGGTCCGGCCCGGTGCCAAGGGTTGCATTAATGGTCGGTTCATTGATGGTCACATCGATCGGCTGGTATGTCAGTGCCTCGGCGCCGGGCGGATAGACCAGAATATTGCCGACGATATCTTCCGATTCATCGCCCGCCTCCAGGCGGATGCCATACCTGAACAGGAGTTTGCCGCCGCTGATGGCAAGCTGCGCCTGTTGCAATTCTGTCAATGGACCGATCGTAGCGGTCGCCTTCACGGAGTAGATGTCCAGTGCCGCTTTTGACTCGACCGTCTGGCTGTTGTTGTTCACTTGCACCACCACCGGAGTCGCATACCGCGCGTCGTCGTCGATGAAGGACGTGGCGGTCACCGTCTGCCCCTTGGGGAGAGCTGCGTAAGCGGTCAGTTCCACCTGGGTCGTTGCTCCGGGGGCCGGAGCGCTGCCAACAAGCGGACTGCTGGCAACTCCGATCGCCCTCAGTTTTGAGATTCGTTCAGGGCGGTTGTCCTCGTCGTCGCCGCATGAGGACAAAAAAACCGAACAAATCAGAAAAGTTATGTGAGGTGCCCTAAAAATAGGCAGAAGGACTTGGGAACAGATGGTCAAAAAACGGGCGGCAGTCATGTTTTCCTTAATCCTTTCAGGTTTTTGCGCCGATATTCCCCCCAGACCGAAGGCGAGGATCGATGCAGCCCTTATTGTACGTAAGACCCGTAAAGATTGCACCAGCGAGGCCGCTCGTCGCTTCGCTGCTGCTGCATCTGGGTCTTGCCGCATGTCTGTGGCTGGCGACGGCCCCCAAGCCAAAACGCGTAGATGCAGTGAAGATTGAAGTGGTGCGGGTAATTCCTCCGCGCCCCGAGGAAAAACCCCCGAAAAAGAAACCCCCGGAAAAGAAGCGGGTTGCATCGGAACGCAAAGCTCCGCCCAAGACACCTGAAACGGCTCCCGTCCAAGGTCTTTCACCAGAGGCGTTAACGCCCCAGGCCACCGGCATCGCCGCACCGGTAGGTAACACCCTGCTGACAGGTGACGAGGGCAAGCGCATCAACCCGGAAGATTACAAACCCATGGCCGGTGACTTGAGCGCGGATGCGCGCCTGATCCTGAGTTCCGTCAAGGTACCCGCCTACACCGAGGCCGCGCTTGAGGCGAATCTCGAGGGCAATTTCATTGTCGACGTCTTTGTCGACGAAGCAGGCAAAGTGCTGCAGGCGGAAGTCCGGAAAAAAGTCGGATTTGGAATGGACGAGCGGATCCTGGAGGCAGCCCGCATTGCCAGGTTTACACCGCGCAAGAACAAATTTGGCCGCAGCGAAGAAGGTTGGGCAGAGATCAAGTTCACGCTTGTGATACCATGACTTCTCTCAAGGAGGCGTCATGGTCCGTTCAATGCTTTCATCATTTTCATCGATCATTTGCCTTGGATTTTGTTTCTCCTCCGCCGCATTGGCCGGGGAAGAAGTCTCTTTTGAGCTGCGTTTGCGCGGAAAGCCTGTTCGCGTTGCGGTCGAGAAGAGCAATACCGAATATTCCGGCACCGGACGCGAGTTGTTGCCGGTGCAACTGGGACCGCATGGCACACCAGTGCAGATGAGTCGTGTGCTGGTCGCGGCACGTGCCGGATCCCGTGGTGCGGATTTATCGAACCGGATTGCGCAGCTGCCTGGTTTTTTAACGATCGAAAATCGCGCGTTCATGGGCGATGCGGTAGTGGCACGGTTCCGCGATCCGCTTGACGCCCTGGCCGCTTCCAATGCGCTTCTTGCAGACGGTGTCGCGCGTTACGCACACCCCGATTTTCATTACCCCGTGGAGACGCGCGGAGGTTTTGCCCCCTGGCAGGAGCCAATGCTCGCTGACCAGTGGAACCTTGAGATGACCCGCGTCACTGCGGCGTGGCGTCTTGCGGAAGGGCGTCACATCGTCCCGGCACAAACACTGGTTGCGGTTCTTGATCTTGGTTTCGAGTCTTCCCATCCCGATTTGCAGGATGCATGGCTGGTGAATCCAGGTGAAATTCCCGCCAACAAGAAAGACGATGACGGTAACGGCTTGATCGACGATGTGGCCGGCTGGAATTTCGCCGTCAACGGCAACAACCTGCTTCACGGCGCTTCAAATAAGCACGGGACGGCAACTTCGGGGATCGTCGGCGCAAGAGCCAATGGCCAGGGAATTGCTGGTATCTGCTCGTGGTGCCGCGTTTTACCCGTGGTGGTGGATGTCTCGCTTCTGAACCAGGTCGCTGCTTTCCGTTATGCCCACTCGCGTGGTGCGCGGATTTTTTCCAATAGCTGGGGCTACCGGATGCGTCCACCAGAGACCGATGTGGTCGTGGAAGCGATCAACGAAGTGGCAAGGGATTCCGTGATCATCTTTGCCATGAGCAACGCGGCCACGAACGATTGCCGCCAGCCGTCGCCGGACATTTCAGCCATCGAGTCGGTCATCGCGATCAGTTCGGTCAATCGCGACGGCGTCAAGGTGACTTCAAGTGGATCAGGACCGTGCATGGAGCTCGTGGCCCCCTCTTCCGGGGGACCTTCTGATCCAGCAGCTACGCCTGGTATCTGGACGACCGATCGCGTCGGACAACCCGGTTACAACACGGGGACCGACCCGGCCAATTTGACGGATCCGGACTACACCAATTCATTCTGGGGTACGTCGGCGGCTGCACCGCAGGTGGGCGGTATCGTCGCCATGTTGCAAAGCTTTGTGCCAGGAGCAAGTCCTGCTGCCCTGCGCGAGGCAATACTGTCGACAGCGCAAAAAGTGGGCGGTTCAGACGCCGGGTATGATGGCAATGGGTTCAGCAGCCGTTATGGCTTTGGCATGATTGATGCGGAGGCTGCCCTGGAAAAGTTACTTGATCGGAGCGCGAGGGGTACGACCGATTGATGTCCTGCGGAATGGGTACTGATACAAAGAAATTTTGTTTCGTGCATGGAGCGTTGCCAAAACAGGTGGTCACGGGTTGTTGATGGATCCAATCGTCGAGTTTGTAAAAAAATTAGCGCTTGGTGAACCGACGATTCGTCTGGTGAAGCTCTTCGGGTCCCGGGCGCGCGGTGATCACAAGCCGCGTTCTGATTACGACTTTGCAATTTCGGCACCAACGATGACCCAGGGTGGATGGGCTCGATGGAAAACAAATGTCCAGGAGCTGGCTCCTACGTTATGTGGCCTTGATCTTGTCTGGATAGAGCAATTGAGTGATCAAAATTTACTTGGTGCAATCGACCGGGAGGGGGTCGTGATCTATGAAAAAAATTAAGGTTGCGTCCTCAAGTTTCACCAATCTGGAAAAATCTTACCGAAACCTGGAAAGATCAATTGGGGCGCCGGTCACAGAGCCGCGTGACTTGTCCGGGATTATCAAAGACTTTGAAATGGTTTACGAGTTGTCGGGGAACGTTTTGAAAAAATTTCTTGAATCCGAGGGTTTGCAAACCTCCGGTCCCAAAGATGTATTCACCAGGGCCTTTCAATCCGGGTACATCAGCGACGAGTCCATCTGGCTGGCGATGATCAACGACCGCAACCATGCGGCGCATGTCTATGATGCAGGTGAAGCGCAAAAGATCGTTGATCGCATTCGGAATGACTATGTTGGCCTGGTAAAAAAGACTTTTGACTTTGTGCCGTAGCAAAGTTTGTAAGGTAAATGTGACGATCCCTGGCTCGGGTGAACGTTTCAATCAGGCAGGCTTGAGGGATCAGGTATTTCTTCAGAGATTCCGAGCTTGGCCCGGTTGATTGACATGGATACACCAAGCAGGGCCGCGCCATGTTTTTCGGCGGCATGAATCAGTTTAGTGGTTGTCGTGACGCCGGTTAAAATTTTTCGTTTGGAAAACTTGGACTGGGCAAGGGTCGTCATGACCATGGGAAAGAAGAGTCCCCGGCCTTGGAGCTCCAAAGCAATTGCGACAGAGCTGATATGAACGGCGTCCGCTCGTTTCTTATCCGCCCGAAGTCCAACAAGTCCCGACAATTTATTGTCGCGCCACATCAAGTAAACGCCACCTTCCCCGCTTGTTCGCTGGTAGTATGCTCGCGCGCCTTGTAGCGCAGCCGGATTATCAAGCGAGACCCGTGTGCTCGGGTCCGCGGCGTGAACGGATATTTCCATTTCCATCACGGCATCGATGTCTCTTTCGTAATCCATTGGCGCGATGCTAAAAAATCCCGGTATCGCGTGGTTGGCGGCTTTGAGGGAATTTTTAAGCTGCTTGATGGGAATTCCGTACTCCCACCCATCCAGCTGGAAGCCAATCTTCTCCAGGGGATCGCGGTAAGCGAATTGCCGTTGATCCAAATTGATCCTGACCCAATCCCAGCCTTGTCCGAATTCTGCCGCAGTGCGTTTGCAAAGTTGCTGGATGGTATTCAGTGAAACATCATCTGCAGGAAACGAAGTGAACTCGATCATCCCATGCCCGGATTCGTGGGTGCCAAGTCTGTCAATGGCTGGGGAGTTTTCGAATGTCATGAGTCAAGGGAGGTGGAGATGGCTCCTCAGGCAGGACTCGAACCTGCGACCCGGTGATTAACAGTCACCTGCTCTACCGACTGAGCTACTGAGGAACAGCGGTCTAAAGTTTTACTGGCAGAGGCGCCCGGGCGTCAAGGAGATCCTCACGCGGACGGGCGCTCGGTCCCGGAATCAAGGATTTTGGCAATGGTTGCGGTCATTTTGTCCACGTCGAAGGGCTTAGTGATGTAGTCGTTGCACCCAGCATCAAAACCCCGGCGGACGTCTTCCTCTTCTTTGCGGGCAGACACAAAAATCAGGGGTACTTTACCCAGGGAGTGGTGCCCTTTGAGCAGGCGGCAGAGCTCGTAGCCATCGACCCACGGCAGGTTGACGTCCATCAGGACCATGTCCAGGCGGTTGACTTCGAGGATTTTGGACAGTTCAAGCCCGTCCTGGGCCAAGAGAACTTTGTAGCCGGCAGATTCCAAGATGCGTTTCAGGGCATTGCGCATGATCTCGTCGTCATCCACGACCAGAATGGTCCGCGTGTCGATGGTCTTCTTCAGATTCCGGAAGTCGGAAAGAGAAACCACCTTTTTGCCCACGATTTTCTGCCGCTTGATCGATTCAATCTGGCGGCGAAGGGTCTTGTCAGTCACCGGACACCTCTTGGCTTTAACGGAGCATGTGCGTAAACAGGGGATCGGCGTCTGCAGTCGGTTCTTTAACGTGTCGCGGTTTGAAGATTATCGGTAAAGTGTTGTAATCAATGGAAAAAAGTCAAAAAACCAGTAATTACCCGGCGCCATCTCCCTGGTCTCTGAAGGGAGTCATTCCGCTGACCGGGCCAGCGGACGAATCGCTTGAACTGGCTCTCGGTGCGCCCCCGGCGGCTCTGGGCTGGCTTCGGGCGGGTTTTTCAGCTGGTGTGCGGCGCCGGCAGCCATGGCTGCTGGACGGTCTGGACTCCCCCGACCAGGCGGCCGCTCGGTGGGCGGCCCGCTATTTCCGCCGTGGAGTGCCTGTTTTGTCGCTGGGCGCCATCGATGACGGGCACTGGCGGGTAAGTGAAAAAGGGGCTTCTGCTCTCTCCCTTCAATGTGTGGACGGGGTCCCTGCGGCAATCTATCTGGTCCGCCAGACGGGAAGACACGTTTTCCTGGTAATCGATGAAGCGGTTGCGCGCGCCTGGCCAGTTTTTGATGCCGGGGTTGAAGGTGGATCAGCATGGGTTTTCCGCGGCGGAGAAAGTGCCAAGACGGTTGAGTCTGCGGCGGCGATTTGTCGGGAGTTGCGCGCTCAGGTGGGCTCTGCAGCCCGAGAAGATGTGGTTGTCGTTGCTGTAGGTGGTGGGGTGGTGTTGGATCTGGCCGGCTTTGTCGCGGCATTGTTTGGTCTTACTCACATCAATATCCCGACCACCCTTTTGGGCATGGTCGACGCTTCAATCGGTGGCAAGACGGGGGTGAACTTTGCGCCCTGGGGTAAAAACCAGGTCGGCAGCTTTCATTTCCCGGAATCTGTGATTCTTAGTCCGGAATTTCTGACGACCCTGCCAAAAGAAGAGATTCTTGCAGGTGGCGCGGAGTGCATCAAACACGCTTTCATCGCGGGTGATTGGGACATGGCGGCGCGCTGGGCGGAGGTTCTGGGACGCGGCGAAGTTCCTGATTCTGGACTTATTCGCAGTGCGATCGCCCTGAAGGACCGTGTGGTCCAGGCTGATCCCTATGAGCTGATCGGTAGCGCCGCCAATGATGAGTTGGTCATTTCCCGTGAATACTTGAACCTTGGGCACACGATTGGCCACGCGCTCGAATCGTGGTCGATGGACAAACTCAATGTCATTTTGCGGCACGGCGCGGCTGTTGCCTTTGGGCTGCTTTGCAAGTCGAAGCTCCTTTGCCAGGTGGATCCTGCGTCCTCGGCCGTTGCTGAAAAGATGGCAGCGATTCTTTTTCAGAGTGGCTGCCTGCAGGAAATCTCTTCCTGGTTTGTCCGGTTTCTTGGTGAGCCCTCGGACGATAAAGTGGCTGGGTTGTGGCAGGAGCTTTTGCCACTTATCATGCAGGACAAGAAGTTAGCGGCCGGCGGATTGGGAACCAACGCGCCAGTTCCCATTCGTGTCGCTGGATTTTGTGCGTCGGAAGGGACTATGGCCGGATCATTTCCGGCAGTCGGCATGCTGGATGTTTCAGAGGAATCTTTGCGGAAGGCATTTAAGGATTCGCTAAAGGTTTTGTTACAACGCTTTTGAATTTTTTCCTATGCCGCACGCTGTGGTGGTCACCTTTGCAATCCGCCGCCTGCTGATGATTGATTGTCCTCGTTCGCCTGTCCGCCGCTATGGCCACCTGAGCCTTGGAAGCAACGGGCATTTGGCAGGCAGTCTTGGGCGTTGCCCCCTTCACCATCTAGATTTGTTCCGTTGGGGGCTCCAGGATTCGGGGGCTGACTAGAACCACTGGAGGGGATCCCGCATCTTGTTGGTTCGCCCGCAGGGCTGTCAGCGCCTGGGGCGGGATTGCTGTTTGACAGTCCGGGTATGGGCCTGAAATTAATACTGTTTTTAATTTCCTCTCCTGAATCCGGTATTTCAGATTCAGCTCCGTTTCCGATGGAGCTGCTTTCGCCGGCCCTGACAGTGTTGGCGATGTTTTGCGCGGAGTGAGCGGTGTTCGCGTTCGTACCTTCACCCGACATGCTTCCAATTGGCGGAAGAACAGAGTCTGAGGTGTTCCCGTTTTGTGTTTGATTTTCGCCCGCTGAGGCAGCCTGCATTTCGTTGGCCCCTGTGGTCGTCGTTTCTGCTGATTCGTTAGCAATCACGCCATCGACTTCCGTGAGAGCAAGACCTGTCGCATTTACCTTTTGCACGGCGATCACAGAAACCACGAGTGGTTTTTCTTTGCGGCCCTTCGAGTAATCGCGCTCAAGAAGGTGTGCTTTCACGAATGCGACGCCCCCCATGCGGCCGAGCTTTGAATATTCCGGGGCAGCTATCAGACTGCTTTTTCCGTCCCTGGACAGGAAAATTGAAAGTGTTACCCCTGGAACGTCCGCAGATGATGACACCGGCAGTGCGATCACCGTGCCGTGATAATTTGCTTTCGGATCCGTAACTTCAACGACCGGGGAAACGACGACGGCCTGCAAGTTGGTCAGGAATCGGTTCAACTCATCGCTCTCCACCAGAGCCAGAGAAGGGCGAGCTCCCGATTCGCCTGTCTCCGGCACGGTGATCAGCTTTAACATCTCCTGCGCTTTTTCCAGGGTGATGCCTTTTAGGGTTGTTTTTGCGTCTCCGCCACCGTCGGTTGTATCGGTGTCACGTGACTTGGTGGTTGCAGATGACCCGTCCCAGCATGCCTGCGTTGTTAGGAGAATCGCCAAGACAGCGATCCCACGAAACCATCGAAACTCTGGTGCTTTGCATTCAGTTAACATCACAGAGCCCTCAAGTGGTAATCGGTTCCCAGGCGAAAAGATTTAGGGAAAAAGCAAAGGCCAGAGACTCTGGATTAAGGTGCCAATTTTGATGGATAATTTGCAGTCACGGAGCATTCAAACGCATTGTTTCCCGCCAATACCAATCCGGTGGAGTCAAGCGTAGATCAGCGAATCGACCTTATTGGGTAGGACTTTCTCTGGAATTTCGATCTAAATATTCGGGTGTTGGCGTCTTCTTACTGTCCGCTGGTTCACTATCTGTTGAGCCAAGAGGAGCCGGTTCTTTGGCCGGTTCCTCTGGTTCACTGGCTGGTTCACTGGCTGGTCCTGGATCGGGAGTGGTCGCTGGACCTTCGGTCTTTCCGTTTCCAGTTAATCTGCTTAAACAAGCTTCTTTGGCTTGGGGATTGTTTGTAATGTGCTCGCACTCTTCTTCGATTTGTTTTTGGAGATAGGCGTTCATCTGATCGCTGTCAGCGGGATTGGAATCAGACCCAGCGCCGGAGCCCGCATTCTGGTTCATGCAGCTTGGGTGATCACATGATGTGTTCCACCATGGTGGTGGTTGCGTGTGTTCCTCGGATTTATCCGGTCCGCCTCCAGATGGGTTGGTGTTAGGAGGCAGACAGTCGGCAGTTAAGGCGCCTGTGCAAGGAGGTTTGGGAGGTCCATTGCAGTAGCCCTTTGTGGGGTCGCTGCAAGGCCCGGAAGCGTCTCCGTCATCAGGATTGGGGTTTGAAGGGTTGGCTGCCGAGCCTCCGCCATTTTGACTCGGATTGCCTTCTGCGCAGAACGCCAAAATATTCCAAGGCCATTTGCAGGCATTGATCGAGGTCGGTTGTTCGGGTTGACGACTAAGAGGCGGAGTGCCGCACCAGATCAATGTACCGAACCACGATGCTGTCTGAGTACTTGGCTGATTTTTCGGGACAGTGAGGCTCAATCCGGCCGCGCCCGGTTGTTTCGTTGTCGCAACGACTGCCAGCGAAAGTGGGTCAGCCGCGCCATTTCGCGAATGAATGTCGTCCAGCCGGACATTGACAAAGGAGGCCCCGTTTAGGGTTTGAATGGCCGCCGACGGATCGCTGATGGAGACGAGGTTAAAATCCTCTTTGCGGGAGAGTAAGATCGCCAAATCCACCCTTGAGAGATCCGCGGGTTTCAACAGGGGTAAACGAACCCCCATCTGATCGTATCTGCCGTTGCCTGATTTCATCTCGATAAACGGCCCGATGACGGCAAAATTGGCACCCGGCCGAAAAAAGCGTCCGATATTTGAGACAGCCAATTTTAGCTCAGGTGGTTGCTTGGCCAATCCCAAATCAGACACCGTGACCAGTGGGAGCATCTCTTTGGCTTGTTCCGGGCTGATATTTTTCAGCATGGCCGTGGTGTCACCGCTTCCGAACATATCGGTAACCGCCCTGGAGCTTTTAATGGTCGAGGTACCATTGTGACAACCCTGGACGGTCGTCATCACGAGGCCAACAAGTAATACGTTCGGGATACCCGGCACTCGTGAAGACATAAAACGGTTCATATAGAAACCTCCCGAATTGGCCTTCGGTTTTCCAACTTCAAATCTTAGATAAAAATGCGAACTTAAGGCTTCGAAAGGCTAATAGGGCGATTTCATGAAGAAATCGATGGTGAAATGGATTGGGCAAGAATCCGCGCGGCCTCTCCGGGCTCTGCTGCGACCCAGATGGAGCGGGAAGCATTGATTAAAAGGCCTGAGCCATCATGCCTGCGGCCCTTCAAGATTTCCTGCGCAGGGATACCTTGGGCGCCCAAGCCAGGGCTCAAGAACCAAGTCTCAGGGCAAAGCTCACGCAGGTTGGCCGCGTCGTGACCAACCACCAATCCCAGTTCTGCGGGCCGGTCGCTCACACGCAGGGCCACGTGCCTTGCCAACGTCCCCGCGTCGGAAGTGATCTCCAACTTCTGGATGTCGGGCGCATTGGTGGTGGTGCCAAGAACAAACACGGTAATGCCGCGCTGTGTGAATGCTGTAAAGTCGTCCCCCATGTAGGGGCTTGCCGTCACTGCTGCAACGCCAAGGGAAGTAGCAAAGGCGGCGTAACCCTCCAGCGTGTTTCCGATGTCATTGAACTTTGCATCGAGAATCAAGGGAGTTTCCCCACACCACTCCCGGCAGCGTAGAAGTAGATCGATACCCTTTGTGCCACGTGCAAGGAAGAAGGCGAGGTTTGTCTTGAACGCAGCTGCGTAGGGTTTAGTGCCCTTGATCACTGCTTTGGCATGACGTGCGACACTGCGCATATCCGCGCTGGGAATGAGTTTATGAATCCTGCGGTTTGAGCTTTCCGCGAGTGGTGGATCGATGCCGACACAGAGCAGGCTGCCGGTTGCCTTCACACTTTTTTCAAAGGCTTGCATCGAACCTCATTTCGCTCATCGGGTTTGGGGTTCTCATCATAAGCCCGCAGGCGTTACCGGATGCCGTACCCGGCTTCGACCATCCAGCGCTGGCGATGTCCAAAGGATTTTTAGAGGCTCTGATCAGTGATTCCACTTGTCGTGGGACCTCGCGAATGCATCGATTTGAACCAGCGACAGCAGCCAAATTTCCAGTTTGCGCCTTCTTGAACCAAGACGTTGCCACACAAGCTTTTCTTGGCACAATTATTTTCTAGTAATTTTAGTGACTTAAATTTTTTAGAGAAAGGGACCACCCAGCGCACGTATCCGATTAAAAAGAATCGCACGTGCGCAGTCGTGCGGGGTATTCGTGTAAGTGAATCAGGTGGTATGAGCTTTGTCAAACGCTCGCAGGGGGTAGGTGTGCAAGATTTTGTTCGATTACTGGTAGAGACCGGTGCGCTGCGCTTTGGATCGTTCGTCACGAAGTCTGGCCGCGAGAGTCCGTTTTTCATGAATTTCGGCGCAATCAATCTGGGCGCAGATCTTTCGCGCCTTGCACGCT
Source organism: Pseudomonadota bacterium (assembly GCA_041178085.1). Taxonomy (GTDB): domain Bacteria; phylum Bdellovibrionota_B; class Oligoflexia; order Oligoflexales; family RGVZ01; genus RGVZ01. Next base: position 12,701 of record JBEGVZ010000044.1, on the reverse strand, counting down.
GGTACGCCGATTCGATCGTCCGATCATACCATCCCCTCCCAGACGTGATCTTTGGTCCCGCATACAAGGGCATTCCGCTGGCAGTTGCGATCGCGATGGAGCTTGCTGCAAAGACAGGGCAACAGGTCGGCTTTGCCTTTGATCGCAAGGAAACCAAGGGTCATGGCGAAGGTGGCAACCTGGTGGGGCATCCGCTCGCTGACGGGTGTCGGGTCGTTGTCATCGACGACGTCCTGACCGCAGGCACCAGTGCGGGCCAGACGCTGGCATGGATGAAAGAACTTGATGTGACCCTCGCCGGTGTCCTGGTTGGTGTCGATCGATGTGAGCGTGCATCCGATGCGCTGGGCGGTGAAGGCACGGCTGCGTCGGCACTCGCGAAGCGTCATGGCGTCCGGGTTGACTCGCTGACGGATATCAAAAAAATCCTTGAGATGCTTGCCCACGAAAAATCGCTCGCTTCTGCCAGCGGACTGACTGACAACGTCCGTCAGCGGATTACGGAATACCTTGGGAAGTACGGTCCATGAAAAACGTCGATGACCAGGCTGGGCGCGGGTGTAAATTGCTTGTCCTTGGCGGGACGGGGGCCGTGGGCCGTGAGCTTGTAAAACAAGCTCTCATGCGCGATGACGTCAAAGAAGTCATCGCGCCGACACGAAGGTCACTCGAGATTCACCCCAAACTTGTCAACCCCGTATTCTCAAGCGATTTGTTTTCGATCCCGGCGGAGTCATGGCAAGTGGATGCGGTCGTGTGCGGAATTGGTAGTACGATCCGCAAGGCTGGAAGTCGCGAAGCATTCGCCGTAATCGACCATGACTTACCCCTTGAGGCCGCCCGAAAGGCCCGCAAGGCTGGAGCGAAAGCGTTTGGACTTGTCTCCTCTGTCGGCGCATCCATGCGCGGCAGCTTCTATTTGCGCACAAAAGCACGCCTTGAAAACGCGATAAGTGAACTTGGTTTTCCTTGTGTTGTCATCGTGCGTCCTTCGCTGATTGAAACCGATCGTGATGAGTTCAGGCCAGCCGAGGCGCTCGGGCGATGGTTGTCCCCGGTATTGAATCCGCTCCTTCCGCGGCAGTACCGGTCGATATCTGCGCAGAGAATAGCTGATGCCTTGCTGGAGAATGTTTTGCCCGCGGCGCCTGGCTTTAAAGTGATTGAGTCACGAGACCTTCATCGATCAGATGATCTTCCCTGAATTTTCCATCTGGCTAGATATTTGCGGCCCGCCTTTTGGTTAGCGCTGTCATGATCATGCAGCCAAAGGGGAATCGCCACTTTCTGTGATCTGCCGCGGGGCTTTACCCTTTTTTACATCGATCGCCGGTATTTGCCGCCAACACGGTATAGCGTCTCTGTGATTTCACCCAGGCTGGCATGACGCACCGTATTCATCAGTTCGGCAAAGACATTGCCGCCGGCGACGACCGTGTTCGAGAGCGAGCGAAGTGCGTCATCCCGTTTTGCGCGATTGCCTTTTTTGAACTCTCCAAGCCGGTCGAGCTGTGCGTCTTTTTCTTCGTATGAAGCACGAGCCAGCTCGATTTCTGGACGGACATAATCCGCGGCAAGAACTTTGGGGTTGAGGTAGGTGTTTACACCCACGATCTCCAGCTCGCCCGTGTGTTTCTTGCCTTCGTAGTAAAGACTCTCTTCCTGGATCTTGTTGCGCTGGTACTGGGTCTCCATGGCGCCTAGCACGCCACCCCGCGCAGACAGGCGATCGAATTCCTGGAGCACGGCTTCTTCAACGCGATTGGTAAGCATGTCAAGGAAGTAAGATCCTTGATTGATGTTCTCACACCTGTTGAGGCCGAATTCCTTGTTGATAATCATCTGGATGGCCATCGCCCGGCGTACGCTTTCCTCGGTCGGAGTCGTGATCGCCTCGTCATAAGCGTTCGTGTGCAGTGAGTTGCAGTTGTCGTAGAGTGCCATCAAAGCCTGGAGCGTTGTGCGGATGTCGTTGAAGTCGATTTCCATCGCATGCAGCGAACGTCCGGACGTCTGGATGTGGTATTTCAGCATCTGGCTGCGTTCCGTGGCGCCATAGCGATCGCGCATCGAAATTGCCCAGATCCGCCGTGCAACCCTTCCCAGGACGCCGTACTCGGCGTCGATGCCGTTGCTGAAGAAAAAGGACAGGTTCGGGGCAAAGTCGTCGATCTTCATCCCACGCGCCAGATAGTACTCAACATAGGTGAAGCCGTTGGCCAGAGTGAAAGCCAACTGGGTGATTGGATTCGCACCGGCCTCGGCAATGTGATACCCGGAAATTGAGACGCTGTAGTAGTTCCGCACTTTCTTCTCAATGAAGAACTGCTGGATGTCACCCATCAGCTTGAGGGCAAATTCGGTTGAGAAGATACAAGTGTTTTGCGCCTGATCCTCTTTCAGGATGTCGGCCTGCACCGTGCCCCGGACGGTCTGGATCGTTTGTTCCACGATCTTTGCGTGCGTCGCTGGATCCGGGATTTTTCCGTTGTCTTGACGATACTTGTCGATTTGCTGGTCTATGGCCGTGTTCATGAACATGGCCAGGATCACCGGCGCTGGACCGTTGATCGTCATGCTGACGCTGGTGCTGGCTGCGCAAAGGTCAAAGCCGCTGTAAAGAACCTTCATGTCATCCAGCGTCGCAATCGAAACGCCAGACTCACCCACCTTGCCGTAGATGTCGGGGCGTTTGTCCGGCTCGCTGCCATACAGAGTCACGCTGTCAAAGGCAGTGGAAAGCCGCTTGGCGTCGTCGTTCTTTGACAAGTAATGAAAGCGCGCATTCGTCCGACCCGGTCCGCCTTCACCGGCAAATTGGCGTTTCGGGTCCTCGCCTGTGCGCCGGAACGGATAGACTCCACCGGTGAACGGAAAAGATCCCGGGACATTTTCACGCATCAGGTAACGGACCACGTCTGCTTTGCTGGTGAAGTCCGGCAGGGCAACTTTTGGCAGGCGTTGATGGGATAGCGTCTCGAAGCTGGCCTGGACCCTCACGTCCTTCCCGCGGACCTGGTAGACAAATTCGTCGCTGGCGTAGTTCCTGCGTGTGGCTTCCCACCCGTCAAGGGTGTCACGCAGCCCTGCCGGCAATTTTTCCCAGTTACTGCGGGCGCTGCTTTCCAGCTTTGCCGCCATTTGGGGATCGTTGTGTTTCTGGCAAAGTGCAGCCGCGCGTTCCAGGGCTTCCGCATCGCGGACAATCGCTACGAAGGATTCGGACACGGCATGGTAGTCCCGCACGCAGCGGGCGATGTCGGCCAGGTAAGATGCGCGTCCGGCCGGTATCAGACTCTCGCGGCGCGTGGATTCGATCGCCACGGGACGCTGGAAACCAGGTTGGCGTTCAGCCGGATGAAAGCGCTCATCACCCGTTTTTTCGTTCAGTTTTTTGACCAGCGCGGCATAAAGTCCGTTGGTGCCGTCGTCGTTGAAGCGGCTGGCGATCGTGCCGAACACCGGGAACTCGCTGTCTGCAACCCTGACCCCCTTAAACCGGGAGCGGCGCAAGGTGGTGCGAATGTCCCGGATGGCGTCAAGTGACTGGGCGCGTTCAAACTTGTTCACCGCAATGAAGTCGGCGAAATCGAGCATGTCGATTTTTTCCAGCTGCGTCGCGGCACCGTATTCTGCCGTCATCACGTAAAGGGTGAGGTCCGAGATGTCGAGGATCCCCGTATCACCTTGCCCGATACCGCTGGTCTCCACGATGATCAAATCAAACGGCTGGGTTTTGAACAGGGAGATGGCGTCTCGCGTGACGGCAGCGATTTCCTTGCCGGAGCCGCGGGTGGCGAAGCTGCGCAGATAAACGCGCTGGTCGCTGGTGGCGTTGAAGCGGATCCGGTCGCCAAGGAGCGCGCCGCCCGTTTTTTTCTTGGATGGGTCAACGCAAATGAGTCCAATCCGGATATCCGGGTTGTCCCAAAGAAAGCGCAGGATCAATTCATCGGTCAGCGAGCTTTTGCCTGCGCCGCCGGTGCCAGTGATACCGAGGACGGGAATTGTGCGGGACGCAGGCGCCGTTTTTCCGCCGGCGGATAGCTTCGTTGCGGCATCCGCGGCGGTCAGATTTCCGTTTTCAATCAGGGTCAGGGCTCTGGCCAACTGACCGGTGGACGTTGCCTTGCCCTCAGACCAGCTTCCTATTACCCGGTCGGCCGACTTCAGCATGTGACCAATGATGCCGTCCAGCCCCAGCTTGGCGCCGTCTTCGGGACTGTAGATTTTGGTAATCCCCGCGGATTCCAGCTCGGAGATCTCCCTGGGGGTGATCACGCCGCCGCCTCCACCAAAGATCCGGATCTCCCGCCCGCCCGCAGCGTCGAGCAGCTGCCTGACGTACTTGAAGAATTCCATGTGGCCGCCCTGATAGCTTGAAATGGCGACTGCGTGGGCGTCTTCCTGGATCGCCGCGTCAGCGATTTCAGCGGCGGAGCGGTTGTGACCCAGGTGGATGACCTCCGCCCCACGGGCCTGCAGCAGGCGGCGCATGATGTTGATGCTGGCGTCATGGCCGTCAAACAGGGAGGTTGCCGTGATGAAGCGCAACTTGTGCCTGGGGGCGTAAGCCTGCAGCGAATCAGTCGAATCGTTCAGTTCATTCATGGACAAAACCTCAACGGGGTCCTGTTAGCGTCATCAATTCACACCCATTCTGGTCAACGGCCGCAATTCAAACTGGAAACTTCGCGACTTCCGTATCATGATGGGGACCCGTATTTTTAACAAAAGATCCCGGGCAATGGCACAAAATCCCACACTGTCATTTGATAACACCGAAATTGCTTTCCGGTCGCTTTCCGACGGGGAGCTGATCCGGGCCTACACCCTCTTCCGGATGATAGGCGTCCAGTCCCTGGTCAAGCTCGGGCCGCGGATGGTGACGACCGCCATGTCCTGGGGGCTGCCGGTCACCGGTCTCATCAAACACACGATTTTCAAGCACTTTTGTGGGGGCGAATCGATCGAGGACTGTCGCGGCATGGTGGATCGGCTGGCCCGTCACAATGTCGGGACCATTCTGGATTTTGCCAAAGAGGGGGGACGCAGTGACCGCGAGTTCGACGCGGCCACCCGGGAAGTCCTCAAGACGGTCAAAGAGGCCGCGGGTAACAGCAGGATGCCCTTCGCGGTGTTCAAGGTCTCTGCGCTGGGCAGCCACCGGGTCCTGGAGATGGCCTCCAATGGCTTGCCGGGAGCCGGAGACCCTGAAGACCCTGCCGTGAAAAGGCTGAAGGCCGACTACGCAAAGGTTCACGAACGGGTTCAGAAAATCTGCGCGGCAGCGGCAGAAAGTGCAGTCCGCGTCCTGATCGATGCCGAGGAAACATGGATCCAGGGTGCCATCGACTGCATGGCAGAGGAAATGATGGCCCGCTTCAACCGGGGTGGCCGGACGATCGTCTTCAACACCATCCAGCTTTACCGGACCGGGCGGATGCCAGTGATGCGCGAAGTTCTGGATCGGGCCCGGCAGGGCGGTTTTTCGGTGGGTTTCAAACTCGTTCGCGGCGCTTACATGGAGAAAGAGCGTGCGCGAGCCATGAAGCTTGGCCAGGCTTCGCCAATCCAGCCTGACAAGGGTTCAACAGATGTTCAGTTCGACGAGGCAGCAGCCTGGTGCCTTGAAAACATTGAACATGTCAGTTTCTGTGCCGGCACTCATAACGAGGCGTCATGCCTTGCCATCGTTCAAGGCATGGACTCTCTCGGGATCCGGGCGGACGATAGCCGCATCTGGTTCTCCCAGCTTCTGGGCATGAGTGATCATTTGTCCTTCAATCTGGCAGCGGCGGGCTTCAATGTTGCCAAGTATGTCCCTTACGGACCAGTCAAGGCAGCCTTGCCCTATCTATTCCGTCGCGCTGAAGAAAATACTTCCGTTTCCGGACAGGCAGGGCGGGAACTCAGTTTGCTGACAAAAGAAATCCGGCGCCGCGGACTCAGGGTTCGCAAGGCGCCGGTCTGATTTAACTCTGCTTGATCCTTACTTGTCGCCGACGTTGAGCATCGCGCTCACCGAGTTGCCGTTCAGGCTGCGCGCGTGTACCAGCATGCGGCCCTTTGCAAGCTTGCTGCTGTCAAGGGTGACGTCCACCGAGAACGGCACTTCCACCTGCAGGCAGTTGCCCTTGCGGATGCCCATGATCGGAAGCAGTTCCACGGAGTCCGGGAAGTAACGGGTCTCGACACGTTCCATGAACATGCAGCTGTTGGTGAAGCGTCCGCGCAGCGTTACAACATGCTGGCCCGGGGCAGCTTCTTCGTTGTCAAGAATGATGGTGTCGACCGGGGCGTACAGGTAGTCGTCCGGGTATTTCGACTGTGCCTTGCTGACGTTAAGCGATCCAATGTTTGTGCCTTCGTTGTCTTGAATATTGTAGATCCCGCCGGTCAGCATGCCGAGCTTCACTTCCTGGGTGAAGGGAACCAGGGCTTCGATACAGGGCACGTCGAAGTAGTTGGCGCGTGCCTGGATTGTGATCGACTTGGCGGTCTCATCAGTTTCCACGATCGGAGCCGTCAGGCGGTAGCAGCCGTCTGGAAGGTAACCATCCAGGATCACAATGGAGTTGTCGTTGCTGTCCAGGCCCTTGGGGCTGAAGAGGCGGCTGACTTTGATGTTACGAACGTCATCGTGGTCGGCAGCAACCGAGACTTGTGCAACTGCAGCCGAGGCTATCAGCGCGCCACCCATCATCATCGAACCAAGCATCTTTGCGACTTTCATGGCTGTTCCCTTCCTTGAGATTGGGTGCTCAATTTCTGGTAATTTTTCGTTCATTCCCAGGAGCACTGTCATTGGAACTGTCGACTTCCCTATTACCATCCTGATACCAGTGTCCAGCCGATTTCATGAGAGACGCATTAGACGGCGAAATTTATGCGAAAATTCGCTTTTTCCGGTTTTGAGTCTCACTATCAAAAACGGTGCGAACACGGCGACAACGATGAGGCCGTTGGCGGCGATCTGGCTGGCCGCAAGCAGTTTCTTGCTGCCGGGCGGCAGGACCGCATCCCAGGGAAACGTACCTCGCTGTGCGAAGACTGCGGCGGTCGTGGCGGCACTGATCAGAAGCAAGGACTTCAGCGTATCCACAAGGTCCACTTTCACCCGGTCACGGGTCATTCCTGCAAGGAGCAGCAAGGTATTGCAGGTCAGCGTCACGGATGCCGTCAGAGCGAGTCCCCGGTGTCCATAGCGCTCAACGAGCAGCAGGTTGCCGATGTAGTTGACTGCGATGGAGAAGATGCCCACCCACATCGCGTACCGCGTGCGTTCGGTTGCGTAGTAATACGAGTTCAGGACTTTCAGCAGGCCATAGCTGAGCAAACCATAACTGTAGGCCTGCAGGGCCAAAGCGGTCTGCTGTGTGTCGCTGGCAGTGAATTTCCCGGCTTCGTAAAAAAGCCCGATGATTTGCGGCGCGCACACGTGGAACAGGGCAAAGCAGGGAAGCATGAGCCATGCGACCATTTCGATCGCATTGCAGACTTCAATCGAGGCAGTGTCATCGACTTTGTTGCCTGCCCGCGTGATGGCGCGGGTCAGCGCTGGCAGCACCGCAGCGCCGATCGCCACACCAAACAGGCCGACGGGCAGTTGCAGGAAGCGGAACGCGAAATTGATCCAGGTCACGGCACCTTTGCCAAGTGCGGTTGCGAAGTTGGTGTTGACGACAAAGTTTACGATGCCTGAGCTGGCGGCGATGGCCATTGGCCCCATCAGCCAGAGGATGCGCTTGGTTTCGGCGGTCCATGGGAAAACAGCTTCGTTTTTGGCGGGCAGCAGGCGGATTTTCACGCCTTCCTTTGCCAACCCCCGTGCCGCCATCCAAAGTTGCATGACGGAACCAGCCAAAACCCCGATGCTCAGCCCTGTGATGCCAGCGTCCCCAAGCCAGGTGGCAAATTCCGGGCTGACGGTTGTCAGGAGCAAAGGCGTGACCAGCAACGCTCCCGCGATGTTGGCTACGTTGAAGGCAGCCGGGGAGACCGCCGACAGGAAGAAACTCCCTTTTTTGTGCAGGGCTCCGGTCACGATCGAGGCAAGCGCGAAAATCGCAACGGTCGGAAACAGGAGCTGGGTTTGGCGAACGGCGATGCGCGTAAACAGCTCGCTGTCTTCGCTGGCGTCGCGCCGGCTCATCAGATCGACCAGCCATGGTGAGGCAATGATGCCTGTGCAAACAATAAGCAGACCAAGCATGAAAACGAGTCGGGCTGTATCCTCGAATACCCTGCGCGCAGCCTTGGCGTCTTTTTCGGCAGTGGCGGTATAAACCTTGGTGAACGAACTGCCGAGCGCACCCTCAGCAATCAGTTCCCGCAGGAGGTTGGGAATGCGGTACGCCACGATGAACGCATCCATCGCGGTGCCGGCTCCGAAGACGGCGCCCACCACGGATTCGCGCAGGACGCCGGAAACCCTGCTGACCAGCGTGCCCGCCGTGAATAGCAGGCTTCCTCGTGCAGTCGAACGGTTTCCTGGCTTTGAGGTTTGAGGGTCTGACATCGGATATCCTTTGCCGGCAGTTTCCCCGTTTGCGAACCTTCATGGCAACAAAATTGCGTGTCCCTGATCCTTGGGTTACATTTTGTGCATTCTCGGGACATCAGCAGAGCGGTTGTGGGATCGTTGCGCAGGAGCTGTTGTGGTCAGGCAGTCACTTCTAAGGTCGTTACCAGCTGTTGCAGCGTCGATTCTTTTGTTGGCTTCCGGCCCGGCAGGCCGTTTTCCCGGTGCGCCCGGATCCGACCCCTGGATGAACCGCCCCAATGACCCAAAGTATAGCGAAACCTGGCAATGGTTCTCTCACATTCCCTACAACCAGGCGATGCCGATCCCTGACCCGGAGGCGTCCCTGGGTTCCGGTATGCACGTGGACAAAGCGTGGCAGCTTCACACGGGCACTCCCGCGACCAGGATTGCGGTGCTGGATTCCGGCATCATCTGGTCTGCGCCAGACCTGCGCGAGCGTTTCTCGCTTAATGTCAGGGAATTGCCTCTTCCCGCCGGTAACACAACCTATGACACGAACGGCGACGGGCGGATTTCCGCCGCGGACTGGGCGGGGGATCCTGCACTGGCTTCACGGTTCTCCATCAAGGGTTACGTGACGCCAGAAGACCTGATTGAGGTTTTTTCTGATGGTGTTGACGGGGACGGCAACGGCTACGTCGATGACATCGCTGGATGGGATTTCCTTGAACGCGATAACAACCCGGCGGACCGGACTGAATTTGGACACGGCACGATGGAAGGGGAAGTTTCCAGCGGCGCCGTCAACAACGGGATCGAGTCGGCCGGTGCCTGTGGTAACTGCTCGGTGGCATTCTTCCGGGTGAATGACAGTTTCATGGCTGACAGCAATGTCATTGCGCGGGCGATTCGTTACGCTGCGGATGAGGGGTTTGATGTTGTCCAGGCCGCTCTTGGCCCCTTCAACATGACCCCTGCGCTGCGCGAGGCAGTGGATCATGCGGCATCCCGCGGTGTGATCATCGTGGGCACGGCGGCGGATGAAAATAGTTTTCACAGCAACCAGCCGGCCGTCCTTGATCAGGTGATTTTCGTGAATGCCCTGCGCCACGATGCAGACGCCCCCTTGGACTCATCCAGCTACCTGGCCTTCAACAATTGCAGCAACCATGGTGCAAGAATCGACGTCAGTGCTTCGGGGCGTTACTGCTCGTCAGAGGCAACCGGACGGCTGGCGGGCATCATGGCCCTTGCAAAATCATGGTCCCGTGCGAATGGAAAAAACCTTTCAGCGGGAGAGCTGGTGGCGACGATGCGCCATCATGCTGACGATATCGATCTCGGGCCTGTGCAAGCCGGGCAGCATCGGATGCAGACCCTTCCGGGCTGGGATTCGACGAGCGGACAAGGCCGGGTAAATGCATGGTCGCTCCTGTCGGCGATCCAAAATGACGACATTTTCCCGGCGGGCCGTGTCCTTTCGCCGGCGTGGTTTGATGTCGTGGCTTTCGACGGAAGTCCGGTTCCAGTGGAAGTCGCTGTGCCGCTGCCCCGCAGTGGCGTCATGCGCCTTCGCATGACGGTCCAGCGTGGCATCGAGGAAGCTGGCGCAACTGTGGTCGAAGTCGCAGCGACTCCCCCCATGACCAGCGAATACTCCGGGCGTCTTGTGGACTTTGACCCGGTAAGGATCAAAAAATTCCTCCGCCCGTCTCCGCATGAAACCGGACGCTACAACGATGCGTTCACCATGGTCCTGGAGATCGATGACTGCTCCGGCCATGTCAGCAAGGTGCGCAGAACATTCTTCTGGCTTTCTGATGCAACTGGTAACGACGCTCCGTCCCACGTGTTCAAAGCACGGGCATCCATCGAAAGTGCGCCGTTGTTTTACGATCTTGATGCTGACGGTCGCCAGGAACTGGCATTTGCCGATGCCGGTGGGCGCATCCATGTCATGAGCCAGGACAGTTCCGGGATGCTCCTGGCTCGAGCGGGCTTTCCAGTGACGATGCCGGCCTCCTGGGTGCAGCCAGACAAACCAGCGGCCGTATTTGCGGCGCTGGCTGCCGGTGAAATTGAAAAGGGTCGTCATGGGATTGCTGCGATCTCGGTCGAAGGTCATGTTAGCATGATCGATCGCGATGGCCGCCAATTTCCTGGATTTCCGCGCAGTTTGCCCGTGCCGTCTTTTACTAACGTTCGCAAGAATGCAGACCCGGGTTTTGGGGTGCTTGCATCTCCCGTCCTGGTTGATTTGGATGGCGACGACAAGCTTGAGGTTGTCGTTGCAGGACTTGATGGAGTCATCTACGCATTCCGCGCTGACGGTTCTGACCAGCCGGGTTTTCCGGTTGCGATCGAATGGAACGGAACGCGGGCCAAGATTGTTTCCTCACCAGCGGCAACCGATGTCGACGGGGATGGTTTCACGGACCTGGTTTTTGGTACTTCACACTTCACCAGCAATGCAGGACTCCTGTTCGCGCTCAGCGGACGCGGAAACCTTGCTGCAACACCTGTGCTTCCTGGCTTTCCCGTGAAGGTCCCCCTGTTGCGCAACAACATCCTGCCGTTGATTGGATCGGGTATCACTGCAGCCCCGGCAGCAGGTGATGTAGACGGCGACGGCAGGCTTGAGTTCCTGGTGCATGGCTTTGCCGGCAAAGGTTATCTGGTCAATTCCAATGGATTGCTGCAAAGGTCTCTCTCCATGATTCCGTCTGCGTCCAGCCCTGCCTTTGGCGAAGAAGAGATGGCGATCGCTTTTGGTCAGGGAGCGATGGCGGATCTTGACCAGGATGGTCGTGCTGAAATTTTTGCTCCTGGTGTCGGCCGCAGGATCCTGGTCAGCTTGCTTCTCGGTGGCAAAAGGGTGCCTTACGGCTATCTGCTCGGTGGCTGGAAAGGGTCGACCGGTGAGATGCTGGATGGCTTTCCCGCCAAACTTGCAGATACTCCCATCATGGGTTCACCGATTTTTGTCGACGTTAATGGCGACGGTAAACGCGATGTTGTGATGGCTGATGCGGGCTTTGAGTTGCATGCCTTCGATGGCGCCGGTGGACAGCATGAGCTGGGTGGGTTTCCCAAACGTACGGGTGGCTGGATGCTTGGCTCACCTGCCGCCGGGGATCTTGATGGCGACGGGCGCCTGGAACTCGTCGGCGCGACCAGGGAAGGTTTCGTGATGATCTGGAAAACGGCGGGTAAGGCCGAAGCGGGTATGTTGCCCGGATCTCATTACAAAGCCAATCCGCAGAGGACTGGCGTCTGGACCACATCCACCCGGCCAATGGACCGGCGAAACAAAATGGAGCGTTGATCGTATGAGATTTTCTGAACGGTCCGCAGCTCTTGCTTCCAGCTTCCTGGTTGGGTTGTCTGCTCTGGTCATGGGGGCTGCGCCTGCGTTCTCCACCGGGCCTGACGGGGGAGAGCCAACCAGTGAGGCGTTGAAACTCCAGATGACCTCAGATGGTCTTGATTCCCTCGCGCGCGAGGTCCAGGCTCGCTTTCTGCGCGACGTGCGGGAACAACCGATTGGCAGCATTGAAAAGCTGATGCCGAACGGTTGGACGGTGCAGACATCGGGCTTGAATTACAGCGTTGCATTCAAGGGCATCAGCCTTCGGGCTGGAAACGATGGTGTGCATGTCGATTTTTCAGTCAACGCGGTCAGCCTTCATTCGGATGCGCTTAAAGTCACCCGTCCTTTCCTGTTATGGGACCTGAGGTCGACGTGCAAAGAAGTCAATGTGGCCGTTGCGGGCCCGACGGAAATGGCTCTTTCCGTGACGATTGTGCCGCGGGTCGAAGAGGTAGACGGCGCGCGCAGACTCACGGGCGATGTCACGGCCGTGCAGTTTGCCATAGAGCCAGACGCCTACGTGGTTGAAGGACCGGTATCCTGTTCTGGCATTCTAGGGATTGGCGGTTACATGCGTAAAGCGGTCGGCAGTGTCCTTGCGGGTGCCCGGGAGCAGGTTGAAAACATCGTCAAGGAGCAGGTTGCATCACTGCTGCCTGAGGCCCTCACGAATGTCGACCGGATGCTCCACGAGGAGTATTCGTTGGATGTGGGTTATCCCGGCATCCCGCTGTCTGGAAACCTGATCATCCGGACGGAGCCATCCCGCGTCGAGTTTTCTGACGGACAACTCGTCTTCACCATGGGTTCGATGATTTCTGCCGGGACATCCGCAGAATTCCT
>JBEGVZ010000043.1:0-103380 GCA_041178085.1 Pseudomonadota bacterium | reverse complement strand
ATCCGCGCCCTGGGGCATCCCTCTGGGTAGCATCCCCAATTATAACTATCCCATTGGTTCTTCGATCGCGTTCAATGACACATTCCCCTGGTTTGCCGTCTTGATGAAGTTTGTATCTCCGTTTTTACCAGCCAAAGCCCAGGTTGTTGGGCTTTGGATGTTGCTGAACTTTGTTTTGCAGGGAGTCTTCGGATTTTTGTTGGTGCGATCTCTTGGGGGGCGGGTGTTGCCCACTTTTGCCGCCGCATGTTTTTTCGTCACGAGTCCAGTCTTCCTGTTCCGATTCGACGCCGGCCATGCATCCCTTTGCGCTCACTGGTGTGTGCTGGCAGCGTTGTGGCTTGCTGCAAAATTCCCGAAGGGTGACGCACCGGTGACAGGGTGGGTGTTCCTGTTGTTTCTTGCCTGGTCGAGCCATCCTTACCTTGGCGCCATGGTCCTGCCGATTGCGCTGGTTTATTCCGGGCGCAAGCTGTCCACGGTGGCAATGCGTTGTACGGCAATGATGCTTGCATCAATCTTGCCGTTGTATCTTTTTGGATACCTGACAAATTCGCGGTCAAACCAGGATGCTGGCTTTCACTACTTTGCGACCGATATTCTCGCCTTTTTCAATCCTCACGACCGGTCGGTTTTTTTTCGGGGGCCAACGAGAGCAGGGCAGTACGAGGGCTTTGCCTGGCTAGGTGCTGGGATGTGCGCCCTTCTCCTGCTGGAGTTACTTGATCTGTTTCGGCGCGGGGAATCCCTGATCAATTTGGTACGCAAATCCCGCCACAGGAGCCTGGTTCTGATTTGTCTTCTGATGGCTCTTTTTGCTCTTGGTTCCAACGTGCGGGTTTGGGGTAATTGGATCTTCCAACTGGAGTGGTTTTACGAGCCGCTCTCTTTCTTGACCGGTCCGTTCCGCTCGGGGGGGCGTTTTGTATGGCCGCTTTATTACCTTCTTTTCGCGGGCATCCTGATCCGCATGCAGAAGCGCTGGGGATCCACCGCAATGGTCTTAATGTTCGCTGCATTTGTATGTCAGGTGATCGATCAATACCCTGTGATTGCATCCGCACAACGCCTGGAAAAATCGGAAGATTTTATCGAGCTCTCTGCCCCGGGATGGGATCAGCTCGGCGGCGCATTCAATCATGTTGCATTGGTTCCTCCGCACTTTGAGGAGGGGATTTGTGGTGGTGATGCTGTCGAATATCCGACGACTTATTATGCGCCTTTTGCGCTATTTGCGAGCCAGCAGGGCATGACCATCAATAGTGGTCCGCGGGCTCGTCCCCCGCGCGCCTCGGAAGCAAAGTACTGCGAGGACTTCATGACCCGTCTGCGTCACGGGGTGCTTGAACGTGATACAGTGTATGTTGTAGCAAACTCATTCCGTGATCGATTCAAGTTGTGGACCAGGGATTCGGCTTCTTGCGAAGCCCTGGACGGAAAGATGGTTTGTATACGCAAGCAAGAATTTTAAAGAGGGGATCTGCTATGGCGGTATTTCAGTCCAAGATTCCTTTCACGTTTGTCGTGAGTTTTGTTTTGCTTTGCGGGTCGTGCAGGACAACTGCCCACCTTCCCGCTGATCCCAAGGGGATTTATGGCGAGGATGGCCGCAAGGATGTGTACGAGGCAAATCTTAGCTCCCGTGCGCGTAAACTTGCGGATGCGACCGCGATCCGTGTGAGCGAGTCTGGGGTGAAGCTAGAGAAAGATGGTTCCTTTAACCTGCTTCCGACTACATTTCGTGACCTCTATAAGGTCTGCGCTGATGAGCGATTTGCCAGCCAGCCTCTCGTCGGAAATTGCAGTGGCTTCCTGATCGGACCCGATTTGCTGGCGACAGCTGGACATTGCATCCGTGATCTCGATTTTTGCAAGTCGAAGCTCTGGGTGTTTGGATTCATGCTGGACGAAAAGGATAAGGACTTGTCCCGAGCCAAGGCGGAGGATGTATACCGTTGCGCCGAGATCAAACATCTCGCACTGAGAAATCCTGGTGTTAATAATATGGACCTTGCTGTGATCCGCCTGGACCGTCCAGTGCAGGGACGTGAGCCTGTTGCTTTGAATGGCAAGGAAGCTGCGCCTGGCGACCGGCTGTTGATGATGGGCTATCCGACTGGCCTGCCGTTGAAGGTGACGGGAGATGAGAGGACGGTCATTCGCAGTCCTGAACAAGATGACGCAGGCAACCAGTTCTGGTTGTCCAACCTGGACGGGTTTGTGGGCAATTCGGGTTCGCCAGTTTTCCGTGCCCACGATCTGTCTCTGGTCGGGGTTTTTGTTTTCGGTGACAAGGACTTCTCGGCCGATGGGGACTGCAGAAAATCGATCCGCCGCGGGGACGACGAAGGGGCAGGTGAACGTATTGTTCCGGTCAGTTATTTGATTCCCGTCAGTCACGCCGGCTGTTGTCAGGGTTCCCTGTGAGGCCAATGCCTTGACCAAGAAATAGAAGGTCTGTTGCGTGCGAGGATGTTTTCATAGTCGCACAGTCCCAGCTTCCCACTTAGATCAACCACCCGAATTAATTGTGATTTCTCCATTGTCACACTGCGTCCGTCCGGCCGTGGATCGTACTTTCTGATTGACATGCGCATAGAATTTAATAATAAATGGCCATCAATTTTTAATGAATATATAGATAATGAATTGGTTTTAAGGGGTTCCTAATGCAGCGTCTTGTTTTTGCAGCTTGCACCGTCATGACCCTGATTTCATGTGGTTTTTCTGGTTCTGCTGAGCACGGACAGGGTGCATTGACGGCTGCAACTCGCCGCCCTGATCAGGTGAAATCTTACCTTGTGGAGCCCATGGTTTGCGTTGGTCTGATCAAATCGAAACCCGCGGGTATGCATCCTGATTACGAGGGAATTTTGATGAAATTCCAGTCGTTTAAATCGAAACGTCGGGACGGTCGCTGGGTAGATAGCCTGGAAGTCCAAAACAGGTACTTCCAACGGGACGCGGATATACCCGATTCCGAGGGCCCGTTTGGCGAGTCCTGGTATATGGGTCCGCTTTATTCAGACGGTAAAGTTGTCACGCGTGAGTCCCTGTCAGGTCGTGGTGACAACTTGAATCTGCGCCTTGTCGGCAAGGACAAGGTGGGCGGACGCACGGTCCACAAGCTGAAGGGTACCTACGGAGTGAAAGGTTCGGTCGTCGGTTCGTATACCTACGAATTGACCTGCGAAGCATCTCCAACAAAAGAGCCATCTCGTCAGGTTGATTTAACGGCAAGCGGACGCGATTGATCCGGTCAAAGCCGGATCGTCCGTGGAACCGTATTTTCACGTCAGGGGGTTTTATGCGTCAATTATCGATGGGTTTACTACTGATCTCTGTCGTCTCCTGCAAGGGCAACGGCCTTGCTGTCGCAGAGCTTTCAGGCACGGTACCTGCAGGAGTCACGCCTCTTTTCATGTCGATGAACGTCGAAAACGCCTTTGATGATGAGGATCAGGGAACCGAATACGAAGATTTTTCAATTGAGCGCGGCACATGGTCACCTGAGCAAGCGCGCGACAAGGCTGCGCGTGTGGCCGAAGTGCTTGTGGCGGCGGGATGTCCTAAAATCGTCATGGCTTCTGAAGTGGAGAACCAGCGCGCCGCAGACATGATCGCGGCTGCAGCGGGAAAGTGCGGTTACGAGGCCACCAGCGCCAACGCAGATCAATCCATGCATGTCGGCGTTGCCTTATTCACTTCGATACGGGGAGTCAGCACACAGCTTGTGAAGACAACCTATCGGCCCCACTTGCGCGCTTCATTCCCGGATGGACTGACGGTTTACGGAGTCCACCTCAAGTCAAAGCGGGATGGCGGTGAATCCTTGCGGATGGACGCCATTGAGGCCCTCAAGGAGGACATCGCTTCTCTGTCCGCTGGACGCGTCATTGTCGGTGGCGACTTCAACATGGAAGAAGACTACCTGAGCGATGATTCTTTGAGCGATTGTTCGGCAAAGGCCAAGCCAGCGTATTACTACAAGGGCGACTGGCGTCATTACGACAAGATCTATTCAAACAGTTGCGGTCAGGTTGCCCGGATGGATGATCATTTCCTGATGCGTGACCGGCGTCCTTTCCGCAGTGGCCCTGTTTCCGGATATTCAGATCACCTGCCTTTGATCCTGTTCGAGTGATCCAGACAAGAGCGTCAGTTCGAAGCCAAGATAAATGAAAAGCCCCCCGGCAATTGCCGGGGGGCTTTTGTTTTGCAGAGGTCTTTAAAAATCAAAGAGCAGTAGGCACGCACGTGGTTTGCAGCGCGCGGTTCACCGCAGCTTCCACCTGGGCTTTCTCCGCTTCTCCCCAGTAGCCGACGACGACTTCTTCACGCTCTCCGCGGCAGTTCACGATGAACACCTGAGGAATCCCGTTTTCTACCTGGAGGGCGCTATAGACCTTGCGACCAACATCCTTGACGACGGGATGGTTTGGCTTGTGGGTGGCAATCCAGCGGCTGTAGTAGCTGTCAGAAGTGTCAAGGCCGAGGTCCACCACCTGAACGCGCGGGTTGTCCTTGAACTTGGTCGCCAGGGCGTCGACATTTTCGGCGTTCTTGTTACACCAGCTGCAATTCAGGCTGAATGCCTCGAACACAAACACGGCGTTGGCATGGTCTGCCATGTTGTAGGTGGTCCCGGCCTGGCCTGCGTTCATCCATGGAAAGGACGATGGTGCAATCTTGGCAGCGAAGGCGCTGGTGGCTAAAAGCCCAGTGACTGCGACGATGCTTGCGACGGCGGTGACAATCTTATTGATTCGCATGTTGACTCCCTGTCTTGCGATGAGTGAGCTTCGGTTTATCTATGCTCCAATGACCATTATCACACAGTTTGTCCGAACGCAGGAATGCCCGTGATCTCTGCTCCGACGATCAATAAGTGTATGTCATTGGTCCCTTCGTATGTGTAGACGGTCTCGAGGTTGCACATGTGACGCATGGTCCTGTATTCAATCATGATTCCGTTGCCTCCCAGAAGGTCGCGGCAGGTTCTTGCCACTTCCAGGGCCAGCTCGCAGTTATTTTGCTTGGCCATTGACACTTGAGCAAAATGCAGTTTGCCCTCTTGCTTGAGCTGACCAAGCCGGTGGACCAGGAGTTGCCCGGTCGTGATCCGGGTCAGGCAGATGGCCAGTTTGCGTTGAACCAGCTGGTAGGCAGTCAGGGGACGCCCAAACACATTACGGGTTTTCAGGTAATCCATGGCTTCGTCAAAACAGGCTTCGGCAGCACCAAGTACGCCCCATGCGATCCCGTAACGTGCGGTTGTGAGGCACGCGAGAGCCGACTTCAATCCCTCAGTTTTGGGCAGGATCGCCGATTTCGGTAGCTTGACGTTGTCGAAATAAAGTTCAGAAGTCACCGAGGCGCGCAGCGACAGCTTGTTCTTCATCTGGCGGACCGTGAAACCTGGCAGGTTGGTCGGCACGATGAAGCCCCGGATGCCTTGAGCCGTCTGTGCCCACACGATTGCGATTTGGGCCAGGTTACCGTTGGTGATCCACATCTTGGAACCGTTGAGAAGCCAGTGATCTCCCTTGTCCTCGGCACGAGTCTTCATGGCGCCGGGGTTGGAACCACCATCGGATTCCGTCAGGCCAAAGCAACCGATGGCCTCGGCGCGGTGCAGTTTTGGCAACCATTCTTTTTTTTGCTCTTCGGATCCGAACTGGTGAATCGGGAACATGACCAGGCCACCTTGCACCGAGACAAAACTGCGCAGGCCTGAGTCACAGCGCTCGAATTCCCGCATGGCGAGGCCATAGGCGATCTCGTCGACGCCAGGCAGTCCGAAACCGTCAAGATTGGCGCCCAGAATTCCCAGTTCACCGATTTTCGGGATAAGCGTGCGTGGAAAGTCTTCGTCCAGATAGGCTTTTGCAATCAGTGGCTCAGCCTCTTTTTTGACGAAAGAACGGACTGCTTGCATGAGCATCTTCTGCTCTTCGGTAAGCAGGGCCTCAAAACCTGCAAAATCTGGATTTGGCGATCCTTGGGGGCGAGTCCTGGTAAATTTCATTTCAGGCGACCTTTCTGGCAATGGGAATGATCAAGGTTGCCAGTGGCACAAGCCACGGCAGCCATTTTTTAAAAGTGCTGGGCAGAGTGATCCTACGCTGTCGCTTCACTATTGCTGTTAAATTCTGGGCCGTTCCGTGGAGCAATGCCGCAGGATCAGGCAGGAAGTCAGCAGGTCCGTGGATATGGTCCTTGCCCCGGACAATTTGCCAGGCGATGAACATCGTCAGGAACGCGGCGAGGGAATAGGACGTCGCAGCACATGCGATCAAAGCGCCCGAAGTGAAGACAAACGCGAAAGCAAGGTCAGGATAACGGGTGGCAGTGGCAGCCTGTAGTTTACCTGATTGGCTTGAGGAATCCCCGGAGTCAACTTCATCGGGCCGAACCCATTCGAAGAAAATATGGACCATGAGCGCACTGACCATAACCAAAAAGCCTGCGACAAATGCCGGTCCCGATGCCTGCGGCAGGCAAACGGCGGCCAGTGCAAGGCCCTGGGCAAGGTAGCGCAAGAACATGGGGTGGCTTCCGTCAGGTGTTGAAAATCCAGCGCTTATATTCCCATGTCCACTGCTCTGGATACAAGCGGATCCACTGCTCTATTTCGTCTGTGCAGAGTTGGGAGACATGGACGGCTTCCTGTTCGCCGCTCAAATCACGCGCAGATCGCGGATCAAAGACCAGACGCCCCATCAACCTGAAGCGACGCATTCCCGTACGGACCACCGCAACGGAGACAATCACTGCATCGCAACGCAGGCTCATGGAGGCAGGCCCGGTTACGAAGGCCACAGGACGGTTGAAAAACTGGACGGTATCGCCGACCCGTCCCTCGGGCTTCTGGTCGACGACCATGCCCAGGTGTTCACCCTTGCGCAGGGCGCTCATCATATCCTTCACCAAGGATTTCTTGTGGCTCCAAAGGACGCTGACCCCGGACTTTCCACGTAGCCATTCCAGGGCTGCAGCTCCACCGGGAACTTTGGGGCGTTTGGCCAGCACACGCACGTGGCGGGAACAAGTCGCAGCAATCTTGTTGGCCGCTAGTTCCCAGGAACCGATGTGTGCAGCCATGAAGATGATGCCACGACCATCGCTTTCCAGGCGACGGACCAGGTCAACCCAGTCATTGCCATCCTCAATTTGCACACTACCTGGCCAGATGACACCGCGGCAGGTGTCGATCAGGCAACGAATTTGCGAGGAAAAAACCTGCGCGTAAAAAGTCTGTGCGAATGAAGTATGCGGTGCCAGCCCGAGGACTTGATCGACGTTGCGTTTCATCAAGCGAAGTCGCTTTGACGGTAACCGGGTGCTGAGCCAGCCGATTCCGCTGGCGAGACACTCAGCGACACAAGCCGGCATTGCCCCGAGGACAGTTATCAGCACGCGAAAGATGATAGCCATCAGACGAGTTTGCTTCCTGTGGCGTCCTCGTAGAACTCACGCGCACGGTACGAGCTACGCACCAGTGGGCCAGATACTGCAGCTTTGAAGCCGATTGCGCGAGCATAGTCCGCCAGGTGATTGAACTCCTCTGGCGTCACCCACCTTTTGATCGACAGGTGTTTTTTGGTCGGTCGCATGTATTGCCCGATGGTCACGAGATCCACATCGTGCTCGCGAAGGTCCCGCAGGGCAGCTTCGACTTCAGCAATCTCTTCGCCCAATCCAAGCATCAGCGCGCTCTTGGTCAGTACCGGATAATCGGCGAGTTGCTTGGTGCGTTTCAATACTGCGAGCGACTGGCGATATCCAGCACGGGCGTCGCGGACACGCGGGGTAAGGCGTTCGATGGTCTCGATGTTGTGCGCATAGACTTCAGGTTGGGCGCCAAGAATACGCATCAATGAAGCGTCGTCGCCGCGGAAGTCGCCGGCAAGAAGTTCAGTCACGATACCTGGGTTCGCTTCCTTCACCGCTTCGATCACCTTGCACACGTGGGCGGAACCACCATCGGCAAGGTCGTCCCGGTCGACCATGGTGATGACAACATACTTCAGTTTCATCAGGCGTGCGCTTTCAGCAACCTGTGCTGGCTCGTTGGCATCAATCCAGCCACCCGGGTTCCCGGTTTTGATATTGCAAAAGCGGCAGCCGCGTGTGCAGGTATCGCCCAGGATCATGAAGGTCGCCGTGTTGGTGTTCCAGCACTGCGAGATGTTGGGACATTTTGCTTCTTCACAGACGGTGAAGAGTTTGCGGTCGCGCAGATCCCGCTTGATGTTGAAGTATGTCTCGCCACCCGGAATCGGCGTCTTCAGCCATGCTGGCTTTTTTATGTGCAGCGGTTCTTGCTGTTCCGGCAATTGAGACAAGGCCAACCTCACATGAATTTTGATAAGCTTGGGGTACGCAAACTCAAAACCTACAGGTAATCCAACCTGTTAGCATGTACGGCGGTCCAGGTCCAGCAATGACGAAACCTCAAAAAAACCGAAATATTGATAAAAAACGGGATGTTGCCATTTCGCGCAGGTCGGTTGGTGGCGGTAGCGTCGACATCCCGCCACCTGTTTTGGCGGCGTGGCGGGATTTGGCGGGGGTGGGGGATGAGGCCCGGATGCGCCGCAATCAGACCCGTTTCAAGGAGCTTTGGAGGATTTTCACCTCGCGGCGGGACCAGATCACGGCCGAGCTGCTGGCAGACCCGCGCGATGCGGAAGCCTACCTGACCGGCTTTCACTTGCCGAATGCTGCAAGGGCAACGCTTCTGGTGAGGCGACTTGTTCAGCGTGCCGGAGTCAAACGGCTTGCGGATCTGTTCGCAGCGGATTTCCAACACCAGCGGATCTTCGACCTGGGGTGCGGATCTGGTGCATGGTCCCAGGTTTGGTTGTCGGAATTGCAGCTGGCGCGAAATTCCGTCCACTTGATCGACGCAAGTGACTCCTTGCTGGCAATCGCAGCCGAAGGCATCGCGCGCGTGAAGAAGAGTTTTGCGTCAAGAGCTGCCTCGCCATCAGTTTATGTCGACGCAGTTCCCGGCATGCTTGACCAGATTGATTTCGATCTTTTTGAATCCCACCAGGCAACGGCCGATCATGCGGCGCGTACGCCAGAACGAAAAGGCAATGCAACCCTGGATGTCTGTATCCTGGGTTACGTCTGGAACGAGTTGGTTCTGGATCCTCGAGCCAAAAAACGTGTCTTTGACCGGCTCGTTGACTATGCGCGTAGCAGCAAGGATGCATTGTTGTTGCTGGCCGAGCCCGCTACAGATGAGATGGCCTGGGGGGCAATGGAGCTGCGTGACTCGCTTTGTCGTGAAGGGTGGGTCAGCCTTTATCCATGTTCGCCAAGTGTTACAGAGTGTCCGATGCTGGCCGAACCGTCGGCGGGACACCAACCGCGTCGCGACTGGTGCTTCAGTGAGGGTGCTTGGCGCAAGCCCGTGGCGTACGCCCAGATTGAGTCCGCGACCGGGATTGCCCACACGAAGTTGAATTCAGCCCTGTTCGTGATGGCGTCGCCTGAATTGGCACGCAAGTTGTTCCGGCGCGCTCCCGCACTTGGGGCCGATGTTTCTGTGGTGGTGGGAAAGCCGACGGCTCCAGCGGGGCGCGGCGGCAAGAAGGCACCACCTGGTTTCAGCTATCTGATTTGTTCCAAAGACGGGCTTGGCAAGACTCCCCCAAAACGTATCGATCCGAAATATGCCAAGCCGCGAGGGTCTCTGGTCAAACTCGGACTTTTCCTGCTGATGTTCTTGCCGCTGGCGGGTGTGTTTGGTGGCTCACTCATATCCTGCGGGCGGAAGGGCGAAGTCCCGATAACGGAGAAGCCGAAGAATCCTGATCTTGTGCCGCCCTATGCGCCTGCTTTTGCGAGCCTTGATGTGCTGGGTGCAAAGCCATTGGCTCGCCGCCTCGCTTTCGATCTGAATGACTCCCTTGAATCGACTGCCATTGAGGCTGTCATCGCCGCCTCGGGAACGGCAGCCGGGGTCAACATAGCCATGCAGTCGCCGCGGTTTCCCCAGGCGGCGTCCCGGTATCTGGCCGCGGCAATGGGCGTTCGAGGCAATGCTCTGGCCGATCTTGATCATCTTGCCCTGACGGATTCGGGGCTTTCCTCAACGCTTACCCCAGCCATGAAATCCATGATTGCCGCCGAGGCAAATTTGTTCTTTGAGGTCTTGCTGCGCGATGACCAGCGCGACTTGAACGAAATTTTTCGGGGATCTTCCTCCGTTGCCGATCCGTCCGTTGTGACGCTGTGGGGGAAGACAGCAGGTGCGCCGTCGTTCCCTGGGCGGAGTGAAGTAGGTTTCAATTATGCGGATGGCAGGCCGGCGATGGGAATTCTGTCGACGCAGGCGTTTGTCGCCTCTGGCGGGACTCTTGGTGGTGCCGCGGATCATCCAGAAGATCGTCCTGGTGCGAGGATTCTTGAACAGCTTCGCTGCACATCCATGTCAGCTGCGGACGCCCATGATTTTTCTGCACTGGATACCAGTTCTCTTTCGGCCTCGGGTCTGGCTGCCCTGAAGACGTCCTCTTCATCCTGTCGCGGGTGTCACGTGCCTGTTCAGGCTGCAGGAAAGTTGCTTCTTGGCACGGCAAACGCTGGCGGCATGGCTGCATACAGGAGTTTTGATGGCTCAGCCGGAGGTAATTTCCCGGCGCATTGGTTCGGTTCTGCGACGGCTTCATGGAGCGAACTTTCGGCAAACTTGTTTGCCGACGAGGCGTTGCGAACCTGCCTTTCGCAACGTGTTCTGGAATCGCTTGTTCAAAGACCGGCTAACCCCGAACGGGACGGCGCGCGCATGTCCATTATTGCGGCCTACGGAATGGCGGGTGATGGTTCTGTTGCGGAATGGTTTGGCGGGATCGTCAAATCCCCAGCAAACACTGCTGGTGCGACACTCTCGAACAGCAAGGTATCGTCCGCCGAGGCCGCGGTGCGAAAAACACGGTGGCGAGATCCGGCCAAACTTCTTACGGCCCTCCGGCAACAAGCCCCCCTGGCTGCGCCGGCTCTGGATTCAATGATGGCCAAAGCATCCGTCAATAGCGGTTTTTCATCCAGTTCGTCCAGTTACCCCCTGCGCATCGACTACGCGGGAGATGTCTGGGAATACGGGGTGGGCGCAGCATCGGCGATTGTCGCAGCAGAGTTTGCACCGGGAGTGACCCAGGGGCAGCGCGGCGTTTTCTCGTCGATTTCGGATCCTGCGACGATCGACGCAGCCTCGGGCGCAGCTGCAATGGCAACGATCTGGGAAAAATGGACAGGCAACACTCCGACAAGCGCGCGTCGGTCCGATCTTGAATCGTTGTACGCGGAGGCAATCGCGGCTTCCTCATCTGTTCAGCCTGAATTGGACGGGTTGACCGCCATGCTGGCATCCTTGATTGTGAGCCCACTTTTCCTGGCTTACTGAATTGACTGGTTGCCAGATGATGTGAACGAAAGGGCCATCGGTGCAAGGTCTCATGCGAAATCAAATCGGAAAAATTGCTGCATTGTGGATCGTGTTGGTTCTTTGGATGCCAGCCTCCCAATCCCTGGCAGTAAGGCCGAAGGTTTTTCTGCACTTGATCTGCGAAGGTGGTTTTGATCCATCGATGGTTGTGGATTGGAAAGGCGCTTCGGGAGTGTTCGCAGTCGAAGCAGGGAGTGCTGCCCGTGTTGCCGCGTCAGGGTTTTCTCATGTATCGAATCCCGCCCGTTCCGCGGTCGATGCTTTTTTTGATCAATGGGGCGCGAAGACTTCAGCGCTGAACGGAATTGGATTCGATCCAGCGACAGGCGGGGATTTTGCCCGTGGATTATCGAATACGAATCTTGTGTCCCTGAAAAACAGGAAGCCCCGCAACTGGCTGGCGGCTTATGCCCAGGACATCGGCAAGGGACGGCCCGTGCCGGTTTTGGCGTTCCCAGGAACGAACGCGTCAGGCGATGTCGAGGACGAATCTCTGATCGGCCGGGTTCCTGCGCAATACTTGTCGACAAGCCCCGCTTCCCCAACCCTCCCGGTGTCGGTCACCGACCGAATCTTCCGCGACTTGCGCAAGGACTTCACGGCGCTTGGAGTGACGATGCGAAGCGGCAGCGCCGACCAGTTGGACGCCCGCGTGATGGACCGTCAGTTCCGCTTCCAGCAGGTTTTTGCTGCGAGCATTCCTGGCGCATGGAGCGGCGGGTACTCCGCTGGTGATCCATTGTTTGTGAGCCAGGCACGGGCGGCTCTCAGAATGTTTGCCCAGGGCAAGAGCCTCGCCGCCATGATCAGAGTGGGCGGATCGATGGAGTTTGCCACCAGGGCCAATCACTTCACCGGGCAGTCGGCCTTGCTTCAGTCTCTTTTTAGCGGACTGGACAAGATCGTTCAGGATGCTTACGCACTCGGGATCCAATCTGAACTTGTCGTCGTGGTCTCTGGCAATACCGGTCTGACTCCATGGCTGAATTCACGCAGCGGAAAAGATCCTTGGCCTTATGGCAGCATCCTGGTCTGGGGCGACGGGATCAAGATGGGGAAGGTCGGTGCCTTTGACGATCATGGGCGCGGAGTCAAGATTGATCCCCGTTTCGGCTACACAACGGGTGACTTGATTCGCGTTACCCCAGCCAACGCCTGGGCTGCAATGCTGGTCCTGGGTGGTGTCGATTACCGGCGTTGGACGTCGGCCCAGCCGATCTCCGGGATACTTGAGGGTGGACGATGAAACGCACGGCTCTTTCGATTTTTTTTCTTGCCGCTCTGGTTGCGACGAACTGTGGTCGTAAAGTGAGCCCTGAGGATCCTGAACCCCAGGCGTCAGGTTCCAACACGCCGGTGAAAGTGCCAGTAAACCTCGAATGTCCCAATGGGACTTCGCTTTCGTGGGGCAATTTTGGTCGTGCATATACCCGAAAATACTGTGCCTCCTGCCATTCGGCATCGTTGACCGGTGCAGCCCGACTTGGCGCTCCCGAAGGCGTCAATTTCGATTCAGCGTCTGACGCCCTCACCCAGCGTGTGGTGATGCTACGTGTCGCGGCGCCGGAGAATGGCTCCATGCCGCCGTCTGTTCCAGTGTCCCCCTCCGAGAGGGCGCTTTTCCGAGAATGGTTGAATTGCGGAGCTCCATGAGCCGAATTTCAACTGCCCCCATCCGTTGTGCATGGATGGTGTTTTTGTTCCCTGGAATCAGGTAGTTGCATCATGAACAGGTGTATTCCACGGGCTGTGGTAGTGTAATCCGTCATTTCGCAAGCAATTGTGCGATGTTACCTGCAAGCCGTCACCACTGGGTGGGGGCAGTTGATGGAGGCATCATGGCATCAGGTCTTTCTGTTTTTTCCTCCCCGTCCCGTTATGTCCAGGGACCAGGAGCCACTGGATTTCTCGCCGGGGAACTCAAATATCTCGGATTCTCGGGTTCGGTGCTGATTGTTGCCAGCAGCAGTGCTGCCAGGTTGCTATCAGCAATTTGGGAGAAGACCTTCGCTGCCGCGGGACTGAAGTTTCAAGTACATGCCTTTAGTGGGGAATGCACCGCGGAAGAAATTCTTGCGATCGAGTTCCGCGCCAGGCAGCAGGCCGCTGACGTGATCGTGGGCAGCGGTGGAGGCAAGGTGTTGGACGCTGCCCGGGCGGCAGCGGCATCTTTGGGAATTGGTTTCTGCAGCGCGCCGACCTTGGCATCCAGTGATGCGCCGTGCAGCGCCCTCTCGGTCGTCTATCACTCTAATGGCGAAGTGTCTGAATATCGAATCCTGCGCCGCAACCCCGATCTTGTTCTGGTCGACTCGGATGTCGTTGCGCGTGCGCCATCCAGGCTCTTGGTGGCCGGCATGGGAGATGCGCTGGCGACCTGGTTTGAGGCAAGGACTTGTGCAGCGAACAAAGTCAGGAACATGCGAGGGGGCGCCAGCACAATGTCGGCCCTTGCCCTGGCGGAGCTATGTTACAAGACTCTTTTGTCGGACGGCGAAGCGGCCATAACCGCCGTCCTGAACCAAAAGTCAAATGCTTCCCTTGAGCGTCTGATCGAGGCCAATACGCTACTATCCGGCCTGGGTTTTGAGTCTTCTGGTCTGGCCGCAGCTCACGCAGTTCATAATGGCCTGACAGCGTTGCCGGCCACTCACGACTTTTATCATGGGGAAAAAGTCGCCTTCGGTGTAATCGTCCAGCTGGTTCTCGAATCTGCGCCCATGCAGGAAATCGAGGAAGTGCTAAAGTTCAGCCGCTCCGTCGGTCTGCCGACCAGTCTTCGCCAAATTGGAATCTTAAACCCTTTACCCGCGGATCTTCTCTTGATTGGCGAGCGTACCTGCCAGCCAGGAGAAACAATCCACAACGAGCCGTTCAGGGTAGATGCAAAGATGGTCGCAGAAGCGATTAAAGAGGCTGATGGTATCGGATCACGCTTTAGCTGAGTGATTCATTGAAAAGCCTCAGTCGAATCAAAATGCCAGCTAGCTGGTGGCTCATCGATCGAGTGCTTTAAAAATCAGGCCTGCAGATTGGTATGCTAGATAGACAGCCTCCCCGGCAACAATCAGGGTGGGCGCACCAAATATTTCCGGTGATCCAATCAATGCTGGAATGGGTTCGTATGCCTGGCGCGCAATGAATGACAATTGGTTGGCCTCCACTTTGAGCGCTGGATTTCGCAGAAACTGGGCCAAGTGCAGAAGCTCGTGATGGGCCGTGGCGCGCGAAAAAATTCCGGTATCAGCGCTGTGTTGGAATACGAAGGTCCCGGCATCTGTGATGTCTACTCTTGCGCCGGCAAGACTATCGATACGCGTGAACTTTGCATTTTGCTGCAGTTCGAGCAGGATCTCATCCACCGTCACTTTTTTTCCGCCAGAGAGCAGATTTGCAAGGGATAGTTTCTTTTTGAAAACAGGAGACGATGCCGCGGCCTGATAAAAATCCTGGATCGTGGTGTCGGTAACTGCGGGAGTGGTGGCTTGCTGGGCAGGCATTTGGCCACCAACCTTGCTGGGCACCATTTCAGTGACTGCTTTCGTTGCTTCCAGAACCATCCCTGTGGCTGCAGTGAACCGAAGGATAGCGCCGGCGCCATGAAGCGCCGCCAGGCCCCAATGGCCATTTCGTCCCTGCTGGATCGCTTCTGTTGTTTGAATTCCACCCTCCGCCGCATTGGCGGCAGCCCCGATGGTCGTGACCATCAAGTAGCCTTTGGCGCCCAATGCCGCTGAAGTCGTCGCGGGGGCAAGCACAACGTAGGTGGCCACATTTGCGGTTACCACAATAGCTGCTCGCAGGCAGCTGGACTCCTTCAGGTAGCATCCACGGTAAATCTTTGCGACTTCTCCCGTACCAGGTGCAGCCTCAACAAAGGTGACCATACCCTTGTACAGGGCATCGAGATTTTCAGCCTGGCGTCGGTAACGGTCTGCATCATTTAATGTCCGGATGACTTCGGAAATCGATGCAGCGCTATCGTCGGCGCTGTGCGGACGCGCAGGATAGCACTGTCTGGAAAACTCTTCCGTGGCCAGATCCAGGATGTCGCTGGAATATCTGAAGGAGCGCTTGACCTCCGGGGGAACGAAGGTGCGGAAAATGACCCATTCTTTTTTATTCAGAAGCTTATTATCGACTCGGAGTGCATAAAATTTTACCGGAACAGGCGTGGAGCCGCCCATGATAGTGGGCCGCCTACCAACGGGAATGTCGCGCCAATTCAATTTGACGCTATTCGATCTCGCCATGTTTGTCATCATCTGGTCGACGTTTTCTGCTGACATGAGCGCAGTCCTGGCGTCGTCGACATATTGCCCGATTGTGGTCAATCTGGTTTTGGTGTCCTTCATGACAGGCTGGACTTTGTGATGCACATTGTCGAACTCATCAAATGCATAGACTTCAGCGCCAGTGTCCTGCCAGAGTTTTGCGCAGTTGGTCATGTAACCGCTCCGGACCATCATTTGGAAAGCGGAACATTCGAAAGGATCTGCCTGGCACTTTTGTGAGATCGTTTCAGTGGTCGACTTCAAGCCCCCGGAGCTTGGCGAAGTTCTCTTCAAGCATCCCGCCAGTGCGAAGACGCACAGGTTCAAAAGGAGCACGAGGATCTGTGTGCCGGGGCGCATGAAGGTCTCCGCGCGGTGTCGGGTCGTTCCAACGGGTAGATCGGGACAATCCGGGATTGCTTTAAAGAAAAGCCTGATTATCCTGCAATATCTGCTGGTTGCTCATTATTGTCGTAGTGTCTCGGTCCAAGAGGCAACAACCGCTGCATGACTAAAGCTCAGCTGCCTACATTCCGCCTTCAGCTTGCCCGGGCCGCAGAACTATCGTTTATCTGTTAACAAGCTGTTTTCAAGGAATCCGGTGAAATTAGGCGGCAGGCTTGCCTCAACAGTTACTTCCCGTGCACCGGCGGCCGGGGCAAAAGTCAGTCGCAAGGCGTGCAAGAAGTGATGTTCCGCAGCGAGGGCCTCCAAAGCGACGGGTAATTTGATTTTCCCGCGCAGGTAACGTTTGTCCCCGATGATTGGAAACCCGGCATGCGCAAGGTGGACACGGATCTGGTGACTGCGGCCTGTTTCTGGCAGACAGCGGATGAGTGAAAGCTTCAGTGCCGGATTTGTCTTGAGAACTTCAAAACTTGTCCTGGACGGTTTTCCACCCGAGCGCACGACGGAAACGTTGCCAGTCTTGCGGTCGATTGGTGACAAAAAGCATTCGACGACAAACTTCTTCTGATCCGGAATTCCTGAACAGATCGCGAGGTACTCTTTTTTCACCGTCCGCTGCCGGAATTGCTCCGTCAGAAAAGTCGTCGCTGCGGTCGATGAAGCAAGCAGGACGACTCCACTGGTTTCCTTGTCCAGCCTGTGCACCAGATGAATTGCAGCCTGCTTTTGAGCATTTGGAGATCCAGGCTTCCGCGCAAGGTACTTCTTCACCGCAGCCTCAAGATGCACCAGTGCCTGGTCACGGGTCGCCTGGGTGGGCAGTCCCGGCGGCTTGTTTACCGCGATGACGTCCCCTTCATGGAAGAGCACATCCTTGTCTTCCAGTTCGTGTTCGCGTTGCTTGATCTTCTTCAACGTCTCAAGATTGTATTGCATCTCGATCAGGTCACCGTCATTGACCGGACGTGACGCGATCCGTGCGCGTTTGCCGTTGATATAGACGCCACCAGCGTCAATCACTTCCTTGATCTTGCGCTTTGAAAGTTCAACCCCCTGAAGGGAGATAAATTGGTCCAGGCGCGTGCCTGAGAAGCCGTCTTTTACCTTGAAGCGGAGCTTGTTCATTGGCCGATCACGCGAATGGGGCCAGTGACAAGTTCTGATCGCCTGGGATCCATTCATCTTGCCGTGAACGCAAGTACTCGTTCAGGTCGCCCAGCGATTTTCCAAGCGGATGGTTACGTTGGCTTTGCTGCAGCAGGCTGAGCAATGCCAGCGCCAGATGGGATTGATTGTATCCGGCCGAAACCTTGACGAAACAGGTAGCTGGCCCCTCGCCCCCGACAGGTAGCATATGCACCACCAATAGGCCGTCAGCCCCCTCCTTGGCGAGCAGCCGCCCGGGGAAAGCCTCCATCAGGTCGGAGTCAAAGCGCTTGACGCCTCCAACAAGGCGCGGATTTGCCAGCCAAAGTGCCTTCAAGTCCTGCACCCGCGGTTCGTTTGATT
Organism: Pseudomonadota bacterium; assembly: GCA_041178085.1. Classification (GTDB taxonomy): domain Bacteria; phylum Bdellovibrionota_B; class Oligoflexia; order Oligoflexales; family RGVZ01; genus RGVZ01. The sequence continues at coordinate 85,728 of JBEGVZ010000043.1, read as the reverse complement.
TTGCCAGCTTGTCCCAAAGTCCAAGGTACCCGTCGACCGACATTGCGGCGACCGGAAGTCCACAGCTGTCCGTCAGCCATTCAAGTCTTTCTCCGGCTTCGCGGCCAACCAGGTTGTAGAGTCGCTTTTGCACCGGATGATCCGGACTGAAATATTGTTCCACTGGATGGCCGTGATGACGGCAGGCGGCAAGGAGAGCAAGGTGCTTGCCTGAGCATGGATGCAGAAGACGCGTCTGAGTCTCGCCTTTCATCCGCATCGCCATCGCCGCCATCGCATCAAGAGGCCACGCCCTTGGACAAATCAGGCTTGATTCATTGACGCCAGCTTCTGAAGCAAGTTTTTGCAAGGCATCGATTTGCGGCGGTTGTGCAGAGTGGCTGGCAAAAGCAAGGGCCCAGAACGGTTCACGATTACCAACATCTGCTGCCAGGTATTGCCAGGGCTTCAGGAGTGAACGAGTCACAAACTGAAGGTTGGTAGGGGCGTTTGAGAACGTTCCGCCATCCAGTTGCCGCAGCGCGACCAGCCCCTGCACGGCAACTTCGGGTACTTGCTTCCGCGAAAACATGAAGACCGTCGGCAGCCTATGGAGCATGGGGCATCACTTGTTGAGAGAACAACTTCATCTGCCGGCAGATGTCATGGCTGTCCGCCTGGTTGAATTCAAACCAGAGCATCAGTCGGTCATCCCTGTGCAGTCGCCGAGGATTGTCCGGGGACAGTTGTGCCAGAATTTCCTGCGGGTCACCAATCAGGGCGCGCTCCATCAGTACAGACTTGTCTGGTACTGCTGCAGTCCCGCGCATGGCTTCGATGTATGTGTCAAAACAATGGTTTGCGCGTTCGTGAGCCTTTTTGCTTGTGTCGTCGATGAAGATCAAGACAGTCCTGGGCATCCTGTGCCGGCCCCAGTGGCGATCTGTATTCTCGTAACGCTTTTGCATGGCAGCGTGAACAGCATCGATCTGGTCAGGTGCGGTGAAGCTCAGGTTGAAAATATCGCAGTCGGCCCACTTCAGGGCGGTTTCCTGGGCTGCCGGATCGTGCGAGCCGAGGACGAAACTCATCCTCTCAGCGACTTCGGGAGCCAAGGCCGGAACCAGCATCAATTCTTCAAAATTCCACCTGGGCTTGTAAGGTGTGCCATTTGCATAGGATCGTGACGTGATCTGTTCAGAGCTGATGGATTCCCCTGCAACAAGGCGCAGGAAAACCTCGGTCGCCTCGCACAGGATCAACCGGCTGCATTCCTGCCAGTTTGCTACTTCGAAGTCGTCTCGCGGGACAATGCCGAAGGGTCGATTGATGAACGGAAAGCGACCTGATGCAAAACCGATCTCAAGGCGTCTAGGCTGGATTGCGAACTGGTTGAGGAAGGCAAGCGAACGCATCCTGTCCGCTGCGGCAATTGGTCCGCCCGATCCGCCAACGATATTGTAGATGGCTGTGCCGAATCCAATCCGCCGGGTGCGGGAAGTCATCACGTGAAAAAGCTGTGGCGAATCACAATTGATTCCGATTTCACCCCGGTAATGCGGGATGACCGGCTTGGTGTGGCGCTTCTGTACTTCGCTTGAGAAGTGCGTTTCCGCGACCCACATGGTGCCAAAACCGAGCTCATCAGCGAGGGGTAACTGCTCAAAGAAGCCGTCAAACACCTGTCGGTCAGTCAGCCGGACCGGCAGGGAGTCGATGCGTCCGATGGAGTGAAAAACGTCAAATTTCATAGGGGGTTCCTACTCCTGCAGGCGGGGGCTGTCAAGGACACCTCAGCGGCCTCTTGGGCGCGCCTGCCATGTCTTTGGAGCGGAGGAATTGTTCATCGGCCGGGGCGATCTTTGGCAGGAAAACTGCAGCACACCATGGAGTGTCCTGACCAACCCGGGAGGCTTTTATGGTGGCCTCAAAGGCGCTAAAGATCCTTGTCATTGATGATGACCCCGCCTTTGGCAAGATCATGAAGGCTCTTGCGGAGGTGCGTGGCGTGGGCTGCGATTGGGCTCCATCCCTTGAGTCCCTTGGGCGGGTCGGGAAGCTCTCTGGCTATGACGGCGCAATCCTGGACTACTTTCTTGAAAAGTTTACAGGCGCTGAGATTGCTGAATATGTGGACGTTTTCTTCGCTGATATTCCGGTCGTGATCGTCAGCAGCAGGCCTGACATCCACGCCCAGCGTCGGAACTGGCCCAAGTGCGTGCGACTTTTCGTCGACAAGTCGTCCGGAGCCCGGTCGATCCTCGACCAGGCCCTGCAGGTCGTCAATGGAGTCCGTGACGGACGTAGCTCTTGAGTTGCTTCGGAGAGCGGGCTTCCTTGGGGGCTTCTACGATAGGATGCTTTTCGTTCTCATCCTTCACGCTGACGATGCCACCCGAAAGCTGTTTGCGTTCCGCAAGGTATTCCTTCGTGTAAACCCATTTGCCGCCTGTCGGTCCGGTCATTGCGTATTCCGGACCAAGGCGGATCGCGTCAACTGGGCATGCTTCCTCGCAATAACCGCAGAATACGCAGCGGAGGATGTCTATCTCAAAGCGGACCGGGAATTTTTCCAGCTCGTTGTTGGGATGATTGCCCGCTTCGATGTGAATGCACTCTGCAGGGCAGTTTGTGGCGCACAAGAAGCAGGCAGTACACCGAACTTCGCCATCATCGCGCAACGTCAGGAAATGCTTGCCTTTGAAGCGGTCGCCGTAGGTTGCCGGCTGCTCCGGCCATTCCAGAGTGTTGGTCTTTTCGATCCGCGTAAGCTGCTTGAGGAAAATCACCAGAGTCTTCCACATGCCGACGCTGATTGTGGTGATGTAACCCCAGCCAGCGGAGAAGATGTTGGTGTCTTCCGGTGGACGCGCGACTTTAATGACGGCCATGATTTTGCCTCCACTGCTTGAGCGCAGCTACGATCTCTGTCACATCCCGTCCATCTTTGACTGTACACGGGAAAGGATGTTCAAGTTTCGCCGCCTTGCCGGCATGATTGACGAAAGTACCCTTCTTCTCTGCAAAACCCTTTAGCGGTAAGGCATGCTTGACCTTCTTCCGGGTGGTCAAGGAACCAGCAACGCTCCAGAAGGATACAAATCCCAGCTCAGATAAACTGTCCAGTTGACGTTCAAGGGACGGGAAGGTCCACGGGATTTCCGGTGTGACGGCGATGACAATCTTCGCACCAGACGTTGCCACGGCGTCGAATTCATTTTTTACGCCGCCAGGCAGCCCGGCTTCCTTGAGTGCGTCCTGAAGCCCGCGGGTGTTTGCGTTGTGGTCGCCGCGCAGAAGAAGGCCGTCGAAAGCATCTGTCTTCTCGCCGGGCTCGCGCCACTGGTAGACCTTTTTGACGCCGAGTTCGCGCACAAAGAAGTCAAACAGCGACTTGTACTCCTCGCTGGTGTGCTGTGCAGAAACCAGCAGTGCAACATCCTGGGCCGGATTGACTGCAGCCAGGCGGCTACCCAGATCGGCAATCGCATCGGCAAAGGTCGCTTCCGAGACCTTGCCCTTGGCATCGCTCGCAAGCGCAGTGCGCAGGCGGTTTTCCTGGTTCAGATGCTTGTAGGTGTCCCTGCCCTTGTCGCACATCCAGTGACCGTTAGCTTCGCCCTGCCGTGGCTTCACCCGGTAGTAGGTCCGGGTTTCCGGCTTGCCGAAAACATCGACACTGCAGCCTGTCGAACAGCCAGGGCAAGTGGCCGGCTTGTCCTTCAGGAACCACACCCGCTGCTTGAAGCGGAAGTCGCGCGAAGTGAATGCCCCCACAGGACAGATGTCGACGAGGTTTGTCTGATAGCTGTGCTCGATCTTAGTGCCTGGATAAGTTCCAACGATGGCCCGGTCGCCGCGGTCAAAGATGCCGAGAGCGCCCGTTTTCGTGACTTCTTCCTCAAAGCGCACGCAGCGCGAGCACAAGATGCAGCGCTCCGTATCCAGGACAAGATCCTTGCCTACGTCGAGGGTTTTGGGTTTCAGGACTTTGGGTCTGGTCATCTGGCTGTGGTACTTGCCAACGGACATGTAATAGTCCTGAAGGCCGCATTCACCTGCCTGGTCACAGATCGGGCAGTCCAGTGGATGGTTGATCAAATGGAACTCAAGCGCCCATTTGTGAGCCGCTTTCGTGTCGTCGGTGCTGGTCTTGACGTCCATGCCGTCTGTTGCCTGCAGGTTGCAGGCGATTTCCAGTTTTGGACGACCCTCGACCTTGACCATGCAGAAGCGGCACACACCGGCCACGGAAAGTCCCGGATGCCAGCAGAAGTGAGGGATCTCTACCTTTTCGCGGCGCGCCGCTTCCATGACCGTGGTTCCCTTGGGAACCGTCACGTCCTTGCCGTTGAGTTTGAATGTTACCGTCTCGCTCACGCGCGTATTCCTCTCTCGATGTAGTCGGCGATCTCGGCGCCGAATTTCTTCACGATCGACATGGTAGGCATGGCAGCTGCATCGCTCAGCGCGCAGATGGTCCGGCCACCCATTCTGGCCGAGATTTCGTTCATCCGCTCGATGTCGTCCTTCTTGCCTTCGCCCGCCGCAATGCCACCCATGATATTCGCCAGCCAACCGGTGCCTTCACGGCATGGCGTGCATTGGCCGCAGCTTTCGTGGTGGTAAAAGTCCACTGTGACCTTGAGCAACTCGACCATGCTCATGGTGTTGTCGATGATCATGATTGCGCCCGATCCCAGCATCGACCCTTTGGCGGTGATTGCTTCGTAATCAAGAGTAAGCCCCTTGAGTTCTTCTGGCGTCAGGATCGGCGCGGACGACCCCCCCGGGATGCAAGCTTTGAGGGTATAGCCCGGCAACATTCCGCCGGCGTCTTCGTTCAGCAGTTTCTCGAACGGGTAACCAAGGGGCAGCTCATAAACGCCCGGCCTTTTCACCCGTCCCGAGATGCAGAAAAGCTTGGTCCCTGGAGATTTCTCCGTGCCAATCGCCTTGTGGGCTGCGGCCCCGTTGTTGATGATGAATGGCACAGTTGCCAGCGTTTCCGTGTTATTGACCACGGTTGGGCGATGCAGGTAGCCCGAAACGGCCGGGAACGGTGGTTTCAATTTTGGTTGGCCTTTTTTACCTTCCAGCGAAGACAGCAAACCGGTTTCTTCACCGCAAATGTATGCGCCAGCACCCGTGTAGTGATCCAGGTGGAACTTGAAACCGGATCCAAGGATGTTGTCGCCCAGGAAACCAGCGTCGTAGGCTTCCTTGATTGCGATTTCCAGCCAGCGGATTTCTTCAAAAAACTCAAACCGCGTGTAGATGTACCCTTTGTTGGCGCCGATCGCGAATCCGGCGATGATCATGCCCTCGATAAGCATGTGCGGGTTGCATTCTGCAATGTAACGGTCTTTGAAGGTTCCTGGTTCGCCTTCGTCATTGTTGCAGACAATGTATTTCGGGCCTTTGTCGTCCTTCGGCACGAAGCCCCACTTCATCCCGGTCGGGAATCCAGCGCCGCCCCGTCCACGCAGTCCAGCCGCCTTGACCTCGTCGATGATCTGCGCGGGCTGCATGGAAAAAGCCTTTTTAAGGGCCGTGTAGCCACCATTGTCGACGTAGGTTTTCAGGGCACGTGCGTTCGGTTTGCCCTCAAACGCAGTCGTGATTTTAACTTTATTGAGTGTGTCGCCCATCTTCAGACGCCCTCTTCAGGTTTGGTGCCTTAGCGCGGCAGTTCAGCGTAACGTTCCAGGATTTCGTCAACGTTGTCCTTGGTCACTTTCAGGTGCCGGTCTTTGTTCACGATCATGGCCGGTGCCCCGTCGCAAACGCACAGGCAAGGAACACCTTCCACGCTGAAGGGCGCCTCCATTCCGCGCTCTTCGTACTTCTTGATGTGGCCCTTGATTTTGTCGATCACTTCGTTGGCCCCAAGCATGCAGCAGACAATGTTGTTGCAAAACATGATCGGATTTTTGGCCGGCTTCTTCTGACGGTACGCGGTGTAAAAGGTCAGGACTTCCCGGACCTGAACGCGATGCAGACCGTAGTCCTTGTCCAGGATCTCGACATGCTCGTCGGCAATCCAGCCCAGCTCGTCCTGGATGGCATGGAGTGCCGGCAGGATGGCGGAGCGCTTGGTTTCGTAGCGGGTCAAATAACCTTCGATCTTCTTGCGCAAGGCCGGCGTGAAGGCTGGTGCCGGTTCACTTTTTGTATTGGGTTTGTGATGGTCGTGCATGTCCTGCTCGTTCTCCAAATAAATCAGCGGTCGAGTTCGCCCGCGATGATGTTCACGCTGCCAAGTGCCGCAATCGCGTCGGCGATCATTTGTCCTTCCATCATTTCCGGGAAGGCCTGGAAGATTGCGAAGCACGGTGGACGGCACTTGACCCGGTAGGGGCGTCCGCTGCCGTCGCTGACCACGTAGAAGCCGAGCTCACCGTTGGCTGCTTCGTAGCCGCTGTATATCTCTCCGGGCGGGGGCTGAATTCCGTGAATGACCAGCATGAACTGGTTCATCAGGCCTTCGATGTTCCCATAGACATCCTGCTTTGCGGGCAAGGTGATCCGCGGATCGTCAACTTCGATCGGTCCAGACGGGATATTTTTCAGCATTTGTTTGATGATCCGCAGCGATTGGCGGATTTCTTCCATGCGAACCATGTAGCGGTCGTAGGAGTCGCCACGCTCGCCCACTGGAATATCAAACTCGAGCTGGTCGTAGCCGTAGTAGGGATTGTATTGGCGCATATCGAGCGGCACACCGGCTGCGCGCAGGCAAGGCCCTGTGAAGCCCCAGTCGATGGCGCGCTCCTTGTCGATGGCACCGGCTCCGACCATTCGCTTGACGAAGATGCGGTTTTTGGTCAGCAGTGTGTCGATCTCGGAGTGCGCCTGCTCGATCGCTTTGATTGTCTCGTATGCCTTGGCAACCCAGCCGTCTGGGAGGTCAAAGCCCATCCCGCCAACCCGCGCCAGTGAAACTGTCAGGCGCGCACCGCAGAGGGCCTCGAACAAGTCGTAAACCTTTTCCCTCGCCTGGAAGCCGAGCCAGAAGTTGGTCAGTGCGCCAAGGTCAACCGCGTTGGTGCTGATGCACACGAAGTGGTCGATGATTCGCGAGAATTCATCCAGGATCACGCGCATGGCCTGGGCCCGCGGCGGCACCTCGATGCCCAGCATCTTCTCGATCGTCCGGCACCACGCGTGGTTATTCATCGGCGCTGAGCAGTAGTTGAGTCGATCGGTGTACGGAATGATCTGGTTGTAGTTGTGCGTCTCGCACATCTTTTCGAAACAGCGGTGCAGGTACCCGATTTCAACGTCAATTTTTTCGATGGTTTCGCCGGACAGAACTGCCATGAAACGCAGTGTCCCGTGGGTTGCCGGGTGAGCTGGGCCGATATTCAGCCACACGCGGTCGGACAAGTGATCCTCACTCTCCGCCATCATGCGCGCACGGTCTTTTTCGAACGAGTGATGCAGTGGGGTCCGCAGCTCCTGGTTGCCGTCTGCCGGGTAGTCCTTGCGCAACGGATGGCCAACGAAATCCTCGTGGCACAGGATGCGCCGCAGGTTCGGGTGTCCGTCGAACTTGATTCCGAACAGGTCGAAAGCTTCACGCTCGAACCAGTTGGCGCCGCGGTACACGGGCGTTACTGAATCAATCGTCTCACCGTCGGCCAGCTGCGCCTTGACGCGCAGGCGGCGATTCGTATCCGGATTCAGAAAATGGTAGACGACGTCGAGTCTCTTTTCCCGCTCCGGGTAGTCAACACCGGCGACATCCAGCAGATACGGAAAGTGCGGCTTGAGCGCTGCTGTGACATCCTTGATCGATTTCGCGTCGACGTGGAAGACATCCTCATCCGCGTGCTTTTCGTGTGCGACGTGCTTGAGGTTGGAACCCTGGACCTTCGATCCGATATCGCGCGCCAAGGTTTCAAAAAAACTTCGGTTGCTTGCATCTTGCGAAGCCGGCATGGACTGGTACTCCCCGGTGGCTGCTTGCCTGTTTAGCCCCAAGAAGTTAGCACGCAAGTGATTGTAATCCAACCGGTATCAGGGGGTTTCGGGGACTGCAGGAAGTCCAAGAGCTGTCCAGCTGCGACGCCAGCCTTCCAGCGCGTGATTTTCCCATGCGGTTGCGGGACGGTGGCTCGCTGTCCAGGCCCGGATCGCCTTCGACAAGTCTTCATTGAGGCGCAGCACCTCCTCATGCGGTGGGATCGCTTCTTCGGCGGCGAGGATCCTGACGAAGGGGCCCAGCGGGTAGCTTGAGGCGAGGAGCGGGGCCATGCCGGGAAAGTTTCCTGTTGCAAGGTTGACTGGCGTTGCCTTTGACAGGTGCGTCAAGATCGCTGCAAGCAGCCGGAAAGAATCCTCAATTTCCATAAATTCCTGTCCCGAAGTGACCCACGTGGCGGGCAAATTAAATCCGGTCTTGGCGAGGTCGCGCAGGACAGCCTCACGGTGCCAGCGTGTTGGCCAAAGTCCCGACTGGATGACCACTGCAGGCGGGCGTCCCGGGATCTGTCGTGCCGCCTTGTAAAGGTTGCCGAAGTAGTCCAGATCCGAATTTGTGACGATCACCGGAGGTCTGGTTGCGGACGGCAACGTCGCGGCTTCTGCGGCTTTGTCCAAGTGAAGGTTTGTCAGAGTCTCGCCAGACCTGCCGCCCCAAGACCGGACTGGTAGCTTCGGCGCGTTGAGCGCGCCCGCGATCATTACGGCGACGCCCGTGACCACGGCCAAGGCAAGAAAGCGCTTCGTATTTATCGTTTGGTTTCTAAGACTGCTCCTCAGTGCGCGGCTGGTCAGTGGGGCGACACCGAACGCCACCAGCGGGATCAGGAAAATCACTGGGAGCGCAGCGAAGCGAGCCATGACCTCGGCGGTGTCGGGCGCTGGATTCAGTCGAAACAATACGGGCATCAAAAGTCCGCTGCCCAAAAAAGAGGCAAAAGTGATCTGCGCAAATTTTTTGCCCGGTTTGCCCAGCCCGAAGCCTTGCTGGCTAGCGATCACAACCCCCGCAGCTGCGAGGACCGCTAAACCTCCCAGAGACCTTCCAAGGACCTGAATCATGAACCAGGGCCCGCTCCAAAAAGTTCCAGATGCTTCTGCGGTTAACCGAAAAGTGCCATACCCCAGGCGGAAGAGGTGTCGCACAAGTTGGTTGCCAAAGTTGCTCCAGTCCCCCCACATGAGACCCGATGTATTTGTGGCGGCGACAGCGAACCAGACCATGGGCAGGCAACCTGCCGTAAATCCGGCCAGGATGGAAACGGCCAATCCTCGGAGTTGCTTGCGGGACAAGGGGAACATGGCGAGCGCCATTGGCGCCGCAAATGCGAGGGAATGGTGGTTGCAGAACGCCAGCCCAAACAGGAGCCCGGTTGCGAACCCGTTCCAAGTCCACCAGTCTTGCCCGGTCCTTGAGGTTTTTTCCTTGCCAGCCAATTCCCTTGCCGCGACCAGCATTAGCGCAGCTGCCATGAGGTTATTGGCTGCGAACGGTTCAATGGCCGTGCTGGCGCGCAGGACGGGGAAGGTGAGCATGACCAGTCCGCTGGCGAATGCCGCCCGCCAGACCAGTTCCGGGGTCTTGTTCGGCGAAATTTTCAAAAAGGCCCGCCATGCCAGCCATGCCGTTGCCACTGACATGAGGACCGACAGCGAGGCAAGGGCAGGGGGGGACGTGATTTCCGGGGTGATTGTGAAGGGCCGGGCGATCAGTTCGTGCCATGCACGCAAAATTGCGCTGTAAAGAGGGTAGCCGGGCGGATGTGCTATGCCGCCGCGCGCGGCAATCAACGCGAACTCGCCGCCGTCCATGTCGGTGATCGCCGGTGAAACGCCCAGTGCCCCGGCAACTCCGGTCGCCGCGGCAAGGGCAATGCCGGCAAGGCGTTCGTGGATTAAAAGGTTGTTCGACTTCATGTCCAGATTCTGTTTTAATTCCGCCGTCGTTCGTTCGACCATCATCCTGCTATTAAGATCGTAGCAAATTCCTGATGTTCCACGAGTTTTTGACTCCGGAGGGCACATGACAACCCAGAACACTACCGGCAACCCGACCCGCCAAGGCCTTGGTACGGGCGCCTCGCGGTGGCAGCGCAGCCACAACCTTGGCGAGTTGAACGCATCCCATGCCGGCAAGGAAGTGATTCTGATGGGCTGGGTGCATCGACGGCGTGATCATGGACAGCTGATCTTTATCGACTTGCGTGACCGTCACGGGTTGACCCAGGTTGTGGTCGATCCTGCCCACGCGCCCATGGAGATACTTCAGCACGCATCAGGGATCCGCAACGAATTCGTTCTGGCCATCAAAGGTGTCGTCAATAAACGCCCTGAGGGAATGGTGAACAAGCACCTGGGGACGGGTTCGATTGAAGTTCTCGTCAACGACCTGCGGATCCTCAATGAATGCGATGTTTTGCCATTTCCCGTCGCTGATGAAGCGGAATCCAGCGAAACCTTGCGTTTGAAGTACCGCTACCTCGATTTGCGTCGTCCGCGCCTGCGGGACAACATTCTCAAGCGCATCAAGTTTGTGAAGGCGATGCGCAAGTCGCTTGAGGCGCATGGTTTCCTCGACATTGAAACGCCATTTCTTTACAAGTCCACGCCGGAAGGCGCGCGCGAATTTCTCGTGCCCTCGCGTATTCACCCCTCGCATTTTTATGCACTGCCGCAGAGCCCCCAGCTATTCAAACAGGTGCTGATGGTGTCTGGATTCGACCGCTATTACCAAGTGGTCAAGTGCTTCCGGGATGAGGATCTTCGTGCCGACCGCCAGCCTGAATTCACGCAGGTCGACTGTGAGATGTCTTTTGTCGACGAGGAAGCGATTCTCAAAACCTTCGAGAGCGTGATCCGCTCCGCTGTTTCGGATTTTTTCGATGGCAAGGAGATCCCGTCCTTCCCGCGTATGAGTTACGACGAGGCGATGGAGTCATACGGCGTCGACAAGCCGGACACGCGCTTTGAACTCAAGCTCCATGACTTGTCCAGCGTCGTGGCTACCAGCGGTTTCAAGGTTTTTGCCGAGGCCATCAGCACAGGCGGAATTGTCAACGCAATCGTCGTGCCGGGGCGGGCGGAAGAATTCAGCCGCAAGGATATTGACGAACTGACTGAGTTTGTCCGCCAATACGGGGCCAAGGGCCTGGCGTGGGCGAAGAAGCAAAACGGATCCGGGGTAGCTTCGTGGCAGTCGCCAGTGGCCAAGTTCCTGAGTGACGAGACGGTCAACGCGATTGACAGCAAGTTGTCCTTGAAGGCGGGCGATCTTGTCCTGTTTGGCGCAGGTTCTTACGACCAGACGAAGGCATCGCTGGGTGCGCTGCGCAACAACCTTGGTGCTCGCCTTAAACTGTACGACCCGACGCAGCTCAACTTCCTTTGGGTCCTTGGGTTTCCGCTTTTGGAGAAAGATCCCGACAACAACCGTTGGATTGCCAAGCATCATCCGTTTACTTCACCGCGACCGGAGGACATTCCGCTGCTTGCGACCGACCCGGCCCGCGTCAAGGCTTCGGCTTATGACCTCGTCCTTAATGGCAATGAGGTGGCTGGTGGTTCCGTCAGGATTCACGATCCGTTGGTGCAGAAGCAGGTATTTTCAACGGTCGGCCTGAGTGATGCGGAGGCCGAGGCCAAGTTTGGCTTTCTGCTTGAGGCCCTCAAATTTGGCGCGCCGCCCCACGGAGGCATTGCCTTTGGCCTGGACCGGTTGACGATGATCTTGACAGGGTGCGATGCAATCCGCGATGTCATTGTCTTCCCGAAGACCCAGAAGGGTACGTGCCTGATGACCGGCGCGCCCGGTGAGGTGTCCCTCGACCAGCTTCGTGATTTGCACATAAGGGTTCATCGCCTTGAATAACGGTTTCTCTGCTGCTTTTGATTTTCGGTCTTTTCCCATGGGCCCGGCCTTGAGGAAATACCTCGGTGTGTCCGACGGCTACCGCGGGGAACTTGCAGGCAAAGTCCCGCATGAGGCTGTCGAGGCCTTTGCACGTGCGCTGATCGACCATGCGTCCGACCATCCTCTCGTGGATGGCTCCCAGCTTGTTGACATCCTTGAAGAGCTGGTGACGATGGACGTGCCGGTTGCGGCCTTGCAACTCTACGAGGCGCACCGGGAAATTTTCCCAGCCGCAGATTTCCGCGCTCAATTCCACCTTGGTAACGCCGCCATGCTTGCGGGTAGTCTGGTCCTTGCAGAACAGGCTTTTTCCGAGGCGCAGCGGTTGGTTCCGGCAGAGACAGCGCCCTACGTCAACATGGCCCAGCTGCTGGCTTACGATGCCCGCTTTGACGAAGCGCGGCGCTGGATTGATTCCGGACTCGATGTCGATCCCAACCATTTCGGTTTATGGGAACTTCTGGCCTGGACGCTCAGGCAGCAAGAAGTTCCCGGCCATGCCAAGACGGTCGAACAGATTGCCCGCCAGAAAAACTCCTGGGCTGGCCTGTCTCTGGCGATGGATCTCGTCGCCCCGGACGAACCTGAGCGCAAGTTGAACGTGCTCGAGGACTTTTATGCCGCCGGCACAACGTCCGAGGGTTTTTTGGTCGAATATACAGCCGTGCTTGGACAGTGTGGACTCTACGATCGGATCCCCGCGGCAATCTGGCGCGCTGATGTCGCAGTGCCGGGCAAGCCGCTTTCTTGGAAGCTCAAGTTGCACCTGGCCCAGGCTCAGCTTGCGGCCAACCGTTTTGCCGATGCACGAGGCAGTCTTGAGGACCTTTCAGGCATGGACGGACTTCCGCCGCAGGTTCGCGACGGTATTCTGCCTGCACTGTTTGCGGAACTTGAAGAATCACAAGCCACCCCAGTCAGGAGTGAGTCATGAACACCACGAAAAAAGTGATCCAGACCAGCGCGGCACCAGCAGCGATCGGCCCATACTCCCAGGCAGTCGTTGCCGGGAATATGCTTTTTGTTTCTGGCCAAATCCCCCTTGACCCGACATCTGGCCAGCTGGTCGGGGGCGGGGTCGAGGAACAAGCGGTTCAGGTCTTGAAAAACCTTCGGGCCATCATCGAAGCGGCCGGCGCCAAGATGGGCCAAGTTGTCAAAACAACAATCTTCCTGAAAAGCATGGATGATTTTCAGAAGGTCAACGAAGTCTACGGAACCTTCTTTGAGGCTCCATTCCCGGCGCGCGCCACGGTCGAAGTGGCCCGTCTGCCGCGCGATGTGAGGGTTGAAATTGAGGCGATCGTAAATTTGTCCGGGCTGTGAGCCGACATCCACAATAGGGTTGGCGGCCGCATCTGGTTCATGCTAACCTTATGGAAAGTCAACTGGTTTTTTGAACGTAAAGCTTAGGCAGGGACGTCAGAGGCGTTCCGCCGGGACAACAGGATGACTGTCTTCAATAGCTCAAAGCTCCCATCGCTCGTTCGCAGAGTCCGGGCTGGGATCTTTTTTGTTTTGCCAGCAATGCTCGCCTACGTGGCAGGCTCCCCGGAACTTCCCGCAGGTTTTTCCAACCACGCTGTACGCACTCACGTTGAGATTGACGGGACCGACTACGGCCTGTTTGACGGTGTCATTGGAATCGAAGATGGCGTCGAAGGGGCAGCAGAGGATGGCTATGTTCGTCGCGTGGTGTTGCAGCGCGATTTCGTAACCGATCCGTCCCTGTATCTTTGGGCCAAGAACACGATGCGCGAGCGCACCGGCCTGAAGGACATCAACATCGTGATGGAAAATCGCGATGGCGATGAAATTGCGCGTTACATTCTGAAGTCATGCCAGCCGGTTTCGTGGTCGGTTGAAGCTGCCGCACTCTCCTCTGGCGGATTCCATGAGCGCATCGAGCTCGCCGTCCAGGGAGTTGAGGTTGAATAGGCCGCTGATTCCCCTGAAAATTCTGGCGTTTGCTGCAATGGCTGGGCTGCCAGCATGTAAGACGACGCAGCAGAAATCTTCCGAATCAACTCCAGGTCAGTCGCAGAGAAAATCGCTCGAACTCTCGGAGCAGGATCGCAGTCTGCGCAGACAGGTGACCAAGGACTGGTTCCGTCCCGAGCCCGTTGCTTTTGTCACGGACGCTGCGTCTGGCAAGCACGAGATTGCCCGCTTGATGGTTTCAAGCTGCCAGTCTCCGGCTGAAACGGGAGGGGCCACCCCATTCTTGTCCCGCTGGGAAATAGACCTTGATACGCTCCTTGGCCGTCGGGTGATTCGTTTTACGGTTAGCCGTTATGGGATGAAGGTTCTGGTTCGCGGATTTGTTGGCGAGGAGTCGACAGAATTCATTTCCCAGACCGGCGTGCCGGATGGCTGGATGACGTCGGCTTGTGCGCATATCTCGGGATCGGGGCCGGCCCCCAGTGTGCAGGCGAATGCCGAGGTTGCTGACGCATTGAAGTCCTGGTTGTCGGGGTTCGCTCCGGATTGCCGTGCGGCCTTTCCAGATGTTTCTCCGGAAAAACAGGCCAAGGATGCTCCTGGGGACAAGACGCTGGCGTGGCAGTGCGATTTTGCGTCCCCATCCGCCATGACTTCCGAAATGTCATTGCAGCAAACCCGGCAGACGATGATTTCAGGTTGGACGCGGCAGCCTTACTTGCTGGCCCGGCGCGTCGCGATCGGCATCACACTGGCAGATGCGCTGCAGGAAGTCTCGACGGGCACGAGCGTGATGGAAGCCATGAAAAAACCCTGTGTCATCATCAAGCGCTCTTTGAAGCCTGAGTTGCCTCTTGTGCTGGATGATCCGCGGATTGTGGACTCATTGTGCGGTGAAGGGCCTGACGAAATTCGCAAGGCCATTGGCGCGATCGTCGTGGCGAAGATCGCCAACGAAGCGGATTCGTTGCGTCGGGTATTTGAAAACACCAGCAAGCTCGGTGCGCTGACCGTTAGTTTTACCCAGACCGAGTCAAACGGCTCGCCGCTTCTAGTTACCTTGCGTCCGGAAGAGGATGTCGTTCTCGGGTTGGCAAAGTTCACCCAGGCGTTACTGATGGAACGTCAGAATGCCCGCCGTGAAGCCCTCCGTCGCAGGGCTTCCGTGCAGCCGCCCGATTTAGCGCCAGGAGTCGCGTCAGACGTTGCGGCAGACCCTGCGGCCGTCCTTGGCTACGCATGCTGGAATCCCCTGTTTGATGGCTCCCACGAGCGGCTTCTAGTCGCCCAAGAACTCGGGCTGGCAGCACCGGCGGAGTCGTGCACGGGGCGCGAGGGACCGGGAAGCGGGACCATATCCGACCTTAACTGGTCACCCCAGAAATATGTCGCCGAAAGCATCACCAGCGACACGGAATTCCTTGTAACCAATGGCGAAACCAAGACCCTGCGCCTGCCGACCGGTACCTATTCCTACACGGTTCAGGTCCTGCAGCAGGCCCCTTCGTCTCCAGAGGATTCAGCCATGCCAGCGGCGCCGATCGCCGAGGGCAAAATTGAGTGGACCCCCCCCAGGCCGCGCCCCATCATTTCTGAGGCGTCGGCCACCCAGCAAAACCGCGACAGACCCTGAATTTTCAGATATACCGCCCTGTTGTCTACTCGCAGTGGGGTCAGGTAATCATGCTGGAAATTTTGTCCAATGGCTTCAAGCAGGCTCGCGACCAGTTGAAAGGGGTCTCGACCCTAACCGAAAACAACCTCAAGGATGCCATCGGCGCAGTCCGTCAGAGCTTGCTCGATGCGGATGTCGAGTATGGCGTGGTCAAGTCGTTCCTGCAGCGCGTCCAGGACAGCGCCCTTGGTAAATCGGTGCAACTCAAGGCCGGATCCGGCGACAGCCGGTTGAAAGTCCGCCCCGGCGATCACTTCGTTGAAATTTGTCGTCAAGAGCTTGAAGCCCTCATGGGCCCGGTCGACTCGCAACTCAACCTGCCGTCATCGCGCCCAGCCCTGATCATGATGGTCGGCTTGCAAGGTAGTGGCAAGACGACAACGACGGGAAAAGTTGCACGCTTTCTGCAGAAATCCGGACGCAAGCCCATGTTGGTGGCGGCTGACGTTTATCGCCCCGCGGCCATTGACCAGTTGAAAGTCCTTGGTCAGCGGCTGGATGTGCCAGTGTTCTCGCTTCCTGCGGGTGCAAATCCGGTCGACATTTGCCGTCAGGCGCTCGATGCGGCGGCTGGTCAGGGTGCAGACGTGATCATGTTCGACACCGCTGGCCGCCTTGCGATCGACGAGCCCTTGATGAAAGAGCTTGAAGATATCAAGCGCGCCACGCGTCCAGACAACATCTTGTTCGTTTGCGATGCGATGATGGGTCAGGACGCGGTCGCAACGGCCAAAGTATTCAACGACCGCCTGAATATCGATGGGGTGGTGATCACCAAACTTGACGGCGATGCCCGCGGTGGTGCCGCCCTGAGTATCAAGGAAGTGACAGGAAAGCCCATCAAGTTCCTGGGAATGGGAGAGGACCTTGAACGGCTTGAAGAGTTCCGGCCGGAGGGTCTTGCCAGCCGGATCCTGGGTATGGGCGATATCGTTGGCCTGATGCAGGACTTCGACCGCGTCTCGACGGGTGACCGCGAGGCGGAAGCCATGAAGATGCTCAAGGGGCAATTCAACTTTCGCGATTTTTACGAGCAACTCTCTACCATCCAGAAGATGGGGTCGCTCAAAGATGTTTTTGGCAAGTTGCCGCTCGGCAACGTACCCGGTCTGGACACCAAAAACCTCAACCTGGATGACCGTGAACTGGTCAAAATCAAGGCCATGATCGATTCGATGACCGAGCAGGAGCGCCTTGATCCTGGCTGCTTCAACGACAGCCGGGTCAAGCGGGTCGCCCTTGGGTCCGGGCGCCAGTCCAAGGAAGTTTCTGACTTGATCAAGCGTTTCAAACAGATGCGCCAAATGATGGGCATGCTTGGTCAGGGCATGGGCTTGCTCGGCAAGATCCCGGGCGGCAAGGCCCTTGGCCAGCTAAACCAACTTCGTAACCTCGCTAAACAGGCCGGTATGGGTGCTATGGGCGGTGGAGGGGGCGGTGGTTTCCCAGGTTTAGGTGGCGGGATGCCGGGCTTTGGTGCTATGGGCGACCTCTTCGGTGGAGGGGCTCCTGAGGCAGCTCCCCGCCAGGTGGACCGCGACAAACTGCGCAAGATGAGGAAGGCCGCAAAGGCCGCCAGGAAAAAGAATCGCCGATGAAAAAAGTCCATGTAGAAACGTGGGGTTGCCAGATGAATGTGGCGGACAGCGAGAAGATGCTGAGCCTGCTGCATGGCATGAATTACGTTTTGACTGAGGACGAATCGGAAGCTGACCTGTTCCTGCTCAATACGTGCCACATTCGCGAAAAAGCTAAACATAAAGTGGTCAGCCGCCTGGGCGTCCTGCGCGAAATGAAGAAACAGCGCCCCGGCGTGAAAATCGCCGTGGCGGGGTGTGTGGCGCAGGCGGAAGGCGCAAAGCTGCTGCGCGAAGCACCGCAAATTGATGTGCTTCTGGGGCCAGGCAAGATTGACGAATTGCCCAGCCTGTTGAATCGCAGCCTGGATTCTGGCGCGCCATCCATGGCGACCGGGTTCAAAAGTCCGGAAATCGATGCGAAAGATACGCCTGCCGCAGACCCTGCGCCGGATGTGGTCCCGCCAACGCTCACGGGCAAAAATGAAGTTTCGCGTTTTGTGAACATCATTCAGGGGTGCAACAACTTCTGTACGTTCTGTATTGTGCCGTTTACGCGGGGCCGGGAGATATCCCGCATGCCAGAGGACATCCTCGGCGAATGCCGCAAGCTGCTCGCCAGTGGCGCCAGGGAAATCATGCTTCTGGGCCAGAACGTGAATTCCTACGGCCTTGATCTGGTCGACAAGGATCTCCTTGAACCTGGGGACCGCGGGCCCTTTGTTGAGCTTCTTGCGGCGGTCGCAGATTTGCCGGGGTTGGAGCGTCTTCGTTTCACTACCAGCAACCCCCACGATTTCACCAAACCTCTGGCGGAACTTTTCGCTGCGAACCCCAAAATGGGTCGTTATATGCACTTGCCTGTGCAAAGTGGGAACGACCGTATCCTTGAAGTCATGCGTCGCAAGGTGACTGTGGAAGAATACCGCGAACGCATCCGCTGGTTGCGCGAGGCAGTTCCCGACATGGCGATTTCTACGGATTTGATCGTCGGGTTTCCGGGAGAAACTGACGCTGAATTCGAAGACACCCTGAGGCTCGTTGAAGAGGTTCAGTACAGTTTTGTGTACGCGTTCAAGTATTCGCCACGCAAAGGCACGGCAGCTGCAAGGATGCCGGTTCAGGTGCCAGAGGCGGTGATGGAAGAACGCCTTGCCCGCTTGAATGCGCTTCAAGACGCGATCACAATTCGTCAGAATGAGGCAGAGATTGGTCGTACTCGCGATGTTCTCTTCCTCTATGAGAGCAAGAAGACTCCTGGCGTTTACTACGGCCGGACGGAGCATTTCCGCCTGACTCGGGTCGAATCCAGCGAACCCCTCACTGGTCAATGTCTGTCCGTGCTCATCACCGGAGCCAACAAAACCGCGCTCGTCGGTCAGCTCTGACGATTTTTTGACGAGGCTCCAGTTCTTGCAATGTCCCCCGTGACGTTCAATGGGGGACTCCGCATGAATAATTTAAAGATCATCTTCCTGACCGGCGGCATGTTTTTGTTTGGAAGTCTGACGCACGCTCAGCCCGAGCCCTTGGATGTGGCTGCGCTATCCATTGCAAGGCAGGTCCTGACAGCTGGTGCGGCCATGGTTGCCCTTGGCGATGATGTGGGCGTGGCTGGTCAATTTGTTGCCGATGGTGAGTTGGTTACAAAAACCCTGAAATCTTCTGCTCCCCCTGAGATCCTTATTTACCGGGGTGAGGAGCAACTTCGCAATTGGTTCAAGGTGGTGCAGGGTTTACGTGGATTCGCGGTGGTCAACAGCGTGGAGTATGCCCGTCTAGTTGCGCCCGATCTGCTTTACATTACTGGCACACTCGATCTCACCAGTCCCGATCTGAAGACCACGCGTCTGCCTTTCTCCCAGATCCGGGTGCAGCAAGGTGAGATGTGGAAAATCATCAACTACCAGATCATTTTTTCAGGCGGCTGAACGCACTTTTAGTGGAATCGCACGCTGCGATGCTGTCTGCAGGGTTTCCATTTCCTTTCATTACGGGCATCATATTTCAAACGGCTTGATAAACAGACAGTAACGATCTTCATCGGATTTAATGGACTTGCACCAAGATTGGCGCAATGAGGCTCAGCTCTTTTATGAGCTGGAGACATCGCTCGACACCAAGGCCAGCTCAAAACGCCTTGCTGCGGCCGGGGCTGGACTTCGTCTGCTCAGGGACGCGGAATTCTTACCCGATGAAGCTGCCAGCTTCATTTCCGACGTGCAGGTTTTCCTTGGGTCAGAGGAAGTCCGTGCCCTGGCGCGGCTCAGGGCTGCGACGATTTTAGCCAGTGCGGAAGTGGCGGTCCGTCATGGGCCATGGCAGCGGGCGCGGCAGTTGCTTGATTTCCTTGAACGTGGCGCGGCAGGTTTTGATCCTGAGGAACGGGCCCGGCATGAGTTGGTCCAGGTCCGCCTGCGCTTACGTGATGGCAGTCCGGATGGTCTTGAAAGATTGCCGGATTACCAGGAGCGCATTTCCTGGCTGATGGTGGCCGGGCGCCATGAAGAAGTCTTGGCCGCAACCGAGGCGGGCAATCTGGATGGTCGGGAACGCGGGACTGAATGGCAATTGACCCTGGCGAAATCAATCACATCTGGTGATTGGTTGCCTCTCTTGCGGCTCACGACCAGACGCGGTTCGGAATCCACTCCCGAGCAGAAGCTCCGGACGTTTGTCTGGATGACTGCATTTGGCGTATTTGACTTGCGCGCTCGCTTGCCGTTGCCAGCCAGTGTCAGAAAGTCGGGGTTCATCCTTGCAGAATCGCCTACCTGGCTTCGTGAACTTTACGAACTGGCCAATGCTCTGCAGCAATTTGAATCCAGAAAACCTGATGCTGAATCAGCAGCCGCCCACCTTCGTGATCTGCTGAACAATGCATCCCGTTTCCACTCATTCGAGCTGGAAATGTTGACCTTGTATTCAGTGTTCCAGCTGGCGCGGTTGGCGGGCTTCAAGTGGATCACAGGTGAAGCGTCGCGACGGATTGGTGAACGTTCGTCGACATGCTCAGCAGGGGCCAGTGGCGATATTTTGCATCTTCTTGATACCGACGCGAATGATCCATCCCTTCTTGAGCAGCGTCCCCGGCTTATTTCCATGGGTGTGGCTCTTTCTGCCAGGATTGTCGTATCGCGCATGAAGCAGGCGTTCACTTCGAGTGACCAATCCAGAAAAGTAAGAGAAGAATCTATCGCTGGAATCGCGCGGGTGATCAATGATCATTGCCAGCGCGGGCACGGCATCCTGCAAAAGTTGATTCAGAACGCTGCCACAGTTGACGGTCTTGTTCCTTCAGATCTGATCGAACGACTGCATCCGAGATCGGTCCAAGGGCGACGTATATCTCCCGCGGACGTTGTGAAGATCCTTGATGAAACCGCGCCCAATTGGCGCGAGACTCTCACGGAACTTGATACGACGCCCTTCGCTTTTGGTGCGATTGGTCAGGTTCATCGGGCCCTTGGACCATCTGGAACGTATTCAGTAAAAGTGCGTTATCCTGGGGTCGAGTCAGGAATCCGCTCTGAATTTGCATCCCTTAAAAATCTTAGTTGGTTGATGCGGGGAATTTTTCCCGAGGTCCAGTGGCAAGGACTTTTGGATCATCTGGCAAAATTTATCCTCAACGAATGCGATTACGTCAGGGAGCGCCAATCCCAGGAGGCCTGCCGGGCGATCCTGGAGAGTCTCCCTGGGGAGAAGGTCAGAATCCCGGCAGTTGAACCATCGGTATGTGGCGCCCGTGTTCTCGTCAAGCAGTGGGTGCAGGGAGAAATCCTGGAGCAAAGCATGATCGAGGCCCCGGCTGCGGACCGTGACGCTGTTGGACGCAAGTTGATGCGAAGCATATGGGCGATGATGCTGAACGGATACTTCAACAATGACATTCATCCGGGTAACTATCTATTCGACGGAACCGACGTCTGGATGTTTGATTTCGGCGCATGCGTATCACCGGTAGACGGTGATGTTTTGTATTTGCCGAAGGTGATTCGCGCCCTTCGTGAGGGGCGGGATGATGATGCGATCGCTCTTCAACAGCAAACGGGTTTCTTTCCGTCCGATGCCGAATGGTCGCGGATCCTTGATCTGCACCGGACTTTGTACATGCGACCTTTCCTTGTGGACGCGGAGTTTACCTTCACTCAGGAATATGCTGCCAAAGTTGCACGTGAAGCCGTCCGGGAGGGACGTACCAAACGGGGCTCGTTGCCCCGCAAGCCAAACCTTGCGATCGTGAATTTTTTTGGCTCGTTCTACTCGATGCTTGGACGCATGGGGACAACGGCTAACTGGTATCGCCTGGTGCGCGAAGTCGATGAGCATGGGACATCAAAATCCTGAAGGATCGTCATCTGGTTTCAGAGAAACGCCTTGGCACCGCTTCAACCCCCTGATTCACCTTCCGTTTCTTGAAGTCGGGACCGTGTCTGCGAAGGCGCAGTCACGGCTCGTGGAAAGTGGTGCGCTTTCATTGGGTTACGGGTTTTTCTCGCTGCGCCGCGAATTCACCGCGTCATAGACCCTGTGATTTTTGTCAGTCATTCCCGGGATTTCTATCCCCCGTTGTGGTTGGTCCATTTTCTGCTCATCCAGGCTTCATGGCGCGGGCTTCCAGCCCATGCAGCCGACAGGAAAGGGGCGGTATTTTATGGCGACGACTCAAGATGCATTCAAGACGACTGAAAGGTCTGAATTATCGCAAACAGAAGACGCCCTTCTGCGTATGGCCCTGCGCAGCCGTTTGAACCTGCAGGAGGCTTCCTGGAAGCAGTTAGCCACGTGCGCACGGCGTATTTCAGTGCCGCAAGGTGATAGCGTTTTTGTACCCGGGAACCGTCCAACTCGTGCTTTCATGATTGGTCACGGTGCAATTCGTGTTTGGCGTCGTGATGCGATTGACGGGGAGCTGACGTCTCAGTTCTTCAGCGTAGGCAGTTTCGCGAGTCCATGGGCCGAGTTCTCAGGCGACCAACCACTCCAGCATTACTGGACAGCCTTGACGGATCTTTCTGGATGGGTGTTTGACTTGCAAAAACTGCAGCAATTGGCCGGTGAAAACCATGAGCTGCAAGCAGTGCTTTTAATTCTTGCCAACGATTATGTCGGATCCTTGCATCGCCGCATGGATGCGGTGTCCCGCCGGAATGCCACGGAAAAGCTGGAATGCCTCTACAAATCTCATCGTGATCTGGTCGGGGTGGTCTCTCAGGCCGCCCTGGCCTCCTACCTTGGCGTGACGCGAGAGACGCTGAACCGGATCAATTCCAAGCGAATGAAAGAAAAAGCTGGCCAGATAAGCCTTTAAGTTAACTTTGATGACGATACTTTTCGCGTTGGCGCCAGTCGACACAGAGTTACGCCTGAGTCTGGCTGTAACGCATCTCATTCAGTGCTGACGGTTCCATTCGCCGAAGGCCCGAGTTGCGCATCAGCGCCTTGTTGGTCTGCGTTCTCCAAATGATCGGTTGGGCTGATCCAATACATTGTGGAAGCTATCAACAGGCTCAGCCCTGAAATCGTATAAAGAGCCCAGAAAACAGTCTCGGAACCCATGGTTTCTGCCTCCATCACCGGAAGAACGCGTAAAAGTCGACCGGGATTTCTTTTTGCTGAGGATCAGTAGTCTCGATAAAGAGGCGGCCATGGACGCTACCGGCCTTGTCGATCTTGTTTAGCAAGTCGACTGCAATCAATTTCTTTTGCTTGTCCGTGCTTACCGGGTTCACCTTTAACAGATCGGCCGAGTCGCTCACTTTGGCGCCATTGAGGTTGAGGTCCATCCGGACATTCTTGATGTCGAATTCCTTGAGGCCGTTAAGTGTGATCGAGCGGCTGCTCTTGTCGCTTGGTGATATGGCGCCAAACTCAATGTACTTGGGCTCGATTTCGATGTTGCCGCGGATGGTCGCACGGACCGGAATGCGCAGTTCTGGCAGACTCTTGGAATTGTTCCTGACGTAGACGGTTTCCTTCAGGAATCCGGTCGGAATATCCTTCTTCAGCTGAATTGAGATGACGTAACCGCCGTCTTTTGCGACCGACGAAACATCAAGGGTCTCGGCATTGAACTTGATTTTGTCCACCACGAACTTGTTGCCGGGCTGGGGCTTGATCACGACCTGCTGCATGCCGCCATCCCGGATGAGGGTTTCGCCAAAGTCCGCCAATGGCGGGTTCACTTCAAATTCGCCGATCACGGTGGCACGGAGCGACAGGGTGCGATCCGACACATGGCGTTCGTTGGTCATGACCGTGATGGTCTTGACCACGCTGCCATCAAAGTCCGTGGTGTCAAACGTGACGTCGATGGCACCAGTTTCCTGGGGTGCGTATTCTTTGCCCGAGGCGACTTCTGCCGCAGTACATCCACAGGCCGCGTGGACGCCGTAGACCTTGAGTGGTCCTTTGCCCTCGTTGCGGAAAGCAAAGCGGTGCGTCAGCTTTTCGCCGCGCTTTACCCTGCCGAAGTCGTGAGAGCTGTCTTCAAACCGAATCTGTCCAAGGTGTACCTGACGGGCTGTTTTGACCAGGGTATCGCTTTCGCCGTTTTCGTCTTTTTGGTCTGTCGCCAGTGCCTGCTGACCTGCAGGGGCCAGAAATAGTGCGGCAGCGATCAGGTGGAACCATGCCACCCGGGCAGGTAACCGACGGGAAACATTGACTGGAAGCGCGTTTCCTTGGTGCATTTTGACTCCCATCGACACTTACGAAATGGCTGCAATTTCGTAATCTTATACCGGACAAGGGCGGACCCGGAAGCTGTTTTTGCGGGCAAATTTTTCCCACTTCAGTCCATTCCGGGATCACCGAAACCACTCTTATGGGAACTGACTCCCGAGAGGTACTCCGATGTGGGTTTGGTTTAACAAGGTTGAGGCTCTGATTGAATCCTGGGGGTTGACTGGGACCGTTGCAACAGGCGTCGGTGTGATCACCCTCCTGATTATTCTTTTCATGCCCTTCAATGGAGTGGAGCATAGCGACGAATTCGCCGGGCTCAACTACGCAATCGCTGTAACGGCCGCCGGCGTGACTTCCGTGATCGCTGTCCCGCAAGTGTGGCTCCATGGTGTGGGTGTTCTTTACACGCTGTTTTTCTGCCTTCTCGTCGGCAGTTTGGCGCTCGTGCGCTTCCGGTTGGGTGGCAACGAGGTCAAGGTGGTGGTCAAGACCGCCAAAAGTAAAGAGGGCGTCAAGCCCAGCAAGTGATTTCAGCCTGGCCTTCAAAGTTTGACTTTTATTGGACAAGCGGGAGTTGATCATGTCGACTGATAAAAAAGCTGCTGCAGGGGACAAGTCGAAACAGGACCCCAAGTTGCGTTACGCGCACATGGTGGTCTATCTTCGGCGCAGAGCTTCTTTGCTGACCTGGTGTATCGGTGCGGGCATGTTTTTGGGGTTGCTGGTTTATCCGCTGCTCACAGGCATGGTCAGCCATTGGACTTCGCTTCTGCCTCCCATCCTTGCGGTAGGACTGGCCACCTTGACGATTCCACTGTCCGAAGAGTGGGAGTACACTCCGTGGCAGGCGGAACCTGAACGTTATGAGCACTACAACAGGGATTAAGGGTACAGAACGAAAGGAGGGCGATCGCAAGTCGTCCAGTTCTGAGCCCGATTACTATATCGATCCCGACACTGGTTTCATGGTTTTTACTTCGTCCTTCCTGGCGCGCAGGGGATATTGCTGTGGCAACGGTTGCCGTCATTGTCCCTATCCGGCGGTGCCTGCCAAATCGAAATCTTCCCCATGAAGCGTATACCTGCATCCGCCATCGAACGTTCCTTGCGCGTGATCGGCTTCGGGATCCAGAGTGGAATCACTGCGGTAACGCGCACTCGCACCGTCTTGCAACAGGCGGAGGCCTTGGCCAAGGTCCTCGGGCAGATGAAGGGCAGCATGATGAAGGCTGGGCAGCTGCTCGGGCTCGCGGGGGAACATTTCTTTCCCCCGGAAATTAACGCAGTTCTCAGGACTCTGAATGCCAAGTCGGAACCCGTTGACTGGCCAGTCATGGAACGGACCCTGCGCCGGCGCCTTGGTCCGGCGAAGCTGGCTTTGCTGGAAATCGAGCCGACCCCGCTGGCCGCGGCCAGCCTGGGCCAGGTGCACCTCGCGACGATTAAAAATTCCGGTGAACGCATTTGCCTGAAGATCCAATACCCGGGAGTTGCCAAGGCGATCGAGGGCGACCTGCGCAACCTGCGCATGGTGTTGCGCATGGCTGGTGTCCTGCCAGTTGAGATCGATGAGCGGATTATTTTCTCGGAAGTCCGCGACATGCTCCGGCGCGAAGTTGATTACGGACAGGAACTGCTGGCGACGCGTGAATATCGCAGGCTCGCGGGGGATGATCCAAGGTACCTTGTCCCTGATGTCTTCGAGGAGTTTTCCGGCAGCAAGATCCTTGCTACCCGTTGGATCGAGAGCCTGGATGTCGAGGATCCCAAAGTGTCTCGCCTGTCGGTTGACCGGCGCAACCAGTTGGCAGAAAACTTTCTTGAGCTCTTTTTTAACGAATATTTTTCCTGGAATTTTGTCCAGACAGATCCACATTTTGGCAATTACCGCATTCGTCCAGGCAAGGATGGTTCCCCGGACCAGCTGGTGCTGCTCGATTTCGGTGCGGTGCGCAAGTTTCCAGCTGATTTCGTGCGCAAATATGCCGGAATGGTAAAGGCTGCCCTGGACTCCGATCCAGCCGCCATCGCGTCTGCAGGCAAGCGGCTCGGCATACTGCCTCTTGATGCACCGCCAGTCATGGAACAGGTCTTTGTTGAGTTGTGTCTTGCCGTCGTGGAACCTTTTGCGGGCGGCAAGTATGATTGGCGTGCGAATGAGCTGCCGCGGCGGACGACGGCCCTTGGCTTGAAGCTTGTGGTAGAACAAAAATTGCCTTCGCCCCCGCGGGAATTACTGTTCCTTGATCGCAAACTGGGCGGGGTGTTTGTCTTCCTTTCCCACCTTGGAGCAAGGATTGATGGGCGCCCGTTGCTGGAAGGGATGATTGAGCGATGTCTGGCCGACGCCAACAAAAATCAGTCCTGATTATCGGGGCCGGTTACCTCGGGAAAGCTGTCGCCTCTGAGGCGGCTGCAGCCGGTTGGCGGGTAGTGGGTGCGCGACGCAATGCTCCGGATGGCAGTTCTCCGGTTCCCGGTTTCTCTGCCTGGCTATCAATGGATGTCTTGAAGATCGACGATCTTCGTACGGCGATTGACAGCTTCGCGCATTCCTTCGATGCCGTCGTTTATTGTGTGTCCGCAGGGACACCCTCCGTCGACGCATACCGTGACGCTTACCAGCATGGGCTGGCCAATGTGATTTCGATTCTGCCCGCGACGGCGCGGCTGGTGTTTGTTTCCAGTACAGGAGTTTATCCAGAGGATGATGGCCGTTGGGTGGACGAATTCCATCAGATCGATGAAGAGTCGGTAGCCCCGACGCAGCGAGCGATGTTGGCCGGGGAACAATTCGTCAATGAACGCTCCAATTCGCTCGTTCTGCGATTTTCCGGGATCTATGGTCCTGGGCGGACCAGGATGCTGAATGTTGCTCGCGATGCCCAGGATCCCATGACCGTGAGGGAAATTGCTTATACCAACCGGATTCATGTGGAAGATGGCGCCCGCGCTGTCGTGCATTGCCTTGAGCTTCAAAATCCAGCGAGGACTTATTGTGTGACCGATTCAGATCCGGCTCCGCAGCACGAGATTATCGTCTGGTTACGGCAGCAACTCGGACTGAAGCCATTGAGCGTGGTCTTCACTGGGCCAGACGGAATGCCCTTGGCACACAAGGATTTGCCAGAGACGAACAAGCGCGTGCGCAACGGATTGCTCGCTTCCACAGGTTTTTCCTGGAAATTCCCAGGCTATCGTGACGGCTATGGTTCTCTCGTGACCAGCAATGACAGGGGAGCTTCCCATGTTTGATGCCTGGATCGCCAGCCTTGCCAGCCCGGATCATATCCGGGGCGCCTTGATCATCAACGCCATTGCCAGCTGGTACATGATTGGCGTGATCCTGTTTGTCCAGGTTGTTCACTATCCTTTGTTCCGGGACATCGGTCCGGACGGGTTCGCCGAATACAGTGAACGCAACCAGTGGTTGACCAGCATTGTCGTCGGACCTCCCATGGTGGTTGAAGCGCTGCTCTCGGCGTGCCTGCTGGTCTGGCTGACCACGCCCAACGGTGAGCGTTTGCTCGACGGCAGTCTTGCTGTCTGGAACATTTCTCTGGTGATTTTCATTTTCGGGGCAACTGCGCTATTCAGCATTCCTTGTCATGCGATCCTTGCCAAGCGATACGACCTTCCAGCGATCCGGCGCCTGGTTGTGACCAATTGGCTGCGCACGGTGGCTTGGCTCGCAAAAGGCCTGGTCGCGGTTTTGATGATCATTTGATCAGCGAAATGGTCCAAGCAAGGTTTCGCTGACTGTCCACAGGCGTTTTGCGCTTTCCTCGTTCCGTGCCGCTGAAGACGGATTTCTGAGCTTACAGCGGATGTAGTAGCCGCCCGTCTTGCCGGTCACAGAAGGATCGAGCGACAGGAAGATCGACGTGCTGGCGCCTGCTTCCTCGTCGATGGCGAACAGATGCTGTGCCAGCTTCATCCCGATGCCCCAGAATCCTTGGTTGTTGTGCCCGAAGCGAGTCGCGACCAGGCCGGGGTGCAGGCAGTTCGCAGTGATGCCTGTTTCTTCAAGGCGTCGGGCCAGCTCCCGGGTAAACAGGATATTGGCGAGTTTCGAACGCTGGTAAGCGCGCCATGCGTTGTATTTTCCCGAATGCCTTTGCTCGAGCGCATCAAAATCAAGGTCGCAGGCGCGATGGGCTTCGCTGGCCACGTTGACGATCCGCGCGGCCGGCGCCTTGCGCATGGCAGGCATCAAAAGATCCGTCAGCAAGAAATAGTTCAAGTGGTTGAGTGCGAAGGTCTTTTCAAACCCGTCCGGCGTGACCTCGTTCTTTTCAAACATGGCGCCGGCATTGTTGACCAGAACGTCAAGGTGGTCGTGACGCGCCAGCCATTCATCCGCAAGGCGCCTCACTTCAGCGGGGCGCGAGAGGTCGGCTACCAGCCAGTCGAGCGAGCCCTGGGTGCCGGCAGGGATGCTGGCCGTGATTTCATCGGCAACTTTTTTTGTTTTTTCGGCGCTGCGTCCGACAATGGTCACATGGTTTCCGGCCTGTGCCAGTCGCAGGGCCGTTACCCTGCCGATGCCGTCAGAAGCGCCGGTGACCACGATTTTTTTGATAGCCCGGCTCATGCCTTGCTCCGCAGGTGACCAAGACCACCATCCACGCTCAAGGTATTTCCAGACATCCAGGAACTGTCATCAGACAGCAGCCAGGTCGCCGCTGCAGCGATGTCCTCTGGTTTTCCTATGCGCCCAAGTGCGTGCATGGCCTGGGAGGCCTTCAGTGATGCCTCGTTGCCGGTGATGCGCGCGGTGAGTGGTGTTTCAACCAGCCCAGGCGCAACGCAGTTGACCCTGATTCCGTAGCGCGCGTAGGTCGCAGCGGCAGATAAAGTCAGCCCCATCACGGCTCCTTTTGCCGCCGCAATTGCCTCGTGGTTGGAAAGTCCTGCGACTGAGGCCGCTGAGGCGAACAGGACAATGGATCCCCCTTTCGCCATCATGGGTTTCGCGGCGGCTCTCACCAAAGCGAATGCAGCGGACGCGTTTGCCGCCATCGTGGCGTTGTATTCGGCTTCCGTGACCAGATGGGCGGGCTTGAGCAAGATGGATCCGGAACAGCAAATGGCACCGTCAATCTGGCCATATTTTTCCAGCGCGGCATTGACGAGGGTTTCGGCAGAGGCGAAATCCGCCCCGTCGAACCGCTCGACAATCGAATCCGTTTCCGCGGCCAGTGCATTTAGACTTTCGGGGTTCCGGCTGCCCAGAGCAAGGCGGGCGCCGCAAGAACGAAGGTGACGGGCGAGCGTTGAACCGACACCGCCGGCAGCTCCTGTGATGACGTAGACGCGATCCGACAGGTTGTAGGTTTGCATGAAGTGATCTTTCCCGCGTAAAGTGTTTTCCGCGGGGAGATCGTAACAAATGATGTTTGACGTGGCCATTGTCGGTGCGGGGCTCAGTGGATTATCTGCAGCGGTTCATCTTGAGCCCGTTTTGCGTGCAGCTGGAAAGCAAATCGTCTTGTTGGACAAAGGCCGTGCGCCGGGAGGGCGTCTTGCCACCCGGAGGATTGAGGGGCATGTCTTCGATCACGGGGCGCAGTTTTTTACCGTCCGGTCGGAAGAATTCCGTGCCCAGGTCGAAACATGGAATCGCGCCGGGATCGTTGAAGAGTGGTGTCGTGGTTTTCCCGGTGGCGGATCCGCTGATCCGGGCGATTCCGTGGGATTTTCAGATGGCCATCCGCGGTATTTCTGTCCGCGCGGAATGACCGCCCTAGCCAAGGATCTGGCTGCACGTCTGCCAGCCGGCGCTTTGCGGCTGGATCAAAGGGTTTCCGCAATCCGTTCCATCGATGGGCTCTGGTCGATTGATTGTGAGGGTGACGGATCCCTTGCCGCAAGGCAGGTGCTGGTGACGGTTCCGGTGGTGCAGGCGGTCCCTCTTTTCAAGGATGCTGCGATCAGCAATGCCTGTGAAAAGCATGCCGCCTCAATTGGATTCGATCCATGCCTTGCCTTGATGCTGGTGATTGATCCGGATATTGCGGCGGCGGTTTTTCCTGCTCCCGGTGCACGTCGCTACGACGGGGAGGTGTTGTCGTGGGGTGCGGACAATCACCGCAAAGGAGTATCACCGTTGCCAGGCGGGATAACTTTGCACGCGTCTCCCGCGTTCAGCCTGCAACACTTCGATGCTGATCCTGCAACCGTTACGCGCATGATGCTTGACGCCTCAGGGCTCCCCGCAAAAGTGTTGCCTGCAATCTGGCAGCTGAAAAAGTGGCGTTATGCGACACCGATCCATCCAGTAATGGATGGTTTTGTGACGTTGGACCCGGGCCGTTCCTTGCACCTTGCTGGTGATGCATTCAGTGGAGCCAGGATTGAAGGCGCGTGGGTCTCAGGTCATGCGGCGGCGCAGTTCGTCGCGGCCGCCATCGTCGGTCGTTTCAAGTGTTGATGACTTCCAGCTGACCGGCATTGCCCCCAGCCCAGACAGTGCCATCGTCCGTTTCCCTTGGCAGGGATGGCACAGGGGAGATCGGCCGAAGGTACACGAAGCTTGAAAGGTCTTAGTGTCGCGTCCTGTGCGCGGGATTAAGATATCGATATTATTGGTTCTATTGTTTTTGCTGTTGTCTGCGTTGGCGTAGAGCTTCGAACACCATGATTCCTGCGGCGACGGAGACGTTCATGGAATCGACCTCTCCAAGCATCGGAATTACGGCTGTCACATCTGCATTTTCGAGCCACCATGGTGAAAGTCCAGAAGCCTCTGCGCCCATGACAATCGCAACGGACTCACGCATGTCGATATCGTGATGTGGCTTGCTACCTGGCGCCAGTGCGGCGGCGACCGTCTTCAATCCTGTCGCCCTGCACTTCCGCACAAATTCCTCAGAGGAAAGTTGCAGCACGGGTACCCTGAACGCACAGCCAAGGCTCGCGCGAATCGCATTGGGATTCCACACGTCCACGGCTTCATCCAGGGTGACCAATGCATTCAAGCCGGCTGCTTCCGCAGTGCGCAGCAGTGCGCCAAGATTCCCGGGTTTTTCGACATTCTGGGCAGCAAGGATCAGCGCTGGTTTTTTTTCATCAGCCGGTGCGCCTCCAAACACCTCATCCCAGGTCCAAGTCCGGGTGCGGACAGTGGCAATCACGCCGTCCCGCCCTTCTCGCATGGCGACCTTGGCGAAGGCAACCGGGGAAAGCTCAAAGCGTTGCCGGGCAATCTGCGCGGTTTTTGTCAGGACTTTTTCGGCGTCACTTGCGGGCTCGATTTCAGCGGGGCAGAAAAACAGGGACTCGATGTCGTAACCCCCGGCCGCCGCCATCAGGATTTCGCGCGCCCCCTCCACCAGGCAAAGACCGGTTGCAGTCCGTTCCTTGCGTTCGCGCAA
Source organism: Pseudomonadota bacterium (assembly GCA_041178085.1). Classification (GTDB taxonomy): domain Bacteria; phylum Bdellovibrionota_B; class Oligoflexia; order Oligoflexales; family RGVZ01; genus RGVZ01. Next base: position 54,594 of record JBEGVZ010000043.1, on the reverse strand, counting down.
GGCCGCGAGGGCCTTCAACTTTGCGTTTTGAGGGCTGGTGATTACTTCGATACGGTCAGGCACATTGCACCACTGGGCAGCATGCGCGGGGGGACGGATTGTGATTCCTCGATCACCATTTCCTCCGCGAAGTGTTCACAGCGAAGGTTCTTTCTGCCCTTCAGCATGTCTTGCACAAGGTTCTTGAGCGCAAGCGGCGTGTAACCGTTGGAATGTGCGCACAGCATGACGAACGTAAAATCTTCTGCAAGGATCTGCTCAAGGTCGTCAAGAAGTGGGGGAAGGTGTTCTTCAATCTGCCAAATCTCTCCCTTAGCACCGCGTCCGTAGGTCGGGGGGTCCAGGATGATTCCGTGGTAACGCGATCCGCGGCGTACTTCACGCTGGACGAATTTCCGCACATCATCGACGATCCACCGGATGGGGTGGTCGGAAAGCTTCGAAACTTCGGCATTTTCGCGCGCCCAGGCGACACTGGTCTTTGATGCGTCAACGTGCACCACATGAGCGCCTCCCCGCGCACAGGCGAGGCTTGATCCACCCGTGTAGGCAAAGAGGTTTAGGACCTGGAAGGGTTTCGCGGCGTCCCGTTTGCCTTTTCGGATCCCGTCTTCGACCAATTCTACGAGGCGCGGCCAGTTGCGGTCTTGCTCGGCAAAAATCCCGAGGTGGCCAAAATCCGTCAGCTTGACGTTCAGTGTCACGGGTCCGCAAGGCAGCAGCCAGTTCGCTGGAAGCTTCCGGTTGTGGACGGTCCATTTGCCGTCCCCTCCCTTGAAGCGTTCAAAGCTGGCATCGACCCGCCGCCAGTCGCTTTCTGGCAAGCGCGGGCGCCAGACGGCCTGGGCTGCTGGACGCGCGATGCGCCACGGGCCGACTTGTTCAAGCTTCATGAAATTGCCGCAGTCCAGCAATTTATAAGCGTTTTCTGAGGTTTGACGGGCTGGTTTTTCCACGTCCGGTCCGGTAGTTTGTTGGCACCAATCAACGGGCCTGTTTAATATCTCATAGGCCCGCTTGCGGCGACTATTTTATACGAATTTCATGTGATTTTATTGTGAGGGCTTCGAATGAATGACACAAGTGCCTTGAACTCCCTCCTGGGCACGCGCCTGCCGATTGTCCAGGCAGGCATGGTCTGGGTTTCTGGGGGCAAGCTCGCGGCCGCAGCGAGTAACGCAGGGGCTCTGGGTTTGATCGGTGCCGGTTCGATGAAGCCTGACCTGCTCAAGCATCACATTGAGAAGTGCAAGGCGCTCACGCAAAAGCCTTTTGGCATCAACCTGCCCTTGCTTTATTCGGGGGTCGAGGATCAGGTGAGGGTTGCGCTGGATGCCGGCGTGCGAATTTTTTTCACGTCTGCTGGCAGCCCTAAAAAATTGACCCCGATGCTGAAAAGCCATGGCTGCGTCGTGGTCCACGTCACCTCAACGCCCGACCTGGCGAAAAAATGCGAGGACGCAGGGTGCGATGCGGTCGTTGCAGAGGGTTTTGAAGCCGGCGGACATAACGGTCGTGACGAGATCACCACTCTGGTCCTGATCCCGCAGGTAGTCGATGCCGTGAAGATCCCGGTCATCGCAGCAGGCGGCATTGCCGATGGTCGCGGAATCGCAGCGGCCATGGCCTTGGGCGCCCGGGGAGTCCAGATTGGCACCCGATTTGCTGCCACTGTGGAATCCAGCGCACACGAAAATTTCAAGCGGGCGATCGTCAGTGCGCGACCCGATTCAACTTTTCTGATGATGAAGCAGCTGGTCCCGGTCAGATTGCTGAAAAACCAGTTTTATGAGGAAGTCCGTGCCTTGGAGTCCCGCTGCGCGAGTCCAGAGGAGCTGGCGGCTCACCTGGGCAAAGGGCGCGCCAAGGCAGGGATGCTCGATGGTGACATGTCCAGTGGGGAGCTGGAAATCGGTCAAGCTTGTTCAATGGTCCGGGATGTCCCGACCTGTGCCGATCTTGTGGCCCGGCTTGAAAACGAATATGCAATGGCTGTGAAAACATTGCAGTCCAGACTTTAGACGCAACGCGCTGCCTAATTTTTCCTGTGGGAGTCTTGCCTTGAATATTTTTGCACCGTCAACGGAACGCCGCGTGAAGCGTGGCTGGATGAACCTCCGGGTTACGCATGTCATCCACGAGACTCCGGATACGGACACTTTCTTGATGGTGGACGCCGAAGATGGTGTTCGCGCTTTCGATTATATCTCTGGCCAGTACCTGACCTTCCGCTTTGACAATGTCGGGGACAAGCCGGTTGTTCGCAGTTACACGATGTCCAGTTCACCCTGTCAGGCAGATCACATCGCTTTCACTGTCAAGCGGGTCGAAAAGGGCCTGATCAGCAACTGGCTCTGTGACAATGTCCGCCAAGGGAGCATCCTGCGCGCTCGCGGTCCGATCGGGCGTTTTTGCTATGACCCGGAGCATGACATGAAGCATTTGTTCATGATCGCTGCTGGCAGTGGCGTCACCCCGTTTGTCAGCATCATGCGCGAATTTTCCAACAATCTGGGCAAGCCGGGCGCACCTGAGCGTATGACGCTGCTTGTCTCTTACCGCTCAACCAAGGATTTGATCTGCTGGGATGCCCTGCAGGAGATAAAGACTTTCCCTGGTTGCCGGGTGCTCGTGTCGCTATCGCGGGAGCACGCGGAAAAAGAAGGTTTCCTTTATGGTCGCATCAGTGAGGAGATGCTCAGGGAAGCAATTGGTGGCGAATATGCCTCCACCACCTTCATGTCTTGTGGTCCCCAGCAAATGATGGACATGGCTCGTGCGCATGCGTTGGCCAATGGGGTGGCCGGGGATCATTTCAAGACCGAGTCCTTTGAATCCTGACCGGATGCCGAGATAGGGTCATCTGCGGCGTTGCTCCTTGTCTCCGGTCCTCATTTACTTCCGGGTAAACTGCGGTCCTCGACAACGTCACGCCTTGCATCTGACCCTATCTCAGCATCCGGCTTTTGAGTCTTAAGGGTCATCTGCTGCGTTGTTCCTTGTCTGCGGTCCTCATTTACTTCCGGGTAAACTGCGGTCCTCGTCAGACAATCGCGGAGACGAATGCACCAGCATCAAACGGGCGCAGATCGTCCGTTTTTTCGCCGATGCCGATGAAGCGTACCGGGACCTTGAACTGGTGCGCGATGCCAACCAGCACACCACCTTTCGCCGTACCGTCCAGTTTGGTGGCCACGAGCCCCGTCAGAGGCACCACTTCGCTGAATGCGCGCACTTGCTGGACTGCGTTTTGCCCCGTCGTCGCATCGATCACGAGAAGGGTTTCATGCGGAGCCCCAGGCATCTCCTTGCCGATGCTGCGGTTGATTTTACCCAGTTCGGCCATCAGGTCTTCTTTGCTGTGCAGGCGACCCGCCGTGTCAATGATGATCACGTCAGCTCCCCGTGCCTTGCCCGCCTTGACCGCATCGAAGGCCACCGCCGCTGGATCGGAACCGGCAGGCTGCCGGACCAGGTCTGAGCCCGTTCTCTCCGCCCATTTCTCTAATTGTTCAATGGCTGCTGCGCGAAAGGTATCTCCAGCGCCGAGCAGTACTTTTTTCCCGTGACTGCTGTACCAGGCTGCCAGTTTACCGATGGTTGTGGTCTTGCCGGCACCATTTACGCCGACCACGAGGATTACCTTGGGGTGGACTTCTGGCACCGAATCAGCGGCTGGAGCGGTTGCAAAAATAGACTTCATGCGGTCAACGAGGAATGGCCTGACCGAGTCCCATCCGGCGTCCTGTTTGCCGCCGAACTCGCGGCGCAGTTCCTCCACCAGCAGGTCCGTGGTTTTGACGCCAAGATCTGCCCGGTAAAGTGCCTCGTGTACCTGTTCCAGCAGAGCGTCGCCCAGCTTTGCTCCCGCCGGGAACAAAGCAGAAAGGGTGGCCGAAAGTGCGGCGCGGGTTCTTGATAGCCCGGAGCTCAGGCGGTCCTGCCAGCTTTCAGCAGCTGCTGTAACCGGCATGCTGGCAGGCGGTGCCGGCGCAGCGATAAAGTCTTTTTGCATTGCCTCTGACAGATCTGCTTCGTCGTGTCGCATCCTTGCGCGGCGGATTAGCAGTCCGGTGATTGCCACCAGTGCCAACAGGACTGCCACGGCGACCAGGATCGCAAGGAAGGGGTCTCCGTTGATCAGGACGGCGATCGGGTCCATTTGGCTGGTCGAAGTCTCATTTCCCTGCATGTTCGCGACTTTCCGGTTATAATGGTCATCAAGATTCCACGCGGATACTTCATTGCTCTGGATGCCCGAAATTGTCAAAGCCTCTGTTTTGCCCGGCCGGTGCTTGCTGGTTTTAGCGCTTTTTACCGGTTCGGCACCCCGTCTGGCCTTGGCTCAGCCCCCGCCGGCATCCGTGGTTGGGGGGGATGACCTCGCTTCCGGTTTTGACACGATCGATCTGGCAAATCCCGGCTTTACACGATGGGAAAGGGTTGTTCGTGGCTTTCGCCGGGAGCACAATTTTGCCGCCACCAGCGGTTACACCCGTGGTAGCTGGAATGTTCACTCCATGGGCACGGTAAAGGATCGCACGGTCGCTGACGACGGCGCTTGGGCCCGGGCGGAATACACCTACCACCTGCAGATTTACGAAGGTTTCGGCTATTTCCTCGGCAGTAGCATGGGAGCTACATACACCAGGACAGGCAGCTCAGAGCCTGTCAAGCCACCGACTTCCTTCATTTATCCGGGTTTGGTCGCTGGCTTCGTCTACAACTTTTCCCCAGCGGTTCGTGGACTTTTGTCCGGCGGCGTCAATCTAGAAAGATACGATGGCCTCGTCGAGTCGGACGGTGTGGATCAGGATGTCGAGATATCCATGACGATGGAGTCCTATGAAGTGGCTGCCGCAATGGACATCTTTGTATCCCTGCCGCTTGCCATCCGTGCCGGGTACCATGACAGGTACCAGAAGTACCGTAAGCCGCGCAGCCCAGAGGGCAAGCCGGTCAATGCCTCGCTTGAGCGATACGATCGCTGGATTGGTGCCGGGCTGGTCTATCATTTGATGTGAACAAGGGGGAAGCCGTGGCTGATTCGACAAACGACAAGAAAAAAAACAGGTCTTTTGGCAGAAGCCTGGTTGCTGAAAAGGACCGTGGCACCCAGGACGAAGTCGAGATCTTGAAACTGATCCTTGACGAGAATCCGTCCCTTCGCCAGCGTGTCCTGGACAAGATGAAGGCCATCCGCAAGATGAACAAGCTGTGATGTCGGAAAGATTCCGGGGAGTTGACTGGATGTTGCGTTGCACATTGAGAACATTGAAGTCCGCAGCTCAGCGGGGATTGCTGGTAGCTTTGTCGGGAGGCTTCCTTCAAGGCTGCTTCTCGGTCAGCGGGTTCTTTGGTCCGCGGGTGCTTGAGAAGAGCAAGGAACAGACCCCGCCATGGGTGTCGGTCAAGCCCTCCCAGCTGACCTGGCAGGAGACTGGTTACCAGTTTCACGGCGTCCTGATTGACGAAATGGACCTGCCCCTTGGCGTCAAGAAAGCCCAGCTATCCGCCACCCAGCTCAGTGAGGTGGCAATCATCGAAGCCGCCCGCAAGCGGGTCGCTGAATCCTGCAAACTGGACCTCTCGCAGCCCGGCAACACTCGTATCAGTGAAGTGGTCGGCTCTTCCGTCAAGAAACAGTTCGGTGCGACCGCCCGGGTTGCGGACATTTATTACGAGAAGGTTGAAGCACCCGATTCCGGCAACGAAAGGGTTGTCAAGGCAGGATATGTCTACAACATCCATGTTCTGGTCCTGTTCCCCCGGGACCAGTACGAGATGGCCTTGCAGGATTCCGCCCGCCTTCTCAAGCGTGAATCCGGTGTTGAAACAAGACGTTGTGGAGAGGTCCTGTCTGCCACCCTTGAGCGCCCTGCAGGTTCTGGCAAAGGTGGTTAAGGCTCGGCGTTGACGGTGGGGCACGGCTGTGTTTTCCTTGCGCCATGTCCGAGAACCAGGTTCCAAATCTGCCGTTTCCTCCGGGAAATGTGGTCATCCCCGCATGGCTTGCGGCGTCCCTCGCATGCGTGCCAGGTCATGCTGAGATTCTGTCCCCATATGCCTGCGGCCTTGCTCCTGTGGGGCTTTCCCAAACCGAGCTTCAATTGCTGCCCTGGGTGATCGGGACCTGGGCTCGTGATCCATCAAGTCCGGAGCAGTTTCATCTGGACCTTGCATCCTTGCGGAGCATCCTGCCGGATGAGTTGCGGGACGTGGCAGGCGACTTTTGTGCGCACGCGTTCGGGCTGCGACTCATGTCTCGGGAGGGACACGCTGGTTCGCTGGAAGCCCAGCCCGTCCAGCCGTTTTTCACGGGTGAGATTTTGCTCAAACGGACGCAGTCAATTGGCAGTGGCTACTGCGCACGGCTTGTTGCCGGAAATGGAATGGACCGCATCCTTCTTGGAGGCGCTGGTGTTGAACACCCGGCCCTGACGTTTCCCGCGGCCTTGTGGCGGGAACTGGGCGCAGCGGAAAGGTCTTGGCTTCTGGTGCTTGAAGCGTCCGCCAGATGGCAATTCAACTGGGTACGCCTGGACGGTTGCGTGCAGATGGATCTTCCTTTGCAGTCCGGACAATCCCTGCCGGGTGTATTGAAATGCCTGGCTGGACTTGGACGAAGCCTCATCCGGCACGGCGTGATTACTTCTTCTGTCGATGATGGTGCGGTGCTTTTTCATCCGCGCGCGGGTGGCTCCGCTCCGTGCCTGCGTGTGCTTTGGACCATGCATCCGTCCCGGGCTGGGCAGATCCCCGGGGAGATCGAGTCCCAGCGTGCGCAGGCTCCGACCACTATCCCGCCTGTGCTTTCCGTGCCAGTGATTGCGTCCGATGTTGGCGTTGAAGCATCCCTCCCTGAACAAGCGAATGGAACCTTGCACGCGAAAATGCGGCTCGTGGCTGCGGATGAGCTGAAAAAAATGCGAGCAGGCGGTAGTGGCCAGTACCACAGGCTGAAGCAAAAATACTTCGAGTCACTCGATCCAGCGGGCCGCAGCATGATCCGCGATATGCAGCAAAGGCTTGCGCCAGAGGTGTTTGACACGCATCTGGGTCACGTTCTTGTGCGCTTCATGATTGAACACCCGTCCTCTTGGCAAAGCGCTGCGTCTGGAAAATCTGCACATTGATCAGTTTGCTCCTTGATTTTTCGATATTTGCGCCCTATCTTTTCTAAATCACGTACATCTGAATCCATGGAGGAGAAAAAAAGATGGCGGCAAAGAAAAAGAAGAAGACGGCCGTAAAGACTGTTGCCAAGGGTAAGGCGAAACCGGCTGCAAAGCCTGTCAAGGTTGGCCCGATCCCGAGCGTTTCTCGTGCTCGTACCAAGAGCGACATCATGAGCGTTATTTCCGCTCAAACCGGCTTGAGCCGTAAAGATGTCGGCCAGATGTTCCAGACCCTCACGGACATGATGGGAATGGACATTGGCAAAAAAGGTCCGGGCGTGTTCACGATCCCAGGCCTCATGAAGGTTACCCGCGTTCACAAGCCGGCAACCAAGGCTCGCAAAGGCATCAACCCCTTCACCGGTGAAGAAACAATGTTCAAGGCCAAGCCGGCCCGCAACGTTGTCAAGATTCGCCCGCTGAAGACTCTCAAGGAAAAAGCAAACAACTAACAAGTTGTTGCTTTTGGGAAAAAAAAACCAGGTCGCGAGACCTGGTTTTTTTTATGTGCGAAAGCTGGTTTGAGATGAATCAGCGCTGCTTGCGCTCTTGGTTGCGAACGTATTCCAGAAACGCCGCTTTGTCTTCCATCAGGTTCAGGGACGTCGCGTGGGCTGCATGGCGCTTGTTCATGCGACCGCCGCCGTGCTTGTTGCCGCCTCCGCCGTGGCCTTGCTTGTTGTTTCCTCCGCCGTGGCCTTGGTGACCTTGGCGGGTGTTCCCTTGGCGTTGCTGCTGCTGATGTTGCTGCTGGCCGCTGCCGCCGCCGCGCATTGCACTCTTACGCTCGACAATTTCCCAGGCGCGGAGCACAAGGCCTTCGGCGAGAAGCTCGGAGGCGAGATCTTCCACACTGACGCCCTCTTCACGTGCGCTGAGCTCGAGGCGTTTGCGCAATGCCTTGGATACCTGAAGGCTCAGGCCGTCTGATTCGCTGGGAGTTGCGGGGGCTGAAAAAGATTCGGTCGCGTGGGTTTCCTGGTGCACATTTTCCTCGTCACTGGACATTGGTTTGGCGTCCTTTTTGGACCTGCTGGGCATGGATTACCTCAGATTTCCTGGTGTCGGGCACTGTGGGGTGCCGGCTTTCATTTGTGCTGCGCTTTAGACTCTTGCTTCGGGACTGGAGCGACCGTTTTGGCGGATTTCATGGAATCAAGCGGCGTCCAGACTGACTTACAGATCAGGAAATCAGTATGGGGCAGGTTTGCCTCACCCTGGCTTTCCAAGTCAAGGGAGAAATCGTAGCGGCCTTTCTTCATCCGGCTGATGTCCACAAAAAACCCTATGTTTGCGGAAGTTTGCCGAAACCAGGCAGCTACTTCCGCAGGAATATCCTGCTCCGGGTCACCGACGTTTTGCCTCCCAGAAATGGTTTTCCCCGGGTCGATCCACACCGCTGGCGCCACCCCCGCCGCGACAAGTGCAGGATCCGTCCTGGCCCTCAAGACCAGGCCCGAAGGGTGGCGGGCACTGATCTCGCCAGGGAATCGCTTGTTGAGCTGGATACCGGTGGTTTCTGAGTTTGCCAGCTTCATGCCGTAAGCGAAGCCACTACCATGACCCAGAAGGCGATCAGGCGAAAACGTGATGTCGATCACCGACGGAATCTGGAAGCGGTCCCGGTAGAAAACCAGTTCACTGAATAAATGGGCGTTGATCGTGCTCCATAAGGCTGAATATCTGCTGCCCACCGCCACGATCGCTCTGACAGGCCCCGCACGCCAGCTTTCGATGGCGCCGTTCAGGTCACGATCACTTCGATGCAGGGCCGGGAAACCCCAAGGCGGTCGCAACCATACAGCGAAGCCACCGCCCTGATTGATTCCGCCTGCAGGCAATTCCGGTTGTCCCTTGGTTGATCCGCCCTCTGTTCTGGAACGTGTTAAAGAGAGTTCCCCGACGGCCGCGGGGTTCGTTGAATTGAAAGTATAGCGGTACGAGCTGGTGGTCACGGTATGTGCTGCTGGATCGAAGGTCACTTGCGGCCGGGGAAGGCTTCGCGATTGGGGATTGTTGGTGATCAGGACCTGGAATGAGCGTTGTCTGGCTCCCGAGGTCGAGCTGAGTAAGTTTACGGTCCAGCCCGTCAGGGCGCGGCGACCCTCAAGGCCAGCGCCCGCCTGCTGCAATTTTTTTATCGCCTGATCTTGGGAAAAATCGATGCTGCCTGCTGGCAACGCGAAGACGATTTCATCGCTGCCGTTGAGCAGGCCATCGCCCCCGTGCGCGGTAAAAGGAATTCCATTTTCAAGGACGTAATCACCGTTCTTGTCCCGCTCATCGACCTGGACGGGGACCTCTTGCCATCCATGCTCCGTCTTCACCCACGCCTGAAGCCCCGCGGCAGACAGGGCAGGCCGCTGGGGTGAATCTTGCGCAGCGGTCTGGAGAATAAACGATGGACCATTCTGACTGGCCCGCGGGCTTGCCATGGCAGGAGCTGAAAGGGCGAGCCAGCATGCGCCGGTCTTGAACCACGGATTTCCGGCGAACCTGGCGGTTCCGGTCATCAATACCGGTTCTCAAGTTCAGCGACAGATTTGGCAATCCCGGCCGTAATGATCTCATGTCCTGCCGCAGTGATCAGGACATCATCTTCGATCCGGATGCCAATGCCTCTGAAACTTTCCGGTGCAGCCATGTCGGTCGGATCAACGTAAAGTCCGGGCTCGACGCTGAAGTACATTCCCGGTTCCAGCGGCAGGGGCTTGCCTTCCAAGGTGTAGTCCCCGACATCATGGACGTCCATGCCGATCCAGTGGCTGGTGTTGTGTGGGAAGAATCGCTTGTAAGTTTGTTTCGTTTTGATTTCATCCCGTGACCCGTCGAGGAGTCGAATTTCGCGTAGTCCGTCGACGAGCACATCAAGCCCAGCTTCATGAATTGCGGGTAATGTGGAGCCCGGCCTTGCTGTTTCCAGTGCGGCGGCCTGGGCGGCCAGAACAATCTCGTACAATGCCTTTTGCTCCGCAGTGAAACGCCTGCCAACAGGGAAAGTTCGCGTTACGTCCGAAGCGTAATATTGCAGTTGTGCGCCGGCATCGACCAGCAGCAACTGGCCTTCTGCAAGGGGCATGTTGTTGCTTCGGTAGTGCAGGACACAGGCATTTGCCCCCCCTGCAACGATGGAACCGTAAGCCTCCATGTCGCCGCCATTGCGCAGGAACTCACCAAGAATCAGGCCGTGTACGTCCCGCTCGTTCTGGCCGGGGCGTACGGTCTCGTAAATCTTGTTGAATGTGGTCCGGGTGATGGCTGCGGCAGCGCGCATGCGTTCCACTTCAACGGCGGTCTTGCGCAGGCGCAATTGCCCGGCAATTCCCCAGGAATCAAACACGGGCAGTTGCCAGCCACGCGTCCGGCCGATCAGTTTTTTGTGCCTGGCCACTGCCTGGATCACTTGTTCATCATCGTGGGGGCTGGTGCCAAAATGATAATAAAGGGTTTCGGATTCTCCGAGCAGCTTCGGCAACATTTCCCAGAGCTGGTTGATGGGGAAAGCCTTGTCGACCCCGATTTTTGCTGGCGCCGCCGCGGTGCCAAGGCGAAGGCCTTCCCACAATTCCGCGAGTGCGTCCTTCTCCCTCAAGAAAAGAATCATGCGTTCCCCAGGCGCTCCCTTCGACAGGAGAAGCACTGCGGATTCCGCTTCTTCAAACCCGGTGAGGTAATGCATCACGCTATCTTGCCGGTACGGATGTTCGACGTTGCTGTTGCGCAGGGCGGCAGGCTGGGAAAGGACAAGCATCGCGCCACCCGGAATCAGCTCAAGGCAACGCTCCATGCGGGCGCGATAATCGATTGGCGATAGGATTGTCGATTCGGAGGCACTCTGGTTTTGATGGTTCCTGTTCACTGTCTGGTTCTCCCGTGGTCCTTGCTGTTTTTGCCGTTTTTGTTCAACTTGGCAAGACGCTAACGCAAGCTTCGCCGGGAATTTGCTGGGATTTTGGGTTTCAGGGTGGTGGAGGCAGTGGTCGGGTGAATCGAGGAACCGGCCCCCACAAACACGAACTCGAAAGGAGGGAGGCCGGTCTTGGAACCTGGAGGCACGGTCAAATCATTTAGAAGACCGTCACCTCCGTGCTACAGGAACAACAACCTTGACCCATGAGCACCACCTCCTTTCCTGGACCGCTGGTCCATGGGGCGTATTCCAGCCCCACTTCACAGTTTAACAAATAGGTGGTCTTTGTAGTATCGCAGTTCTTCGATGCTCTCCCGTATGTCGTCAAGAGCACGGTGGTTTCCAGATTTTTTTGTTTTTTTATCAAGAATGGAAGGATGCCACCTGCGGGCCAGCTCCTTGACGGTGCTGACATCGATCATGCGGTAGTGCAGGTGGTGGTCAATCTGGCGCATGTAGCGTGAAATAAAACGGCGATCTTGCCAGATCGAGTTGCCGCACAAAGGGCTTTTCCGCGGCTGTGTGTGTTGGCGGATGAAGTCCAGGGTCTTCTCCTCGGCCTCGGCCAGGGAAACCTGTGAAGCGAGCACCGCATCCCAGAGGCCAGACTTCTTGTGATGCTCCCGGTTCCAGTCGTCCATGGACTTGAGTCGTTCCAGGTTGTGGGACAAGACAAAGTCTGGACCTTCTGCAATGACCTCAAGGGCCTCGTTGGTGATTATGGTTGCGACCTCAAGGATGACATCCTTTTCCGGGTCGAGGCCGCTCATCTCCATGTCGATCCAGACAAGCGGGGAGTGCGATTCGGCGGTCGGCTTCTGGGCGTCGTTCATCAGTCAATTCCCGTCATCCGCCTGGGTCACTGGTTCGACATGAACCGGATTTTCTCCGAGGGAAAACTCGAAGACAGGCTCCCGCCAGGCGATCCATTCAAATATGGTGTTGAGGGTAGCACCGGCTACGTGCTGTTTTCCATGTGGATCTTTGGTCAGGTTGCGCAAGACCCGGTTTTCATCAAAATCCCTCGTCAAGACGCTTGTCCATCCTCCGGCTGTTTCCCCCATGCCGGTGGCCCCGCACTGCTGAAGGTAGCGGGTGAATTCCTGTTCGCTGGATCCCCCAGCTTTTTTGACCAGAATCGAGCCGACGCGATGGCCCAGATATTGCGGATACTCCTTAGTGTCCAGATCTGCCACCTGCTGGCGCGATACCAGGTCGAGGTCGAGCCCGATGGGAAGGTTGACGACAAAGGTGTGCTTTCCAGCGGTCACGATGGCCCGCCCATGGGCGTCCCCAGGCGCGGATTCCGGCACAGAAAGCCAGAAGGTAACATGTCCATCAGCCATGCTTGATGCGGGGATTCCCGCACCCTCGCCATAGTCCGTTATGAGTCTGCGGGCGCGCGCACGCCATTCGGCCTTGTCATAAACGTGCTGTTCACCGGCGATGCGGAAGAGGTAGCGATCCGGGAACTCGCAAACAAGAACCGGGGGGGCCGGGTCGTCAACCGGGATCCCGGTACAACTGGGGGCGCTTTGAGCGTACAGTTCCGTGCAAGGGGTCCCTAGCAGGGCCAATGTGAGTGCCTGAATTTTCAGGAGCCTGTTCAAAATTTTGCCTCCTTGCCCAGCAAGCCGGGCACAGGAGGAGTCGGCAAATGCGGTTTCATTTTTAGAAATTTTTTTTTGGCAAAAACCAAAAAAACGAGATCTTCCCGGGTTTCATTGGCGGGTTGAGGGTCGGTTGCTCAGGGTGGGACGGGCAAGTTTTAGGCTAGAAAGGTCCGAGACTCCTGATACTATGCTGGGTGTTGCGCTCTTTCATCAAGTTTTAGCTACAGGAGTAATTCCGGTGACCCGAACAAAAAAACTGTCCCGATTCCAGCTATTCTTCTCGCTGCCGTTCCTGACACTGGCGCTGTTAACTTCCGTACGCCCGGCTCTGGCCGCTGACTCTGACGCGGCATTCAAGGTTGGCGGAAAAGTCGTGACCATGAAGGAAGTCAAGAAAGCCAACGAGGGCGAGTTCTTTGAACTCGAGAAAAGAAAATTTGGCCTTGTTGAGCAGGCGGCTCGCGAAAAGTACCTGGAGTATTACTGGGAGAAAGAAGCCAAGAAAGCCAAGAAGTCGGTGGCGGCGGTCAAAGCAGAGCACTTTGAGAAGAACGCCGTCGTATCTGACGCAGAATTAAAGTCCTTTCTTGAGCAGTTCAAGGACCACCCTCAGCTTTCCAAGATGCCAAAGGCGGACCAGGAAAAGCAAGTCAGAGACCACCTCCGGGGCCGCAAGGAAGAAGAAGCGATTGAGAAGATCGTTGACGCCGGCCGCAAGTCCAAGGAGCTGGTGATCATGGTGCAAGCCCCCAAGGAGCCGGTCTTCAACATCACCGTCAATAGTGACGACAAGGTGCGTTACGCCGCGATCAAAGACGGCATTGATCCAACTGCCCCGCAAGGTTGTGCAGGCAACGAATGCCCTGTCACGATCGTCGAGTACTCCGAATTTCAGTGCCCGTTCTGCAAGCGCACACTGGCAGCGGCAGAGCAGGTCATGACTGAATACAAGGGTAAGGCCAGGTGGATCGTCCGCGATTTCCCGCTCAGCTTCCACGACCGTGCCCGCCCAGCAGCAATCGCGGCAACCTGCGCAGGAAAGCAGAACAAGTACTGGCAGATGTACAAGATCATCTTCGATAACCAGCAAAAACTGGCTGACGCGGATCTTGAGCAGCATGCAAAGAAGTCCGGTGTGGACATGAAGCAGTGGCAGGCATGCATCAAGAACCCGGGTGAAATCGAAGCCCAGATTGATGCCAACATGAAATCAGGGATGGCTTTGGGTGTGAATGGTACGCCCGCGTTCTTCATCAATGGCCGGAAATTGCCCGGTGCGGTTCCGTTCGCGGATTTCCGTCGCGTGATCGAAGACGAACTTGCCTCCAGGAAGAGGGGCTGATCGGGAGCCGCAAGCTGCTGTTCAGACTGCTGAACTGCAGGCCTTTTGCTTCCGGTTTGATTCTTGCGAGTAAACCTCCTGATCTGACTGCCGACACGAAGGCCCAGGATCAGGAGGTTTTTTTTATGGCTGCAGCATCCAAGGAAAACCGGCGCACAGCAAGGATGCGCCTGAAGGATCCATTGCAAGTCTCGATCAACTCCATGGGTGACATGGTGGCTTACGAGACTTCCACCAGGAACATTTCGCAAACCGGTTTTTTCCTGCAATACGACCGCCCGTCACGATTCCCCTTCAATCCAGCTTCCATCCTTGAGGTCCGCTTAACTTTCCCGGACGGAACTTCGATCTTTTTCAACGGCAAGGTGGCTCGTGTCGTTCAGCCAGAGGATCCGGCGTCAAAAGAAACCGGTCCGGGCATTGGCATCAAGATTGTCCAGATTGACGCCAAGTTTGAAAACGTCCTGCGTGGGTTTCTTGACAAGCTTTACGCGGAACAACAGCGCCAGGCCAGCCAGGCGAGCGAGGGTTCAGAGGGCGCCGCATAGCATCCCCATCACTGTGCATGCTAGAATCTCCTCAGGACTTCGAGCAGCCGGTCAATAGACCTGCGGGAGAATGGCAAGTGGAATGGAAAAACATCAAGGTTCCCCCTGGGGCAAAACTTTTCAAGTCGCACACCTTTACCTTCATGGTGAAGGGCAGCACTTACCATCTTGAAATTGATGAGTATTCAGATGGCTCATTCACCGGACACGGCGAGCACTCGGCCGATCGCAACACTTTTGTTGAGTCTGTTAGCGGTCGCACGCTGAACGAGTGTCTGGTCGGCCTGATTGAGCGCATCCAGGGTCGCCACACCTGAGCTGATTAAAGGCAGTCCATCATGTCATCATTTTTGACTGGCCTGGAGGCTTTGCTTGCCAGGCCGCAGATCGCTCGTGGCTGGGGTCGCTGTGCCCTTTTGTGCAATCAGGCTTCCGTTACAAAGGATTTTATTCCTGCCTGGGAAGCCCTCAAGGATCTGAATGGTCGCGGTCTGTCTGCCTTGTTCGGACCACAACATGGATTTTATGGGACAGCCCAGGACAACATGATCGAGACCTCCCACCAGAGGGATGGGCGCAGCGGAATTCCCATTTACAGCTTGTATTCCGAAACCCGTGAGCCGACGGCTGAAATGCTGGATGGTCTCGATACCCTGATCATTGATTTGCAGGTTGTTGGTTGCCGTATTTACACCTGGAAGGCAACCATAGCGGCTTGTCTTCGCGCTGCTGCAAGGCATGGCAAGCGGGTGGTCATACTGGATCGTCCCAATCCAATTGGTGGAGAGATCCTGGAGGGTCGAGTCCTGGACATGGATGCGACCTCCTTTGTTGGTGAATTTCCGATTCCCATGCGTCATGGGTTGACAGCGGCTGAGGCTGCTCGTTTTTTCAATAGATCGATCAAGGCAGATCTTGAAGTCGTCAAGTTGGAAGGCTGGAATCCTGCCAGCCATTGGTGTGATCTTGGCAGGCCATGGGTCTTGACCTCCCCAAATCTACCAACCGTTGACCCGGTCTACGTATACCCTGGTTTGGTGATCCTTGAAGGGACGAACATCTCAGAGGGCAGGGGCACAGGTCTTCCCTTCCAGTTCTGTGGCGCACCTTTTATCAAGACTCACGGAGAACTTGCTGCCCGCATCCGGAAAATCATGGGCCTCAAAGCTCACGAAGATCCGCCGGGCCTGCATTTGCGGGACGCTGCCTTCGAACCCACATCAGGCAAATGGGCAAGGCAAGTTTGTCGTGGAATCCAAGTGCATGTCCTGGATCCCCATGCCACAAGAAGCTTCGATTTTGCTGTTGCGCTCGTGCGCGCTTGCATCGAGCTGGGGGAAGGGCAGTTTGCCTGGAAAGATCCACCCTATGAATACGACCTCGTCACCTTGCCCATGAAGTTGATCATCGGCTCCCAGGTTGCTGATCGCAAATTCATGGATTCCACGTTCTCTTTGGGCGATCCGTTCTGGCACGAAGGCATTTCAGGTTACAAGTCCGCAGTCGGGCCAGTCCTGCTTTATGAACGGAGCACATGGTAGCTTAAGGTTCTGGCGACCATGCGGTACTGACTCCCTCTTCCATGACGGTTTCGGAGGCAAGGATTTCCTGAAAGCCGTTGGAGGCACTGATCGACGCAAAGTCTTTGTCGATCCGCGCCTGCTCGGAAAGCCGCGGTTCAAGCTGGATGGCTTCACGGAGCGAGACCAGTGCTTCTTCCTGTCTACCAAGAAGGGCCAGAGCACACGCCTCGTTGTAGCGCGCTGAAGCGTCACCTGGATCAATCTCCGCCGCTTTGGTGAATTCGCCCAGGGCTGCCTTCATGTCTGAACGGCGGTACAGCGCAAGGCCGAGGCCGTTATAGTATTCACTCCTTGTCGGCTCGAGTGCGATGGCTCGCCGGTAATAGTTTTCAGCTTCGAACTGGTTGCCAATCTTTTCCGAGAAAACCTCCGCCATGAATGCGTGGATCATCCCGAGATGAACGTTCCTCGAGGAACCGTTGATGGTTCCACTGTCGACCAAATCAGCAAAGAGTTGGATCAGTTCCCGGAACGCGCCTGCGTTCCGATACTCCTTGAACAGGAATTCCACTGCTGGGCCTTGGTCCGGGACTTTGGCCAGAGCTTCAGAGATCAAAGAGTGCGCCTCTTTATGGTTTTTCATACGCAATTGCGCAGCAGCCAGGTGTATGTCGACGAGCGCAGGAAGCTTGGCACTCATGTCGCGCCCGGGGATCCTCCCGGATCTTATGGCATCGCGAAGGGCTTGCAGCTGGCGAATGGCGACCTTGGACTTGTCAAGCTTCCGGTAACACAGGAGTGAATCACTAAAAAGCGCTTCTGGGTTGGCGAGCCACTTGTTCGACTTTTTTGCTGTGGATTGAAACTGATGGATGGACTGGTAAATTCTATGTGCCTTCTCGTGGTCACCTTTTTCTGCCAGGAAAGATGCCAGTGAGTCATCAAAACCCGCTTCTGGGAACTGTTCGTGCCAGCGGGCTAGCATGGATTCAACGATGGCAGGAGAGTTTCCATCAGTCTGCGCCAGGATCACCATGTAGGGAGCGATGACCCTCTGAAGACTTCCTTGCGTCTTGATGGCCGAAACAAGAAGTTCACTGGTTGTTTCGGCATTGCTGCGATCTGCAGAAAGCCTTGCCTGTGTAAACTTTATCCGCCATCCATCCGTGCGTTTCTGACCTTCGCGTAGCACGGCGATTGCCTTGTTGGTCTGCCCCAGAGCTTCCAGGACGTCTGCCATTGCCACATATCCGTACTCTGCTTCCGGGTCCAGTTCGAGCGCCTGAGTCGCAAGTTCTCCCGACACGCGAAGTGATTCCGTGTCCTGTGGGTTGTTTGCAAACATTCGCAGGTAGACATGAGAAAGCAGGAAATGTCCGTAAGATGAGTCGGGTGCAATTTGAATTTTGCGTGCGATCTCACGCTCCAAAGCGGGCAAATTATCGTCGTCGCTGGTCCATACCCTGAATTCTGCATTGGCGATCTTGTCCTCAGCTCGCTGGGGCGGGGGTGATGCAAGGCCATTTCCGCCGAGCAGCAGAGCAGAGATAGTAGTCACCGGCTTAAGTAGCGCGGCAAACATCTGTCGATTCGATGGAAACTTCATGACTTGGTCAAACCGCCTCTCTAATCCCATTTTTTAAAAAGATCGGGGTTTTACGGGGAAACGTTAGAAGAATTTGATGAAGAGATTTAAATTTGAAAAAAAATATCTATAAATCAGCCTGTTACGTCTCTTTGAGGGTGAATATCCTTGTCCTGGCCATGGCCTGCTGCTGGAGCCTCGCTGACTTGGAGGCTTCCTTTCCAATCTCCCAGCGAGGCGGATTAGACCGTCTTTTTTTTCACTAGTTACGGGGAGTTAAATCCCATGGACTAAGTCAATTGCGGTTCTTGTCGATATCTCCTGAGCGGGGTGCCAAAGGGATCGATGAGAAATCATTGGGAAAATTTCAAGGACAGGATTGAGGCCAATCGGCGCGCACTTCTACCAGTGTCATTACTGGTTGCGGGTGTTGCTGGAACGGTTCTGTTATTGCGTTTTTCACCTAACCTGTTTCCTGCGCAACTGCTCGAAAACACCCGTTGGCTTGGTAAATCGCTGGAGAATTCGCCGGGCCCTGGTTCGGTCAGACAGAACCGATTGAAAGAGCGGCAGCAGCCCCGGTTGGGTGAGAAATTTACCGGGAATGATTTCGATGCGGCGTTGCAGTTGTCGCAGTCGGTGTTGGCAACGGCGCGGAACTTCTACGTCGATGCAGCTCGGGTCTCGGAACGGCAACTGGCTGAAGTCCTGCTCAAAGTTCTGAAGAAGTCGTCGCCATCGCTTGAATCGTCGATTGCCCCGTCAGGAATGTTCAGCATGAATATCGAAGCCGGGGAGGCGAAATATCCGCTAACCGTGGCTGGTCTGTCTGATGCTGTGGCAGCGGCGGCAGTGGCAACGGCCAGCGGTGGTGTGAAGGTTTTAGACCGCGTGCGTGAGATTCTGCATGAGATGGTCTCTGAGTTGGACCCTCACTCCTCTGTCATGTCGCCGTCGGCGTACAACGAACTCCGGCAAGGGACAGAGGGTAGTTTTGGTGGTCTAGGTGTCTTGGTTACGATCAAGGATCGCGTGTTGACGGTCATCAAGCCGTTGCCAAACAGTCCTGCCATCCGCGCCGGTATCCTGCCTGGCGACCGGATTGTCAGGATCAATGGCCAGGCAACCTTCGGCATGGCCCTTGAAGATCTGATGGACTTCATGCGGGGAAATCCAGGGACCCAAGTGCAGATGCGAATCCTGCGCCGGGGACGGCAGGCGCCGCTGGATATTCTTCTAAACCGGGAGGTCATCCAGGTGGACTCGGTGACCGCCACGCCCCTTCCCGACAGCAAGCTCAGGGTGCTACAGGTTGCTGTTGAAACATTTTCTGCCAAGACATCGCGCGAGATTTTGAGTGCAATCAAGGAGTTCAAACGTCGCACTGGCGGGCTTGATGGACTCGTCCTTGACCTGAGATCAAACCCAGGAGGTTTGCTCGATCAAGCCGTTCAGGTGGCCGACCTTTTTCTTGAAGACGGTGTAATTGTTTCAACCAGGGGGCGAAGGCAGGAAGTTGAGCTCGCTGGCAAAGGATATGACGAGACTGACTTCCCAATGGTTGTGCTTGTCGATGAGGAATCCGCTTCAGCCAGCGAGATTGTTGCGGGTGCCTTGCAAGACCATGGACGTGCTGTGGTGGTTGGCCAGCCAACTTTCGGGAAAGGATCTGTCCAGACCGTGTTCGAGTTGCCATTTGAGGTTGCGCTCAAACTGACGATTGCGCGCTACTACACTCCGGCCGACAGGTCGATTCAGAATGTCGGTATTGTCCCTGATGTCTGGTTACAACCAGTGGTGGAAGGTGAGCAGAATCTCAACTTGCTCGGCGCCTCGCGTTATCGCAACGAGTCATTCCTGCTGCATAATCTGGATGCGAACTCCGACGCCAGGAACCATGTCGCAGATCTTGACCAAAGGATGTCGGGCAGTTGCTGCGGAAAATCCTATTTCATGAACTGGAAGGCGCAGGGGACCGAGGTCGATGAGGACATGGCTGTGGCAAGAACCATCATCGAGGCATACCCGCGAGACGGTATGGCTTCTGCACCGTTGAATTCATCAGGAAGTGTCCGCACCCGGACCACAATGAACCTGGAACCAGTGGGCGCTCACTTGAAGAAAACAATTTCCGACGTCTCCAGTTGGTTAAGGGACCGCTTCGCCGTTTACTGGGACGATCCGAATGACAAAGGGCAGCTGGTTGAGGTTGCGACCAATCCCAACGCACTTGCCTTCCAGGCAGAAGTCTTGGCTTCGGCAAATCCTGGCCCCGGCGATGACATTCGTGTGGTTTGGACGGTCGCAAACAAAGGCAAGCAGCCCGTGCGTCGCATATCTGTTTTTCTACGCACAACCGGGGTCAGTGGGGAGACTCAGGAGTCCCTTGTCGGTACGCTTGAAGCGGGTCAGAGCAGATCTGGGTCATTTTCGGCAAAACCGCCGTTCTTTCCGGCAGACGGTGTCTGGGAAGTCGACTCCGGTATTGCAGTTGACGGATGGCCAGTGGCGCTGCATTCACGCAAAATTGAAGTCAAGATTCCCGGCCGGGATCGTCCAGTTCTGTCGGTTTCGAGTTCCATCGTCGAAGAGAAAGGTGGGGTCTCCAATGGGGTCCTTGACCCGGGGGAGCAAGCCAAACTCCATGTCGTCATTAATAATACCGGAACGGTTGATGTTTCAGATCTTAGCGTCACTTTGACCAACTTGAGTGGTGAGCGGATTTCTCTGAGTGATAGTGAACCTGGGAAATTGAGTATCAAGGGTGGCAGCGTCGGGTTTGTCGATGTGCCGCTAGTATTTCATGGTGGTGTATCTGCGGATGAGTTGGATGTTGGCATTAGCCTCGAGTCGCGGGCGCTTGATGGTCCCCTTGTTCAGAATGTGACTCTGCCAGTGTCGACCATTGCGGGCAGGATTGGATCACTGGGCGGAAAGTCAGCGGAGTGAATAACGATCCGCGCCTCGGTGCGGAAATGAATTATCAAGGCCAGGGAGGCCGTAATGGGATTTGCAGGATGCAAAAGGATTGCGCTGGTGGCGGGCAACGGTGCGCAGACATGGCCGCTCATCAGCTTTGCGCGCATCGCATTGCAGCATGAAGTTCGCTTGCATGCATTTGAATCATCGGTGTCGCCTCTCATTCGAGAAGCCGGAATCGGAATGGCGATATATGCATCAGATCCCGTGAAGCCTGGTTACATGACCGGCCTTGAAAGGCAGCTTGAAGGAGTCGACTTGGTCGTTGCTGCCGGCTCAGAAAACCTCGCGTCTTTTCAGGCCCTCCGTGCATGCCTCAAGAGTGATACGCCATTCCATTGCATTGCTTTTGAGACAGCGCCTCACATCTTCGATTCGTGGTCAAACATCCGCGCGATCCGGCACGACATTCTGGGCAGGAGCGATGTCGTGTGGACCTTGGATCGCAGGACGATCGAGGCTCTTGAGTTTGAGAGATATTCGGTTGATCGGGTGCGGGAAATGCCATTTGCCCCAGACAGGGCTTTGGTGCTGTCTGTAGCGCAATCCGGCCGCGCCCGATTCCGGCGGCACATAGGTATTGCGGACTCTGCAAACGTCATGTTGTACGAGGGATCCTCGGATCCCTCTGGAGTCGCCGGCAACCTCGCCAGGGCACTGCAATCCGTGCTCAGGAATGGAGATATATCAACAAGCGCCGTTGATATAAGTAATCTAGTTGTTGTGGTCGCGACTCCACGGGAGGGATCGGAACGACTTAAATATTTGATCGCAGACCTTGGTGTTGCCCGAAACTTTCGCTTCCTGCACCAGGATACAACTCCATTCGCATTTGACTTGGTTGCCAGTTCAGATCTCTGGTTTTTAGCAGAGCCGGGACAGTCGTCCTCTGTCCTTCATCTGGCAAGGCTTGCCGCTCTTTCGGGAACCAAGGTCGTGTTGTCGCCTGCTGCCGGCCAGTGTGACATGGCAGGGAGTTCCGGGTTTACAGTGATGGATTTTTCAGCCATGGCGCTTGCACGCCTGCTCAAGACTTTTGAACGGCGGAGCGACGGTCCAGCGCTGCTGGCAGATCCTTGTCCTTATGCACGGGCGGCAATTGAGTTTGACGGGATTTTCAGTTCGCTGCTGGTTTCCACCGAACACGAAAATCAACCAGTTACGAGTCAGACCTCGGCCGCCCCATCCTGGCATGACCGTCTATCCATCCTGGAGTCCCCAGGGATGAGGCAGGGAACGGATGAAGTCCTGCATGAAGTCGAACATCTTCTTCTTTTGGCACCACCGGCAGGCGACATTGTGTCACGCCTGCATGCTTGTAAAGGCACAGCTCTTTTTGCAGCTGGAAACCTTGAGTCTGCCACCGATGCATTCCGTTCTGCACTGGCTGCATTGGCGGGGACTCCATTTGAGGATGCCTCCAGTAAAGAAAGCCAGCAGGCGTCAAAATGCTACAAGGCGCTCGCCCAGATTGCCCTTGCGGTGCATTCGTACCAGGAGGCGCTTGACTTGTTCCGGCGTGCCCATGCCCTGTATCCTGCTGACCTGGAAACATGCTCGGGAATTGGAGCCGTCTACCGAAAGCTCGATCTTCATGAGGAGGCCCTCCACTGGCTTGGGCGCTCTGTGTCGGAGGACCGGAGTTCCGGAATCAATGAGGCTGCCTTGGTTGCATTCACCCAGACATTGCTTGCCTGTCCTGACCGACCCGCAGCAATTCGCGCAGTGAACCAGCTTACCAGTATCATTGGGGAGCACCCCATGCTGGAAAAAGCGCTTGATTCAATGGCGGATGGTTGATCATGCTGACGGCACGTGGCTGGGTCATGTACGTCACGCTGCCGTTCTTCGCGGCGATCTGCCTCGATCAGGCAACCAAGATTCTGGCGATGGATATTACAAGTCCGGTTCACTTCCCGAATATTTCTTTTTTCTTTTTTGCGAACGAGGGTTTCGCGCTGGGCTCGCTCAGGGAATTGGACAGGATTTATACGGTTGTGCTGCCATCAAGCCTGGCAGGTCTGTTGTTGTTCGCGTTGCTGGTCATTCAGTATTTCCTGCCGATTTATTCTCCTGCCTTGAGATTTGGCACAAGCCTTCTCGCAGGCTCCATGATCAGCAATGTCCTTGACCGCATCATGCGTGGCCATGTTGTGGATTTCATGCAAATCCATGCAGGCGGATTTTACTCAGGGGTTTTCAACGTTGCTGATGTGCTGCAGTGGGTCGGTCTTGGTATGGTCCTTGTTTCCTGGCTGGCCAATGGAAAATTGCTATACCCGGTCGAGCAACGGCGGGGGCGCAAGTGGATAGATCCTTCTTTTCAAACCAGGTACTGTCTGAAGTTGCTGGCCGCCGGTGTCTGTTTTGGCCTGATTGCGGGCGCGGTCTCATACACGTATGTTACGGTACTGGTGTCCCAGGTTCAGTCTCTGCCCTTCGAATCTGCCCAGCAATTGGTTCGCAGTTTTATCGCAATCTACGCCAGCGTGAGTGCGGCCTTCTTCGTCGTGCTTTTCTTTACCGGTGTTCACTTGAGCCACCAGATCGTCGGACCGGTCAGGGCCTTCGAAAACTTCCTGAGTGACTCCATCAACGGCAAGCGGCGTCAATTCAGGCTCAGGCAGAATGATGAGTTGAAGCAGCTTGAAGGCATCGCGGACAGGTTTCTCAGCAGCTTCAACGACGGGGCCGGTATTGTGTCGACACCCCTTGTCCCCGGTGAGGTTGCGCCTGAGGTAAACGGTTTGCTTAGTAATGGAAGCTTGTTTGATCCAGCGCAAATTCTTGGCAGGAAGGCCTGGATTATATTCTATCGGTATGCGACGTGCCCGCTTTGTGCGCTTCACCTCGACGGATTGAAAGAAGTCATCAGCCGGGCGCAGGAACGCGGTGTTTTCGTGATTGCTGTCTATGAATCGTCGCCAGAAGAGTTTGAGAATTCGAGGTGCGGCGCAACTTCGGAAATGCTCCGGGCGGCAGGAATTCCAATGATAGCCGACCGGGAGCGGAAGCTATACCGGGCTTTCAAGACCCGGCAGGATTCATTGGCGGCTTTCACCCCAAAAACAGCTCTGACTCTGATCAGGGCGTTCTTCAAGAATTTCAGGCAGGATTCCATCGATGGCAAGTTCGGTCAGCTACCGTCACACTTCTTGATTGATGAGAGTGGAGTCATCGTTGAGGCTTTTTATGGCAAAACATTCACTGATCACATCAATCTTGAAGACATAAAACGGTTTGTTGCCTGAATGCGGCCTGCACGATCAATAGTCTCCCGATTGATCCTCATCGTAACCTGAGTCGTTTTGCTGACTTGCTGGTCCTTGCGAGGGTGAGTCTTGTTGCAATTCAGTACGACGATCCGCAAGCTGGCTGCGCAAATCCTGAATTTCGCCCTGGCCTTTGCCAACGGTCTCGTTCGCGATCCGTGTAAGGGTTGCGGCTTGTTGCTGCACCACATTGACTGCGTTTACGTTGCTTCGCAGTGCGTCGCCGCCAACAGCCAATAACTTGGCTTCTTCCGCGGCGACATTTGCAACCAGCGCAGCCCCTGGACTGAGCGGTGTCGGTAGCAACCCGACTACGATTTCCTTGGTTGTATCGACACCTGTCTTGAAAAATTCGATGGGAACGTTTGGATCATTGCCCGAAACCAGGGGGCGCACGACAAGACCGTCGGAGAGTTTTGTGACCCCTGAGCCAAGGACGGCACCGCCAGCAACCTGGGCTTGCTGGAATGACAGGACAGAATCACCAAGATTGGATTTCTGGTAGGCGGTAAAATTGAATCCGAGTTCTTTTCCAGCGTCCTTCAGGCCACCGTTCTTGACCAGTGAGTTGACTCCAGATGTGACGATCTTGGAGGCATCGAGTTGTGATGTCGCATCGATCCCGGTGTCGCCAAGAGAATAATTCAGCACGGCGGTCGTGCTTGCGGCCAGTGCCTGTCTTGTTCCCTCGCCGGCCACATCCGCGAGCACCTTGTTGCCAAGTCCATTAACCTTGAACGTGTCCTTTACAGTACCGATGGCGATGTTTGCTGGAGCGGCTTGCAGCGCCTTGTGAAAATCCTTTTCGGCCTTGGCCCCTGCAGCCAGGGCGGCCTCGCTTTGCGCCTGCTGTTCTGCATTGCGCTCATGCAGGGCGCGCAAACGCTCATCGCGGCCCTCCTGGGTCCGGGCCAATTCTGCATCCAGCTCATTCAGGCTTACGTGCTTTTGGGTTGAATATGCGCTGTTCAGACCCATGGATGGATACCATTGCTGCCGGATGTATTGACCTGTCGGTGAGCCATCAGCGGTAAGGATCTCATAGGTTTCGTCGCGTCCGACGTATTCGTTGCTACCAGTAAAAAACGAGTTCAGCGTTCCCCGATTGATGAAGATCGGATCTGATTTGAGTGCCCTGACGTTCATCCATGCGCCATTGTTCTGGTTCCGAAGCTGGAGTGTTGATCCGGGAAGGGACTGTTCCACCTGTCCGCCACCAAGTTCAAGTGCTGGGGCTTTGTCGCTGGTGAACTGTGCCGTCGGGTCTGTAAAACCGTCATCCGGGTTCCCATCCTCTGCGAGTCCCAGGCGGAACTTGCGCTGGTTTACTGGCAATGTCGTCCTGCCCTGATACACGGGGATCACACGTGGTCCCGGTGCTAGTTCGTCGAAGCCAAGCGCAGACGTCCGCTTGATGCCCGAATCAATCGCTTCCTTGCCCCCTGCGACTGCAAGTTCGACCGCTTTGGGAATTTCCAGTTCACGAATTCCCCGACGCCTGACCACATCGATGGAATTGTCATCCTGGGTGCGCCATTCCACCACATCAGACCCACCCGGAGTCTTGCTGAAATAAGTTTTGAAATCGGGCGTCCAGAATACCGTGCCGTTTTGTATGTTTCGGTCCGAGTACACGCCTTTCACCCGCCAGATTTTTTCCGCAACGCGGATGTAGGTCATCACCGGCATGTTGGTTTTTGCTTCAAACGCCACGTTGCCCGCTTTGTAGAGCACCATTCCGTTGGACGTGATTGCGTGGTTCAGCATGTTGATGATGGCTGGCGTCTTGCGACCGGATGCGTTTGTGGGATGGCGCATGAAGTACAAATTGGATTGGTTGCCATCTTCGCTGACATAAACGGCAGGAGGCATGCCGGAAGGGACCTTCACCCAGGCGGTGCCTTGGGCTCTTGTTTCCTTGTTCGCGAATACCTGAAATGTCCAGACATTGACCTTGCCTGCCTTGTCGAGTGAAGCGAGTGGCTGGGGATACATCCCGACTTTTTCGAGCATCAGGATCTGTTCGCCATCGTGGGCCATCACCACAGAGAAGTTATCCAGGTGGTGTTCCCTCTCCAGCTTGATTCCGGCCCTTGCCGCGAGTTGTTCCGGAGTCATCTTCCTTGCGACTTCTGTCTGCACGAGGTCGATGTTGGGCTGTGGTGAAAAAAGCCCCGTCTTGAGCCGGTCACGGGTTGCGATATCCTTGGTGTTTGCGCCCCCCAGGCGACCACAGTTCTGGGTCAGGTAGAACAGGCTTCCGGCAGCCAGAAGGATAAACGCAAAATGCGTCCACATCAAACGGGATGGAGCCCATACCTTGCCCATGACTTCTCCTGACTTTTACAGGGATGCTTTGAGTTGCGATTGCGCCGACTCTGGATTTTATCAGATCCGGGCCTTGGAGGCAGCCTCGACACCGGTGGAGCCGAAACCCCCGGTTCTCTGCTTCTCCGTTTGGGCTGCGGCGAGCTCCAGGCGGGCAACCAGTGCGGGCACCAGCTGGGCGATGCGGTCGCCTGCAGAGATTTCGAAGGGCTGATCCCCCATGTTGATGAGGAGGACTTTGATTTCTTCCGGGTAGTCGGCATCGATGGTGCCGACGCCGTTGGCGAGCATGATTCGTTTTTTGAAGGCCAGGCCAGACCTTGCACGGATTTGGAGCTCCGGGATCAGTCCTGCGGGCACCTTGTCCCATTCGACGCCGGAAATGAAAACCCCCGTGGGTACAGCGGCTACTGCCCCCGGGGGTATTGTCATTGCTTCCGTCGCCTTGAGGTCCGCGCCAGCGCTGTGCTGCGTCATGTAGACTGGTTCATAGCCCTTTTCACAACGCAGCTTGAACACCGCCAGCGACCTCTCTCAGTTCGCGGTCGCGGTCGGCTTTTTGCCAAGCGCTTCCTTGCGGCTGAGCTTGATCTTGCCCTGGCGATCGATCTCAAGGATCTTCACCAGGACTTCTTCGCCTTCCTTCAGGATGTCTTCAACGCGCTCAACCCGGCGATCAGCAAGTTGCGAGATGTGGCAAAGGCCTTCGCTGCCCGGCTTGATCTCGATAAACGCACCGAAGTCCATGATCTTCTTCACGGTACCCAGGTAAATTGCGCCAATCTCCGGCTCGGCCGTGATCGTACGGATCATCTGCTTGGCGGCTTCGGCCGAGGTTACGTCTGGCGACACGATATTAACCATGCCGTCGTCCTCGATATCGATCTTGACGCCGGTCTGGGCAACGATCTTCTTGATCACCTTGCCACCGGGTCCGATGAGTTCACGGACCTTGTCGGGCTTGATCTTGATCTGGAAGATGCGCGGCGCGTATTCGGACAGTTCGCCTGGCGTGTTGATTGTGCCGGTCATTTTGCCCAGGATGTGCATCCGGCCACGGTTCGCCTGTTCGAGTGCGCGAGCCATGATTTCACGGGTAAGGCCACCAATCTTGATGTCCATTTGCAATGCGGTGATGCCTTTGGCTCCGCCGCATACTTTGAAGTCCATGTCACCAAGGTGGTCTTCGTCGCCAAGGATGTCCGACAGGATGGCAAAGTCGTTGCCTTCCTTGATCAGGCCCATCGCGATGCCTGCCACTGGCTCAGTGATCGGCACACCGGCGTTCAGGAGGGCCATCGTGCCTGCGCAGACCGTCGCCATGGACGAGCTGCCGTTGGACTCGAGGACTTCCGACACCAGGCGGATCGTGTAACCAAACTTGCCTTTGGCCGGGATCACCTGCTGGATGGCGCGCTCGGCGAGGGCACCGTGGCCAACTTCACGGCGGCCCGGGGCGCGCAGCGGCTTTACTTCGCCGACGGAGAACGGCGGGAAGTTGTAGTGCAGCATGAAGCTCTTCATGGCGTCTGGAGTTGCGATGGTGTCCAGGCGCTGCTCGTCATCGCCGGCACCGAGGGTAACGGTGGCAAGTGCCTGGGTTTCACCGCGTTGGAACAACGCCGAACCATGCGGACGACTCAGCACTCCGATTTCACAGCTGATCGGACGGATGTCCTCCAGGCCGCGACCATCGATGCGATTGTGTGTCTTCAGGATTTGGTGACGGACGACGTTATATTGGACCTCTTCGGCGATCTTTTTGATGGCGCGGGTCTTGGCAACATCACTGTCCGGGTTCAGGGCGGCGACGGCTTTCTTGGTCGCCTCGGACAACGCCTTGCGGCGTTCTTGCTTGGTGCGGATCTGGAACGCCTTTGAAACGTCGGCCTCGATCAGGTCGCGAACGGGCGCCAGGAGCTGCTCATGCAGCTGGTTGACAGGCACGCCGCGTTTTTCCTTGCCGATCGCCTTCTGGACTTCCAGCTGGAGATTGAAGATCGGTTCCATCGTCCTGTGGGCGAAGGTGATCGCATCAAGCATCTGGGCTTCGCTCAGGAAGTTGGCGCCTGCCTCAACCATCAAAACAGCTCCCGGCTTGGCGGCGATGTTCAGGTCAAGGTCGACGGTTTCTTCAGGCGATGGATCTATGACGTATTGGCCGTCTTTCATGCCGATGCGCAGAGCCGCAACAGGTCCGCTGAACGGAATGTCACTGATCATGAGCGCGAACGATGCACCCATGCAGGCCAGCGGTGCTGGTTGATGCTTGGGGTCGTATGACATGACGGTGCAGATGACCTGGGTTTCGTTCAGGAAACCTTCCGGGAAGCAGGGGCGCAGCGGACGGTCGATCACACGTGAAGTAAGAACCTCACGTTCGGTCGGTTTGGTTTCACGCTTGAAGAAGCCACCCGGGATCCGGCCGGCTGCGTAGAAGCGTTCAAAATAGTCGACGGTGAGCGGGAAGAAGTCCTGTCCTTCCTTAGCTTCCTCGGAGGCGCAAACTGTCACGAGGACCTGCGTGTCGCCACAGGTGACCATGACCGAACCGTTTGCCTGCTTGGCAAACTTGTTGAACTCAAACTTGATTTTTTTTCCGGCAATTTCAATTTCACGAACGAGTGACATTAGAACCTTTCTGAAAATTCTCTGGGCCTCTATTCCGGGCACTTCTTGGGGAAAAACACGAAAACCCTATGATGCACTACAGCCGCCGCGGTTGTCTTCCCGGGGCGGCTGTTTTGGGTCAGTTTACTTGCGGATATCCAGTTCCTGGATCAGCTTCTGGTACCCATCCGGATCTTTCCGGTTGAGGTAGTTCAGGAGGCGACGCCTGCGGCCGACGAGCTTGAAGAGTCCGCGGCGGGAGTGATGGTCTTTAACGTGGGTTTTGAAGTGACCAGTCAGCTGGTTCAAGCGGGCTGTCATGAGGGCGATTTGTACCGCAGTCGAACCCGAGTCTCCGGCTTTGGAGCCAAACTTCTTGACCAGTTTTGCCTTGTCAGCGCTTTCTAGCATGAGAAACCTTTCACAATTTCCAATCATTATAACGCCTTGCAGATCTTTCCTTCCGCGATCTACGGACGTCAGAGGCGGGAAACTATCGGAACCTTCGCGGGTTGGCAAGAATTTGTTGATTTGAGATGCGATTGCCGGAGTGCACCAGACGATCTTCTAATGAACTTCTCATCTGGAACCCGCTGTAATGGAACTTGAATCGCACCACAAATAGATTTTTATTAAGAAATACTAATGATTAGTTAAAATTAATTGACTTTAATTCTATTTTTTAATAGAAATTGTTGGTTCTGAGTTGTGTCAGAACTGTCAGGAAACGAAGAAAGCGGGGATCCCATGCAATTCAAAATCGGTGACAAAGCGGTTTACCCGGCACACGGTGTCGGCGTGATCAGGGGCATCGAGACGCGGGATATCGGCGGTTCCAAGCAGGATTTCTACGTCCTTCAGATTATCTCTTCCGGTGCGACTCTTATGGTTCCCACCACGGGGTGCGAGAAGGCTGGCATGCGGGAGCTGATTTCCCGTAATGAAGTCGCTCGTGTGTATGACATTCTCAAGAGCCCGGGGCGGGTTTCCCAGACCACCTGGAACCGCAGGTTCCGGGAATTCAACGACAAGCTCCGCACGGGGTCGGTGGTAGATATCGCCGAGGTACTCCGTGACCTTTGCTCACTCAAGGGCGACAAGGATCTCTCCTTCGGCGAGAAGAAGATGCTGGACAAGGCTCTCGGCATGATTGTGGCCGAGATCAGCGCAGCCTTGGCCAAAGAGGAAGCCGAGGTTCAGGCCGAACTGTCGAGCATGCTCCTGCCTCACTAAGCATTTCTGGACACAGGCCGGTTTCCCCCATAATCATTCATATCGAAGAGGGGGAGGCCGGCCTTTGAATTTTCGTGGAATGAAAATCGTCAATGTCATGGCATCCAGCCTAGACGGCAAGATCGCCGGGCACAGTCATGAAAGTGACAAGGCTCGTCGTGATTACGGTTTTACCAACAAGACCGACCAGGAGTTTGTGCGCTCACAGCTGGCGACAGCGGATGCTGTCATCACGGGTGCGAACTCGTTGCGTGCCAGCGAAGGCGCCTGGCAGGTGACCAACCACGAGGGGCGGTTTGCGACTTGGATTGTGCTGACCACGAGCGGGCTCGATCACGATTTACGCTTCTGGAAGCAGGATCAAGTTGAAAAGTGGCTGGTGTGTCCGGCCGGAAGCAAGAATTTGACGATTCCCCCCTGGGCAAAAAATGCCCGGATCCTGGCAGCGCCTGAGGATGAAAACATCGCAGAATATGTGGCGAAGCAGGCTGAATTGGCCGGATACAGAAAAACCCTGCTATTCGGTGGCGGTCATGTGAACCGCCTGTTCTACGCGGCCGGACTGGTGGACGAGCTGCGCTTGACCTTGTGCCCCTTGATGTTGGGGCTACCCGATGCATCCAATCTCTTGACCCCGCCGCTTCCTGCGCCGGTTCATTTTCGCCTGGAATCTTCCAACCGCGATGGTGATCTGGTATTCTTGAATTATACCGTACAGAAGAATTCCTGATTTGAGCGACTCGTGAACCTTTGTGCCGCTTTTGCGGCCACTGAACATGGCGAGGTAATGCTATGGGATTGAGGATCAGGACAAACGTCCAGTCACTGGTGGCGCAGCGTCATTTTGGGCATGCGACCAAAGGCGTTGCAGCGCAGACTGAAAAGTTGTCTTCAGGGTTCCGCATCAACAAGGGTGCCGACGATGCGGCCGGATTTGCCATCGCTGAAGGCCTGAAGGGCGACATCCGCTCCCTGGCCCAGGCAAGGCGTAATGCCAACGACGCTGTGTCGTTGGTGGAAGTCGCTGAAGGCGGTCTTGATGAAATCAACAACATCATGATTCGTTTGCGGGAACTGTCCGTGCAGGCAGCATCCGATACGCTGGGTGCCCGTGAGCGTGGATATTTGAACGAAGAATACATGGCGTTGAAGGATGAAATCGACCGGATTGCATTGTCGACGGAATTCAACGGCACAAGGTTGCTCACAGGCGAGAAGGAGGTTCCTCCAGAGCTTCTCGCGGAACACAACTTTTCACCTCTTGAGATCCAGGTCGGGAAGGATTACTTCAACGTATCCGATTCGCTGGAGAATCCAAATCCGATCAATATCATTCGCATGAACCTGGGCGCCTTCAACGCTTCCACGGATGGTGAAGGGTCGCTGGGCCTGGGCAGTGCCCAGAATTCTGAAGGCACGAGGGTCGACAACAAGGCATCGGCGCAGAATGCGCTCGTCGTGATCGACAATGCGATGAACAAGGTTGCTTCCTATCGCGGGACTCTCGGCGCAGTGCAGAACCGTTTCCAGAGCACCGATCGAAACCTTGGAATCCAAATCGAGGCACTTTCCGCGGCACGGTCCCGGATAAAGGACGCAGACTTTGCGGCCGAGTCCGCAGAGCTGGCGCAGCAAAACATCCTCCAGCAAGCGGGTGTTTCGGTGCTTTCTCAGGCAAATCAGTTGCCGAATATTGCTTTGAAGCTACTGCAATAAGTCAGATTCCAGGTTCTTCAGTTCGAGAAAAAAGTTCAGGACATCGCTCAAAAATCCGCCTTCGGGCGGATTTTTTTTCGTCAAAAATCAGGCGCAGTGATTTTGACACACGGCGAAAAATGCCTGGTAAATCGCCTGCTGGGCGCCTGACACACGTCAAGTTTCTGCCACGCCAGGATTTGTTTGAATGAAAAAAAATGGTGAGTTGAAGCCGGATTCCGGAGTGTTGCCGGGATAGAGGCATGACAAGCAGAATGTCGCCATCATGTTGGCCCGCTTATTGCTTCGTTAGCTGTGTAACAAGAAATCCTGACACTCGACCATGAAACCATAAAGCAAGGATGCTGCAATGCTTCACGGGATCTACACACCGCTGTCCGGGGCGCTCGCCCAGGAGCGTGTGCTCGAAATCATTGCCAACAACCTTGCCAACGTCAATACGACTGCGTTCAAGGGAGACAACATCTCCTTCAAGCTCCTTGATAGCGAGCCGGAACGGAATTACAACAGTCCGCTCCCGCCAGCAAATTTCAAGCGGGACTTGAGTGAAGTGATGCCGTTCCGCGGCAACGAGATCGCCTTCGTTGGTATATCAGACATCGAGCGGGACCTGAGCCAGGGTCCGGCCATCGACACCAAGAACCCTACCGACATGATGTTGGAAGGTGAGGGGTTGTTCGCGGTCCAGACGCAAGACGGCTTGCGGTACACCCGCAGTGGTGACTTCAAGGTCAGTCCGGACGGGGTGCTTATGACCTCCTCGGGCCATCCGGTTCTGGGTGAGCGGGGCAACATCTTCGTCCGCTCAAGCGCATTTGATGTCAACCACCGTGGCGAGATCTATCAGGACGGCGAACTCGTCGATCGCCTGCGTATCTATGAGTTCGCGGACCAGCGGCAGCTGGAGAGGACTGGTGACAACTACTTCTTCTTTGGTGGTCCGGACGAAGATCGTGTCCTGTCCCAGAACACAAACGTGCGTCAGGGATTCCTGGAAGGTTCCAACGTCAACGCGATCAAGAGCCTGACAGCGATGATCATTGCGCACCGTTCTTTCGAGGCGTACCAGAAGGCGATTTCAAACTACGACAAGATGCTTGAAAAAGGCAGCAATTCAATCGGTGAAGTGAGGGCGTAATTCGCCTCATCAATACCATGCCCGTGACGGGCGGAGGATAAGACCATGATGCGTTCGTTGTTGACCGCTGCAACCGGGATGGAATCCCAGCAGACAAACATCGATACCATTGCCAACAACTTGGCCAACGTGAACACCAACGCGTTCAAGCGTTCGCGCGCCAACTTCCACGACCTGCTTTATCAGACGGTCCGTGCAGCCGGTCAGAGTGCAACCACCGGTACCGTCGTGCCGAGCGGCATCCAGATCGGTGCGGGTTCCCGCCTTGCTTCGGTAGACAAGCTGTTCACCGAAGGTGGCATCAAGGTGACCGAACGCAACCTGGACTTCATGATCGAAGGCCAGGGATTCTTCCGGATCCAGAAGGATGATGGCACCATCGCTTATACGCGCGATGGCCATTTCGACAAGGACAACACGGGTCGCCTGGTCACGTCGGACGGATTCCCCGTGGTGCCTGAGGTCACAATCCCGCAGAATGCGACAGACCTCCATGTCGGCATGGACGGCATTGTTACCGTGAAGGTCGATGGCGAGACGCAGGAGCTCGGCCAGGTACAGCTGGCGACCTTTATCAACCCGGCAGGCCTGCAGGCTGCGGGGCGCAACTTGTACACCCCAACCCGCGCGAGCGGTGAACCCGTGGTGGGCAACCCAAATCAAAGCGGAGTTGGCCGCATTGCCCAGTACCAGCTTGAAAATTCCAACGTCAACATCGTGGAAGAGATGGTCAATATGATCACTGGCCAGCGTGCCTACGAGATCAATTCAAAGGTGATCAGCACCAGTGACCAGATGCTGCAGACGACCAACAACGTCCGTTAATGGTGACGGGGCAGGTGTGGCCCCGGCCCGGATGTGACCAGGCGGTGAGTGTGTCATGACGATGTCCCTGCGAAAATGGCCGGGTCGACAGCGGCTTCAGGTGCTTGGCGCCTGGAGCGCGCTATTTTTTTCATCAGAGACTTTTGGTGCGGTGCGACCGGCCATCGTGGTTGCAAGTGACCAGGAAGTCATCGCTCCGGCGTCCTCCAGGTCCTCCTTCGCAAGTCCGGCCGCTACGGCAGATGTTGCGGAGTCCGCAACTCCTTCTCCGCTATTACCGGCAGCACGTGTCTCAATCGACCTGCGTCAGGCAGTCGAAGTGGAATCTAGCCGTTTGATGCTTGAGCAGGTTGCTTCGTGCAACCTCACGGCCACCACTGGCGTTGACTGTGCGGAAGTGCTTGCGGTCGATATCTCCGCGGCCCCGCCAGCTGGGAAAACCAATCGCCTTGGACGTGCATCCATCAAGGAAATTCTGGCCAATGAATTTCCTGGTGTTGAAATCCAGGTCAACGGGGCTGACTCAGTCTTCGTGTCAGCGAAGGGAGTTCTCCTGGAGCCCGATTCCCTGGCGGCTCCGTTCTCTCGCCAGATTGATGAGGTATTCGGCCAGGCCAGAGATTTCCGCATTCAAGTCCTTAGTGTCCGCCTTAACGGCAGGCCCACAGTCCGCCCCGGCGAAGTTTCTTGCCGATTTGCCCAGCTTGACTTGATCGCCCAGAGATCCAGTGGTGAAGATCCTTCCCTCGTAGAGGCAGAAATCGAAAACCTGATGACACGCCTCCAGAATGGGGCGCAACTTAACGCCCAGTGCTTGCAGGGTGATGATGAACCGCCGGTTTTTGTGCAGTTTTCCCCGAAACTCCAGGTCGAACGCAGGATGCCTGTGGCTGCAACCGACCTTGCGCAGAAGTCTCTTTTCCGGGCAGGTGATGCAACCTGGGCATGGGTTCCCTGGACTCGATCCGCGACCCGCGCCTTGCGTGACCCTGGTGCTTTGGCCGGTCTTTCCGTCGTCCGTCCAGTGCAGACTGGTCAGCTTTTACTACTCAAGGACTTTGAGCGACCGGTCGCGATACGGCGCGGCGATACTGTCCAGCTTCTGCAAAGAAACGGCGATCTCACGGTAACCACCAATGCCGTCGCAATCGGCCAGGGTGCAATCGGTGACGCTGTTGAAGTCCAGTCTGTAGCAACGAAGAAACGTGTTCGTGCAATGGTCCAATCCAGTTCTGTAGTCGAGGCGATGTGATGGACAAGACATTGAACAAATCGATTGACTTGACGATTCTGGCGCTGATTGCTGTGGTTGTATCCTTGTTGTTTCCTGCATGCCATTCAACCGAGACCATTTCGGAACGTCCGATTGACCCGGTCGATGCAACGCCTGTTGTGCACGGCCCTGCGATGGAACCGCAGAAGCAGGATGTTTACGTAAAGGAACGCCGCACATCGATCAAAGAAGCGCCGGTTGATCCAGATGGCACAGGATCGCTATTCCCGGTGGATGATCCCGGGGCAAATCTTTTTGTCCGCAGCCCCATGCGTCCCGGCATGTTTCTTGACATCGAGGTCATCACCGCGCGTGGCGTGAAGGCGGAAGACAAGAAGCAAGGGGGTGCGTCCAAGGCGGAGGCCGCTCCCGCGGATGGTTTGACCGCGTCGATACCGAAGCTGGAACCTCTTGAGCCTGGTGCCGCACCACTGAAGTCTTTCAAGGCTCGACTGGAGACAATACTCCCCGGCGGCGATGGCGTGATCAGCGTGACACGAAGCTCCTCCCGTAATGGTGAGTTTCGTGAGTTTCATGCAAAAGCTCTTGTCCCAGCCGAAAAGATGGTGCCCGGTGGGAAGCTCTCCACTGCGGACCTGTACGATGTCGCTTGGACTGATTACGACGGCACTCAAGCGACCGAGCGTCGCTCCACGAGCTGGGAAGACGAGTATTCTCTGCGCCTGAGCGGTTTTGAGGAGCTGCGTTCGAAAGAGGCGATTGCCGTTGAAGAAGGCCGCCGGCAAGTCGAGTTGGCCCGTGAGAAGCTGGCTGAAGAGTCGCGCAAGATGAATGACGAACGCACCCGTTCAGCAAAGCAACGCGACGAATTGCAGCAAAAGTTGCGTGAGACAGAGGCAAAGGTTGCCGAACTTCAGAAAAATGTCCCGGCACCTGCCCCGGCTGCTGATGGGAAGACCACGGACGCCAAAGCGACCGACGCCAAGGCAGCTGATGCTACCAAGGGAGGGAAGACCGATGACAAGAAGAAGTGATGGTTGGGTACTCGCCCTGGTCGCTCTCATGACGCTGTGGATTCCATCGGTCGCGTGGGGTCAGGAAGTCCGGTTGAAGGACATGGTTCACATCCGTGGTGTGCGTACCAACCAGGTTTACGGGCTTGGTCTGGTGGTGGGTTTGAACGGATCGGGTGATTCCAAGAAATCCCTGGCGACGAACCGGGCTGCAGCCAGCATGATGTCCCGCCTTGGCATGCAGATGAAGGAAGAGGAAATCGTGCCGGGCACCATGGCCATCGTGATGGTGACGGCAGACTTGCCGCCTTTTGCTCGCAACGGTGACAAGTTTGACGTCAAGGTTTCTACCGTTGGTGACGCGAAGTCACTGGCTGGCGGCAATCTGGTTATCACGCCATTGCGCGCTGCCGATGGCAAAACCTACGCTGTTGCCCAGGGTAGCGTCGTGATTGGAAAGGCATCTGGTTCTGGTACGCAAGTCCAGACAGTGGCGACGATTCCGGATGCGGCGACGGTGGAGCGTGAGATTGCGGTTGATTTTGCGAAGACCGGAGCCATCACCCTCGCCCTCAAAGACGCGGATTTCACGACTACGCAACGCATCTGTGACGTGATCAACGCCCACTTTCGTGGTTTCTACGCAGAAGCTGTTGATCCATCGGCAGTCAAAGTCAGGATTCCGCCCAACTTCGAGGGGAAGGTGGTCGAATTTGTCTCCGAGATGGAATCCTTGAAGGTTTCGGCCGATCGTCCGGCGGTGGTGGTTCTCAACGAACGCACCGGAACGGTTGTGATGGGTGGTGATGTGCTCGTCAGCCCGGTTTCCATATCTCATGGTGACCTCTCGATCCAGGTTGGCGGGAAGCAAAAGGATTCCGCCGGTCGCGAGACAATTGTCGATGTCAACGGAACATCGGTGGGTAGCCTGGTCAAGTCCCTCAATGCCATGGGCGTAAAGCCTGCAGACTTGGTCAGCATCCTCAACTCATTGAAGACGGCCGGTGCACTCAAGGCCGACCTGCGGGTGATGTGATGACTGCGATCAAATCAGCCAACGCTAATGCGATCACTACGGGCAACGCGCCTGCTCAGGCGATCGCTCCTAAAACAGCGACGGGTGTGGCGAAGGGGGAGTCTGTTTCCCCGAAAGACATTGCGCGCGTCAAGCAGTCCGCCCAGGAATTTGAGGCGATTTTCCTGGAGATGATGCTCAAGACAATGCGCGACAGCGTGCAGAAGAGCGGTCTGATTGACGGCGGCAATGCCGAACAGATGTACCAGTCCATGCTGGATTCCGAGTACGCCAAACAAATGTCTGCGCAGAACATGACCGGTATCGCGGGCAACATTGAAAGCCAGCTGCTTTCCTCGATGGGAGTCAAGACGGACGCGGCGGCCCTGCGTGCGGCAAAGTTTCAGGGTCTGGCTGGATATCAGGCTGTATCAAAAGGAAAAATTCCCTGAATTGTTTGGGCGGGCCAACTGACAATATGTTTGGAACCCGCATCTTTCAAGGCTTGGGGACATTGTCTGGCTTGGTAAAACAGGCGACAATGAAGACAGTCAGGGTCACTGGTCACTTGCCAGGACCATCCAGGAAACGGACGGAGGTCGACAATGGAAACGCGCAAGGTTTCAGGGCAGGCCGTGCAACCCGGTAATGTAACCGGGACGGCACAGACCGGAACCAGCACTGCGACGAGCGTAAAGGGCGCAGGTCAGCAGCAGGCCTCTTCGCCAGGTACATCGGGCGCCAACGTTGCGTTGTCACCGCAGGCACGCCAGCTTGCAGAGGCACACAAGAAGGCGTTTGAGATTGCGAAGGCCACTCCAGACGTGCGTGAAGAACGCGTCGCAGCGCTGAAAAAGCAGATCCAGGCCGGGACATACAAGCCGGATGCCGGCAAGATCGCCGACGGCATCGCCCGAGAGGCATTGCTGGAATACCTGGCCGAAGGCGAATCCAAGACAAGGGTGTGATTAAACTCCAACCATTGCGAAGCAGGAAGCCATGAGCCAGGACAGAAAATACGACGAAAACCTGCCCAGTCAGCGTGGGATCGACCAGCTCGTCGACCTGGTGACCAGTTTTCGCAACAGTGTCCGCGCCCTCGGCGAGCTCTACGAAAAACTTCCCGCCCTGATCGCTGCCGAACACGATGCTGTGGTCACTGGTAATTTCAACATCATCCGCCAGGCCGGTGATGCCAAGGGCATCGTCTGCGATGAGATTTGTGCGGTGCATGCGGGGCTGATCGAACAAACGCGTCGCATACCAACCATTGTCCAGCGTTTTACGGGACGGGTGATCCAGGCGCCGGCTACGATCTCTGAAAGTTTGCGTCATCTGGTCGACCTGGCAGAGGCGCTGGCAGGTGGACCTGCCCTTGATGGCATTCCAGTGCTTGCGCGCGAGATCCTGCAACGCTTGTTGGCATCGAGTACGCTTGAGCTTGAAGCTTTCCTTGAGCTGGCAGAGAAGGCAAAGCCAAAGGTTGAGGCCAATCGCCTGCTTCTTGAGAAACTGGCTCAGAGTTACCAGGACAGTTACC
This sequence comes from Pseudomonadota bacterium, assembly GCA_041178085.1. Classification (GTDB taxonomy): domain Bacteria; phylum Bdellovibrionota_B; class Oligoflexia; order Oligoflexales; family RGVZ01; genus RGVZ01. The sequence continues at coordinate 15,992 of JBEGVZ010000043.1, read as the reverse complement.
GGTTCTGGCTTGAAATGGCGTCCGAGACACAGGCGCCATACGATGCGCGCGGTGTCCAACGCACGACGAATGTTGCATCCGGGATCCGTGTCAAGGCGTGATCATTTTCGTAACTGTTAATCTGGCGGGTGTCCCATGTCAGGTCTCTTCAGGACCCTGAATATCGGCAGCGAGTCGCTCTCAGTGACTCGCATGGGTGTCGATACCGCTGGTCATAACATCGCCAATGCTCAGGTGGACGGATATTCCCGGCAGCGGGTGAACGTCCGCGCGCGTGCGCCGCATGAGACAAGGGGCGTGCTCCTTGGTGCAGGTGCGTACGCCGAAAATATCGAACGCGCTCACGACCAGTGGAACGAGAAGCAACTCAACCGCGCCAATCAGAGTGCGGGAGCCAGCAACGCGAAGTTGAATGCGCTGCGCCAGCTGGAGGGAATTTTTAGCCCGGACTTGCAATCTGGAGTTGATGTTGAGATCTCGAATTTCTTCAATGCAGCCCAGAACCTGTCGAGTTTCCCGGACGATGTGACCATCCGCACCTCATTCAAGGAAGCGGCGCGTAGCCTTGCCCAGGCTTTTCAACGTGTTGACTCTGGCCTTGAGCGTGAGCGTGCTGACCTGAACCAGAGGGTTGCCCACGAGGTCACCCGCGTAGACGATGCGATGCAGCAGATTGCCCGGTTGAATGGGCAGATTCAGGAACAAGAGGTCGTTCCCGGGGTATTTGCCAATGACCTCAGGGATGAGCGCGACCGCATCCTGAGGGAAATCACCCGCAAGATTGACATCAGCTACTACGAAAACAACCGGGGCATGATTTGTGTCCGCGGCCCGGGCGATAGCATGCTGGTCGATGGCGTCATGGCCACGCATCTTTATTGCGAACCCAGTCAGGAAAATGGCGGGTTGTTTGACATACGGGTCGAGGGCAGTGAAGGTGGCATGGACTTCACCCTTTCAAAATATGTCGGTAACGGGGAGATCAGCGCACTGATGGAAGTGCGCGACAAGTTGATCCCGGAGCTGTCCATGAAGAACAATCAGCTGGCCGCAGCAATGACTGAAAGCATCAATTCAGTGCACCAGCAAGGGTTCGGGGTTGGTGAATTCCAGCATGCGGCGGGACGGAACCTTTTCAAGCCGGTGGACGACATCCGCTCGGCCGCTGGCAAAATGTCTTTGGACGACGCGATCGAAGCCAGTACCAATGCAATCTCCTTTGCCAGTACTCCAATGGCTGTCGGCGATAACGTGATCGGCAACAAGTTGATCGCATTGAAAGACAGCAAGATCCTCGGGGGGCGGTCGGATTTCCAGCAATTCTATTCTGACATGATCGGCGAATTCGGAACCGAGGTCCTGCGGGCTGAGCATGTCAACGATGCAGAGGAGGTTCTGGTCAAGGACCTGCAAAATCGGCGCGAGGCCGTGAGTGGTGTGTCCCTTGACGAAGAAGCAACCAACCTGATGCGCTGGCAGGCGAACTTTGCAGCTTCATCCAAGCTGATCACGACGGTTGATGAAATGCTCGAGACCGTGTTGAGCATCAAGCGTTGATTCCGATGATCTATTGAGGGCTTGTTTGTGCGAGTGACAGACCGGCATCGTTACGAAATGGTGGGTTCGCGTGTTGAGGCTGCCAAAGCCCAGAACGCGAAGTCCCTGGAACAGCTTTCCACCCAGAAGAAGATCAACCGTGTCTCGGATGATCCGATCGGCGTGGCCAGCGCCGTGCGTCTGAAGGACCGGATCGCGACCAACGGCCAGTTCCAGAAGAACGTCGAGTTCTCCAAGGGGATGCTCGAACGCAGCGAGACGGCCGTCAGCGCAATCCAGGAAAACCTGATGCGCCTCAAGGAACTTGCGATCGGCATGGCGAATGATACCTACGACCATTCCAGCCGCCTGGCTGCGGCCGAAGAAGTCCGGGAAGTCATCAAAGACATCGTCCAGCAGGGCAATACGACCTTCAACAACCGTTTCGTCTTTTCCGGCTTTCGTTCCAACATGCCGACTCTCAGTCTGGACGGAAAATACATGGGCGATGACGGAGCCCTGATGTTGCAGGTTGGTGACAACCAGTTTCAGCAGGTCAACCTGCAGGCCCGTCAGCTCTTCGAGGCGGACCAGGATGAACGTGCCGCAGGGCATACTGACCTGCTTGATACGGCGGAAAACCTGCTTGCGGGCCTGGTCAGCAACTCGAAGGACAGCATTCGCTTCGCGGTGAGTGAGCTGGACTTTCAGCTGGAAAAGACTTCTGCCTTCCAGGCCAAGGTGGGAAGCGTGGTCAACTCCTTGAACGCGGCGTCGGAACGCTCTGCGCGTACGATCGAGCTCGACAAGGGATCCATTTCCAATGTCTTTGATGCAGACATCTTCGAAACGTCTTCTGAATTCCGCCGCAGTGAAGCTATCCTGCAGAGTACGCTTTTGGCTTCTACCAAGCTCCTGCAACCTTCATTGCTGAACTTTTTGCAGTAGGAAAGGCGGGTCGGCCGGCAGGGTTTTTGATCCTGCAGAGAATTGGCGTAGAATTGAGTCGGTGAGTCTTTGATGGCGCCTGTCTGGTCGCCGGGACCAAGTCCCTGGCCGCCGGATTACCAGGGAGGGTAAGGTGCTGGTACTGACAAGGAAAGTTGGCGAAGGAATCGCCATCGGCGACGATATCAAGATCGTCGTGATGCAAATCAAGGGCAAGCAGGTGCGGCTTGGGATCAAGGCCGGGCCGTCGACCATTGTTCACCGTGAGGAGATCTACCAGCGGATCCAAGAGGAAAACCGCCGGGCGTCGGTTTCCGATGAAAGGGCTGTGCAGCAGGCCTCGCAGCTTATCGGTTCGCGGGATCAAGATGATCAAACCCCGCAAAGATCCCCTCTTCGCAGGACCGTGCGCCCGCCCAAACAGGGCGATGAGTGATGCAATTGCCGGTAATTATCTGAGGAAAAGCTTGAACTTTTGTGCAGCCGTGGTTTACACTGTTAGTCAGGAAATAAGTTAAATTTGAATTCGTGCCTTTTGGCTGTCGCTCGACGCAAAGAGGAGCATGCCTTGATTCAGGTCAAAACAACCCGATTTGGCGAAATTGAGGTACGGGAATCCGACGTGATCGAACTCCCAAGGGGCTTGATCGGTTTCCCTGAGTTGACCAGGTACGTGTTGCTGGATCACGACAAAGAGTCACCGTTCAAGTGGCTCCAGTCGCTGCAGGATGGCGGTATCGCTTTTGTCCTGATTAACCCGCTTCTGTTCAACCCGGAATACACGGTCGAAGTTTCTGAGGCGGAAGTTGCAGACCTGGCCCTGGGGTCCGAAGAAGACGCCGTGATCTCCGTGATCGTGACCATGCCGTCCAACCCCCAGAACATGACCGCAAACTTGAAGGCTCCGCTGGTTTTCAACTTGAAAAACCGCCGCGGCCAACAGCTTGTCCTGAACAATCCGGCCTACACGACCCGTCACAATGTGATGGAAGAGCTCAAGAAGCGTGCGGCGGAAATTGACGCGGCGCAGGCCCAGCAGGCGGCAGCCAAGGCGAAGGAAGAAGCGGCTTCCCCGTTGAAAGAAGCGGTTGGTGCTGGCAAACCCGCAAAAAGCAAAGCCAACAAGAAGAAGTAAGTTCCTAGAGTTGTTTCAGGTAGCGTTGAGATCCTTTACAGGACCAACGCTACCTTTGTTTTTGTCCAGAAATCCAGTCGAGTGGTTCGCCGAGCTCGCGAGTCAAAGCTGCCCGGAAAAGGCGCAGCAATTCATGGAACGTGCTTTTGGTGCGGCAGGTGTTCAGCTTGTGGGTGCCGATCCGTGCGACTGGAATGATTCCCTTCAGGCTTGAGGTCAGGAATGCCTCGTCGAAGCGCGGGATTTCCTCGCCATAGATGGTCGCCACGTCACACTTGATGCCCGCCTCGCGGAGCCTCTCCATGACCCAGGCACGCATGGTGCCTTCTAGTGCTCCGCTGCGTGTCGGCGAAGTCACAAGTTCGAGTTGCTCCCCGTTACGCCCGATGAAAAAGATATTTGCGGCAGATGCCTCCACAACCTCGCGCTCCGAATTGATCCACAGGATGTCAGAGAATCCCTGCTTGATCGCCCTGTGTATCGGGCGCGCGGAACGACCGTAGTTTGCCCACTTTGGTTGGGTCTCCCGCACGGTGAAGCCGAGTTCAGCAGGCATCAGGGCCGCACCTTCCCGCACCAGGCGTTCAACCTCTTCGATCCACTCCCGTTCGGGCTCTGTAACGAACGTAAACCACGCCGGTTTGCCTTTACCCGACCCAGTGGTCACGAAAACACGGATGTGGGACCGCTCAAGTCCGGCAGCTGCAACAAGCGACCTGATCATCACGGACATGCGATCCGGAGCCAGCGGAAGCTCCAGGCCCAGATGGGAGGCTGAGAATTCAAGGCGCTCCATATGCCTTGTCAGGTCGAAGACATGGTCGCCAAATCCGCTCATGGACTCGAACACGGATTCACCGTATAGAAAGCCGCGATCGAAGGGGGGGAGCGACCAAGGCGGATCGACAGCCTGACCGTCGATGGCGAAGATGCCTTTACCCTTCATGGTTTGCGCCCCCGGATCTGTGTGGATGGTTGTTGATTTATTTTAATTAAAATGTTAAAAACTGGCGCTTTTTAATATTATAACCCGGAACCATTGATGCTGCAAAATCTTGCCGAAAACAAGAAAAAAGTTCACATGATTTCATTGGGTTGCGCTCGAAACAGAGTGGACTCAGAGGTCATGCTGGGGTCCCTTTTGAAGGCGGATTGGCTGATCTCCCAGGAAGCCAACGACTCCGATGCCATCATCATCAATACCTGCGGCTTCATCCAGTCTGCCAAGGAAGAAAGCATCGATCAGATACTTCAGGCGGCTGAACTGAAAAAGTCACGACCTGGGATGAAGGTGGTGGTCGCCGGTTGCCTCACCCAGCGCTACAAGTCCCAGCTTTCACGCGGCATGCCGGAAGTCGATCTTTTCATCGGTACCGATGAATTTCCACGCCTGCCGGAGCTTTTGGCTGCCGATGTTCCCGCCGGTTCCGTTTTTGCAAAGCGAACCCATTACCTCTACAACGAGTCCATGCCGCGCGTGAATACGCTGGCCCGGCATTCGGCCTACGTGAAGGTTGCTGAGGGTTGCCAGCACAACTGCGCTTTCTGCATCATTCCCGCGATCCGCGGGCGCCTTCGTTCCCGGCCCCTGAGCAGCGTTGTTTCTGAAGTCAGGCAACTGGCGCAGGAAGGTGTCAAGGAAATCAACTTGATCGCCCAGGATCTTGCGGCCTACGGGCGCGATCGCAATGAAGAGGGGCTTCTTCCCTTGCTCCGCGCCTTGGCCGGGATCGACGGGATCGAGTGGATCCGGTGCCTTTACATGTACCCGGAAAACATCAGTGACGAGTTCATGGAATTCATGGCGTCGCAACCGAAGCTGGTGAAATATCTTGATGTTCCGGTTCAGCATGGCAGCGACCGGATCCTGGCAGCCATGAACCGCGGCGTCACTCACAAACAGCTTGCCGAGGTTTTCGGGCGTTTGCGTGAGAAGGTTCCCGGCATTGCCATCCGTACCTCGGTGATGGTCGGCTTTCCGGGTGAAACCGAAGAGGACTTTGAGCAGCTTAAGTCGTTCGTGACCGAGCAGCAGTTCGACCATCTCGGTTGCTTCTCATACTCCCAGGAAGAAGGCACTGTGGCAGGCCGGATGAAAGAGCAGATAGACGAAGAGACCAAGGCTCGCCGCTTGGATGAGGTCATGAAACTCCAGAAGGAGATTTCCCGGAACAACCTCAGAAAATACGTAGGTCGTGAGGTGGACGTGCTGACCGAAGGCCCCAGCGATGAATCTGATTTGCTGTGGCAGGGGCGCATGTCAGTGCAAGCCCCGGAAGTGGATGGCGTCGTTCTGATCAATGACGGCCCGGTTCGTAAGGGCGAAATCCAGAAGGTCCGGATCTCGGATGCATTTGAATACGATCTGGTCGGCGAAGTGATTGATGATAGTGCGGACCATGCTCCGGTAGCGGGCCGGATCAAGAGTTCAGAAACGGGCGATTGTCCAGTCCAGCCTTAAACCAGCTCTGGACGGGCCTGGGCCCAAGGCCTTCTTGTGCGGATCGAGTTTTTCCTCGGGCGGCTTGGTGTCGGGGCGCAGGACCAGATAACCCCCCAGGGCAGCACCGCTCAAAAATCCCGTGGCGGCCCCGGTTGCGATGTAACGCTGCATTCGGTCGCCCGGATCCGGGGTGAAGGCGAGCAGGGCAAGGCCGATGCCGGCGCCCAGCGCGGTCGAATAACCTGCGGTGACAAATACGGTTTCGAATTTTTCTTCGGTTTCCATGTCGGCAAAAGCCGGCCGGCCGGTGAAAAAGGTGGTAGCCAGCAGGGTAGCGGCGAACGTCCGGGTCAGTCTTCTTCCCCGGTCAGAGGCTTTTCCTGTTTGCTTGGTCATGGTGGCGGACCTCCAGTTTCAAAAGTGATTGTAACCCTTGAGAGGTTTTGTTACAAATTGGGCCCGGTCCGGAGCAGGACAAGTCCAAAGCCCCACTGAAAAGCCCTAATCTTCCAGAATCCGACACCGAAAGTTCAAGAAACCATTAAGTTCAAGTTTGTTCACGAAAGGCGACAAGAGAGGCCCAATGTCCACTGATACCCCCACCAAAAAGCGCACCAGCCGACCCACTAATGGCAACCAGCCGGCTGCCGATGCGCAACCAACGACGAACAACAACGCTTCAGCGCAAGTCGATCCGGCCTCTGTTCCGGAACGCGCAGCTCCAGCAGCTCCGGCGGCGCCCCGCGCAGCCCAAGGAGCCCAGGAAGTTCCTGAAATCAATTTGAAGGAACTCAAGGAACGGAAGATCCCGGATTTGAGCCGCCTTGCGAAGGACCTTGGCGTTGAAGGCGCCAACAGCATGCGCAAACAGGAGCTGATCTTCGCCCTGCTCCAGGCCCAGTCGGAACGTGGTGGTGTGGTTTACGGTGAAGGTGTCCTTGAGACCCTGCCGGACGGATTCGGTTTCCTTCGTGCCCCTGACTACAACTACTTGCCGGGTCCGGACGACATCTATGTGTCGCCGTCGCAGATCCGTCGTTTCAATCTGCGGACCGGTGATACGATCTCCGGCCAGATTCGTCCGCCCAAAGACAGTGAGCGTTACTTCGCTCTGCTGAAAGTGGAAAAGGTCAACGGGGCAAGCCCGGACCTCGAGTTTGAGAAGATCATCTTCGACAACTTGACCCCGCTCTATCCCATGCAGAAGTTCAAGATGGAGTACGCGAGTGAGAACTATGCGACTCGCGTCATGGACTTGCTGGCGCCCATCGGCAAGGGGCAGCGTTCGCTGATCGTCGCTCCCCCAAGGACCGGTAAAACGGTTCTGATGCAGAACATTGCGACCGCGCTGGCCAAAAACCACCCGGAGGCGATCCTGATCGTCCTCCTGATCGACGAGCGTCCGGAAGAAGTGACGGACATGCAGCGTTCGGTCAAGGGTGAGGTGATCAGTTCGACCTTCGATGAGCCGGCGCAGCGCCACGTCCAGGTAGCTGAAATGGTTATCGAAAAAGCCAAGCGCCTGGTCGAACACAAGCACGATGTAGTCATTTTGCTCGACTCGATCACCCGTCTGGCCCGCGCCTATAACTCGGTGGTCCCGCCCAGCGGCAAGATCCTTTCCGGTGGTGTGGATTCCAACGCCCTGCACAAGCCGAAGCGTTTCTTCGGTGCGGCCCGGAATATCGAGGAAGGTGGTTCGCTGACCATCATCGCGACCGCTCTGATTGATACTGGTTCCCGGATGGACGAGGTGATCTTCGAGGAATTCAAGGGTACCGGTAACATGGAACTCCACCTTGACCGCAAGTTGGCGGAAAAACGGGTGTTCCCGGCAATCGACATCAACAAGTCCGGAACCCGCAAGGAAGACCTCCTGCTGCCCAAGGAAGTCCTCAACCGCATGTGGATCATGAGGAAATTGCTGGCGCCCCTGAACACTGTGGACGCCATGGAGTTCCTGCTCGACAAGATCGAGAAGACCAAGACCAATGCCGAGTTCATCCAATCGATGAACGGTTGAGTGCAGGTCCAGGTTGACGGATGAAGTTGACGGTAGGGCTTTTTGCGTTGTAAGACGCTGGGTTCCTGCCGACAGGCAGACGAAACGACGAGCCCCCCTCCTGGATAGGGTGGGGCCATTTTGTGAAGGATTGGCGTTATGAAAGAAGGAATTCACCCGGAATACCACCAGGTTGAAGTGCAGTGCGCTTGCGGCCACAAGTTTGTGACCGGTTCCGCCCGCAAGGAAATCCATGTTGAAATCTGCAGCGCTTGCCACCCGTTCTTTACCGGCAAGCAGAAGCTGATGGATACGGCTGGCCGTATCGAGAAGTTCAAGAAGAAGTACGGCAAGAACTGATTGCCTCCTGACCGCCGCCGCGATTGATTCACGGAGACCAGGCATCGCATGCTCAGCTCGATGCTTGAAAAACTGGAAGCAGTGGAACGGCGGTTTGTCGAGCTCGAGCATTCATTGTCCCGGGAAGGCCTTGACGGCCGCGAGTTGACGCGACTCTCGAAAGAGCGCGCTAACCTTGCGGAGATCGTCGAGGCCTTTCGTCGTTTCAAGGAACTAGAAAAGCGGGAGCAGGGTGCGCGAGAGTTGCTCGGTGAGCAAGATCCCGACCTCAGGACCATGGCCAAGGTTGAGCTGGATGAGGTGAAGTCCCTGCTTGAGGAGTCCGAGCGCGAGCTTGTCATCCTTACCTTGCCCAGCGATCCCAACGACGCAAAAAACTGCATGGTCGAGATTCGCGCCGGCACTGGCGGCGAGGAAGCGGCTCTGTTCGTTGCAGACCTGTTGCGCATGTACACGCGCTATTCCGGTGACAAAGGTTGGCGTACGGAAGTGCTCAGTTCGACGCCGGCATCGGCGGGTGGCCTGAAAGAGGTCATTATGATGGTGGAGGGCCTGAAGGTCTTCAGCCGCCTTAAATTTGAAAGTGGTGTTCACCGTGTTCAGCGTGTTCCCGCCACGGAAGCGCAGGGGCGGATCCATACTAGCGCCGTGACAGTCGCGATCCTGCCGGAAGCCGATGAAGTCGAGGTCTCGGTCAACCCGGGAGACCTGGAAATTTCTGTTTTCCGGTCCTCTGGCGCCGGAGGTCAGAGTGTCAACACGGCGGACTCGGCAGTGAGGATTGTCCATAGACCATCCGGCATTGTCGTCGAATGCCAGGACGAACGCTCCCAGCTGAAGAACAAGGATCGCGCGATGAAGATCCTTAAGGCGCGTCTTCTAGAAAAAGCACAGGCCGAACAGCATGCCGCCATCAGTGCTACCAGGAAGAGTCTGGTCGGCAGCGGAGACCGCAGCGAGCGGATCCGGACCTATAATTTTCCGCAGGGACGGGTGACAGATCACCGGATCAACCTGACACTTTATTCGCTGCCAGAGTTCATCAATGGCAAGATGGACGAAATGCTTGATGCGCTCGGTACCCATCACCAGACAGAATTGCTCAAGCAGGAACTCGAGCAGGCACCATGAGTGAAAATAAAATCTGGACCGTCATGGAAACGTTGCAATGGTCCGCCGGATTCCTGAAAGAGAAGGGGTCTGAATCGCCACGCATTGATGCTGAGTTGTTGCTCTGCGCGGTACTCGACTTTAAACGCGTGGAGCTTTACACCAAATTTGACCGGCCGCTCAACGAATCCGAGCGAGCCCGCTATCGCGACCACATCCGGCGTCGCGCATCCGGTGAGCCAGTCGCCTACATTCTGGGTTCTAAAGGTTTTGCTGGCCTGGAATTCACTGTGTCGCCTGCAGTTCTTATCCCGCGACCGGAGACAGAACTGTTGGTTGAAAAAGCCTTTTTTGAAATCGAACGCTTGCTGGTAGCGGATCCGGCGCGGAAGCTCCGTGTCCTGGACGCTGGTACCGGCAGCGGCTGCATCCCGGTTACAATTGCCGTCTGGTGGCGTGAGCGCCTGGTGGCAAAATATCCCGGTGCTGGACTCAGCGTCCACGCATGGGATGTTTCAGATGCAGCGCTGGCAGTTGCTCGCGACAATGCCCGGCGTAACTCTGTTGAAGACACAATAACCTTCGCTGTCTGTGACATGCGCAGGCAGGATGCATTCTCCCCGGCGGCATGGGACATCATCATTTCCAATCCTCCTTATATAAGCGACGCGGAACTTGCTTGTCTGGATCGCTCCGTCCGCGACCACGAGCCGCGGCTCGCGCTCTCCGGTAATAGCGATGGGCTGGAGTTTTACCGGGCGTTGGCCCAGCTTGCCCGTCTTGGCCTTGCGCCGGCCGGCAAGATTTTCCTGGAGATCGGAGCGTCCCAAGGTGACCCCGTGCAAAAGTTGCTTGCTGCTTACGGCTGGCAGGACGTTCGCGTAGAATCAGATTATGCGGGTTTAGCCCGCAATGTCATTGCAGTGAACCCTGGTTGAACCTGGCGGAATGCCCTCGTGACCAAAAACAAAAAAATTGGTTTGGTGGTGCTCGCGCTGATCGCTTGTGGTTTTTTGTTTTACTTGCTGTTCCGTCCCCTGATCATCCCGCTTGCCCTTGCGGGCATGCTTGCCCTCGTTCTCAATCCGGTGGTCGACTGGATGGAGTCGCGCCGGGTCCCGCGCCTGGTCGGGGCATTCCTTTGCCTCATTTTCTCCGGGCTTTTCGTAGTGGCACTGGTGGGCGGTTTTATTCCTTCGGCCGTCGAGCAGGTGTCGCACATTGCTTCAAAGGCGCCAGATGCGTTCACCGCAATATATGGCTCGATCACAGAGAAGTTGAATGCGACTTTGAAAAACTACGGATTCTCTTCTCGCGAAGTTTCGACCCTTGCGGGTAACAAGGCCCAAATTCTTGGTAACATCCTCGGGCGTCTGGAGTCTGGATTTGCTGGTGTTCTTGCAACCAGCACCAGGTTGCTCAGCGGACTCATTGATGCTGCCTTGATTCCGTTCTTCGCTTTTTTTCTGCTGATCGAGCGTGAACGTGTGAATCAATGGTTCATCGGTTTGTTGCCAACAGATGTCGCGCCGGTTTTCGTCGGTGTCCTTTCGTCAACCGGGTCAGCCCTGCGCGCAGTCCTTCAAGGGCAATTCTTTTTGATCCTTGTCGATAGTTTGCTCTACACCGGCCTGATGCTTGCCCTGGGGATTGATGGTGGCGCAGTGCTTGGGCTGGCAGCTGGTTTGTGCCGCATTGTTCCGTATCTTGATGCCATTGTATCGATCTCGCTTGGCGGACTTGCCATTGTGTCGCACGAGGGTACGCTGTCCCAGTTCCTGGCGTTGTCCATCGGTGTCCTTGGGGTGCAGGCGATAGATGGTTTCATCTTGACCCCACGACTGGTTGGTGGGCGCGCCGGCCTGCATCCTGCCGTCGTTATCGGAACCGTGCTCGCATTTGGTAAGTTGATGGGCGTTTGGGGTATCGTGTTTGCGATACCCTTGGCGGCGACAGCCAAAACCTTGTCGGCGGAACTCATGCCGTATTACCGGCAGTCATTGATCTACTCAGGGTCTTCCGGGTTGGCGTCTGCGGGATCTGGGTGGTTTAACCCGGCTGCGCGCCTTGGCTCCATTGGCAGTGGGAGCAGGTTTCTGCGCAGGCGCAGCTGGCGTCGGATGCGGCGCTGACTTCGCCGTCCCGCGATCGATAATCAGGACAAAGTTTAGTTTCCCGCAATCCGCTGCGACCTCAATCAAGGTCTGAAGGGAGGCGGTAATGTTCTTTTCTTCAGGGCCAGAAATATCCAGGGCAAGGGTGGCTTTATGGGCTGGCCCCCACACATCCCGGCATGCAGCAAGCAGCTGTAGCATGCGATAGGGTGTGTCGAGCAGTATGACCGGCTCGCCAGAGCGGGCCAGTGAGCGGAGTTGAACCAGGCGCTCTTCCCCGTCCCGGGCCGGGAATCCTGCGAACTGGAAGCGCGAAAGATCGAAAGGGCAAACGGCGATGGCAGAGGTGATTGAGCTGGGTCCGGGGATGCTCGTGACATGGGCCTTTTCCTGGACCGCAACTGCTACGACAGCACGGCCCGGATCGGCGAGTCCGGGGCAGCCCTGGTCGCTAAGGTAGGCGACGGTTCTGCCCTGGCGCAGCGCGGCCCTTATTTCGTTCAATGTTTCTTGCTGGTTGTGCTCATTGAAGCGCAGATAACTCCGGTGGATGCCGGCAGCTTTCAGCACGGGGCGACCACCGCGATCCTCCTCAAACACGAGCAGGTCGGCCGACCTGACCGCGTCCAGGCTGCGGGTCGGAATATCCTGGGGCAGACCCAGGCCGTTGCTGGCCATGATCAGTCTGCCGGCGGGTTTGTCAGTGGTCGGCATGGGGGCTCCATTATTCCCGGGAATCCTGATACTTACACCGTTTTCATGCCCCATCAAAGTGGATAGACGGCCGGCGCGCCGCTGTGCTACTGAAAAGCTTCGTTTTTAACCATTTGGCAGCCTTCGATGAACTTGATCAGCAAGCCGAAAAATCCGGAAGAACTCTCCGGAAGCACCGGGATCCCTTCGGACGCCGTGCCAGTGCATGTCGGCATCATCATGGACGGGAACGGTCGCTGGGCGAAAAAGCGGCTCATGCCCCGGATATTTGGTCACAAGCGCGGTGCGGATAGTGTGCGCGAGGTCGTGACTGCGGCGGCACAAGCTGGGGTCAAGGTCCTGACTTTGTTCGCGTTCAGTGAAGAAAACTGGGGACGTCCCGAGTCCGAGGTCAGCGGTCTGATGGGATTGTTTGACACATACTTGCTCAGGGAGCAGGCCGCTCTCAAGAAGCAAAATATTCGCCTTCGAACCATGGGTGACCTCAATCGCCTGCCTGCGCAGACGGGCAAGTTGCTGACTGATGCTTGTGTGAATTTGTCCTCGTGCACGGGAATGATTCTCAATCTTGCAGTCAGCTACGGAGCCCGTTCCGAGATTGTCGGTGCTGCCCGTCAGATCGCCCAGATGATTCGTGAAGGCGTGATTGACCCCGGGCATGTGAACGACGATTTGTTCAGTCGTTGCTTGCAATCAGACGGCCTCCCGGATCTTGACTTGTTGATCCGTACGAGTGGAGAGCTTCGTCTCTCCAACTTCATGCTGTGGCAGGCTTCCTATGCCGAATTGTATTTCACGGACGTCCTTTGGCCGGATTTTGGCGGCAAGCATTTCCGCCAGGCGTTGACTGAATATTGCGCCCGTGAACGGCGTTTTGGGCTGGTTGCAGACCTGTCGATGGGCCAGCAGGCATCCACGGATCGCGCTGGTGAAACATCATGTTGATGCGCAGGATTGTGACATCCATGATTGGCTTGCCTCTGTTGATGTGGGCGCTGATTGATGGGACCCCGGGGCTCGTAGCGGCCGTTTTCGCGGTATGCAGCGCGATTTCCGTGCGCGAAGCAGCAAAGATGATCTTACCTGAATTTGATGCCTTGTTTGCGCTCCATGCCCATCATGTAAAAAGTCCGGATCTTGCCGCCGGAGATTCTTCATCTGGATCAAATCCGCAAATTTCCTATGGGCGGGCCTCCCTTACCTGTGCGGCCGGTTCGCTTTTATTGTTTCTTGCCGTGGCCAACGCTCCGTACACACAGCAACTTGGTTTGGTTGCATGCGCGCTGGCTATCGCAACCCTTGCCAGTATTTTTTTGACGCGTGGCATCGATGCCGAAGTGTCGCGCATGGCTGGTGTGCTTGTCACGCTAGTGTACGCAGGCTTGCCCTGGATGTTGATCTGGCAACTCTACGAGATGCAGATGGGGCCAGCTTTGGTGATCATGCTCCTGGTGGTAGTCTGGGGTGGCGATACTGGTGCGTATTTTGGCGGCCGGTTTTTCGGAAAACACAAGCTTTCGCCGAACAAGTCCCCGAAGAAGACCTGGGAAGGTGCGATTGCCGGTATGGTTACGAGTATTGCAGCGGCCATCACGCTTGATTTTTATACGGGTGGTGCAACCGGTGGCATCCTGGCAGCCACGGCTGCGGCAGTTGTGGGTGGTAGTCTCGGTCAGCTCGGTGACCTTGTCGAGTCGGTCATCAAGCGGTTTGCCAGAGTCAAGGATTCTGGTGGTATCTTCCCTGGTCACGGTGGTTTTCTTGACCGCGTGGACGGTTTGCTGGTTGCCGCGCCCGGTGTGTGGCTTTTGTACACGGTGCTTGCAGCTGCCTGACAGGTCTCGGACGTCGGGCGCTATTCTGGAAGCTTGATCAATGGAAGCATTCCTGTCTCATCCGGTTGTCGCGGTTGTCATCCTCCTGGGTGCGCTTGTTTTTGTGCACGAACTCGGACACTTCCTGGTCGGGCGTTGGTGCGGCATTGCCGTCGAGGCGTTTTCAATTGGCTTCGGACCTGTTGTTCTTTCTTTCAAGCGTGGCGTGACGGAGTATCGCTTGAGTGCGGTACCTCTGGGTGGCTACGTCAAGTTCTATGGGGCCGTGCCGGCTGAAAGTGTTCCCGATGCTGCGCGTGGTCAGGAGTTTTTTCGCGCCTCCTACTTGAGGCGCATGGCGACTGTGGCGGCGGGTCCCCTGGCCAATTTCCTGCTGGCAGCTGTGGCTTTTGCAGTCCTTGGGCGCGCCGGCATTCCTCATCCGCCGGCTTCGGTCGGCGATGTATTGCCAGGCGGTGCGGCCGAGGCGGCGGGGGTTTACCCTGGTGACCGGGTCGTATCGATCGATGGCGCAAAGATCCAGCGCTGGCGTGAGCTTGAAACATCGATATCCCGTTCGGCAGGACGCCGCATGCACTGGGTTTTGGACCGGGATGGCTCTCAAGTTGAGATTGACGTGACGCCCGCCCAGGTCGAGACCGAAAACATATTGGGCCGGAAAACCCGCATCGGCAGGGCTGGCGTGTCGCTCGGCATTGTTCCTGCGCGGGTCGCCGTCATTGGCGGTGATTCCATCGCTGCAAAGTCGGGCATGCACACCGGTGATGAGGTTGTCTCTTTACAGTGTGCTGGCTCAGCGGAAATCAAGGTTACCGGATTTGGTGATCTTGCCATCAAGGCTCATAAGCTGGCGTTGGAGTGTCCGGATAAAATCCAGCTTGGGTTGCGACGTGCGGGCGCTGAATTGAACCTTGCCATGAACATTCCGCCGGGTAGACGGCCGGCTGCGACGGCTGGGCCGGGTTCACCGTTTTCTCTCTTTCGCGAATATTTGAAGGCCCTGGGTATCGATGATGCCCAACTTGTTATCAGTGCTGAAAATATCATGGCGCCGTTTGAATCCGGGGATCGTTTGATCCTGTTCAAAGGCCAGCCAGTGAAGGGTGTGTTTGGCCTGCGTGACATGATCCTCGAAAACCAGGAGCCAAGAATCCAGGTTACCGTCGAGAGGAATTTCTCACCGTTACAACTTGATGTGAATTTGAAAGGCATCGACACCCAGCAGGCAAAAGGCAAGGTGGTGGTCTACACCCTTCCTGTGCAGTTGATGGGTACTCCTGGTGAGCCCGAACCTGTCGTTGAGAAGTACGGGAACTGGTTGTCCGCCTTCGCCTTTGGTTTCGCGGAGTGCTGGCGCCAAACGGCCACGTTGTCAGAGGCATTGCTCCATCTTGTTTCGGGTGAAATTCCCCTCAAGGCACTTGGCGGGCCGATCATGATTGCAAAGGTTGCCGGCGACTCAGCGAAAATTGGCTGGCAGGCATTTCTTTCATCGCTCGCGCTGATCAGCGTAAATCTTGGGCTGGTCAACCTTGTACCCATCCCTGTGCTTGATGGCGGCCAAATGGTTTTGTTCAGCATCGAGGCGGTTCGCCGTCGACCGCTTGGCGAGCGCGCCATGGAGGCGTTTCACCGCCTTGGTTTCGTGCTGGTTGCCGCACTTGTGATTCTTGCTACTTACAATGACTTCAGTCGTTTCTGGAAAAGCATGCTTGCGGCCCTGGTCGGGGAAGGTAACTGAAATGAGCGCCCGGCCCTTGATCTTGCTGGTAGACACATCCTTGGCCGGTGCCCG
>JBEGVZ010000042.1:0-59683 GCA_041178085.1 Pseudomonadota bacterium | reverse complement strand
AAACTGGTGAGAAGCTCATCGGTAAAAGCGGTTCCAAGGTTGGTTGCCACAGCAGGATCATAGGTGAAGCACAGGTAATTGACTTCATCGTCGGAGGTCATCCCGAGCGCTGCATGGATTTGCCAGGCCAACCTCTTGACCCGTTTCAGGGACTCCTGATTCAGGAAGATTTGGCTCTTCTGCCCACCGGTTCCGGAACTTGTAAGGGTCAACACGACATCTTCACGCGGTCCGGTCATCAACTCCTGTTCCTTGAATAGATTGACCATGATCGCCGGGACTTTATCCAAATCCGCTTCGGATTTGATCTGGCGTGGCTGCATTCCCGCTTCTTCCCAAATTCCCTTGAAGAAGCGATTGCCTGAGAAATGCGCCTCGGCGCTTGCAACAAAGCTTTCGCGAAACAACGCCTGCGCTGCATCGGAGTGATCAAAAGGATTCGATTCGAAAAGCCGGTCAGTCGGGTGACGGGGTTGATTCAACCTTGGCCTCCCACGGTGTGAATGGGCCTCAGGAAATGCTCCTGGATATTACGGACGTATTCATCCAGATAAACACGATTTTTGCCGGCCAGCTTCAGATGTTTGAAGTCGAGAATCTCAAACGTCCTGCTCAAGACGACAAAATCATAACGCTTGTCGCCGTTCAACTGGAAGGCCGGGAAATACGCACACGGAAGGAAACGCGCCCGCAGGACCCGCTCAATGGTCTTTGCCTTGTCAGCGCGGACAAGTATTTCAATGTACCGCACACCGATCGAATTCAAGAGATGCACGCAACGTTCAAGGATGTATGTGAAGTCATGACCCTTGGGTTTTTTGATGCCCATGATTGTGCAATGACTGTCTGCCGCTTCCTTGAAGGCAAAGATCTCAATCGTCTGGCAGGGGGAACAGATCACGATGTTTGGCGAGTGAAAAGGATAGAAATGAGCTTGAAGGGCGCCGTTGTCCCGCTGTTCCTGGAAGCGGTGCTTGGCGAAATTCGCAGCTTCGATCAATTCAAGCGGCAGCTGCTCAGGAAAATCGTCGAGCGTCAGGTCATCCGACGTCGCAGGATTCAACCGGGCCAATGTGCACTCGGTGCGGACGATCTCGTAGAGGTTCATGATTCCCGGGTGCAGGCGAAAATCCTGAAAACGCGCCCACAGCGCCTCCGTGGTGAAGAATGCGGTGAGGCAGTGAGTTTCGTAAATATCCGTCTTGTGTACGTTAGGGAAAATCCCAAGCTTTTTGTAACCGAGGTGTTCCGTGACAATTTGAGGTGCAGGTGTTGACGTCCTGGTGGTTCCATAGATCACGTCAACGATGCCCATGGTAGTCGTCAGTTGCTCCTGAGCCAGGAGCATGGCCTTCTCGAGTATCTGCTGGCCCCGAAATTCAGGGAAAACAGCCGCGCCAAAGGCCCGCGCCAGCCGATGGGAGGCGTCCGTCTCATAAACGACGGACCCGACAATGGCACCACCTGCACTTGATTTCCAGCCCCGACTGACATTCCCTTGCGCACCTGTCACTTCCGCTACAACCCAGACGTTCGAGGGGTTTGCCAGGAATTCCTGGAGCAGGGCTGTGTCCCGCATCAGCGGGTTGGTATAATGACCTCCGTAAATCACCTGATAGAGCATGGCGATCGCGTTGGCATCGTCAGGAGTGGCAAGCCTGAGTGTTGGTTTCAACGCTGGTCCGGTCATCGTTGGTGATTCTCCTGGCGGCAACTTGGTGGGTCAATTATCCGGTATTCCGGTGAGGGCGGCAATGCAAGCAAGAGAAAATCTCCTGGTCCGCAACCGGAACTTCCGCCTGGTGTGGGCAGGCCAGGTACTAAGCCAGGCTGGAAGTCGTGCCTACTTCATCAACCTTCTCTGGTGGATTGTCACAACCTCCTCAATCAGCGGGGAATCAGCGGACTCAGCGACCAGCGCCGCATGGGCCAGCGGCATCCTTCTTGTCTTGATGGGGCTTCCGTCAGTCCTCATGATGAAGGTCATCGGACGCACCCTGTCACGTTATCCAACCAAAAAGATCCTGGTCGGATTTGAACTTTGCGGAGCTGCGCTGTCGCTCGTCGTTTTCGCGCTAGCCGCCACAGGCCGCCTTGACCTGGGCTGGACCTGGGCGCTCTCAGGGTTGATCGCAATCTGCCAGTCTTTCGTCGATCCTGCTCTTGTAAAGGCTGTCCCCGAACTGGTTGATGAGGCCGACATCGAAGGAGCGGTAGGTTTCGAATCTGCGACCCAGGCCATTGCATTTTTTTCCGGGGCCGCACTTGGAGCGATTGCCAGCGGCACCCTGGGATTTGTCTTTACCATCGGACTTAATGCGCTCAGTTACCTGGCATCCGCACTGATGACCCTTGGGGCTTCTTTCCGGGTCAACGCCCAACCTCAGTCGGCCCCAGAGGACCTGGCGCACCCGGATACGAAAGCCGTGGCTTTACCGCCTGATGTACCCCCACTGCTCAGGGCATTTGGCCTTGCCAACCTGTTCATGTTCCCGCTGTTCCTGATTCTGCCTCTTTTTGTCAGTAAGTCTTTGGGGGGAAGCGTGATAACGCTTGGCGTGCTGGAAGCCTGTTTCTGGCTTGGCCTTGTTGCCGGAGCCGCAAGTGCCGGCCTGGTCCCGGTCATCAGCGGAGATTTCTTAAGAACTTCAGCCGCGTTGTTCTTTTTCTTCGGCGGGATGCTGGCTAGTGTTGCGCTACTCGCATCCCAATGGTGGGTTGGGCTGGTGCTCCTTGCAGGCGGGGCCAGCGCAGGCATACTTAACGTCAAAGTCGTCACCTACTTCCAGAACGCGGTGCCAGAAACATTAAGAGGGAATTTTTTTGCACGCCTACAGGCCTGGGTGACCGGCGTGCAACCAGCAAGCTACCTGCTATTTACTTTCGTCCTGACATTCATCAGCCCGCAACACGGATTCGCCGCCTGCGGCGTTGGACTGGTTGCAACCGGGGCATACTGCTGGATGCGATCGCGAAAGAAACATCCATGACCCTGGCTAAAATCACTGCCGCGTGAGGGGCTTCATCTGTGTGGAAATCTCAGTCGGGCGGGTTTGCGGAGTCAGCCCGTCATTGGCCGATCCGGCCACCTGACTGACCTTGCCCAGGCGCAGCAAGTCCCCTTCAATCCGGAAAATATCGTATTGAACGGGAATCTCGGCCGGACGCGTGAAAGGTACACCTTTCGTCCAGTTGCGATAGCCACGGTACCCGGCCTGGTTATTTGCGGTAATCTGGGAATCCAGAAAAAAAACCTCCGATACCTTTGTGCTGGTACGGTCCATCGCCGTGCCTGCGGCAAGAATCTGACCGGTCACATAGGTTCCCTCGGTGATCATCTCATACACGGGGCTTGCACATGAGCCGTCCGCAAACATCTTGACCGAGCTTGTCCAAGTGCCATTGGCATTGAATGTCATCGAACTGAGCACGGATTGGCTTTGTGCGGCGATACATCCCTGCAACCATTTGCCAACCAGGACTGCCCCATCTGCTCCCGGAACGACTGCGACCTGGTTTGCGGACGGCGCCTTGTCTGCCGTCTTGCACCCTGCTCCGAGCAAGCAGAAGAAAGCGACCAGACGAATAAAGTTACACCGGGCCATGACGGATGGGCTCATTGGCACTCCTTGTGAATAGGGCCATGGTACCACGGCCCGGAGGGAACCTACATGGCAGATCCAAAGCGACTGAAACACACACCGGTGATTGCCGCCATCGACTTTGACTCCAGTTTGGCGAACACATTGAAGGCTGCTGTCGACTTTGCACGACGCAGCCACTCGAAGGTTGTCTTGTTGCACGCCGTGCGGGACTGGAGCCAGATCACCACCGCCAGTCTCGAGGAAAGCATGGGCATCCCTGTTGGCGACGTCATTGCAGCCAACGTGCAAACAGAGCTTGAAGAGGCCCGCGCCCAGCTGGATGACCTTGCCGCTAAGTACCGCAAAGATGTGGTGATTGATGTACGCGTGGTCGCAGGTGTACCGAGCCAGATCATAATCGCAGAGAGTGTAATCCTGCAGGCACAATTGGTGGTCATGGGCTCACCCGTTGACTCGTGGCGCCGCAAGGAACATCGCTTGTCCACGCTGCTTGCCGTGTTGCACGAATGCCCTTGTCCCGTGCTGGTGGTGAGTTCCAAGGCCGTGCCGGATCAAGTCCACGCCGTGGCGATTGCAGATGATTTGACCCCGTGGTCCAGGCCGGCATTGTCGATGGGGCTATATTTTGCCGAGGCGCTTGACGCCCCGCACGTCTACCACATCCACGTAAACCCGCTGCACCGGAACAGGTTCGGTCAGGCCTTGCGACGGTATGCTGCAAGGCAAGGCACAACCATCCGGGCCGAAGCTGCCGCTGACTTTTTCACGGCCCTGGACCACGACCTCTCCGGGCAACTGCGCAACCGTGCGGACGAAGAAACCATCTGGTTCCCGGAACGTGAAGGCAAATATACCGCCAGCGTGCTGCATGGTCCGGTGATCGACGCGATCGAAGAAGCGATCAGCAAAGAACAAGGATGGGACGCAGGATTGGTTGTGTTTGGTCAACACCGGAATTTCCACCGTCGACCTTTCCGCGCCGGCAACATCCCTTTTGGCGAAATGGCCCGCCTTGGAAAACTGGCACTGGTCGTTCCACCCGATGCGGCGTGAGGGCAAGCCAATAACCCCGTTCCAGCCCATGAGTTGGCTTACGCATTGTAACCCTGCTCCATCCGTGGGAAAATTCCCGCGAGGGGCTAACGATGGGGAACAACCAACTTCTGAAAACCTTGTTTACGGGCAAAAGTAGCCCCGTCTTGGTGATCCATCCATCGAAGGGCGTCAACGGGCAGATCGTCACCTGTTTGAAAGATGCTGGCTTTACCAATGTCGTTCCCACCGGAGACATAAACGAGGCCACTACAGTACTCAGGGAGATGGCCAGCTCCGGCCAATTTCCCTGCTGGATCATCACCACACTTTTTACCCAGGAAAAAACGAATGCCCTTCAGCTTGGACAGCTTGTCGCCACGACGCCCCAGCTGACCGGAGTCTTCTGGAGTGCGATCGTCTCAAACGAAGAGTACTTCACCCTGCCCTTGGCTTTTGACAATGGACTTCTATCCTGGCACTTGTCTTCGTCATTTTCTCAGGGCGTCACAATCGCAGAAGAAATCAGGGCGGTCATGGAAGCTGCCGCGCGCTTCGATTACAGCCAAGATTTCGTTTCGCTGGCCTGGGCAAGAAAGTACCTGCGCGCCACCGACAGCTACGAAGCCCTGCTGCATTTGACGGCATCGATAGTCGAGTTGAGGCCCGAGGACCCGGAACTTCTACTGGATTACGCCGATGCACTGGCACTCAACATGGACGCAGACGGAGCACGCCGTTACGCGATGCGCGCCGTATGGGCGGACAAGCGCCTGGCCAGCAGGCTTGGCGAGATTGCGGAACGGGACCGGACTCGTGTCTTCAGTGATGACGACATAGCCGCCCTGGCCTCATCCAATGAGTCACTCCTGTCCTCTTTTGGTATCGCACGCGGTGTGATCGTTGACCCGGACACCGCCGTCCGCAACCACCTGCGCAAGGCGTGCTTGACCCTTGGCATAAAAGAGATCCAGGAATTTGATGATGGCGAGGCCGCGTGGGATTTTCTTAAAGGGAACCATGCCGGCACAATCGTCATCAGTGAGTGGAAACTACCCAAGCTTTCAGGGATGGCTCTGCTTCAGCGGATCCACCAGGAGGGCTGGCAAGACACCCTCGTGATCATTTCGAGTGCGCAACTGGGGCCACAAGACAAGGGGCTGATGGAGGAGCTTGGTTCTGCCGTCCTGATCCAAAAGCCGCTGTCACTTGAATCCCTGGAAAACAACATCCGCCTTGCCGTCAAAGAAGAGAACCTGCCATCAACCTTCAGGGGACTCATGCGCAAGGTCCGCTCCATGCTGCGCAAGGGAGACACCGAAGGCGCAAAGACCCTTTGGGAAGCCGCGGCCCAAAAGATGTTGATTCCGGGAGCCCAAAGAAAACTGATGACGGCTGAAATCCTGCTGGCGGAAGCAAAACTGGAAGAAGCCTACGGCGCCGCACAGGAAGCCTCCGCCATGGGTGCAAAGGGGACCTATTTCTACAACCTTTTAGGCAAGATAACTTTTGCCCTGGGCGATTTTGACAGCTCTGCGGAGTGGCTAGAAAAAGCGAACAAAGAAGTCCCGATCAACTTGCACCGGCTGACCAACCTTGCAGAAGTCGAGCTGCACCGGGGTGACCTGGAAAAAGCCACCGAACGAACCTCGGAGGCTGCCTCCATCGATGCGACAAACCCCAAGGTGATCGAAACTCAGGCAATGGTTGCCCTGGAAAAAGGCAACCCGGATGAAGCGCGTGCCATGATGGACCAACTGAATGACCTGATGAACATTGTGGCTCACCTTAACAACCGCGCCGTAGTGATGGCCTGGAAGGGTGATCCCGATAAAGGGATTGAACTCTACCGCGAGGCACTCGCCGCCAATCCCGACAAGGATGCTGGTAGCGACGGAAAAGGTTCGTTCGCCCCGTTTGTCACCTACAACCTTGCTCTTGCCCTGGCCCGCAAGGGTGACCTGGATGCTGCCATCAATGCCGTATCCAGCATTGACAAGGATGCAGCGGAAAAGCTCGGCGAGCGACTCATGGCCAAGATCAGCGGGTTTCAGCAAAGAGCCCGCGAAGCCCAGAAATCCGGCAAAAAGCTTGAGATTGAGACGCCAAAAACTTCTGACATTGCGCGCAACCGATTGCTCAAGTTGAAGAAAACCAAGGCACCGGCTCCCGGACAACTGGTAAAAAGCCTGAAATCGCTTGGTACAGTTGATTACCGGGCGCTCAAGATGGTGGAAAAAAAGCTCAGATTTGATTTGAAAAAATAGCGGCGCAGACTTTTGCGTCAGGCGGAACGCCGACCCCTGCTGGCGGTGTCAGGCGCTGCCTTCTCACTTTCCGCATCAACGCGACCAATAACCGTGACGATTCGCACAGCATACTTGCCGTTGGCTTCGATGACTTCGCCAAATGCGAACAGCTTGTCATTCACATAGACCTTTAAAGGCTCCTTCTGGTCAGCACCAAGGCCGATCATTTCACCTGGGCGGATCTTCAGGATGTCTGCGATAGGCATGCGGGTTTGCCCAACCTCGACGGTAATCCGGACCCGGACATCCATAAGGTTTTCCGCGATCAATTTTCTGGTTTCGTTACCCAAAAAAAACCCCCCAATTGCCTTCTTTTTCGGCAATCGGGGATAAAGCTTGAGGGGTATCGGCGGAAAATTACCCGCCCGTTTATGCGACTTCTACAATGACCGCGCTGGCCTCGCCACCACCAATGCACAAGGTGGCCAAACCACGGCGTTTTCCGGCGGCCTTCAATGCATGGATCAAGGTCACAAGGACCCTGGTGCCGCTGGCCCCGATCGGATGGCCAATGGCGACTGCACCACCGTGGATGTTTACCTTGTCGTGTGGGATTTCCAGGTCGCGCATGGCAGCCATCGGAACCACCGAGAAAGCCTCATTGATTTCGTAAAGGTCAATATCGCTGGCCGACAGCTTGGCCTTGTGCAGAACCTTGCGGATGCACTCCACCGGGGCAGTCGTAAACCAGGATGGATCCTGGGCGTGAGACGCCTGGGCAACAATGCGAACGAGAGGTTTCAGTCCGAGTTGCTTTGCCTTCTCTTCGCTGCAGGCGACGACCAGGGCCGCGCCATCATTGATCGAAGAAGCATTGCCCGCTGTGATTGTGCCAGACTTGTCGAATGCAGGTCGCAACTCAGGCAGCTTGGCCAGATCGACAGAGAATGGCTCTTCGTCCTTGTCGACGATGACCGGCCCCTTCCTGCCCGGGACTTCGACGGCGACGATTTCGTTCTTGAAGTGCCCGCTCTCCCACGCGTTACGGGCACGGGCATAGCTTTCCAGCGCGAACTTGTCCTGCTCCTCACGGGAGAACTTGTACTCCTTGGCGCAAAGTTCACCACAGTTGCCCATGGCGACATTGCCGTAAGGATCCCACAGACCATCCCACTGCATGTGGTCTTTGGCCTCAATCGCACCAAACTTGTATCCAGCACGGGAATTCATGAGCAAATGCGGCGCCAAGGTCATGTTTTCCTGGCCCCCCGCGAAAACCACCTTGGCATCACCCAGACGAATCGCCTGATCAGCCATCATGACCGACTTCAAGCCACTGCCACAAACCCGGTTGATGGTGGTCGCACACACCGATTTCGGCAAACCGCCGAAAATTGCCGCCTGACGGGCGGGTGCCTGGCCTACGCCAGCGGTCAGGACGTTGCCCATGATGATTTCATCAACGGATGCGGGATCGATCCTGGTTTTAGCGAGAGCGTCCTTCACGAGGGTTGCACCCAGACGGGAAGCCGCCAACCCTGCAAACGCACCACCCATTTTCCCAACCGGGGTGCGACCAGCGTAAACAATCACCGTATGACTCATCAGAAGAACCTCCACCAAATGTAACAACGCCTAGGTTTTATCAGGCAAACAGGGCGGGGACTACAAACTTCCGGGTGGCATCCTCATTGCTTTGCTCACGTGGGGGCGGTCAGGCGATCGCCCTTCGAATGACTCAACGCCAGGAGGACCCATGAACTACGAACAACTCAAGCACAGCACGATTGAAACCGCACAAACCATCCAGCATCGCGTGGCCGACCGGATGGCCGAGGACCGGGCCCTGCGCAAGGCCAGCGTCAATGTCGGCAACGTCGACCGGGTCGCCAGCGGAGTCCTGGGGTCGGCGCTGGTGCTCCTTGGACTGCGTCGCCCGGGGCTCACCAACCGCCTGGTCAGTCTGGTCGGTGCAGACCTGGTTCTTAGAGCCGCCTGCGGTCACTGTAACATCTATAAAGCATTGAACTTTTCAACCCTGTCGAAGGCTCAAAAAGAGGCCATCAAAGCCGCCTCTGAACCGCGCCTTGCACGGCGCCCTGCAGCCTAGGCCGGCCCAGGCTTCATGACCCTTGACATTTGTGCAACCGCGCCTTAATCCAACCGCTTGCGATGTTGCGTCCGCAACGCCGCAAGTGGGCGGCGAGGTAGCTCAGATGGTTAGAGCGGTGGATTCATAACCCACAGGTCGGGAGTTCGATTCTCCCCTTCGCCACCAGCCCCCTTCACTGCTAGTCTTCCCGGTCAAATGAACGCGCGTCCATCCAACCACCGTCAACCTCGTGGCAGCAGGATTGCTTTCGCCGCATTCTGGCAGAGCCTGCTTTTCTGTCTGATCCTTTTCCTTGGCCACCGTGCGACCATATTTTCACTGCTCACGGCCGGGCTGGCCGACATGACGATGCTTCACGCAATCCAGTGCGCCCTGGTCGGCGTTGCAAGCGACCTGTGGATCGGATCCTTGATGGCGACCGTTGCCATGGTCGCTGCATTGGTATTGCCTGCCCGTATTTTCCGGTGGGCCCAGTGGAGCACGTTTCTGGCGATGACGCTGCTTCTGGCCGCGCACCATAGCTACGTTGAGTTCTACCGGACGCCCGTGCTCGTGTTTCACATGCGATACCTGCTTGACCCCCAATTTATTGCTTCCAGCCAGACGACCGTCTTGTCACCGATGGTGGGAGCAAACCTGGGCATTGGCTTGGTCGCTTTCATTTGTGCGCTGCGCGCCAGAGACAAAATCTTGAAACTTCCGCCGGCCACGAAAGGACTGCTTGGCGGCAGTCTTGCCATCACCGGCTTCCTGCTTTTTGCCTTGGCTGCCCACGCCTTTCAAATTCGTTATCGCGTCCAGTGGTTCGTCCCTGGAACGCTTCAGTTCCACACCCTTGAAAAACTCGTCATCGATTACTTCCGTGGCATCGACATCCCACCTCCGCATGACAGCGAGCGCCGGGCGTACGAGGCCTTGACCAATTCAGCAATGAAAACCGGTTCAAATGACGAAGCGGCAGTGCAGCTCCGTGAGAGCTTGAGGCGTCTTTTCACAGAGGCCCTTGCCAGCGGAAAAAAACCTGTTTTCGCCATCATGGCGCTGGAAACATTCCGCCCCTCGGAGATCGACATCTACGCCAACAGCGGCGACAAAAACCGCGAAGACGGAGCAGCCTCTGCCCTGACACCCCACTTCAACCAGCTGGCCAGCAACGGAATATTATTCCTTGAAGCCTTCAGCACCGGAACCGTCACATGTTCGGGACAGGAGGCGCTTTGGTGCGGGTACCAGTCGGGTCTTTACACTTCGCTGATGCGGGTGCGTGCCGATTTAAGGGTTGATTGCCTGCCGGCGCAGATCCGCCCCCTTGGCGGCCTTCCAATGTGGATTCACAACGGCGAAGCGAAGTTCGATAATCAAGCCAGCTTCTGGCGCAAGCACGGCGTCGATGCGATTGTTTCGCAGGAGGATTTTCCGCCCCAGACTCCAGGGAGCAGCTGGGGTTTGAGTGACCTTGCCCTCGCAGAGAGATCGGCACAGGAAATCGACCTTGCCCGCAAGAAAGCCGATATCAAGTTCGTTGTGCCGTTCATCCTGACCGTGACCAACCACATCCCATGGGAACTTCCCGGCGACGCACCCCGGTGGATTCAGGACATCAATGCACCTGCCGGACAGAACACAAGGATGTGGCGGACGACGGCCTACACCGATGCGGCGATTGGCAGGTTTGTTGAAGCCGCAAAGGCCTCCGGATTCTGGGATCAAATGATCCTGGTTCTGGCGAGCGACCACGGCAACAAAGAGATGTCGCGGCACGGGACGCGGGACGACCACCTGGCCAATGTGGAGTCAAAAAACCTTGATTCAGCGGCGCGCCTGCAATCGCACATCGCACTTTTGCTGAGTGGAGGAATGGTTGAGAGAGCCCTGGCGGCTGGGAAACCAAAGCCAGCCTCCGGCATGACAATCAAAAGGACCGTCGGACAAACCGGTGTGGCCCGGCTGGCTCGTTATGTAACGACGGGTAAGGAAAATCCGGGCGAACCAGACATTTTGCTCTGGCCGTCACAAATTCCCGTCATCAGCGACTTGAATGAGGCGATTTACCTGCCAAAAATCGATCGCGAGATTCCACGCGACCAGCTCAAGAAAGACTGGTCTGAAAAAACCAGCAAAGCCAACAGTCAATCAGACGAAGAGGCAGCCTTCGCTGTCTTCCATTTCAAGGTCCTGAGCCAGCATCCTTGATTTATTGATTGATTTCAGGCGCCCTTGAGAAAGTTTTCCGTCCGGCCTGAACCTGCCTGGAAAGCAGACAAATGGCGCTTCAAGCGAGCCCCGGCGCGGCCTTCGGCCTCCACCTTCGCAAGTTTCGCGGCAATCTCTGCGCGCAGCGAGTCCGAGGCTGACTTGCACGGCTGGAGCCAGAAACGGACCTCTGATTTACAAGACGAAAGACCAAACACGGACTCGAATTTGTCCACAAGAGCATTCAGGTTGAGCCATGCCACACGCTGCAACTGAAACATCTCGTCAAACTTCTCCCAGTCGTCGATCGCGAGTGCATCCTGCGCAGAGGCGCAACGCTGACAAAAGATGGAGACAACCCGCCGGATCGCGTCAGCGGCGTGGTCGCGCCCAAGGTTATTCGCCTTGTCATTGAGGGACGTCATATGTCTACCTACAGAAAAATATTTTCTTCAATCAGCTCCCAAGACGGGCAGCCATCTGCTGCTGCTGGGAGTCCATCATTTGCATCTTGCCATTCAGGTCAGAGAACGTCTTTTGCAAGCGCTGCTGCTTTTCCTCAAGAGCCCGCTGCTGACGCTCGATCGTCTGATCCTGGCGGCGAATCTGCTCGTCCATGGTTTTCTGGCGCAGGGTCAGTACACCGCTTTGGCGGTCTTGAAGGCTCTTGATGGCATCGCCCAATTTCTCGGCGATTCCTTTTCCGTCACCATTGCTGGCAAAGATGCTTGCGACACCCTCGTAATCCTTGGCCAGGGCTTTCCTCAGTTTGTCTTCGTTTATCTCAAGAAGCCCCGTCTTCGCATTGGTCGTCACGCCTGCTTCGGCCAGAGACATGCCACCCGGACCTGCGGCGACCTTCCCACCGCTGACCTCTGATTGCAGCGTACGCATTGCCTGGCGTACGGTCGAAGCCGTACCCGCAACCTGACGCTCACCCTCCTTCGGCACCAGCTGGCTGGAAAGGGTTGAAAACGCATTGTTGTACTTGTCGACGAAGTCCTTCACACCCGTGGTGGTGGCATCAATGTCCTGGCTGATGTTCAACTGGACTTGTGTGCCGGGCATTGCTTTCTTTGCCGTAAGCTTCACACCGTCGATCAAGTCAGAAAAGCTGTTGCCTGGACGCGAGACATCGACATCCTCAAATTTCATCGCCAGGTCTTTTGCTTTTTTCAGCTCTTTGAAATCCAGAAAGGTGGTGTCTGGGTCGATCTTGATGCGGGCTGCTTCCCCTGTCTTTTCGCTGCGGACAAGCAACCGGAAAGGATCCTCACCCAGCCCGGTATTGATGATCGAAGCCTGGACTCCACCGCCTGTGTTGTTGATCTTGTCTGCGACGTCCTTGAGCGACTCGCCAGGGTCGATCGTAATATCCAGGTCCGGCTGTCCGTCACCGCGTTCGATTGCCATGAAGCCAAAACCGACCTTGTCGTTCACATCCCGGAAACCTTGTTCCAGAAATTTTGCCGCGCCCGCCAGTTCACTGACCTCGAAATTGAACTGTCCAGGCTTCAAGTTTCGCGCACCGTCGAGTAATTCAGCACCGATCACATCCGGATGGGACGACTCGACTTTGAGGCGCTGGAATTTCTCCGGGACTTTAATCCCATCCAGGTGGGCGCCAAGCTCGCCAAGGGCTGAGCTGATGGCGGAATAGTTATTCTTCTCACGGACCAATGCCTCGCGCTTGCCAGACAGCCCCTCGACCGCTGCGCGCGGTGCCTCCATGATCTTGTCGACGATACCCATGTCGACACCGCCGCCCTGCCCTACGGCAGGACCTTGTGGCGACACCGGGAAGGATCCTGTTCCCTGAATTTTCATGACCAGAGTTCCTCCTTCTCTCCCATGGTGGGTTTCGGAGGCAAAACGGAAAGGTTGACAACGGGTCGGCAGCCAGATTCCCGGCGGTTACTGGCTCAACGGTAAAAATATTCGAAATGCTGGTGGGTTAGGGGCTTTAAGAATTTTTTAAGAAATCGAAAAAAAATGCGGAAATGACAAGGATCCCGGCGGCGTCAGGGCGTCTTCGGAACAGACGTTTCCGATTTCCCATCGGTGACGCCGAACACCGCCTGGCCATCCACTTTGATCAGGGTCTTAAATGACTGGGCCAAACCACCGTGATCAATCCTCCAGCTTCCGCCAGATTCAGGCACGGCGATGTGTGTGATTCCGGTGGTATGGATCGCCTCAAGGTTCGCGGACGGGTTCTCCAGCATGTTCTTCATCAAAGAGCGTGTTGGCTCATAGGGCAATCCATGGGTCCACATCCATCCCGAATAGGCCTGTACGTTCCTGCGACCGGTAAGTGTAAATGCCCAGTAACGATGATCCTCAGGCGACGGAGAAAGAATCAACGCCTCCCTGGGAAGGTGTTGACGTGCCCAGGCCCCCATCACCTGATCCGACACGGACCATATCTCCATCTGTTGGCGGGGGGCGAACAGGTCACCAGAAATGATAACCAGGCCGTCGACCAGCAAAAGGGACAGCGCGACTCCGGCAAATGCCTTGTCACGCCAGCGCCTGGGTACTGAAGTGACTTGCTTTAGCATCCACCCGGCAAGAGGCCCCGCCATCAGCAACATCGCCCACAACAGAAACTTTGAGTTATCCCACACCCATGGCTGCAAACGGAAGAGGTTCATGGCCAGAAAAAGTATGGCGCCAGAGACAAACAAGGGATGCCCACGCACCTCGCGGGAAGTTACGGCTGCAACCAACGCAAGAGGAAGAAACACATTCCAGTTTACGATCCAGAAGAAAAACGGATTCTGCGCGGCATCGACCGCCATCCAGCCTGGCGACCAGCCGAATCCGGAAACCTTGCTCATGGTAGACGGCATGACCAGAAGAAATACCAGGACAGAAAGCAAGGTCCCTGGACCCGCTATTTTCAGCCATTTACGGATTACGGTGACGATTCTCTGACTATGTTTTTCTGTCTTGCGCGCAGGGCGTAGTGCTTCCATCGTCATTGTGACACCAATGACGAGCAGCACAACAAGCCAGGAATAAGTGTGGGCGAGGGCAAGGAGAGGCAACAGCGGAAGCAGCAATTTCTGCCTGGGTTGCGGCTGGAGGATCTCATAGACAAGAACCACCCCAAGGGAAAGCCCCGCCATGAACGTACGCTGCGGAATAAGCTGCGCGTGCAAAGATGACAACCATGCCTGGTTCAGGGGGTCCGACAGGATTCCACCCCGAGCAGCGCTAATAATTGTGTCCATCAACGGCCATCGCGAGTGTGCAGGCAACATCACATACTCGATCAAACCCGCAAAAATGCGCGAGCCACCACCAACAAGAACCACCAGACACGTCAGAAATGCGGCCACCGAGACGTTTCTCGTCGAAGGGGGAACACTGGAAGGAAAGACCTCGCTGATCACGAAGCCATTCAGGCGCATCAATCCCCAGACGAGAAGCATCGAAAAGAGGAAAACCGGGCATATCATTGCAAGATAAAAACTTGCGCCCGTCTTGAGCAGCATTCCCGAAAACCAATTGATCAGAGGCGGATAAGCCATGGGCAAGTCATGACGAAGAAGTCTTACATCCAGCCACGCACTTGGGGGCTGTTCGGCAAACCACCATGCATGAGCCGCGTGCAAGGACCAGTCACCCCACACACCGGGGATCTGCGTGGCAATCGACCCATCGGAATTTGGATAGAAGGCCAGGGACAGAGTCCAAAGCATCAATGCGCCAAGGATACCCAGAGCCGCCATTCGCATCTGAGAAAGCTTCAGTGGTAGACGAAAACGTTAAGTTCGTCGCCTTCAAGCTCGGACTTGAGCCTCAGCGCCGTGTTCAGCACCCCGTTGAAACTGTGGCGACCGACCAACAAATGAAACGATGTCGTTCCAGGCATGGTGGCAATCAGTTCGTGCAAGACGCGGGCAAGGATCTCATGAGATTCGTCCGCAACCATCACCTCAGGAGCGATGTAAAATCCGGCGGATTCAGGGGACCAGGCCCGGACGGTTGCCACCATGGAGGCAATCCACGCACTTGTCTCCCTGAAGTCCCGGGTTGGGCGGGGCATCAGAAAAACGTAACGGGCCGGATTACTGACGGTGTCGGTAAGCATCACCGAATCGTGATCGGAGATGCCGCGAACAGCGGCCTCGCTGAACAGATCTTCCATCGCAGCATGATTCAGCAGGCTAGGGGGCGAAATCTCACCAGCAGATGCGATACCGATCCAAAACGGACACTCATTGACCGTTGCACCAGTCGAAATGTGGAGGCTCACCATCCTGCGATCCGGAATCCCAAGGTTGGGATCACCGCCAGCCGTGATGGCGCGGGTCTCGGAGTTCTTTATGTTGATCTGCATGTGGTCTTCGCGAACATGATTTTTCAGACCGTCAACCGCCGTGGGCATGACAGACGGGTCGGCCATGCCCGGAAGCTCTTCACGGGTGCTGCTCAAGTCCGCGGAGGGATTCAAGTTCATCATCAACTCCCGAAGCGTCTTGCGCTTCCCGACAAGGTAATTCTGATTAGATTCTACCCTATCAAGCCCGCAGACAGCATATGGGACTGTCTTCTTGGTGAGTCAGAGAAAACAAAAAAATAAAGTTTAATAATTTCAATTGGTTCAGGGCTTGGGCAGGCTTCCGGCCTTGATGATCGCATCAAGAACCCCGTTCACGAAGGCGCCCGATTGCTCGTTGCCGTAACGCTTTGCCAGCTCGACAGCCTCATTCAAAACAACCTTCACCGGCGTCTCCATGGACTGCAACTCCGCAAGAGCCATGCGCAGCACCGCACGATCGGTCACGGCAAGGCGCGATAGCTTCCAGTTCTTGGAGTTGGCTTCAATGACGGGGTCGTTCACCTCGCGCTTGTCGAGGGTCGCCTTGACCAGGTCACGCATCACGTTGAGGGATGACAGGGGCACATTGAAATTGCCCGTAAAAATATCGAAGTGGGATGGACTGAAGTAATAAAGCTTTTCGGATTCGCACTGGTAGAGAAACTGCAGCGCAAAATCTCGGGCGACGGAATTTGGATTGGTGGTCATGCCTTCCGCCCGCCATCGATGCTGCCGAGGACCTTGATCATTTCGATGGCCGCCTGGGCTGCATCACGCCCCTTGTTTCCACCCTTGATCCCACTGCGAGCCAATGCCTGCTCAATCGTATCCGTGGTCAGGATGCCAAAAATGACGGGGATTCCCGTCTCCAAACCGATGCTCATCAGGCCACTTGCCGCCTGTCCGGCGACAAAATCAAAGTGCGGGGTTTCACCGCGGATGACTGCACCAAGGGTGACCACTGCAGCGTATTTGCCTGACCTTGCAGCCTTGGCCGCCACAACGGGGATCTCGAAGCTTCCTGGCACCCACACCGTCTGGATCTTGTCATCTGCATAACCGGCGTCACGGAAAGCATCCGTAGCACCAGCCAGGAGCGACCTGGTGATCATGTCGTTGAAGCGCGCCACAATGATGAGGATCTTCTTGTCCATGTTCACCCCGAAATCACAACCGAATCGACAATCTCAAGTCCGAACCCGGAAAGCCCCTTCAACGAACGCTGCGTCGAAAGATGGGTCCGCATCCTCCGCACTCCCAGTTGGCGTAGTATCTGCGCCCCGATCCCGTAAAGCCTTGGATCCATCGCACGCCAGCGCGTGCTGACCGGGCCCCGTTCCGCATCGCCATCCAGGACGTCGTCCTCAAATGCCTGGTTGCCCCCCGGATGAGACAAGTACAGCAACACACTCGTGGGCGTACTCGCAAGCAGGTCAAGGCCATAGTCCACCAGGTGCCGCCCACCACCCGAACCGGTGAATACGTCAAGCAAGGGCCTCTGCCTGTGCACGCGAACGTCGACTATCTGATCGGCTTGAAACGGCCCACCTTTAACCAGCGCGAAATGCTGCGATCCGTCGACGTGATTTCTGAAGCAGTAAGCGTCGAAAACGCCCTTGGGCGTGGTCATCGGGCTGTGGGCAATCTGTTCAACGAGGGAGTCCCTGAGCAGACGAAACTCAATCAGGTCGGCAATGGAAACAACGGCCATTTTGTGACGTTTTGCGAATTCCTCAAGGTCGGGCATCCGCGCCATGGTGCCGTCGTCTTTCATGATTTCACAAATGACAGCCGCGGGTTTGAGGCCCGAGAGGCGCGCCAGGTCGATCGACCCTTCCGTATGTCCAGAGCGTTCCAGGACGCCGCCGCGCTTGGACTTTAGAGGGAATACGTGCCCGGGAACGACAATGTCATCAGGCGTCGTCTTGTCGTCGATGGCGACGCGGATGGTCTGTGCGCGGTCAGCTGCACTGATACCGGTGGAGACTCCTTCGCGCGCTTCGATCGACACGGTGAAAGCTGTGGACTTGGTGCAACCCTGCTTGCCGGCGTCGCTCATCATCGGAAGCTTCAAACGGTCGATGATCTCGGGCGCAAGCGAAAGGCAGACCAGGCCGCGGGCCTCGCGCACCATGAAGTTGATTTTTTCGGGAGTAACGAATTCAGCGGCAAAAACCAGGTCGCCCTCGTTTTCACGGTCTTCATCGTCGACCATGATCACCATCTCGCCGGCGCGCATTGCGTCGATCGCGTGCAAGACCCTGGTGACGGCTCTTTCTTGTGATTCGCTGCTCATGGGTAAGGTTCCGGAATGTGGCTTTTAGCCTGTGCCATCAGGCTTCTACAGCCCGGAACGATCATTCGTAAAGGACGAAGTTTCCAACGGATTCCGGGGACAAAGGACAGCCAAGAAACTCCATCGGAATCGTTACTGGACAGATCTGGTGGAAATCATAATAACAAGCCGATATTAATGCATAATTTATGATATTCCTCCGGCGATACAGGCTCACGGATTCTTCTGCTGTGGGCAGGTGGCATCAAGCCGGATCCGGTCAAGCCGAACATCATCGCCCCTATCGAAGCCACCCAGCAGGATCAGGGAGTTCTCTCCTTGCGGGACGATCTGCAGCCCTCCGGGCATGTATCCCCCTGACCCCACCTCGATCGGGCCCGACTCCCTTTTTCGACCAGCGGGATCGATCAATGAAAAAATGTCGTTGTTGTCGTAAGCGACGATTTCGCCTCGAGGCATCAGTGCAAAAGCGGCAAAAGATTTTGATTCCCGCCACGCATATTGAGACTCTCTCCAAAGTACAATTCCTTGCTGGCCCCATGATTCGTCAATCTCACCACTCGCGGAAACGCGGATGACGAATACATACCCTTCCGATTCACCACCGACGAAAACGCCACCATCCCGAGCCCCAATGAATTGCGCATGATTGATGACCCGGCTGCTGATTTGAACATCGACTCCGTCGGTGGATTTAAGAAATGCCATCACAGACTTGGCAATCAACGGACTCAAGTCCACGCCGCGCCAAGTTGAATCGACTTTTCCTGATTCAAGCAGGCGCTTGACCAGCAGACCACCTTGAACCCCGGAATCGTGATCCTGCTGGTTCATCAAAATCGCCGAACGCCCGTCATCCAGCACAGTGAAGTCGAACAGATTGTCTGAACGCTGCAGCTGGACGGTTCCAGCTTTCCCAAACGACCTGTCCAGTAAACCCTCAGCTGTGAATTTGCGGATGACGGGGAGCCATGTTTCTTCAGGACGGCGCTTCTTGCCAGTTTGTACTGGTGATCTTCCCGCGAAGAAAAACTGCCCGCCACGACCGGCGATCAAGTGTGCAAAAGGGCCGGTCTCATTGAAATCCGTCAACCCAAGGCTTAAACAGGCGGGTCCACCTGGTGTCGCATCATAGGCATAACCAGGTACATCGGCCTGTTTTTTGACCCTCTTGCCGAAATCAGGGTCGAATGAACCATCCGACTTATACTTATTTACCATCGGGACGAAGGCCATGTACCCTGCCAGGCCCCCCGAGATCACACCACCATCAGGCATCAGATGCAGGTACCTGGGAATGATACCTGCACCGCCTGTGTTGGGCTTGACCAAGGATTCCCCATTGGATGCGAAAGTGGGATCCGGTCGACCGTCGGAATTGAACTTCTGAACACTGAAAAGGCCAGTCCGTCTTTTTCTACTTTTGGGATCCACCAAAAGGTTTCCCGTGATGAAAATACTGCCGTCTGGCCCAACAGCCATCACCCTCTCCGGAGGCCTCCGTAACAACTGCAGGCCCATGCGGCGATTCGAATCTTTTGCCCCAAAAGATGGATCGATGCAAAAAGTCCTGTTTTCTGCAGCTGATGCGGAAGACCCGGAGTCTCCGTTGGCTTGTGAGGGGTTTCCCGGAACAACGGGCGATCCTTCGCCCCTTGCGGACTCAGCAAAAGCAAAGGACGTGAGCGCACATAATGCCGGAATAACCGAACGAGCCGCTTTTATGCTCATTTTATCCTCACTGATTCAACAAAACTGATTTCATCACTCGTAAAGGAAGAACTTCTCGCCCAGGATCTGAGTCGACGGGAAAGCACGCCAAACCGGGGTGTGGCCACCGATTTCATCTGTATCCCTGCGGGTTTCTTGGGAAACTTCCAGGATGGATGCATCGCGGTTGGACTCGCTGAAGCGCTCAATGACGCCACGCAGAGACCAGGTAAAGGCCCCGCCCTTGGACCGGCCAAGGTCAGCGGACGTCTCGTTTTTGGTCGAAGAGGCCATCACGTAGGCTTGCTTGAACAGGGTTCCCTCGAACTGCCCGATCTCTGCCATGGCATCTTCCATGGTGTTCATTGTGCCGGTCATCGGCACGCACTTGCTGCGCACTCCATCAACCTGGCTGCTCGGGATGATCGGCGTGCGGCCATCAACAAAAGATCCGCTATAGCAGGAGTCAAGCATGACGACGAGGCGCTCCAACGGACGTCCTTCGCGCGCAGCCATGACGGCGTTCGCAACTTCCGAGAATGTGAACGAGCGGTCTTCGGCAAGCAGGATCCCGGTATTGCCGTGACCAGAGAAATACCAGAACAGGGTATCTGCATCACGCGATGCGTCGGCAGAGACCTCAAAAATCTCATCGGTGTTCGCCGTGTCGTCTTTCACAACTTCATCAAATCCCAGGTCCAGCGATGTATTCTTGAAGAGAGCGTCGAGCTCGCGAATGTCGGTTGGAACACCCGGGAGTCCGTTTGGCGCACCAATGAGCACCGCAACATTGCGGCCATCGCGGCTGTGGGCCAGCCCCTTGAGCGAAGACTGCGAGACACCACCGCACCCGGCGATGGATCCGGCAACCATCATTGTCGTGAAACAGAAACGCCGACGCACGCCATCAACGAACCACATGAGAACCCCCTGTTTTTAAGATTCACCCGGAAAGAACATCCGGATGAGCACCGCATCCTTGATTTTATCAAGAGCAGAATCGCAGATGCGATGGGCGGAGGCTGCCCACACCATCATCAATTTTTATAGGAAACTCATGCCCAGTCGCGCGTCTCTTGCTGTCGCGCAGCAAATTTGGCCATCATGTCGAGTTCGACATTCACCAAATCGCCTGGGTTTCTTGCTGCAAGGTTGGTGAGTTGCAGCGTCGTGGGGATCAACATCATCTCGACGACCGAGTGAGCGGCAAAATCCTTGATCGCATTGACCGTAAGGCTGACTCCGTCAACACAGATCGAACCCTTGGGAATGACCAGACGCGCCATCGACCTGGATATCTCGATCCGAAAAAGCCAGCCGGTCGCATTGCTGTCCAATGCCAAAACCTTGGCGGTTCCGTCGACGTGTCCAGAAACAAGATGACCACCCAGGCGATCACCTGCACGCAAGGCGCGCTCAAGATTGATTTTGCTCCCGTTAAAGATTGCGGTGGAGAGCATCACGCCAAATGTCGTGCAGGCCAGCGTCTCACTTGAAACATCAAATGCGTACTGGTTGTCACGCTGCGCCACAACTGTGAGGCAGCAACCATTCACCGCGATGCTGTCCCCATGGGCGGCGGGAAAACCCTCACCCACTTCAACCCACAAGCGCGCAGGAGCGCCACCCGCGGCAGGATTCACCGCAAAAACGGTGCCGGTGCGCTCAATCAGTCCTGTGAACATTTCTCGCTCAGACCCTTCAGTTCGACAAGGAACTCATCGGGATCCTTGAAGTCTTTGTAAACCGAGGCAAAGCGGACGTAAGCCACCTTGTCCAGGCTGTGGAGTTTTTGCATGATCATGTCGCCCAGCATCTGGCTGGAGACAGTCCTCTCACCAAGCTCTTGAATTGCGCGCTCAAGGCGATCCAGCATCTCCTCGATCTGATCGAGGGTGATCGGCCGCTTACTGCAGGCAATCTGCAGGGACTTCAAGGCCTTGAGCCTTTGATACGGCTCCGCGCGCCCGTCTTTTTTCAGTATCTGGAAGCTGAATTCTTCTTCTTTTTCGTAGGTCGTGAAGCGGTAATTGCACTGGACGCAGGAGCGGCGCCGGCGAACACTCCGCCCCTCGTGCGAAAGACGGCTTTCGAGCACCTTCGTGTCTTCAAATGTGCACTGTGGACACTTCAATTTCAGGTTCCCAGTCTGGCTTCGTCAAGCCCAAATCTTGTACAGGGGGTACCGCTTCGACAGCTCGACCACCTCGCGGCGAAGGAGCGCCAGCTTCTCGTCGTTTTTCACATGTTCAAATGCGGTCCGGGTAAACCGCGCGATCATTTTCATTTCGTCCACACCAAATCCGCGTGTCGTCACGGCAGGCGTCCCCATGCGGACACCGCTGGTGACAAACGGGGAACGTTTCTCGTTTGGAACGGTATTTTTGTTTACCGTGATGGCTGCTTTGCCAAGCGCCTCTTCAAGCTGCTTGCCGCTGACCGCGGTCGGGGATAAATCGATCAAGAGAAGGTGGTTTTCCGTACCACCGGAAACAATCTTGAAATCCTGATTCATCAGCTCACGGGCAAGAGCCGCTGCATTGGCGACGACCGCCTGCTGATAGCCCTTGAATTCCGGCTTGAGAGCCTCGCGAAAACAAACTGCCTTCGCCACAATGATGTGCTCAAGCGGTCCACCCTGGATACCCGGGAACATCGCCTTGTTGAACTTGACGGCCAGCTCATCATCATTGGTCAAGATAAGTCCGCCACGCGGACCGCGCAGAGTCTTGTGGGTGGTCGTTGTCACGACATGGGCGTGAGGCACAGGGCTTGGATGGACGCCCGCCGCGACGAGCCCGGCGATGTGGGCCATATCCACCATCAGGAAAGCGCCAACTTCATCGGCAATCGCACGGAAACGGGCGAAATCAATCACCCGCGAATAGGCGCTGGCGCCGGCCAGGATCATTTTCGGACGAACTTCGAGCGCCTTTGCGCGGACCGAGTCGTAGTTGATCTGCTCGGTGACGGGATCGACACCGTAGAAATGCGATTCGTACAAAATCCCGGAAAAATTAACCTTGGATCCGTGAGTCAGGTGGCCACCATGGGCAAGGTCGAGGCCAAGCACCTTATCGCCTGGTTGCAGCAACGCAAGGTACACACCGGCGTTGGCTTGCGCGCCCGAGTGCGGCTGCACGTTTGCATGCTTTGCACCGAACAGCTGGCAAGCGCGGCTGATTGCCAGCGATTCCACCTGGTCAACGACTTCACAGCCGCCATAGTAACGCTTGCCGGGAAGCCCTTCGGCATACTTGTTGGTCAGCGGGTTGGCGGCAGCCGAGAGGACCGCCGGGGATGCGAAGTTCTCCGACGCGATCAACTCCAGGCCGTGTCGCTGCCGTTCCAGTTCTTCTTGCACCAGGGTGAAGATCTCGGGGTCGGACTGTTCCAGGATGGACCAGGGTGATTCACGGTGAGTCATCGTTGTTGCCTTTTCCTGGCTATGTGCCGGCCACCATTATCCCTGCCGCGGCCGGAAATTCTTCTTTTCAATCTCCCGGATCTTGTCGAGCCGCATCTTGTGGCGCCCGCCCTCGAACTTCGTTTCGAGCCAGATCTTCAGGAAGTCAGAGGCCCGGTGCTCGTTGAGCGTTCGCGAGCCAAGGCACAGCATGTTTGCGTCATTGTGCGCGCGCGACATGCGTGCACTGTATTCGTCCCAGACCACGGCCGCCCGTACTCCCGGAAACTTGTTGGCCGTGATGGACATGCCAATGCCGCTGCCGCAAACTGCGACACCGGCATCGACACGGCCATTTGAAATGTCATGAGCCAGAAGGGCTGCGTAATCGGGGTAGTCCACCGATTGCTCATTGGAGACGGCGACACCGTAGTCTACCGCCTCGTGACCCATGGCAGTCACCAGTCCGAGAAGAATTTCTTTCAATTCTTTGCCGGCATGATCTGCCGAGAGTCCGATTTTCATCTTGGCAATCAGGCTTCTTCGGTCTTTTTGATAAAGGCAATGGCGTCGTTCACCGTACGGATGTTCTCAGCTTCTTCATCCGGGATGTCCACGCCGAAGGCTTCTTCCATCGCCATGACCAGCTCAACGATGTCGAGAGAGTCGGCACCGAGGTCTTCAATGAATTTCGCGCTGGTGGTGACAGCTGACTCTTCAACACCGAGTTGGTTCACCACGATTTGCTTTACTTTTTCCTCAACGGAAGCAGACATTACTCAAACTCCTGAAAATGGACTAATGGCGGAAAGATCCGCCTTCAACTGACCAAAAGGGAATCAAAACCGGGGGGTTTTGGCAAGCCGCTTTGCTTAAAAGAAGACCCGCGAGGACAGCAAAAGGTTCTCCATCGAGCCGGAGACGTTCTGGATCGCCAGGGAATCGGCCACCATTTGCGCCGTTCCGGAGCCGATCTGCCTGATGTAACCAACTGAAACTTCTCTGGTTTTTGTCGTAAAACCGATCCCGGCGGCGTAGCCCCGGTAGTCGATCGCCGTGGGCTGGTTGGCCTGACCGGTGGCCGGAGCAGGGTAGAGGCTTAAATTACTCAGGATCCCGCCGCGAAAGACAATCCCGCCCAAACCCGCCTCCAAGCCCGCCGAAAAGTTGTATGTGGTTTGCAGGCCCCTTGCTCCGTCCGCTTCCCCAGGCGCGTGCTTGATCAGGTCCGCGGCGAGCAAGGCAACGCCCGGCGTACCCCAGGCCAGACCCAGCTGGTAGGTGCGGACTGCCGGTTCGTCAAAGTCCCGCGTCTTTCCCTCGAGCGAAGTAACGCGATTTACCGAGCCAGGCACCTGCGCACTGTCGCCGCCCGGGCTGTCAGCCAGAACGTCAGACACAGAGGTATTGTCGCTCAGGGCAAAAGGGTAGCGGTAGCTGAACCCTGCGCGAAACTTGCCGCTGCGGACGAGCAGGCCAACCGTCCCAAGCAACCCTTCGTTCAAGGTCTCGAACTTGAGGTTGCGGGTTGTGAAGGCGCCAGACGCAGCGGTGACAATCTGGAAGTTTGAGACGGCTGACTGGCGGCGATAGTAGGCCGCCGAAAGACCTGCGGAAAAACTTTCTGAGAAGGCGAAGGCGGCACCAGCACCGATTGAAGACAGGTTCGAGCTCTCCTGATAGGTCCGGTAATAGTCGACCGTCTCACCGGTGACCAGTTCCACATCCGCGAACGAATCGTTCTGGTTGACGTTGCGCTCGTCGAGCGAGGAAAATCCGTAACCAAGGCCCAGCCGGCCAAGGCGCAGGCTAGATCCGAAGAAACCCGGCGTGTAAGTTTGCGTGCGCTCGACGAATGCCGCGCCATCCACCGTCTCATCGTAGCGGGTTTCTGAATGGACAAGACCCAGACCGGACATGGACACTTCGGGCCGGTCCATCAGGGCCAGGCCAGCCGGGTTCCAATGCACTGCGGATGGATCGTCGGCCACAGCGGTGAAGGCCCCCGCCATGGACGCTGCGCGGTGACCAGGAATCAGGTTGCGCTGATGGGAAAACGGACTCGCTTCGAGGCGCACCCACGCCGCCGATAAAAGCCAGGCCGCAAATATCGATTTCCGTATGGTTCCCATGGGGTTATTGTCGGTCCTGCCGGTATTCCCTGAAGTTCCGGCGGCCCCCGGAACGGCCCGGAGCCAGGCGTGTCAGGGCTACCGCTGCCACAAGGCCCGCGAAATCCGATGAAAAAGACGGGATGATTTGATGTTTGCCAATGCCGAGCTGGTCACAGTCTCCGACATCCACCTGCGCTCCCAGGACGATCCGCGATACGTCCTGCTGATCCAGGCAATCGAATCGGCAATCAAGCAAAGGCCAGCTTGCTTTGCCTTGCTGGGCGACATTTTTGATTTCTACCTGGGCAACCAGACCTACTTCCGGCGGAAATTTGCGGCGCTTGTGGAACGACTTGAAGCATTGGCCGCTGCCGGTACGAGGGTTGTCTTCATTGAGGGCAACCACGAGTTTGAATTGCGTTCCGCCGGTTGGCGCGGCGTTGAAGTGGTCTGCGAGACAATCAATGAGCGCGGACTCGTCTGGCAGTCAGAATCAGGAGCGCGCATTCTGCTGACTCATGGCGACTTGTTCAACGCACCCCGCGCCTACCTCGCTTTCCGGACCCTGATCAAGGCAAAGCCGACATTGATGGCGGCCAGTTTTGTACCGGGCATGATGATGGATGCTTATGCCTTGCAGCACGCCAAGGCATCACGAGCACGTGACCCCTACCGGACCCTTGA
This sequence comes from Pseudomonadota bacterium, assembly GCA_041178085.1. Lineage (GTDB taxonomy): Bacteria > Bdellovibrionota_B > Oligoflexia > Oligoflexales > RGVZ01 > RGVZ01. The sequence goes on along the minus strand of JBEGVZ010000042.1, from coordinate 33,951 downwards.
TGACGCAGCAATCCTGGGCGATGCGCGAGCCTTTGCGCGCAGCAAAAATGTCGACCACTTGATCTTCGGTCACTTTCACCGCCCGTGGGCGGTACCGATCAACGGTGGAAATCAAGACCAGCTCGTGATGTGCATGGATTCGTGGGACGTGCCGAACGCACTGATCTACGATGGAAAAAGTTTTCACCGGGCATTCCTTGGCGACAACGCTCACGTCGTCGCCGTGACTCCGGCAAAATCAGGCGTTCAATCCTGATCAATTGAGAAGATTGAAGTTGGCCCGGAGCGGGATGTCCCGTGGAATTCGTAAAACGGACAAGGACCTTCGTCCGTGCACAATTCCGGCTGAGGCAACGTGCCTGATCGCAACTGGACTTCATCGCCGAAGCGACCGCTCAAGTCAACGCGGGCACCCCTTGCGATCACCACGTGGGACGGACCGTCATCCACCTCAAGATCAAAGATCTCGCGGTCGGGCAATCGGCTGCGGCTCATGCTGACGTCCAGCTTGCGCGTCACACGAACGCGACTGCTGCTGATGTTCAGGGCGTCTTCAAAAGGGGTTTTGATGGTGAGCGCTTCCATTTCAATATTGGAATTGGTGACGTCAAAACCATCGTCGCCGGAGAAATTACTTTCTACGCGTCGGATTTTCCACTCGGACATGCCAAGGCCAATCAGGGATATCCCGTCCACGTCGTCACCGGACGGGTTCATGCTGCGGGGCGTTGGCGCCGGATCCATGTGCCCCAGGTCAGAAACCGCAATCTCTTCGGCGATGAAAGACGAAGCGGGACCGCGCGGGTTGGCCGTGACTGAAATCCCGTCCTTTTCTCCCGACGCCCACGAGCCAAGAAACCACACCCCAGCATTGTCGGCGCGCTTTTCCGGGCGATCCCCTGCCCCGGCTGCAGCGATCGTCATGCGATCAGCACGCAGGCGGGAGCCAGGGTCAAAAATGAGGGCAGCGCGGTCAAGATTAGTGCCGCGGATCTTGCCATTCTTGATCAGAATGGTGGCACCTTCCTCGACCGTCAGGGTGACCCCTGCAAGAACGTGCACTTCGCCCTGGACAACCCAGGTGTTGCCACGACGCAGGATCAGATCCTGGTCCACGTCATCCCACAGCGGATAAGTCCGTCCAGATGCCAAGGCCGGAGCGGCAAGCAAAGCCGCACCCAGGGAGGTGCCAAGCAGATGATTCCAGTATTGTTTCACGGGTCAGACTCCTTTTGCCTGACCCCGTCACCCGTCTCTTAAAGTTCCGCCCGGATGCCGAGGTAAAAGCGCGACGAGTCGTACCCCGCCGTCTTCCCGTTGGCCAGCGAAAAGGAGTGCGTTTCGTACTGCCAGGTGAGCCCGTACTCGGCGTCACCCTTGATATCGGCAGGACGGAAAATTTTAAGTTCGAGGGCCGAACCCAGTGCTGAACTGATCGACTGCTGCGCACCACGATATCCGTAACTACCCACCGTCAAAGGATAAAGGAAGAAGTCTCCTTGCAAACCAACCTTGCGGTTTGTGCCGCCCACCATGACGTCACCGCGGGCACCACCAAAGAAACCAAGGAAGAAAGCATCAAGACCGCCGAAGCGCTCGCCCGATACGCTCAGGCCGACCAGTCGGCCAACCCCGCCGTAACGCCACTTGCGGAGCGTCGGAACCCCGGAGAATGTGCCGGGCGCAACCGGGTACTCCAAGTAGCCGTTCCCGCGCAGGTCATAACCCGAGAAACTTCCGCGCGTGGTTGAGCCGAAAGAAAAATCCGCTTCGAGGTCACCGGACGCCTCAACGCTCAAGCGGCGCGTTCCGCGCAAGCTGATGTTGTTGACGAGCGTGTAGGGAGCCGCTGTTGATGCCGAGACAGGGCCCGACACCGACCAGGAACGGAGCCCCAGTCCAAGCTCGCCTTCGGAGAAAATTCCGGCTGCAACGGAGCCAAACCAAGTGTCTTTTTTGCCGCCACCGATACCACCTTCTTCTTCGGATGCCACCGGGATCACTGCTTCATCAGGCTTGGGTTCTTTCGGGTCTGCCTTGACTGCCGGCGCAGGAGTTCCAGTCTGGGCCACAGGAACCTCGGTCACGGGAGCCTGGGGTGCGGGTGATGCTCCAGGAATTTTTGTCACCGGAGCCGCAGGTGCAGTGATTGGTTCCACCGGTATGGGGCGCGAGGGTGCGCCAAGCACAGTTGAATCGTAATCAGGATTTGAATTCTCGCGCGCAAACTTGGCGCGGGAAGCGATCCGCTCGAGCTTCACCACATCTCCAACCCGGACCGCACCAGGCCGATTCTGCCCGGTCATTTGTCCGATGGACGTATTTTCCTTTACTTCGACGACCTTCGCACGACCAAGCGATTCACTGGAAAACTTTGTCCATGCGCCGGTCGCAGGATGCTTCGATGCCACGGAGACACGGGAAACCTGGACTTCGTCACCAACCTGGACGCCCTGGACTGAGCCGCCCGAAAAGACAAGGTAACGCCCTTGCAAAGAAAGCACCTTGGCGTCGTAGGGAATCCTGTTCAGCAAACGGAAAACCAACTTCTCCACCAGGGGAGTCACACCTTTCGGTCCGCCGCCCTGCATGTCTGTCGCGTCGCCCGCCTCGGATTCCTGGAGCAGGATTTCCAGCTTGCGGCCAAGGACACGCGCAACGAAATCAAAGGTGTCGCCCCGATCGATCACCTCAAGGGAGACAAATGCATCCACCTCGAATTGCTCAATCAATTCGTTCCTTGCCTTTTCGTCACCACGCACGCGTGCAGCCAGTTCCGCATCAATCACACGGAAACGCCCCGCATTGGCCACCGCGGAGGCAAATGCATCCGACGTTGCCGCACGGAAGCCGGCGAGCCTGGGATTTGCTTCAATGCCCCTGGAGAAGTCAGGGACGAAAACCACTGCACGTTCCAGGCGCGGCATGTCGGCACCCGCGAAGGCACTTGATGCCGGGAACAAGCTTGTCAGGAACAAGACAACGAGGCCGAGCATGAGATTGATGACTCCCATCGATTTCTCCAATCCAAACCGGGATATCAGATCTTTTCAACCTGGTGGCTGCTACCATCAAACGAAATCCGGCGCCGCGAATCCTCAACGATGGTCTCCAAGTGGACCGGACGACGCCAGATCTTGAAAATGTTCTTCAGAGTCTCAAGGGCGAAATCGTGCTTCAGGTCCACGCCCTCGTGCTGATGCAGAAGCAACAGTTCGCCGCGATTCTTGAAGTTGCCATCCTTGACCGTGATGACGGGCTGGCCAAAGTTGGTCAGTTGCTGCAGAAGCCGGCGTTTGATTTCCCGGAAATCACGCCCTGAGATGACATACTGTCCACTCCTGCGATCATAATCGTACATGAACATCTTGGTCTCATGACAGAAATCCTCGTCAAGGAATTCGTCAATGAAGGTGATGTCGTTGTGGATCCTTCTGATCTCGAACAACTTGGCCCGTCCCTGACGGGCGCCGGTGTCCCATTCAGCGCGTTTTTTCGGGTCGTCACACTCCACATAGTCCTTGCCGAACCGCCCCTTGTCCCAGCGACGCTCCACGTGACGCAGCAGCTCGACACCCAGCTTGTAGGGGTTAAGCTGACCGGGAGCTGCCGCAACGACGCCGGCATACTGTTCGCAATAGTCGATGATCTCGCTTTCAGTCAGAGGCGCCAGGCGAGTCATCATCTCGCTGTGCCAGTAGGTCGCCCAACCCTCGTTCATGATCTTGGTCTGGCCCTGCGGGGCAAAGTAATAGGACTCATCCCGGATGATCTCGATGAGCCGCTTTTGCCATGCCTCGACCGGAGCATGGTCGATCAGGAACTTGAGGACATCGCGCTCCGGTTGCTCGGGAAATCCGCGGCGCCGTTCGGCAGCCTCGACCTGTTTTTGGGCCTGAGCATCCAGGAATTCCTTGGGATTCACGTAGCGGTCCATGTAGGCCTTGGCCTTGATCTTGGGCACTGCCTTGCCCTGAGCAGGCTGGGCATCAGCCTCTGGCCTTTTTGGGGCTGGCCTGAAAGGCGCATGAATGTCGATCAGGTTCTCGATCGACAAACACGTATCGATGAACGATTCGACCTCGTCGTGTCCAACATCGTCGATCAGCGAGCGCACGTATGCGGCGTGGTTCGCCATCTGATCCAGCATCTTGCGGTTGGTCTTGCTGAACCAGTAATTGTTCTTGAAAAAGTCGCAGTGGGCGTAAACGTGGGCAATGACCGTCTTCTGGAAGGCCAGGCTGTTGGCGCGCAGCAGGTATGCATAGCAAGGGTTGTTGTTGATCACCATTTCATAAATCACCGACAACCCATAAGTGTAACTCTTGGACAGGCGGTCGTATTCCATGCCGAAGCGCCAGTGCGGGTAACGGGTGGGGAACCCCCCGTAGGCAGCGATTTCGTTTAGCTGCTGGTAGTCGATCAGTTCAAAGATGGTCGGGAAGAAATCAAGACCAGCCGCACGCGCAACGTCCGCCAGCCGGGCGGCAACATCGCGTAGTTCTGGCGTCAACTGGGTCTTGAATTGCATGCTACTTGCCCTTGCCTAGAAATACCTTGATCGCATCGATGATCGCGTCCCGGTCCTTGATCTGCGCCATGGTGACCTGCTCGCTCTTTTCGCCGAAGTGCTTTTGCAAGTCCCTCAGGAACTGGCCTGAACCGTAGCGCGATTCGACCTGCCCGTAACAAAACAAGTTCGACACGGGCAAAAGGTTCTGCTCAAGGATCTTCATGCACTCCGCCGTATCGTTTCCGGACCAGTTGTCCCCGTCGGAAAAATGGAACAGGTAGATGTTCCACTCGCCGGGAGGGAAATGGTCTTCGATCAATTTCGCAGCCAGCCGGTACGCTGAACTGATCAAAGTACCGCCAGACTCTTTCGTCCGGTAAAACGTATCCTGATCGACTTCACGGGCCGTTGCATCGTGGATGATGTAGCGGCGCTCAAGGCCCTCGTACTGCGTCTGGAGCCATGTATCGAGCCAGAAGCTGGTCAGGCGGACGATCTCCTTCTGTTCATCACCCATCGATCCCGACACGTCCATCATGTAAACGATGACTGCGTTGGCGACCGGCAAGTTGACCACCCGGTACGAGCGATAACGCTTGTCATCCTTGATCGGGACGATCACCGGATTGTTCGGGTTGTAAGTTCCCGACGCAATCGAACGCTTGAGCGCCTCTTTGTAAGTCTTCTTGAAGTGCCTGAGGGACTCGGGCCCCTGCCTCAAGACGCCGGTGTACTTGTACTGCCGATCCTTGATGTTCTTCTTGCCCTTGTTCTCGATGTTCGGAAGCTCAAGCTCCTCGCCCAGGATTGCGGCAAGGTCCTCCATGGAGACATCGACTTCAAGTTCGTGCTTCCCTTCCTGGTTGCCTGCCTCGCCTTCGCCCGGCTGCGGTTCACCTGGCTGCACGGCATCGCCAGCCTCGCCTTCCCCTTGTCCGACCCCGCCCTGTTCCTGGGAGCCGAACTGGAAATGCGGGATCTCGATGCGGGGCAGGGGAATGGTGACAACCTTCTTCCCCTGGCGCGCAAGCAGATCGCCGTTGGCAATAAAGCGGCGGAGTTCCTGCTTGATCTTGCCACGGACAATCTTGCGGAATCGGTTTAGGTCCGATTCCATCTTCATCAGTGCTTCTCCTTGTCACTCTTCGCAATGTCACCGCGAGCGAAGATGCTGGCCACAAAGCCGAGGGCATCGCTCGCACAAATCTCGCAGTAGCCGTAGTTCTTGATCAGGCGGTTCTTGACGATGTCGATCTTCGCCTGGGTCTCGCGGTCCACCACGTTTGACACCAGAGTCGTCAGCTTGATGGTGTCCTTCTGATCTTCAAACAGCTTCAATTCCAACGCTTTATGCAGGCGCTCGTTCGTCCGGAAGTCAAAGGACTTACCTTCGATCGCAAGGGCACCGATGTAGTTCATCAGCTCACGACGGAAGTCGTCCTTGCGGCTCTCGGCGATGTCGATCTTTTCCTCGATCGACCGCATCAGGCGTTCATCCGGCTCCTCGTCTGCACCCGTGAAGGGATTCCTGACCTTTTCACGCTGGACGTAGGCCTTCAGGTTGTCGATGTAGTTCCCGCAAAGTTTCTGGATCGCGCCTTCGTCAGCGGAGACTGCGCGCTGCACCTCGTGCTTGACGATGTCCTCATATTCGCGACGAACTTCGGCCAGGATCTCGCGGTAGCGCTTGCGAAGCTCATCGTCATTGATGAGCGAGTGGGTCTTTAGCCCTGACTCCAGCTCACTCAGGACGATGAAGGGGTTGATGCAGCCCTCACCCTTGTCGAGCACCAGTGACTGCGAAATCTTATCCTGGATGTAACGGGGGCTGATGCCTTCCATCCCTTCACGAACGGCTTCCTTGCGCAGCTCCTTGACGTTGTCCTCGGTGAACTGCGCCATCGTCTTGCCGTTGTACAGCTTCATCTTCTGCATCAGCGTCAGGTTCGCTTTTTTCGGCTCTTCAAGGCGCGTCAGGATTCCCCACATTGCTGCCATCTCCAGCGTGTGCGGCGCAATGTGGATGTGCGGGACGGAGTGGGCGTTGAAGTCCTTCTCGTAAATCTTGATCTCTTCGGTCAGCTTGGTGATGTAGGGAATATCGATCTTCACCGTACGGTCACGCAAGGCCTCCATGAACTCGTTGCTCTGCAACTTGCGGTACTCTGGTTCGTTGGTGTGGCCAAGAATCACTTCGTCAATATCCGTCTGGGCGAATTTTTTCGGCTTGATCTTGTGTTCCTGGCTGGCCGTCAGCAAGTCGTAAAGGAACGCGACGTCAAGCTTCAAGACTTCGATAAACTCGATGATCCCGCGGTTGGCGACGTTGAACTCACCGTCAAAGTTGAAGGCACGAGGATCAGAGTCCGAGCCGTACTCCGCAATCTTGCGGTAGTTGATGTCGCCCGTCAGCTCTGTGCTGTCCTGGTTTTTCTCGTCCTTCGGCTGGAAGGTGCCGATACCAACCCGGTCACGCTCAGACAGGATCAGGCGGCGGACCTGGATGTGGTTCTTAACCATCGTCTCCCAGTTGCCGCGGTAGTGGTTCATCAGTTCACGGAACACGAAACGACACGCAGGACACACGTCGCCCTCAATGTGGACAACCTGTGAGTGATCACGTCCGCCGTTGATGGTCTTGAGCAATGCTTCCCGACGCTCAGGCGGAACCAAGTGCAGCGGTTCTTCATGGATCGGGCAAGGCATCGTGTCGTCCATGCGCAAGACTTCGCGCAGGTTGGACCACGTGTAAGTGTAAAGGGCTCCTTGCGGTGTCTTGGAGTATGCTTCGACGCCCTTCTTCAGCAAGCGCGCGATGGTCGACTTGGAAGAGCCGACTGGTCCGTGAAGCAGAAGAACGCGCTTCTCTGGCCCGTAGCGGTAGGCAGCCGCCTTGAGGACGTTGACCAGCTTCATGAGCTGGACATCCAATCCAAAAATCGCGTCCCTGCCGTTGTCGACCGGATCGTCAAAAAATTTGAAGTGCGTGATCTGCTTCTTGTACTCGACATAATTGTACGAACCGTAGCTGGCGATCATGTCGTACAGGCGCTGGAACGCGGTCCGCGCGATTGCCGGGCGCTCCACAACCATGTCCAGGTATTCCTCGAACGTGCCGGTCCAGTTGAGTTCCGCATACTGGCGGTCAAAATCCGAGTTGTTGATCACTTCCATCAAGCGCTTGCCGTTCATGGTCACCTCTTTGGTCAAGAAGCCTTCACCTTCCATTTTATGCCAAATTTGCCCCAATTACCCGTTTTGCCGGGAAAAAACAGAGAAGCCCCCCGGCACAGGAAACCGGGGGGCTTGGTCAAATGACAAAACAAGATTTGGTAAAAACACTATTTCTGGTCAGGAAGCGACTGCTTGAAAGCACTTTCAAGGAAGCTGTTGATGAACGGATCAAGATCGCCGTCCAGAACTTCCGAAGGGGTGTGGGTCTCAAAATCAGTCCGGTGATCCTTGACCAGCTGGTACGGATGCAAGACGTAACTACGGATCTGGTGTCCCCACGAGATGTCACTCTTGGCCGCTTCCTGAGCCTCCTGGGCCTTGCGTCGCTCGGCCATTTCGCGCTCATACAATGCGCTGCGCAACAGTTTCATCGCCTGGTCGCGGTTCTGGTGCTGCGAGCGCTGTGTCTGACAGGCCACCACAACCCCGGTCGGGATGTGCGTGATACGAACGGCAGAGTCCGTCTTGTTGACGTGCTGGCCACCAGCTCCACTGGAACGGAAAGTGTCGACTCGCAAGTCAGCTGGGTTGATGTCGATCACGATCGAATCATCGACCACGGGCGAGACGAACACCGAGGCAAAGCTTGTGTGGCGGCGGGCGTTGGAGTCGTAAGGACTGATCCGCACCAGGCGGTGGACGCCACTTTCACACTTGAGCATGCCAAAGGCAAAATCGCCCTGGACCTCAAAGGTCGCATTGCGAATTCCAGCCGTATCGCCGGCCAGCATGTCATACATTTCCGTCTTCCAGCCCTTGCGTTCCGCGTACCGGAGGTACATTCGAAGCAGCATCTGCGCCCAGTCGCAAGACTCCGTGCCACCGGCACCGGCGTTGATTGCCACGATGGCAGCATTGGTGTCCAGCTCGCCGCTGAGCAGGCTTTGCGCCTCAACGGTCGCCAGGTCCTTCTTCAGGCCGACCAGCAGGGCCTCGGCCTCGGCCAGGTAATCTTCGTCCCCAGCCCCGGCCAGTTCGATTGCAGCGTCCAGGTCCTCAATGGCGCGACGCAGCCGTTCCGCCATGGCCAGGCGTGCTTCAAGGTTTTTTTTCTCTTTGAGAATCGGAGCCGACTGCTCCGGCTGATTCCAGAAGTCGGGGGTGGCCTCTATCTGGATTTCAAGGTCTTCGAGGCGACGTTGCTTGCCGGGGACGTCAAAGAAACCCCCATACGCGTTCAAATTTGACGCGCTGATCTTTGGCTTCCGAGGAAATAGTATGCAAATCCACTGGTTTTCTCCTTAAGAGTCCCGGGTTTACCAGAATTTGCGCCGCGGCTCCAGCTTCGATTAGATTGGAGGACGGGTTCCAATGGAGGAGACAAGCCCATGATCAAGCTGACAAAACTCGATAACACGCCATTCCTGGTGAACCTGGAGACAGTCAAATACGCGGAGTCCGTTCCGGACACCGTGATCCGATTCCTCAACGGCGACAGCGTGATTGTCCGCGAGTCTCTGGAGCAGATTGAAAACAGCGTGATAGAATCGAAAAGGAAAATCTTCCTGAACCCTTGAATATGGAACAGAAATTTGCGCGACCTACGCCGGATCCTGCGCCTTTCGTCGACCATCGCCATAGCTGGTGTGGCTGGCGCCCTTACCTGCCTTGATCCAGGGGTGTGTCTGGGCGCCACCGCCCAGCCCGCGCGGAAAGTGACGGCAAAACCTAAAGCCAATTCGAAGGCCAGCCCACAGAAACCCCGCAAAACCATCGAGCAGCAGATCAGGGAATTTCGCTTTGTCGCGGACTTCTCGCCCAAGGAAGAAACCCGAGAAATTCCCGGTGAACTTTTCTGGCGCTACCCACTCGAACTCCCCAAGGTTGAGTTCCCGTTTGAGGCAGAGTTTACGGATCTGGCCCGTGAATTTCCACGTACGGACGGCGAGGGCAGGGCAGTCCAGCACCTGAACCGTGCACGCACACTTTTCCTGGAAGGCGACCTTGAGGGTGCGCGGAAGAGCTTGCTCTCAGCAAAGGCCCGCTATGGCAAGGAATACAGCTACCACCGCCGGACAGACTACCTGCTTGCCTATGTCTTCATGAAAGAGGCTCTGGCAGACATGGCAGCCAGGCACGTCGACCTTGACGACCCAAAGACTAAAGGAAAATTCAGCAACGCGGCGACTTTTCTCACCTGGGCATTCAACCTGAAGAAGGATGTGCCGGATCCGCTGGTGGATTTTGCGACGCCCAAGGGGTTGTACAACCTTGCAGCCATTTACTTTCGCTACGATCGCTTTGCCGGGTCATTCGGGGCAGCATCCCTCGGCCTCGACTTCCTGCGGGCATCAGGCCGGAAGGAATTCCGGATGGCATTCCGGCGGATCAACGCCGAGAACTACATCAAGAACGGCACTTTTCTAGAGGCCGTGCAGGAGCTCGACGAGGCATTGCGACAAGACTACAACCCCGCCGATGCTGCAGCCATCCTGCACCGCGCCGGCGATATCTACTTCAACCTGAACAATTATGAACTGGCCGAGGAAGCCTACGACCTGGGAGCCCGCGCAGATGAGTCGCTGCGCCAGATAAGCCCGGCCCAGCTGATTCTGAGAGCGGAATCACTGTTCTGGCTGAAGCGCTTCAAGGAAGCCCAGCTGATGCTCTACAACGCCCTGGAAGGGGCCGCATTCAGGAAACAGAAAAACCTGCCATCACCTGCGGCCGCTGCATGGGGAGCCTTACGATCCGCGGACATCCACCTCGCACTCAAGGATGTCGAGAAAGCAAGGCTGGGATACTTCCGGGTCACGTCGGAACACAGAAACCAGGTCGCGGCCAAAGTAGCAAAAGTCCGCCTCGCCTGCCTTGAATTGCCCCAATACCAGGGCAACAACATCACCCATGCGCGCGAGGAACTGGCAGGCCTGCGGGGGGACAATGACCTTCCGCCTGGCGCCCGGGAACTCGCCTGGGCCTGTCACACGGCTTCTTACTCCAGCCGCGAGCGGACACCGGAAATGCTGGAAAAAGTCCGTGCATTTTCCAAGGCATGGCCTGATTCAAGATTCCTCAAGGAAATGGCAGAGCCCGTGCGCGAGACGCAGGCAAAGTCCATTGAGAACTATTTTGGTGCCGGGGACGACTACGGCGCGATTGCTTTCTTCGAAAACAACAGGAAAAGACTGTTTCCAAAATCAGTGCCGCCAGCAGTGCAGCAGAAGCTGTTCCGTGCGTATGTCGATACCGGAAGGTCGCCAAAGGCGATTGAGTTCATCCCGTCAGTCGACCAAAAGAACGTCAGCGACGTTGACTTGCTGCGCATCATGACCGCCCTTTCTGAAACCAGAAATGCGAAGAAAATTATCGCGCGCAGCAACCAGCTCACTTCCCGCAAGTGGACGATCAAACGCGACCTTGCGTCGGAGGATTTCATTGCGCGGATCGTGGAAATGAATCTCGACATGGCAAACATGCCCTGGCTGGTCAAACTTTACGACGCCTGGGGGGAAGCGGATGAGGGGCTGATGTGTGAGGGCCAGATCGCCCTGTGGACCAGAGCTTCGACCCTGCCGGAAAAAACAAGGAGAAAGATGCAACTTGCCGCCAGGGTCAGCAAGGCGATCAGCGAATACATGCCAGACCTCCTCGAAGATGACCCATCCTGCGCAGCGACGCTGCTCGACATGGAGTACAACCTGCAGGCAAAAAATCCGATGCGCCTTGCCGACACTTACCTGTCACGCAAGGACTGGAAGCAATCACCAGAATCGATCCGGCATGTGTGGGCTCTGTCAGAAACCTTGGCAGGCACCAGCCCCGGATCGGCGAAGAAACTGTGGCAAATGATCGTGGAAAAAGGCGAGCCGGGCAGCAACGAGGTAATCTTTGCAAAGTCCCGCCTGGACCCCAACGCAACCGAATTTGAAAAAATCTGGAGATAGCATGTCCACGCAACAGCACCGCAAGGTCAAGAGCCTGGTAATCGCCCTGATCTGTTCCGTCACTGCGGCCGTTGGTGCGTTCGTTGAGGCACCGCCTCTGCCCCTGGCCCTTGCCTCGCTTTTTGCTGCCATAATTGTTGCGGCGCGCATTATCAAGGCACGGCGCACAGCCGAGACCAGGTCCTCCGACGACGAGGGCGAGGCAAAGCCACCGTCCGGGCAACCAGAAGACCCGGCTGCAAGCCTTGGGTCCTCACTAATTCTCAGCAAATTACAAGTGGAACTGATGCGTGCATCAGCACTTGAGGCTGAACTTGCGGAAATGCGCAAGCGGCATGATCAATTGATTGAGGAGCGGATGGAATACTTGCGGAAGGCTGAATCCCATGCGCAGGCGGCGCACCAGGCACGTCCTACCCCCCCAACCGTGATCACGCAAGTCCAGGAAGCAGCCGATCCCGTGCACCGTCAGAAACTGGAAGATGCCCTGCTGGCATCGGAGACAGCCAGCAAGACGCTAAAAGAAGACCTGGAAAAACTGAATCGCAGGATCGAATCCATCACAGGCACGATTTCGCCCGGGCAGCACGGACTGGGAGACGTCACCATGAATGTGCGGCGTGCTTCTGACGCGCTGGAGCAGGCGGGCAATCAATTCAAGGCTGCCACCGCGCGCCTCAAAGAAGTCGAATCCGTGGGGGAGAGCCGCACAGAACCAGAAATTTCCCGGCAAAGCGTGGATGAAATCGCCAGCCGCCTTGCCTCAATCAGCCGGCAGATTGGTGACGCAACCGATGTCATGAGACTCACGTCACTGAATCTCAAGCTTGTCGCAGGCCGCAATCCGCCACCGGCAGGATCTGCTGATGGACCGATGGCCGCCAGCAATGGCCTGGAAAATTTGATGGAAGGACTTGGCACCACTGCCGCCGAGGCAAAGCAGCTGCTGACCGACTTTGCTGCGCTGGCAAGCTCCCTTGAACAATCGGCGCTGCTGGCCGCGAAAGAAATCTCCAGCGCCAGACAAACCAGACAGATGACCTCGGAACTGATCAGTGCAATAGGCTCGCAAGTCAACGCCGCGCGCGAACAACTTCGTGTTGCCATGGATGGACTTGAGGGCAAAGAAAAGGCGTTCATCGAACGCGAAATGCAAGGGCAAGAGGCGATCTCGGAAGCCGCTGCACGCTTTGCAGCTGCGACAGGGTGGGCCGACAGCACGGCCTTGGGGATCAGGACGCTTCTTCAAGGCGCTGAATCGACGGATGAACGACGCTAACAAGGTCGTTGACCAGACTTGAGGCCGGTGAAGCCGCCGTCAGACGTCCTGCGAACAGTCGCTTGATCCAATCTGCACGCACACGGTTGCGCATGACGCCCCCGTAAAGCCCGGCGCCCAGGAGGCGCCCAAAATCGGCACTGACTTCGCCACGAGAAAGATTTTCGATCTTCTGTAGCATCGTGACATCTTTTGACGGACGATCAGACTCCCAGCTCACCATCATCTCTTCGAAACGCTCGAGTACTTGTAAAACCTCGCGAGAGACCTGACGGCGGATCTTGGCGTAGCCAAGAAGCCTGCGCCGGGATGTTTGCGCGACATAGTTGGCATGAAATGCATGGTCCTTGGTCTTGCGCCGGGGATTTAGGATCCTCGACGCGATGATCCCCGCTGCATGCTTCAGCACATTGCGGCAAAAGCGGTCTGCATCATTCCGACTCGCCTCAGAAAAGCCCGATGCTTTGGCCAGCAGGTACTGGCCCGCTGCCTCCGCAAGGTTATTGATGGAAACGGTCGTGATGAGGAGGGAGTTAGTCCTGCAATCGAAATAATAACCTTCAAGGGCTGCGTGTTCGACCATCTGATCAACGTCCGACTGCGTCCACCCGGCATGGCGAAGGGGCTCGGTATTGAATTCCGCAGCAGGAGAAAACTGGGAGTGGAAGCGCTGAAGGTCACGCCGGTTGATGTCGAGCCCCATGAATGAGGCCAGCGTATTCACCAGGCCCAGGAACTGAAAATCTACATCAAACGAGTCCTCGTCATGATAATCGTCCTCGCCGTCTGCCGGAGAATCTGCGTGCCCGGGGGAGCCCGGAAATCCCGTACGCATTTCCTCCCAGAGCGCAAACGACTGCCATTTCATCCACGGAGGGGAGTTGAGGATACAGTAAAAATCCCGCTTCAGCCGGAGGATCTCCGTCGAACCGAGCGCGTGGCCGGCGGCTGCCTCCTGGGCGAAATAGTAACGGTCCACGTTGCACAGGATGCGCATCATCGGATGGCTTGCATCCATGCCGCGTTTGGCCAGTTCGTTCCATAAAGTCGCAGGCAAGTGATTGTCGGCCAGGTGGTACTCACCGATCAGGCAGAAAACGACATGGTCGGGATATTCCTCGCAGGCGTCGGCAATCAAGCGGGCACAGGTCCGGTCCCGCATTTCCAGGCTTTTTGGTCCGGGGTGCTGGCTATTCACGCAAATCACGGGGATCATGTGATCACGCGCTAGCTCTACGAGAGGCTTGTAGTGGGCCCAGGGAAAACCCCATTCACGTCCGTAGTTCACGGCCTGCAGGAACTCTTCCTCGGACAGTTCGCCCGCCATGTAGGCTTCCAGTTGTCGCTGGTAACGATGCTTCAGAAATTCAAGGGCGAGAACAATCCGCGGTCTGGGCGAATGCGCGAGAACATCGCGTAAAAGCCTCAGCAACGCACGCTGGGTTTGCTTGAATGTATGGAAATCACCAAAAAGGACGATCCGGCGCCTGAGGACGTTCTCAATCAACTGGTTGGAATCACTGGCCTGGAATGTTTGGGGAAGGCTGCGTTCGAAATCCCGTGCATAGCGCAGGAGTTTTCCTTCCGGGCCTGCACCAAGAGCAGTCGCATCGGCGTGGGCTCGCCGGTATAGCGACTCATGAAGTTTCTGCAGCTGTCGGGCTGCGGTGAGCTTCCTCATCGCCTCACATCCTTGCCGGAGTTGCCGGGCCTGGGTGGAGAACGCCTGGAACCGCCTGACGGATTTTCTTACCTGATGTTTAAAGTTTACTGCGCCAAAGGGACATGGCGAAACGGGCACAAAACGCCTACTGACAGGCGTCAAAAATTTGACGCCCGATCATTCCGTGATGGGAACAAAAAGCCCGCCGATCACGCTGTCTTTATTCAGCGATTCACCAGGGCGGTAGTATTCGCAGCGAATCCCGGCCAGGCCTTTGGTATCCTTGCGGGCCATGAGGTTCTTTGCCGTGGAGCGACAGTGCTCCTGGATCTCGTTGCTGGAAAGTTCCTTGACCAGGCGCAGCTTGTATAAAATGCCTGCCCCACCCCGGACCAGGAGTGATACCGCACCCTCGACCTTCAGGTCCGGTGGTGTGGTAGAAACGGCAGCAAGCCAATCTGCCCGAGACATCAGGGAATCACGTTCAACAGCAACCATGTCATGGGCCTGGTAAGCTGCAAACGCCGATGGTCGTAGTAACTTCTCCGTGATGTCGAACATCGTCCAGGCTGCCAGTGCGTTCTTTGCGGACCTGGCCGTGCGGGCTGTTTCAATCCACGCAAGAGGATCGCGCCCCGCGTGGGTCCACTGCTGGGTGTGGAAATTGCCGATACGCCATCCACCGCCAAGGCGGTCGGGTAGAGGAACAATACCCATCATCACCCGGGCAATGTCCTGCTGACCGGTGGCTTGAAACCACAGAGAAGCCTGGTGGTCGTATCCGTAGAGGGGATTTAGAACAACGCCATCGAAATCACAGGCGACCGGAGTCGTATCCCCACCCGGAGAGCGAACCAAAAGAAGCTTCAGCGGATTGAAGGACACCGGCTCGCCATAGCGAGCACGAATTTCAGCAAGCTGACTTGAAATCGTGGCTACGTTCAACTTGAGACGCGGGTGAAAAAAACCTGCCAGTTTCTGCGCGTCGCCTGTTGCCATTGCGCCTGAAATGGCGGCTACGACCTCTACCAAGCTATCGGCCTTCGCAGCAGGCATGCCGGAAGGAGCCTTGAAGTCTACAAGCTTGCCGGCCGGGGTCACAGTGATCGCCTGGCAGGATGATGCCAGCTGTTTCTTTGGCACACGGCTTTGCCTGTCAGGCGCAGCGCGGGAAGTCGAGGCGCTTGCCAAAATCATTGCCGCAAGGAAAAACGGAATCGTCAAGACGGGGCGGGGAAAGCACGCGTCAGTGGGCATTACCCTTGGCCACACAGCTGCCACAGCCTTTTTTTGCGGAAAGGTCGACAAGTTCCCACGTCCCGAATTCGCTGTTGATCAGCTGCAAGGCATCCTCAAGGAATTCATGTTCGCACGAGAAGAGTTCCTTGAGAAGCTTGGTCTCGATGCAGTAGGCATTGTACTGCCAGCTGCTGCTTTCCGGATCAAACACCAGGCTGATTCCGGCCTGACGCTCGCGAAACTGCAGGACCTTGAATTCAAAATTCTCTTCGGTGATTTTCCAGCCGTTTTCCGGCGACGCCATCGCTGTTGTGTTTTGTTCCATGCCCTAAAACTGCCTGTGACAAAGTTGTTTTGCAAAGGCTTCCCACTCGTCCACAACAAAACCCTTCGATTTCAGTGTGTTAACGGAGCCCTCAGTCAATTCATCGACCAGCGCGCGACCCTTTTCCGCCCCCAACAAGCCAAGGAAAGTTGCCTTGCCGACCACAGCGTCCTTGCCCGCTGTCTTGCCCGTGCCTGCCTTGCCGTCTAAAAGGTCATCCATCACCTGGAATGCCAGACCGGTCGACTCACCGGCTGCACGAAAGGCCTCGACCGCAACTTCGCCAGCACCTGCCGCAGCCGCACCCAGGGCGCAAGCCGCGCCGATCAGGGCCCCTGTCTTCAGACGATGGATGCGTTCGATATCTTCCCGGTTTGCACCTGCAACTCCCCCAGAATTAGCCATGTCCAGCGCCTGGCCAAGGACCATGCCGCTGCCTCCGGCCGCAGCAGATAACAGGCGCACGCAGAGCACCTGGGAAAGTGCACCCTCCGACGGCACATCGGCCCTAGTGATGAGGGAAAACGCATCGGTCAGCAAAGCGTCACCTGCAAGGAGCGCAGTCGCCTCACCAAAAACCTTGTGCAACGTCGGACGCCCACGCCGGAAGTCGTCATCATCCATGCACGGAAGGTCGTCATGGATCAGACTGTAAGTATGAATCATTTCGACAGCGCATGCCGCCGAAGCAACCAGACTGCCACGCCAGGATAGACGCTCATTGAACACAATGGAGTTGGCCGCCGAAGCTGACAAAATGCAGAACCGGGGACGCACCAGCTTGCCAGAATTTTCTGTGGCGTAGGTCAAGGCCTTGCCCAGGTCACCCGGTAAAGCCGCATACTTTTCCCTCAGTCGCGCCCAGGCTTGCTCAAATGCACTGAATCCAGAAATGGACAGGACATCAGCCATTGATCGCCTCGAATCGACAACCCGTGCGATCCTTGATCCCGTTCCAGAAAGCCGCAGCGTCAACTGGCTTGCCGCCTTCAGTTTGAAGGCGCCTGATCAACACCATCCCGTCACCGGTCTTGACGACAAGACCTCCTGCAGGCTTTGAAAAGACAAAACCACCAGCCGCAGACGGAAGCGCCGATTGCGAGAATCCCGCCCCGTCAAACTCGGCCATGTCAAGGATCGTCACACGCTTGCCATTGAAAGCCGTAAACGATCCTGGCCACGGGTAGAAAGCGCGGAACCTGTTGTAGTTCACGTCCGCTTCGCGAGCCCAGTCCACCTGTCCATCCGACTTTTCAATTTTCCCGCAATAAGAGGCCGCAGCATCATCCTGGGGCGTGCCGGTGAATCGAGGGTCGCGCAATTTTTGCAAGGCCTTCAGCAGCTCACCTGCGCCCAGAGCAAACATCCTCCGCGTCAACGCCTCTGCCGTCTCCCCGGGATCGATCGGTGATTCAGCAACACTGATCAGTGCTCCAGCATCGAGTGCCTTCACGGTAAACAGGATCGAAACGCCCGTAGTGGTATCCCCATTCAGGAGAGCTGCCGGAACAGGCGTTGCTCCGCGGTACCGCGGCAACAGCGACGGATGAATATTGATGGTCGCCCGGCGTGGAATCTCCAGGAATTTTTTCGACAGGATTTGTCCATAAGCTGCGGTCACCACGACGTCGATATTGGCCTGCTCCAGCTGGCTCAGGAATTCCGGGTCACGGGCAGATTCCGGTTGCAGGACGGGAACGCCCTTGGACTTGGCAAAGGTCGCCAGGGGAGGGTCCTGAAGCTGTCCGGAGCGTCCCACCGGACGAGCCGGCTGGCTGACCACAAGGACAACCTCGAAATCCTCGTCCCGCGGGGCATCCAGCAACTTTTGCAACGGTTCGATCACTTCGGCGGGCGAACCCATGAAAGCAATGCGCACGAGGGGGATCCTTTACACCAGGCTCTTGTCGGGCTTCAGAGGCCCAATTACCATAATGGGACCACCACGGCAAACGACGAGCGTGACAGCACAGGACGGGACAACAATGGCTTCCTACATTCTGGGACTCGATCAAGGGACAACCGGCTCAACTGTTCTGGTCATCAACATGACTGAGCCCTCGAACCCAACCGTCACAGGCAGGGCAACCGTCGATTTTCCCCAGCATTTTCCCAAGGCTGGCTGGGTTGAACACGATGCCGGCGAGATCTGGGGATCGATGCGACAGGCCTGCCAGCTGGCGATGAAGGAAGCGGCTGCCCACGATCCTGCCTTTACCCCGGCGAAGATCCATTCGATCGGCATCACCAACCAACGCGAGACCGTCGTGGCGTTTGACCGCAACACAGGCGAGCCGCTCGCCCCGGCCATCGTCTGGCAATGCCGCCGCACGTCGGACACATGCAGCGCCCGGCGTAATGCGGGACTTGAAGCCGGCATCAAGGAAAAAACGGGCCTTGTCCTTGACCCTTACTTCTCTGCATCAAAGATGGAGTGGTTGCTCAAGAACAACAGCCGTGTCAGCGAGGCCGCCCGCAAAGGCAACCTCGCCTTTGGCACGATTGACACCTACCTTCTGCACCGATTGACCGCAGCGAAATCTTTCGCCACCGAAGCAAGCAACGCCTCACGCACCATGCTTTTCAACCTGCACACGGGCACCTGGGACAACGACCTGCTCGGTGAATTCAAGATCCCGGCAATGTCGGTCCTGCCGGAGATCCGCCCCAGTGCAGGGGAGTTTGGCAAAACGAAAGGGCTGGACTTCCTGCCCGACGGCATTCCTGTCGCGGGTATCCTTGGCGACCAGCAGGCCGCCCTTGCCGGCCAGGCCTGTTTCCAGCCCGGTCAGGCAAAATGCACTTACGGCACTGGCGCTTTCCTTTTGCTGAACACAGGCAATGTCCCGCGCATGTCCACATCCGGCATGTTGACTACCGTTGCCTGGTCCCTGGGCGGCAAGTTGACCTTCGCGCTGGAGGGATCTGCCTTTGTGGCTGGAGCCGCCATCCAGTTTTTACGCGATCAGCTCAAAATGATGCCCAGTGCATCTGCGTCTGAAACGATGGCCATCGAGGCCAAGGCTGCTCCTGAAATCTACTTCGTGCCTGCGCTCGCAGGGCTTGGCGCGCCTTGGTGGGACGCAAATGCGCGTGGTGCGATCTTTGGTTTGACGCGCGGGACCACCACGGAGCAGCTGGCACGCGCTGCGCTTGAAAGCATCGCCTTCCAGGTCACGGACCTGCTCAATGCAATGGCAAAGGACCTTGGCATGCCGGTTGAAATCCTGCGCGTCGACGGCGGGGCGTCAGCAAACAATCTGCTGATGCAACTGCAGGCCGACTACACCGGAACAAAAGTCGACCGCCCGCGCAACATTGAAACCACGGCTTTTGGGGCTGCCCTGTTTTCCGCACTGGGTAGCGGCATTTATCCGGATATTCAGCAGCTTGCCCGGGCGCGTACACCTGAGAAGATCTTTGAACCACGTCCGGCCGCTGAACTCGCCACGCACATGAAAGGCTGGCACCAGGCAGTCCGGGCAACACAAGCTTTTACATCCACCAAAGCAAACCAACCCTCGGAGTGAGCTTGGAAGGCGGACTGACCACATCTTTGATCCTTGGATGGGTGGCGATCTTTTGCCTCGCATTCACCGGGCTATGCGTCGTCTTGACACAGTGGCGCGACCGGGAAAAACGCGACGGGCGAAAAGCAAAGACCATTGATCACGCAACATTGCCCCTGGTCCTGCCGGCCCTCGCCATCGCACCGCTGTGTATTTTTCTTTCCTGGCTCTCCTTTCGCGTGAATCTGATTTTTCCTGTCTTTGAATTCACCGGCACTGTCGAACTGATCAAGGCAAGCCTTGCACCGGCACTGATCTTATTCATCGGCAGCGGGCTTCCCGGGCGCATCTTTTCGACAAGCAGAAGCGAGTGGGCATTCTGGTCTGGAAAGCCGTTCGTCAAGGTCGAGGATTCCCTGGGCAAAAACCCGCGCCGGCGCCTTCGTCCGCTGGTAGCGCGCCGTACGTTGCTTCAGTCTGCGTCGGATTGCCTGCCGCTCGTATTTTCAGAACTGGTGATCATTGAGTCGATTTTCAATGCCCCAGGCCTGGGTTACTGGTCGTGGGAATTCGCCAAGGCGCGGGAGGCATCGTCGGCAGCACAGGTGATTGCTGTCCTGTTTCTCGTCTATGCCTTGATCAATGTCTCGATCAATGTTGCCAACAAGCGGCTTGGCAAAAAACTGGCTGGCTATGTGTAGGGAGCAACAATGACGGTCCAGAACACTGGCAGCCTGGATATCGGTAACGCCTATGCCGCACCCGGTCCCGATCATTGGCTCGGGACCGACTATCTTGGTCGAGACGTCCTGCACCGTATCGGTGATGCTGTCGTTGATGCCAGCCTGCCCGTCATGGCTACCGTATGCACTGGCTTCGCCCTTGCGCTCGTTGTGTTCATCGCCTGGTTGCCACGGAACTTTCCGGCACCCATGACCAGCATGACGTCAACCATTCGTAGCTTGCCGGCGGGCCTGCTGGCATTCGGAGTCCTGGTGTTGTCAGGGGGAACGCATCATTTTTCCCTGATTCTCACGGTACTTGGGATTACGGCATTCGCAGCCGCGCTGGACTTGCTGGTCAATCAGTGGGAGCGTGACCGCCACCTTGGGTACTGGGAATCCCATGACGCGATCGGCGGAACTGCACGCCACCGTGCGTGGCGATTTGGTGTCAGGCAATCGTGGATGGCTCCGATCCTGCAGCTGCTGGGACTGACAATCCAGACCAGCCTGGCAATCGAAGCCACCCTTGGCTACCTTGGACTCGGAATGCAGGAGCCAAAAGCGTCACTTGGCAACATCATCGCCGCACATTACGACCGCGCACTGAAAGGTTATCCCGTACCAGTGCTGGCGGCAGTGGGGGCCTTGCTGGGATTGAGTCTTCTGCCGCGCCTTGCTGCGCGCATCACGACTGCCCGAACGACGCCTTGAGAGCAACCACACACACCATCAACCAACCAAAGATAAGCGCTGCGCCACCGATCGGTGTCACAGCACCAAGCGCCCGGTTGCCAGTCATGACCAGCGCATAAAGACTGCCGGAAAAAACAAGAGTGCCGAGCAGCATCGAGAATCCGCCGACTTGCAGCATTGCATGGTCGATCCGGCTGGCCATAAGCCCCAGGCCAATCAGGGCAAGTGCGTGGTACATCTGGTAACGGGCGCCGGTCTCAAAAACCACCAGCAAATCAGCATCAACCCTGCCCTTGAGGGCATGCGCACCGAAGGCGCCTGCGGCAACGCCAATCATTCCCATTAAAGCTCCAAAGGCAATCCAAGTTGTCCACAGCATCGTAAAACCCCCTTATTTTCCGCCCTCAAAAGGCTCCATGTGTATGAGAACATTTGCAACACGCGGCACTGCGGCGCGTACCGCACCCTTTACCTTGCCGCTCAGGATGTGTGCGTCGTGCAGCGTCATCAAGGGATTCGCCTGCACATGAAGGTCCACGTAGTACTCGGCTCCGTGACGGCGGATCGCCATTTTTTCCGTCGCAAGCACACCCGGCACGGAACGCGCCGCAGCATCCATCTGGGTCACGAGCTCATCGGCAGGCATGGCATCCATCAAATCGCGGGCTACCGTACGCAGGATGTTGAAACCGTTGATGCCGATGACGCCTGCGGCGACAAGCGCCGCCCAGTCATCCGCACCTTCCCAGCCTGGACCGCCCCAGAGGGCCACCCCGATCCCGATGAATGCTGCCGCCGATGAAATCGCATCACTGCGGTGATGCCATGCGTCCGCACTCACTGCACCGCTTCCTGTTTCCTCGCCGATATGAAGCACGCGGCGGAACAGGATTTCCTTGACCAAGATGACTGCTGGGATGACAGCCAGCGTGAATGGCGCAGGCAATTGATGCGGCGTCAGAATCTGGTGCACCGCCGCAACAGCAATGCCTGCTGCCGCACCCAGTAGCATAAAGGAAACAATCGCTGCCGCCAGGGAGTCTGCCTTACCAAAGCCGTAAGGGTACCTTTCATTGCCGGGACGATTTGAAATCTTCACCCCCGCCCACACGACGACGGAAGAGATGACATCCAGGGATGATTCAATTGCATCAGCGATCAGGGCGTAAGAATGGCCAAGAATGCCAGCGGCAAGCTTGAGGAGTACAAGGCCCAGATTCACCACAAGGCCTGTTTTTATGGCCTTCAGGGCCAAACTTTCACGCTCTGCTGCCTGGGACATCGGGCAACATCCTCCCGTGATGACTCATTGGTTGAGTCTCAAAGCCATCCTACGGTATTCTTGCGGACGTTTCCACGAACACCGGATTTTGCCGGCAGGCCGTCGCAGCCAAGGAGTTTTCATGCAAGCATCGACTGGGTTATTTGCGGGAAAAAAGGGCGTCATAATGGGGGTTGCCAACGAGCATTCCCTTGCCGCCGGAGCAGCGGAATTTCTGAGCAGCCAGGGGGCTGAGCTGGCATTTTCCCACCTTCCAGACAGGGACGGCCGTGACCGCATGGAAAAGCGCGTCCGTCGCGTGACCGATAACCTCAACACGAAGCTTCTTGCCCCGTGCGACGTGGCATCCACGGAAGACATCACCGCTTTCTTCAACAAGGTACGGGAAACATTTGGGCGGATTGATTTCTTTGTCCACTCGATCGCTTTTGCTCCGCTTGAGGACATCCGCTGCCCCACTGTTGCAGCGTCCCGCGCGGGATTTCTTAATGCGATGGATATTAGCGTCTACAGTTTCATCGCAACGGCGAAGGCCGCCAGTGAATTGATGACCGATGGTGGCAGCATGGTGACCATGACATACTTCGGCGCCGAAAAGGTCCTTGCCGGGTACAACCTCATGGGTGTCTGCAAGGCCGCCCTTGAAGCTTCGGTCCGTTATCTTGCCAACGACCTGGGCCCCAAAAATATCCGTGTCAACGGTTTGAGCGCCGGCCCGGTGAAAACCCTGGCGGCATCTGCTGTCGGTGACTTTTCTTCCATGCTCAAGATGAACGCTGCCATTGCCCCGCTTGGACGTAATGTCACTAATGATGATGTCGGGCGCGGCACGGCGATGTTACTGAGCGACCTCGCATCATCGATAACGGGAGAAATCCTGCACGTCGACAGCGGCTACAACATCATGGGCAGCCCAGGGCATGCCCTTGAGCGTCTTGCCGGGAAAGAATAGCCAGTAATTACTGAAAGCGTAAAAAAAAATCCCCGTCGATCACTCGACGGGGATTTTTTTGTGAATCACGCCTTAGTACACGTAGGTAACGTGGCCAGCGTAGCGCGGGTAGTAGTAGTAGGTGTAGCCGACAACAGTCGTTGCATACACCGGGGTTGCAACCGGCTGGTAGTAGTAAACAGGAGCAGAGTAGGTATAAGCAACCGGGCCGTAGTACACGGTCGGTGCGTATGCAACGCCGCAGCCGACGGTGCAGGCGTAAGCGTAACGACGCCAGCGCCAGCAAGATTCGGTCGCGGTGTCACGATCAAGCTCGTCAACAACGACGTTTTCACGAACGTTCTTCGGGGTCGTTCCCACTGCGAAGGCATTGGCAGCCTGGTCAGCGGTCTTCACTTCGAGGGAAGCGTTGGCATCAACGACGCGAAGTTCCGCCTTGTCGGCAATCTGGTTGCCCTTGGCGTCAACCGGCACGCGAACGACTGCTGCGGAGGGCAGCTTGGAAACATCAAAACCGTCAGCGACAGCCGACATTTTCGCCATGTTAACAGAATCTTGCGTGCCACAGGCGGACACTGCAACGAGGCCCAGGGCCAACGATACAGCCTTGAAAAGTTTCATTTTCGTTTCTCCTCAATCAGGTTGAACCAAATGCCAGCCATTTCTGGCCCCCCTTCCCTAATGCAAGGAATGGGAGAAAGGCAAACCAAAGATGAGGGCCCTTAAAACTGATAAGGAATTACTATGTCTTTTTAAACAGGAACGAGGAGGATTCAATTCTCCAGCAACGCGCTCAATTTGCCCGCAATGTCAGGGCTGTAGGGGGCAATTGCGGCCTCGATGACCTTCCTTCCATCCTGATCCAGTAAAGCCGAGACCAGAAACTTGAAATGGCTTAACGACGGAATTGCCTCCGAGAGGGGGGCCAGCGCCGGCAAAAGCGCGGAACCGATAAGATTACCGTCGGCAACTACCCCGGCAAGATTGCTGAAACTCTTTTTAGCGGCGAGTTCAATGCCAGCGCGGTTGGCGGACAATTCAGGCAGGGCAGTCGCGATCTCCCCGGCATAGGCCGCAGCAGCAAGGTCAAGATCCTTGCCCGCGAGAATATTTCGACCGTGAGTGCGGGCGACCTTCATCCCAACCCCGGCCAGCTTGACGATCGCAGGGTCAGTTTTCGACTCTGCCCTGAATTTCGCGTCCAGAAATGATTCAACCATGTCCAAAACCGCAGGCAACTTCTGGAACAAAATCTCCGCCCGGTGCCGGCGCAAGTCAAACATGAACGGAAAATGCTTGCTACGCTCACACTCGATTAGATGACGATCCCCGACAATTGTCTTGCGACAACCGGATGCGGGGTTGAAGTCCAGTTTTTCTTCAAGGAAACAGGAATAACGCGCAATCTCACCGGGCTGGCAAGTGATACAAACTTGGGCTCCGGACCCACCGGGAACTGGGGCCGTCTCCGACACCGGGACGACCTTTGCGGAACAATAGTCAGGCAAACCGAAAGAAGAAATTGCTGCTGCATTTTGCTCCAAGGCAACATCGTCCTGGGAACGCTGGCTGATCACAGAAGAACGACCTCCACATCCTGTCAGGACAAAAACACACCCTGCGAACATTGCTGCCCTGCCGGTTGATTTTTTTACCCTGCTGCGAACCATTGCACCCTCGTCATTGCCGCGCACGGAAACTAACCTCTGTGACGCGCGAAAAATCTGCGTCCCCGTTCCCGTCCAGTTTTATCTGGACCTGATCGTAAACTCCTGAACAGGACGGCACGGAAACCAAAGACCACACCCCTGATGACGCGACATTGTCGATGCCTTGATAGGCCGGGGGGGCGTCTCCGGACTTGTAGCAGCGGATCGACATGCTCAAGCCCCGCCAACGATCGCCATCCGCTGCCTCTGAATGCCACATGACTTCGGGGCGGACAAAGTCGTCGCCTGCGCGGTAGCCGGGTCTGGACCGAAGGTCCACTGTGACCTCCTTGGCATTGACATAAGTCGTTGCACCAGTGAAGTCAGTGTACATGTACCCGTCGCCGCTTACCGACTTGATGAGTTTGACCTCGATTCCCGCAGAGGGATCTCCTCGAACGAGAGGTTTGACCAGGTAAACGGAACTGGGATTTCCTCTGGAAATCCCGACCAACCTGCCATCGTTCAGGGAACTCAACGGCCCAAGAATGGCGCCGGCATCGAAGCGCTTGATATCATCTCCCGTGCAACCTGACTTTTCTCCCGTGAAGCATTCAGCCTTGCCAACGAGCACCTGCCTGAGACCCAGGTAGGATATGAAGACAAGATTGGACGAAGTCTCGTAAGCGGACGTGTAGGCTCCGCTGGCCGACAAAAGAATGCCAGCACCGCCGCCCGCAAGCGCGTACGATTGTGATGCTGCGCCACGAAGATCAAAATTAACGAGTGCTGGCGAGTTTATGACCACGCCTTGATTGGGAGCTTCAGAAACGGGAACAGCCTGGCCGGTTAACACGTTGATCCCGGATATGTTGCCGTTGGTAGAGAAACCCTTGGACCAGAAAATATTCCTGCCCTGGTCGGTGTAGCAGCTATAACCCCAATCGTTGGCGGTTCCCGCCGCGCCTCCCGGGCCAGCATCGAACTCCTCTGCCGCACTGATACGGATTTTCGTCGGTAAAGTCCTGTCGATGGGCATTCGTCGGAAAAGACGCCGGTGCTGATTGATCGAGAGCGTGTAGTCCACCCTGTACTGGGCATCCGGCCTGAAGGCTACGGCGTCGATCTTGATGCTGGTGCTATTCAAATACCTCCAGCGATCGTTCGGTACGACATCACCGCTGACTGCATCGTAAAGGCGTGTCTGTGTAACCGCCATGTTGGAGGCTGCCGGTAGTGTTGCGAATCGTGGCTCTGCCGCACTAAATACCAGTGGGGCGGATTTCACTGTGTTCCTGAGGCTACTGTATCCGGCGCCGACATACTCTACGCCAGTGGAGCGGTCCTTGAATGCTGTCACACACACGCGGCCCACGGGGGAGGTGCCCCCCAGGCTCAAGTCAAAGATTTGCTGGATCGGCCCATAATTTGTCGCAGTTGCTGTAGACGACTTGACGTCACTGTCTGCGCGGTAAATCCGACCACCCGTTTGACCGATGATCAAGCCCACACTGCTGACAAACGTCCGGTGTCCGCCACCAGGCCCAACCCCGTTCCACTCGACCATCGGATATCCCTGAGCCTCATCCAGGAGGATCCGCCGGGTATTTGCCTGTGAGTCAACAAACCAAATGTAGTTCAGGTTCACCGTAACATTTGCGGCAACCGGGCCACTCGCAATCTCCATCCGCCGGTATGCCCGTGTCACCTGCAAAGCCGTGCCTTGCATGTTGCCCGCATGATCTCTCACTTTGCCGGCGGGCAGGGTAACGGTAACCAGGACGTCACTCGTGGAGCTGGTGGTCACCTTGAAAGTGTAGGATCCGGGAAGAGGGACGAATTCGCTGATTGCGCCATTACTGACAACGAAATCACCCGAATTCAGAGCCACATGAGCTTCGCTGACGTTGACAACAACGGGTACAGTCCGCAGGTTCTCTGGCGGATTGGCTTCTGACCAGTTCATCGTTACAACTGGGGGTGTCCGGTCCACCGCGCGTTGTATTCTGGCTTCGCTCACAGTCAAGTTACCTGCGGTGTCACGAACCTTGCCAGCTGGCAAAGTGACGGTGACAGGGCCGTCAACCGTGGTCTCGACATTGAATTGGTAGCCTTGATTGACCACTGCAAACCCGCTGATTCTGCCATTCACGATCAAGAAGTCCGACGCGGACAGGGGATCGTGTGCTTCTGACACGGTGACGGACACACCAGCGGTGGCAGCGTTGCCGGGCGGCGGATCAACAGGGCGCCAATTCATGCGTGCCGTTGGAGGAGTCCGGTCAATATTCCGCGAAATCTCGACTGCTGTTGCAAGAGAATTTCCTGCCAAGTCCGTCACGTTTCCACCGGGCAGGGCGACTTTGGTCAATCCGTCGGCAGGGATTCGGACATTAAAGGTATAAGTATTTGCGACGCCTGGATTGAAATCCTGCAACTGACCATTTGTCACAACAAAAACCGCAGCGGTTAATGGCTTGTGTGGTTCCGAAACCGTGACCTTGACCGGATATATCTGCGGGTCCCCACCAGGAAGGGGGGGCAGCCATTCCATGCTTGCCGTCGGAGCAGTTGCATCCATCATCCGGCGCAGCGTGGCTGCAGTTGAGTTGGAGCTTCCGCTCAGTCCCTTGACGACCCCGGCTGGAGCAGTGATTTCAACCACACCATCCGAGGCAGGACGAACCGACATCCGGTAGCCTTCGCTGGCAGCCCCGAAACCATCGATGGTCGCATTTGTTGCGACAAAGTCAGTAGCTCGCATCGGTATGTGATCCGCGCTTACCGTGACTTCAACGTCAAATGCTCGATTTACCTGATCAGGGGATTGGGAGGAGAGCTTAATCGTGATGTCGGCAGGAATCGTGCCCTGCGCTGCGGTGCCGTCCGTTTCACCGATACGCTCCATGCGGGCCGGACGCTTTGAATCCCGAAGAGAGTTGTAGCCTTTGAAACCGGAGATGTTTTCGCAACCTGAAAGAATCAGGGCAGAGGCAGCGATAATCCTGCCAGTGAAACCCGCCATGAATTTCAGATTTGTGTTAAGCACCAACTGCTCCCATCACAAAAACCACAAGGCGTGCGTCGCGACGCCTTCCTGAGAATCCAAATCGATCACTACCGAACTGGAAATTTTTTTGGTCGTGCCATCCTGTTTTTCCAGGATGAATGCCGAGATATTCGCAGGGATCAGTGAGTTGTTGCAGAAAATGAACACGGGATTTACTGCGTCTTCCGCCCGATAAGCGGCCTCTGGGCAAGAGGTCTTTTTGTGCGCTTCGGCCAGCTCAGCCATCGTCATCCTGAATGCCGGCTGGCTTGATTTCCGGTCGATCGCTGTGATGGTCACGGGATCCGATGGTCCGAGCGTGGTGGTACCGTTGGTGACGAGCAACCTGACGTGTCGAAGGTTTGCTGCCATTTCTGCCAGATTGTGATCCGACAAAGGCATGATGATGCGGGATTCGCCGGGTTCGTAAGGGCTTGTGTTGGCGCGCTGGTAAAGAACGGCTTGCTTCATGCAGGCGACATGAGTCGTCGCGACCAATGCCGCAGCAATGGTTCCGCGGATCCAATCACGGCGCAGATGCAAGTGCCGTCTCAATGAAACCTCCAAAACTTCTGGAGGTTTATCGGCATTGGCAGGGGCTTCTAAAGCGAAGTTTTAGAGGATGACCATAAGCCCCCGAAATCAATTCGTTTAAAAGCCCAGGCGCCGACAAAATCCGGACTTCTTTGAGATAACGCGGGAAATTCGCCGAAAGACCAAATTCACCTAACATCCGAGCCGCGCGCTGCCGATACCTCCGGTGGTGACCCATGAGAATTTCGCTTCCAAAACCCATTATTGCCTCCGTGGCCCTGCACACCTTGTGTGGGATTTGGTTTTTTGGGTCACCGCAGAAAAACGGAAGCGGACGTTCCGGACCAGTATCGAACGGAAATTTCGTAACGGTAAGGTTGGCCGCACATCAAGTCATGGAACAGGAATTCCCCCCAACGGTCCATGTCCGGGCCACAAAAAAATCCGGCCAATTTGATGCGCGCAGGGAGCGCCTGACCGAGTCCAGCAAGCTTTCGCAACACTCAGGGAGAAATTCTCCGGTAGAGGGCGTAAGCTCATCGCTGGCCGGAGCTGGCGGCATGGCTCGCCTGCTGTACCAGACCATCCAGCCCCCCCGCTTCACAGCCGACGCGCTTGCGGCTGGTTTCACTGGTCTGCTGGTCGTGGAACTGGCACTGGATGAGGACGGACGGGTTGTGAGGACACAGCTCGTGAACCCCAGCGGATTCAGGATCGACGACGAAGCCTTGATGGCCGCTAAAGGCGCCAGATATCTGCCCGCTCGGAACTCTGCCGGACAGCCGATCGCATCCAGCGCCGAGCTACGCTTCAGGTTTGCCGCACATTGACGCGCTGACCAAGGGTCAACAGGCAGAAGTCATTTCAATTCCGCACCTGCAATCAACCAGACCTCATTACGCGGAGCGTCTTCTTCCAGGCCGAACAAAGGTGCCACATCCAGATGGGCCCAGCGAACAGGCCGCCAGTTGAAGCTCGGGCCGATCATTGTTTCGCCTTGCATGTGGCCGCGATTGTCTTTGGTGTCGACCCACTCACGCTTGATTTCAGCGCCGATGGACAAAGTCGGGAACAAGGAGGTCGTGCCGACGGCTGCCGTTGCAATCAGCTCGCGTTCGCGCTCTTCTCCCCAAAGTTCGATTTCATATCCAGCGTTGATGGAATAATGCCACGCCGGGGCTAAGTTGTCGGCCAGCAGTAAACGCACCTCTGCCTTTTCGGGAGCATTCTTCACCCAGTGATACTCAAGGTACCAGGTGGGATTAGCAGGAAGCTGGCCCCAGTCCGCCATGGCCCAGCGAACCTCGTACTGGACGCCTTCCGTATCCCAGACCCGTTTGCCGTCGCGAACTTCGTTGATCTGGTTCACATAAAGATCCAGTTGAAGCCGGTTCGTAAGACCGTACTCAATTTCCTGGCGCAGCAAAGTATCGTTGAAAGTGCCGTCCTTGTAGCGATGAATCTTGGCCCACGATTCAAACGCCAAGGTACCCTCAGGGATCACATAGGTGCGCGAAGTGGCAAAGTGCCGGTGAGCCGTCCATTCAGGCTGTCCATAAGATCCAACCTTTGCGTCAGCTGAGTATCCAGACTCACGACGAACTTCGATGGTATCGGACGGCTTGCCCTGGGCCAGGAGCTTTTGCGAGGGCCCAAAAAATAGAGAAACACCAAATAAGCAGACTGCCAATTGATCGAAATGACGAGCTGAGTTCATGACAACTCCGGAATTGATGTCCGGAAAAAGAATAGCATGAATTCAGGCGTAGAAAATCGTAGCGACGCCAAAACCTGCCATCATTATCGCCGCCGACAGACGCATCCACTTCATCGGAATCTTTTCGGCGATTTGCTTGCCAAACCAGACAGACAGTCCGTCAGCGATGATCATGCCGAGGGTCGTGCCAATCAGCACAACAATGGCGCTTTCGGGAAAGCGCGCCCCCAAGGCGGCCGTCGCAAGCTGGGTTTTGTCGCCCATCTCTGCCAGGAAAAAAGCAAATGTCGTCACGCTGAAAGGACGCCAGAAATCCCGGACAAACCGGCTGGAGTGGCGAGCGGATTTTCCGTCACGGTGCGCCACGGCGTCATCATCAAGCTTGTCAGGAACCAGAAGCCACAGGGAAAAGCCGATGAATATCGCCCCAAGACCCGTGAGGAGCCACTGTTGCGGGATCAAGGTTGCCAGGTAGGCGCCACTGGCGACCGCAAGGGCGTGGTTGGCCATGGTCGCAACCACGATCCCCCAGAACACGGCCCAAGGCCTGCGAAAACGCGCCGCCAGGACAATTGCCAGGAGCTGGGTCTTGTCGCCCAGTTCGCTTAGCGTAACCAGCGCTAGACTTTCCGTAAAACCCGCCATAAGAACCCGGATTTATTGGTTAATCAGATCACCAGAAGCATTTGGACAGAAACGGTCGCGACGCGACTCGAGGTCGGAGATAACACGTTTCCGGTAACTGCGGTAGGGCTCCGCTGAGGGATTCTGCTGGTCGGCCGGCGGCACACCAACAAGTCGCCGATATTCCTGCAGATCCAACGCCTCAAAATTGATGCGCGCGCGCTGAAAAAGACGGGGAAGCCCCTGGCCGGGGGTATGGATGTGATGCAAGCCCCCACTGTAGGCGAACAGGATGAGCCCGTCCCAGTCCATGCCAGCAAGGATGTCAGCCACGCCACCACGAACCGTCATAGGCTGGCCGTGTTTATCCAGTCCGTCAGGGCGCTTCATCCGGCCCTCAGGGGCGATCATGACCACGGAGTCGGGGCTACAAGTCTTCAGAAATTCAGTCCAGGTCCCATCCCGCGTGCGAGTAATCGAGACGACACTCGGTGCCAGAAACCGGAAGAACTTGCCAATCAAAGGCCGGTTGAATGTGATATCAGCCGCAGGAAAAGTCGCGCCACGCGCAAGGTTCCAGATGAATCTCCATGGCAATGCACCACCGTAAACGGGCTCAAACAGGCTGGTGTGGTTGAGCACAATCACCAGCCGGATGCGTGCCCATTCACGAGCAGGCAGGATGCGACCAATCCATCCGGCATCGAAGCGGTAAAAAACCATGGCCAGGATTTTCACCGCACTGAGCAGACATGCTGAAATCAAAACACGCACGTTTTTAGCCTCTTGCCAACAAGCCGCGTTATCTGAAGAATACCACGGACAGGCGCGATCCCGCGCCCTTGCTGTTGTTTAGACGGCACCCTGAAGGAGTATGGCGATGAGCGGTTCCTTGTACGACATTCCGGTCAAGACGATCGACGGCGAAAAAACCACATTGGCCCCCTGGAAGGGAAAGGTGCTGCTCATTGTCAACGTCGCCAGCAAGTGTGGTTTCACACCCCAATACACTGGCCTTGAAGCGCTTTATAAAAAACTTGGACCCAAGGGGTTGGTCGTCATGGGCTTTCCATGCAACCAGTTTGGCGAGCAAGAGCCGGGCGGCGAAGCCGACATCAAAAAATTCTGCTCAACGAGTTACAGCGTCAGCTTTCCGATGTTTGCCAAGATAGACGTCAACGGCCCCAAGACCCATCCACTCTACGAACGACTGAAGACAGAAGCGCCCGGCCTCCTCGGCAGTGAGGGAGTCAAATGGAACTTCACAAAATTCCTGGTCGATCAACACGGCAAAGTTGTGAAGCGCTTCGCACCTCAGGCCGCCCCTGAATCACTGGCGGCGGACATCGAAGCCCTACTCTGACAGATTGCTAACGGCGAGGGCGAAGGAACACGCGTGCCTCTGCGGTACGCGGATCCTCTGGCCAGAAATGCCTGGGATAATCCCGGGACAGTTCGCGCCGCAAGGCCGGGTAGTGGTTCGTCCAGAATCCTTCAAGATCGCTTGTTACCTGGACGGGGCGATTATTGGGCGCGAGCAAATGAACGACAAGTTTTGCTTTCCCGCCACAAACGGCAGGCAGCGGTTTGCCGCCAAAAAACTCCTGGATCTTGCCTTCGACCCACGGCGGTTGTCCGGTCCGGTAGTGAACAAGCGCGGAACGCCCTGAAGACAACTCCATCTTTTCCGGACACTCGCGCGAAACTCTTTCGGCATCCGCATAGCCGAGGAGGTCTTTGACGTAATCACCCAAATTTCTTTCAGCGATTTCAGCGAAAGAAGACTTTCCTTCGACCATCGCGTCGAGAAGAAACTCAAAGTCTCCACCACTCAAATCCAGCAGCGGGGATTCACCGTTAAGATCCGCGAGGATACGAATGCGTTGGTCCCAGCGGTGAAGTTCCTCTGCATCGGCAAAGGGCCGAGGCCACGCACGCCGCAATTCGTCCCGCAAGCGGGCTGCAGCCAGATCAGGGTCTACGGCAGCGGGGATTTCTTTGAGGACCAAAGCACCGTAACGAATGCGTTGGAAACCGCGAACGCGGCCACCAGCGCCGGTTGCACCCGTATCCCAGTCCACTTCGGAACCTTCTTTCCACAGCCCTTCCACAGCCCGCAATGCCGAAAAGTCTGGAGTCATGGCAAGGGCCACCCATTCGCGGGGCATGATGCGCGACGGGTCAGAAGGACTGACGTCTGCATCAATCAGACAAAGCCATTCGGGCAGCACGCTGCCAGATTGCTTGATGGCAAACGTGCGCCCGTCGGCCAGGCGGTAAGAAGATGCATGGTTCTGTTCGCCTTCGCGGCGCGCGACGCGGTCGCCATATCCCGACAAGATCACGGGGGTGAAACCCTGAAGGGATGCTCCTGATGACGGAATCTCCACCGGCTGCAAATTGCCCTCGCCGGCAAGCCTTGCAATCTGCTGGAACAGGGCTGAAAAACCGTAACCACCGGCGCGGCCGCCCTGGGCCTGTTCGCTGACCTTGGCAGCGAAGGTCACCGCCGCGGCAAGTAAGTCGCGACGCTTGCCTTCTTCAACGATGCGGGAAAGGCGCGGGTGAAGCGGATAACGCGCCATTTCATGGCCGACCTTGGTCACATGACCATCCGCATCCACTGCACCGAGGGCCTCCAGAAGGGCAACCCCGGCGGCCACGCGCGAACCTTCAGGTGGATCCACCCAAGTCAGATTGCCAACCACATCGAGAGCCGGACCCTGGCCTGAGCGATCCACCACACATGCAACTTCAAGCAGCGTCTGAGTCAAATCAAGGCGCATGATTTCAGGCAGGTCAAACCCAGGACGTCCGCGAAAGTCTGCTTCGGAAAACAGGCGTACCACCACACCTGGCCCTTGGCGCGCTGCGCGACCAGCGCGCTGAGTGCAAGACGCCTGGCTCACCCTCTGAAGCTTTAGTACTGGCAAGCCTGCCCAAAGCGACTGGGACGGGAATTTCCCAAGGCCCGCATCGATGACGATGTTGACTCCGTCGACCGTAAGGGAACTCTCAGCGATATTGGTCGCAAGGATGATTTTCATGACGGGCGAAGGATCGAAGACCCGCTTTTG
>JBEGVZ010000041.1:0-6947 GCA_041178085.1 Pseudomonadota bacterium | reverse complement strand
TCGCCGATGCGTTGGTGATTTCTGGGGGCGGGGTGGGTTGAGGGGTTTGAGTGGTCGGTGCGCGCGCGAATCCATCATTGGAGTTCGCATCCCCGTTCATCGTATTTGTGGTCCGGGAGTTTCTTAAAATGGCGCCAGAGTTGCCGGAATTGTCAGCGACATCCACTCGTCCTTGGCACGCGGCAAGGAAAATTCCTGACGACGCGGTAAGGACTAGCCAGTTAATTTTATTCTTCAAAGACATGACTCAGCTATCGGCAGGAACCGGTTCAACCATGAGCCATGTCGCGCTCGCAGGGATTAAAAGCTAAGCGACATAAGGTAAAGATTACGGTTGGTTGCAAGGAAACGGTGGGTTCCCAACCCGATTTTCGAGACGAGCATTCTCTCCGGGTGCCAATTCAAGCTACCGCCAAGGCCCCATTCGTAAGCTTTTTTGCCATAGAGAATAACGGGCGAAAAATAATTGGTCGTGTGACTCAAGCCCCAGGACCAGTTCCAGTTCCGAGCGAAACGGCGGCTCAGGTCGACAAACTTCTCGTAGGAAGGTTCGATCGTCCTTTGATATTTTTCCACCGTGCGATCGTTTGAGCTGTAATAGTCTGTCGAAATCGAAAGCCCAAGATGTGTGGTCGAGCTTAGCGCCGCGGCCCCGAGCAAAGTAAATCCGTCCGTGTTTTGGACGATGTTTTTGTCGCCAGAATTGTAAGCTATCGTATAGCGCATCCAGGCTGCCCCGATCGAAACATACTCGTTCCGGAAGGCGTTGCCCTTGATGGTCCAGTTGCGGGACTTGCCCACCATGTTGAGGATCGGAACTGTCCCGACTTCAATGTGGTTACCGATGCCGACGGACAGGGTATTCAAAAACAGATTGCGCTCGGTCAAAACGCTTAACGTGCCCGGACAAGCCTCGAAGTTGAAGCGCAGATGGCCGGCGGTGTTAGGGTTGCCAGCAAGGTGTTGGTCAAATTCAACCGTTGCGAACGCCCTCACGGGAATCGCCGTCACAAACACTGCTGCCAGAACAAGCCAGTTTCGCATGAGGCACCCTCACCAAGGGGCAGGCAGATAAAAGCGACGTCCAAAGCCGGCCGCCCGCCAATTTCCTACCGTGTTTAAAATTCCGTAGCGGCTTTGCCAGACGGCAAGCGCTCCCGTGGCTACTCCTGCTGCAGAGGAGCTGCCCATGATCGATTGACCGTCCGAAAAGACAAGGCGTGACGGCGCGATGAAGTCAGGTTTTTCCTCAAGGATGCCGGCGCCCGTGCCGGACATCGTCGTATCCCACGCGCCAGCGGCCAGGACTCCCGGGTTGTCGGCCGGGATCATGATCGAGTTGCGCGAGCGCCCGTCAAGGATCTGCGCGCCGAACGCGTCGACGCTGATGCGGAACTTTACCGGTCGCCGGATAGCCTGCGGATTTTTCGCTTCGATGCGCAGGGTCCAGGTGCCCTGGGGTAACTGGCTGCGAATGAGCTCCCGCGCATGAGCCGAGTATTTTTCGTCCAAGCCGTGATCCTGGCCGTCCTGAATCATCCGGCTGGCGGCGACTTCGCGCGTGCCCGATGAGTCTTCGACGATCAGGTCAAAGTCCTCGGCGGTGCGGTAGTCCTTGCCATCCTGGAAGTCATCCCAGGCGAGCACGATTTTGATGTTGCTGCCCGCAGGCAGGTGAAACCGGATCTTTTCGTTTTCGAGGGCTGGAGAAACCACGGCTCGGTTGCCGTTGAAGGCGTGGAGTTGTCCTTCCCATGAGGCCAGGCCGTAGTTGCCGGCCGCGTTCACCCAAAGGATCCCGGCGTTAACGGCCTTGTTTACTTCGCTGTTGATGAATCCGCGGCCATCGAAGTTGCCGCCGTATTCCCACACCTGGGCGTAGAGCACCATGTGGACCTGGTTTTTGATGGCGTGATCAATGGCACGGACGAAGTTGGTGTAGCCGTTGCTGTTGATCAGGATGAGTTTGGCCTGCGGAGCGAAACCATGGACCAGTTCCGCCAGTTTGGTTCCGTGGGCCGTGTCGGCGGAGGAGGAACCGTCGCGACCGGCGATGTACTGGGTGTCTGCCGGCAAACGCCCGGCATCGAGGGAATTCTTGAAGCCGGCAAAGCCGTTGTCGAGGATTGCGATTTTCAATCCCTGGCCCAGATAGCCCGCCTGCCGGTAAGCGGCCGCGCCCGTGGTGGCGGCAAGCTCGTTGATGTTGGTGATTGCAAGTGCGGCTGTCGGGTCGCTGCTGGTGGCAGCGTCGGCATAGTCTGGCATGGGGCGTCCGGACGGATCGCCAGATGCCGGGGTGTCTTCCGTCCCAGCAGAGTCGTTCGACTGGTCGCGGGGTTGTTCGCGCCCTGGCTGGTCGCCAGCGAAGGGTGCGAACCCAGAAAAAGGCTTGATCCCCTTGCCCCCGGACTGGCCGCAAGCGGCCAGTGGGAGCAAGAGGAACAAGGTAGAGATTTGGATGAAAACGCGGGTCTTCATCTGGCAGTGCACCTTATCCGTTATTCGTTGACCAGGGCACACCACTCAGCGCCGACACAAGCCGGGCGTGGGTATGCGTAGTAGCGGTTCTGGCCGTAGGTCGCACTGACCGGAGCACCGTAGCCCCAGTAGCCGTTGTCGTTAACGTTCGAGTAAGCGCGCGGCTGGAACTTGCTGAACATTCCGGTCGCGTAGCTGATCGGAGCCGGACCCGGCTGAACCACAGGGGTCTGGTCATATGCAGGCGGCGGGAACATGACCGGCTGCTGCTCGACCACAACCGGCGCGCTGCCGATAACTGGACCGTTGATGACCGGGACTCGTTCCATCGGAACTGCCATGCACTTGCGCGGCTTCAGCAGAGGGCCGAGAGCGCCGCAGCGCGGCTTCTTGGACTGGAACAAGTCAAAGAAGGGCTTGGATTTGTCGTGCTTGGCCAGGCAGCACTTCTGCACCGGAGCCTGCATCGGGCCCTGGACTGGAGCCTGCACCACTTTGCCCTGCACAGGTGCTTGCACCACTTTGCCTTGCACCGGGGCCTGGAACACTTTTCCTTGAACAGGTGCCTGGACTACCTTGCCTTGCACAGGAGCCTGGAACACTTTGCCCTGGACTGGAGCCTGCATCGGAGCCTGCACCACTTTGCCCTGAACGGGCGACTGGGCGACCTTACCCTGCACTGGACCTTGGTACTGATCCCACGCACCCCAAGATTGGGTCGAGGCACCTTCTTCAGACAGGTCGTCGATGCTGGAGATCATGTGACCGGGGGCGGTACCGCCAAAATAGAGGTTCGCCAGGTCGGTCTGCTGGTTGACGTTGGTGTGGCCGCGGTAGGCACGCATGCTTGCATCGTCTGCAATTTCGTTGCCCGAGCTGTCGAGCGGCACCTGGATGACCACGGCAGCCGGCAGCCTGCTGTACTCAGCAGCCAGAGCGTAGTCGATTTCATCGAATTGTTGGTCGTTGGTTGGGCCAGACTTGGACGGCTTGCCGCAACTTGCGAGCAGGGCGATACCAGCCAGCACCACAGGACGGAAACTTACATGTGACTTCATACACCACCCCTCAAAAGGATTTTTTGTGCGAGGCGTGGTTTATTCAATCTTGATTAAAAAATCAATAATAATATTAAAAATATTATCGATTGATATAAAAATCATTATAATTAAGGGGTATTAGCCGACGGGGTTCAAGACCCCTTGCCGCCGCCTTCGCCCGAGGAGCCCTTGGAGCCCTTGCCGCCCTTGAAGTCCGTCACGTACCAACCGGTGCCGTTCAGGACAAATCCGGTCTGCCGGCTCAGCAGCTTGGACACCGGGCCGGACCCGCAAAGCTCGCATTTCGAGGGAGCAGGATCGGAAAATTTTTGTAGGATTTCAGATACTTTGCCGCATGCGGCACACTGATATTCGTAAATTGGCATGAGAAAAACCCCGCGACTTCATGAGCTGCGGGGTCCATCTTTGGTCCGGAACGGGAATTGTCAAGTGGCTTATTTGCCAGCGCCAATTGCAGCTGAGTCGACTCGCTGCTTCAGCTCCATGCCGGTCTTCCAGAACGGCAGGCGCTTTGGCGGGACCACAATCTTCTCGCCCGTTTTGGGGTTGCGTCCTTCGTAGGCCTTGTATTCCCGGACCGTGAATGCGCCAAACCCGCGGATTTCCACGCGGTTGCCGGTGCACAGGGTGTCCGTGATGGCGTTGAAGAACAGTTCGACGACTTCTTCCGCTTTGGACAGCGTGATGTCCGTGCGTTCCGCGAGGGCTTCGATAAGTTCCGACTTTACCATGGCGCCGACAAGACCTCCGAGCTCCGGTTGCGTTTCTTTGATATTAACAAGATCCGAACAATTTTGGCAACTTAGGGCCAAAAAAAATGGCAGGGCCCGGTTACCAGGCCGGGTTGGCGCTTGAGGTTTTTTTGTCAGGCGCGCAATATATCGGGGTTTAATCAGAATTTTCGCCCTGTTGGGAGGCGCGTCCTGTAATGGATTACATTCCGCTCGAGCAGCCTGTTGTTGACCTTGAGGCGCGGATCGACGAACTCCGCCGCCTTGCATCCAGCCAATCCATGAACCTCGACTCCGAGATTCAGGACCTTGAAACGAAAGCGACCCAGCTGCGCCGGGAAATTTTCTCGAAGTTGACTGCTTATCAGACGACTCAACTTGCGCGGCATCCGCGCCGACCGAACACGCTCGAGCTGATTGCTGCGATGTGTTCGGATTTCATCGAGCTTCACGGTGATCGCAACTTCCTGGACGATCCTGCGATTGTCGGCGGTCTTGCCAAGCTCGACGGCCAGTCCTTGATCATCGTCGGCCACCAGAAAGGACGCGGTACGAAAGACAACATCTACCGCAATTTTGGCATGCCTCGGCCAGAGGGCTACCGCAAGGCGCTGCGGTTGATGTCGATGGCGGAACGTTTCAAGTTGCCGATCCTGACTTTCATCGACACGCCTGGGGCATACCCGGGAATCGACGCCGAGGAGCGTGGCCAGTCAGAGTCGATCGCCAAGAACATCCTCGTCATGTCGCGCATGCGTGTGCCGATCGTTTCCGTGGTGGTAGGCGAAGGGGGTAGTGGCGGGGCTTTGGCGCTTGGCGTCGCAAACCGCGTGCACATGATGAAGCATTCTGTTTATTCCGTGATTTCGCCCGAAGGATGCGCGTCGATCTTGATGAAGAGCGCATCGGCAGCAGCCCAGGCAGCAGAAGCATTGCGTATCACTTCAGAGGATGCGCTGCGCCTTGGCGTCATCGACTCCATCATTGACGAGCCCGAGGGGGGCGCCCATCGCAGCGTCGAATTAACGGCGGCAACGATCAAGGATCGCGTTGTGCGTGATTTCGAAGAATTGAAGAAGCTTTCCGGCGAACAGCTGCGCGACTCGCGCATCGACAAGTTCATGAAGATGGGATTCACCGGAGACGGCGCGGAGCTGCTGGGGCTCAATTGATCCGCAGGGCTGAACCGCATCATGAAGTGGCTTGTCCCCCGGACAAGTCGATCACCCACAGGCTGCTTGTGCTTGCCGGCATGGCATGCGGCAAGTCATCTATCCTGTCGCCTTTGGTGAGCGGTGACACGCGAGCCACTATTCGTTGCCTTGAAAAACTTGGCGTGCGGTTTGATCTGCAAGGCGACCGCCTGGAAGTCGAATCGCCCGGCGTCGCCAGATGGAATCGCGACCCCGGAATTTTGGATTGCGGTAACAGCGGTACGACGGCACGGCTGTTGATTGGAGTCCTTTCATCCGTGCCGGGGATGAAGGCGACGATTGCAGGGGATGAAAGCTTGTCGCGTCGGCCGATGCGTCGTGTGCTGCAAGCGTTGCCGGCCGATGCCGGCGTCCGGATCGAATCGCCCTCGGGCGATACTGGGGCAGATCGGTTGCCGCTGGTCATATACGGCGCGAAGCTTTCACCGTTCCACGCCACCAGCAAGGTCGGCTCTGCGCAGGTGAAATCTGCCTTGACCCTTGCAGGACTGGGGTGCGACGGGGAAACGACGATCACCTTGCCGGCGGGTTCCCGCAACCACACAGAGATACTTTGCGTGCGTCTGGGTTTACCCGTGTCCGCAGAACGGTACGGTGCCCTGGAAACCATCACCGTGCGGGGACCGGGCGAAGTGCAGCCTTTTGCACTGCGTGTCCCGGGGGATCCCTCATCGGCGATGTTCCTGGCGGCAGCAGGTTTGCTGGCCGGAGTGCGGTGCATGATCCCGGGCATCTGTGCGAATCCCTTGCGGACAGCGGCCCTTGATGTGCTGGAACAGGCAAGCATACAAATCCAGCGCACCCCGGTCCGCGCGGATGACCTTTCAGAACCCGCAGAAAACTGGATCGTGCCAGCTTGGCTCGATGGCTCAAAACCCCTGACGCGCAGCCGTGCATGGGGTGCAGAGGAAATCCCGGCCGCCTGGGTACCTGCGATCATTGACGAAGTGCCGGTCCTTGCCACGATCCTGGCTTTTGCTCAGGGGCCAAGTATGTTCCGCGGCCTGGGCGAACTTCGCGTCAAGGAGAGCGACCGCCTTGCTGGCATTGTCCGCCTGCTGAACGCAGCGGGGTGTGCGGCCCTTGCCGAGGGGGATGATTTGATTATCCCTGGTGGCTTGAAGGCGAAGGCCATCCCGGATTTTTCTTTTGATCCTGAAGGGGATCATCGGCTTGCCATGTGCGCCATGGTGCTGGAGCAAGTTGCCCAAAAAACATGCAATATTTCTGATCGTGGTTGTGTCGAAGTTAGTTTTCCTGACTTTGAGCGTGTGCTACTTTCCATCGCATCCAAGAGTGGAAAAAAGTAAGGGGACTCGCGCAGTGACAGCCCGTAAAAGGCCCATAATCGTTGCAGTGGACGGCCCGGCAGGGTCCGGCAAAAGCACCATCTGCAGCGAGGTGAGTGCCCGTATCGGCTGGTCCTACGTCAATACCGGCGCCCTCTACCGCGGGGTCGG
>JBEGVZ010000040.1:0-15958 GCA_041178085.1 Pseudomonadota bacterium | reverse complement strand
GATACTTGTTGATGTTTTCCGGTGAGGATATCGGCCGTCTCTGCCATGAAGTGGACGCCACAGAAGATGACATAGGGAACGTCCGTCAGGTCACGTGCGATCCGTGCCAGCTTCAGGCTGTCACCGGTGTGGTCGGCATGGCGAATGACTTCGTCCCGTTGGTAGTGATGACCCAGGATCACACAGCGATCACCCAGAAGGCGGCGTGAGTGGTCGATCAGGGCGTGGACGTCCCCATCGGGCATATCCCGCAGGTGTTGGGGCAGGGGCGGTTGGACAAGGGTCATGGCGACAAAGGTTCCTCAGTCGGCCCCCTTTTAGCCCTGCAGGAGGCGGCGAGTCAACCGGGACATGGGGATGACCGAGAACAGTAAAATCCACAACAGATCAATGATGACGCCATGTTCGGCGGCAGCGCTTCGCTGGTGTCCAACGACACAGCCCGGCGGGATGGCAGGCTCGGCGCCATCGACCGGATAAAGCCCCCGCAAGGCCGCTTCGTCATCAACATCAAGTTGAAAACTATTTTGTTCCAGACGGTAGCTCATGATGGCGCGCGGAAAGAGGGAGTGGCCAAGGCCAAGGCAGTGGCCAAGCTCATGCAAAACGGTTTTTTCCAGATCCCCCAGCGCTTCTCCGCCGCGGATGGCGACGTTGACCAGACAATGGCTGGGACGTCCCTTGTCATCGGTCCGGTCAAAGGAGGCATAGGCCGCGGCAAATGATCCACCATCGAAGTTGCTTTGAAAATGGATCGTGATCTGGGCGGGGTTCTGCGCAGTGTCCAGAGTTTCGGCAAGGCGCAGGAGTGAACCATCGACCGCGCTCCACAGTCCTGCAGCACTCTGGACCATGTTGAATGCCGTGGAGTCTGCCAGAGAGGATTCGTTCACCACTTCGTAATAGAGCAGCGTGTCAGGAGAATTGATATCCCAGCGCACCAGTTTGCCACCAAAATCGACAGGAACCGGATAGGCTCCAGCCGTCGTTGCGCCTGCAAGCGCGGCAATCAGAATGGCAGCGTAGCCCCTACCCACAGCGGATAACTCCAAGTGATGACCCGGTTACGGGTAACGATCCAATGGTTTGCAAAATCAATCCGCAGCATCGGAATCCAAGGGATTGTGCCCCCGGTAAGCGCAATGGGCAGGACTGGTATCTCCATCCCCCAAAGGAATTCTACCAGCGGACCGGCGGTGCTCACCCCCGCCCCGGCCTGGACATGAATGTGGACCAGACAAGCGTCATCGCAAATGGGGAAGCGGTAAGCATAAAGCGCACCCATGAGCGGATGGTCACCAGCTGTCAGGTACTGGTTCTGGAACACCGCGATTTCCCGGCCTTTTCGGTAGCCGCGCAGGCCGTAAACAACCTGCCCACCGGCGTTGGGCGCAAACGCCCCATACTGGACAGATACCTTTGTCTTTTCATTGGCGGCACCAGCGTTGCCGCCGCCCAAGGCCATGCCGAACGCAAGCGTTGCGGCGGCGGCGACCAGACGTTTTCTCCGCCAAGGCATCATGTGCGGAAACCGGCGCCGA
The DNA here is from genome assembly GCA_041178085.1 of Pseudomonadota bacterium. Taxonomy (GTDB): domain Bacteria; phylum Bdellovibrionota_B; class Oligoflexia; order Oligoflexales; family RGVZ01; genus RGVZ01. The sequence continues at coordinate 14,417 of JBEGVZ010000040.1, read as the reverse complement.
ACATGGCGAAGGACCACGGCCATGCCACCCGGGCCTGGCTCTGCGTTTGCGTGCTAAACCCTGAGAAGAGGGTGTGGCTCAGGAACAGAGAGGCCCCCGACGCCTTGGGCGGCACCCAGCTCAGCTGGATTGTTGTCGAGGCGCCACGCATCCGGTAGTCGCTGCGCAGCGGATTTTCCCCTGTGCGCTTGACGTAACCCCGCATCTCACCAACGCCAAGACCAGCGGCAAGCTGGACGCTTTTCCAGACCCGGACCCCTTTGCGGAATTCAATGAGTCCACCGTAATCCTGCTCGGCGTAGTTGCCCGATTCGAAGGCCGGCCTGCCCAGAAAGGTTGCGGCAACCCCGGCCGTCAATTTGGCGTGGGTTAACAGAACTGTCCCGGAGTACCCCAGAAGGAAATATTGGCTTGATGGCTGTTGCATCAGGCCGGTTCCAGCCTCAATTCCTGTCACCCAAGTGTCGGAGGCCCCTGCGGCAGGTCGCGCGGAGATGCCACAGCCAATCGCCACGGATAAATAGACAAGGTTTTTGAGCACTGTTTGACGCAATAGCCAGACCCTCAAGGGCGGGTTTTTTCAGGCTTTTCCCTTGGCTTGGCGACTTGAAAGCGCCTCATCCCGCAGTTCCCTGCGCAGGATCTTGCCAACGTTGCTTTTTGGCAGCACCTGCCTGATCTCAAAGCTCCGTGGCCGCTTGTAACCTGTAAGTTGGTCCCGACACCAGTCCCTAAGTTCATCGACGGTCAATGAGGCATCCTTCGGAACGACGTAAGCCCGGACACTTTCGCCGCTTGTATTGTCTGGCAGCCCGATCACTGCTGCCTCCAGGACCTTCGGGTGCATGGCAATCACGTCTTCGATTTCATTGGGGTAAACGTTGAAGCCCGAGACCAGGATCATGTCTTTTTTCCGGTCGACGATGAAGAAGTAGCCGTCTTCGTCCACGCGCGCGATGTCGCCAGTCCAAAGCCAGTCGCCCTTGACGGTTTTCGCCGTTTCGTCGGGACGTTGCCAGTAACCAGCCATCACTTGGGGGCCGCGGATGAGTAGCTCCCCACGCTCTCCAACCGGAAGCGCCACGCCGTTTTCATCCGCGACAATCGCATCCGTGCCCAGAACGGGAACGCCGATGGATCCTTTCCGTGGCGGCTGCGACAAAGGATTTACGTGGGTGACAGGCGATGCCTCGGTCAGGCCAAAGCCCTCGACGATCCGGTTGCCAGTGATCAGTTGCCAGGCCTGGGCGACACTTTCTTGCAGTGCCATGCCGCCAGCCAGGGCGAACTTGATCGTGCGCACTCCCATCGCCTTGAATTCCTTGTCATTGCAAAGGCTGTTGTAAAGCGTGTTCACGCCGGTCATGACGGTGATCTTGTATTTCTTGAAAATCTCGACCGTATTGGCGATGGGCACAGGCTTCGGGACAAGGATCAGGTGTTCACCCATGGCCAGGAATGACAGGAAGTTCACCGTCAGGGCGAAGATGTGATAGAGCGGCAGCGCAGTAAGGACGGTCTCCGATCCTTCGTCAATTTCTCCCCAAGCCGCATGGCGGATCTGTTGCATGTTGGCAAGGATGTTGCGGTGGGTCAGCATCGCCCCCTTGGAAACACCCGTCGTACCGCCCGTGTACTGTAACAGTGCGATGTCATCGATTGCCAAGTCTGGTTTGACGAGCTTGCGTTCTTCTCCGGATGAAAGCGCACTGCGGAATGGGATCACATTGCGCAGATTGTGCTGGGGGATCATTTTCTTGAAGTGCATGCCTGCTTTTACGACCAGGCCCTTCCAGACCGGAAGCTGGTCGGCGACGTTGGTCGATACGACATGCTTGATGTCCGTTTCCTTGATGATCTCTTCGAGTTTGTCGAGGAAGAGGTCCATGATGACGATTGCCTTGACGCCACTGTCAGAAAACTGATGGCGCATTTCCCTGGGCGTATAGAGGGGGTTCGTGTTGACGCAGACGACTCCAATCTTTTGTGCGGCAAGGAACACAATCGGAAACTGAAGGACGTTGGGCATCATGATCGCCAGACGATCACCCTTTTTCAGGCCAAGCTTGTTTTGCAAGAACGACGCAAAGCGGTTTGCCAGGCGGTCCAATTGCTTGTAGGTCAAGGTGGCGCCCATGGCGGTCACTGCCGGCAAGTGTGCGAACCTGTGGCAGGCGGCCTCGATCGTACCTGCGATCCCCCCGCTGCCGTCAAAGTCCAGCTTGGTGGGCGCATCGCTTGCATAGTACTGTGACCAGTCGAAGGCCATATCTTTGGCCGAATTGTGGCTGTTGCGTGAATCGTTGCCAGTCATGGAACCTCCGCCAGGCGGTCGTGTGAATGAACACGATATCGAACCCGGGTTAAGGTGTGCAAGGGAGCTGTCTTGAAATATTCCCTGGAAAAGATTCTTTTGGAAATCCAGTCGATTGCAGGCGTCCTCCGCGGCTCTGGCGCAAGCCTGGGAACCGCCGAAAGCTGCACCGGGGGAATGGTGTCCACCTGGATCACGGGTCTGCCTGGCAGTTCGGCGTTCTTTGCCGGCGGTGTATGCTGTTATTCCAACGCCTTGAAGTCATCTCTTCTGGGTGTCGACCCTGCCTTGATTGCAAAGGAGGGGGCGGTCTCCAGGGAAGTGGTGATGGCGATGGCCCAGGGAGCGCGGCGTGTGCTCAAGGTGGACTGGGCAGTGAGCGTGTCCGGGGTCGCCGGCCCCGATGGTGGCACTCCGGAAAAACCAGTCGGCACCGTTTGGTGCGCGGTTGCGGGGCCATCGGGCGTGGACGCAAGGTTGTTGAAGCTGGATGGCGACCGTGCTGCCATTCGCGAAGAGTCTGCAATGCAGGCGCTTAAATTTCTGAAGGAGAAGATCGGATGAAGTCCATGGCCACATTCGGCTGGAATAGAACCATCAAGGTGATGGCAGTGACATTGGCCGCTTCAATTCCAGCGGCGTCGAGAGCCAACCCGGTTGCCACGCAGACAACCTTGTCCAAGACGGAGATCGAAGCCCTTCAGGAGAAATTGCGGGCAGGCGATTCGCTGCGGGTTGACCTGGTCCAGAAGAAGGTCAGTCCATCGCGCCCCAACCGTCCCGTGGTGGTCAAAGGACACGCGCTCTTCCAGAAACCTGACCGCTTCCGCTGGGTGCTTGGTGAGCCGCTCAACGAAGAAACCATCTTCAATGGCAAGGAACTGTATAAGTACCTGCCCAGGGAGAAAGCCGCTGCGCGCTATAGCGCCAAGGGCCAGCAAGCGCGTGAGGTGAAACGCGTGGTCGACTTCGTCCTTAATGTTGGTTCCATTTTTGAAACTTACAAGCTGGTTTCCAGTCGGCGTGCAAACAAGCGTCTCCATCTGGAATTCAAGCCGGCCAATGCTGACATGGATGAGATTGAGCGGCTTGAACTCACGATCGACGAAGACAAGTGGTTTGTGTCCCGCGTGTTTTTCTCCCTGCGTAACAAAGCGAGCATCGGGGTTGATTTTTCATCTCCGGACCGTCGTGGATTGACGCCGCTTTCATTTGCCCCACCCCCAGGTGTCAAAATCAACGACGTCCAGTGAGGGAAGCCCGGCCAGGCCCCCGGGCGTCAGCCCATGCGACAGTTTGCCAAGCCGGAAGTCGTTGAATTTTCAACCTTTCGGATTCTTTGAGAATTCATGCTGTTAAACTTGTCGACAGGCGTGCCGATAGCCTTGTCGCGGGGGATGGTTCCCCGCGCTTCAGCGAGGGCTCACCATGTCAGACGTCGTCAAATGGGATGAATTCGACAAGCTCCATGTCATCCGGAGTTTGCGCGAGCTGGTCGGCCGGTGGTGGAACATCCAGTTAAACTTCACCGATACCAGGGGATTTCTCCGGGGTGTTCCAGAAGGACGTTTCTTCAACCCCATGAACCAGGTTTGCCAGGCTGTCACCGGGGACCAAAAAGGGTTTCAGGGCTGCCTTGGGACTGCCCGCAAGACCACGGTCGATGCGACCAACAGCAAGGACTCCCGCCTGTTCAAATGCCATGCTGGCTTTTCCGCCATTTCGGTACCGATCCGCGTCAACAACCAATACCTCGGGTGCGTTTTTGGTGACGGATTCCTGGTCGAAGAAACTGCCGCCGAACAGCGCGTGCAGATCAAGTCCTATCTGGAGCGCGCTTTCCCAGGTCGGGAGAAGGAACTCCAATCCCACGTCGACAAGCTGCCGGTACTCTCGTCCAAGGAAGTATCTTACCTGACCGAACTGATCGAGCTTGTGGTCGATGAAATCCTGTCGGCCAACAAGAACGTCGCCGACCAGCAGAAGAAAGTCGCTGAACTGCGGCGTGAACTCGGATCCCGCTATGGCTTTGAGTCGATGATTGGCAAGTCTGGTGTGATGCAGACGCTCTATCGCATGTGCGAACGGGTTGCTGCTTCCGATGCGACCGTCCTGGTCCAGGGGGAGAACGGCACGGGTAAGGAGCTCATTGCCAAGGCCCTGCACTACAATTCCCCGCGCAAAGCCAAGAAGTTTCTGGTCGTCAATTGCGGTGCCTTTAACGAGAACTTGCTCGAATCCGAGCTCTTCGGACACGTGAAAGGATCTTTCACCGGTGCAGTGCGCGACAAAAAAGGCCTCTTTGAGGAAGCAGATGGCGGCACGCTGTTCCTGGATGAAATCGGCGAGACGTCGATGGCGATGCAAGTCAAGATGCTGCGGGTCCTTCAGGAAGGGACGTTCACACCCGTGGGCAGCACCCAGGTCCGCACATCGAACGCCCGGATTCTTGCCGCAACCAACCGTGACCTGGCGGCCATGGTCAAGCAAGGCACGTTCCGTGAAGATTTGTTCTATCGGCTGAATGTGATCAACGTCACCGTACCGGCTTTGCGTGACCGCAAGGAAGACATTCCTCTTCTGGTCGACCATTTCCTTGCCTCTTACGGAAGGCAGGTCAACAAGCCGGTCAAGACGCTTTCTGCTTCTTGCATGGAAAGCCTGCTCAATCACGACTGGCCGGGAAACGTGCGTGAACTCGAGAACGAAATTGAGCGCCTTTGTGTGCTTGCCGGCGACGATAAAGAGATCGGCATCGATTTCTTGAGTCCGCGCATCATGGACGCAGTCGCCAAGTCCGGTGGCAACAACAACTACCGCCTCGACGGCAAGCTCAAGGACGCGCTGGAGGACCTGGAAAAGGAAATGATCCGGCAGGGCCTTGAGCGCACCCGCTGGAACAAGTCCAAACTGGCGAAGGAGCTTGGCATCAGCCGCGCAGGCTTGATCATGAAGGTGGAGAAATACGGCCTTGAAAAGCGCGGGGAGCGTTCTTCGGGCTGATTACTCTTCTAAGCGCCAGTCAACTTGAATTCACCCTCGATCTCGCGATCGAGGGTTTCTTTTTCCATTTCCTTGAACAAGGAAAAAAAGTCAGCCGCCTCGCCCTGGGCAAGGTCCACACGGTCCGTGTAGAGGTTTGAAACATGAAACGTTTCGAGCTCGCGCGCACCGAGTGCAGCGGCGATCAAAGCAGCCTGCCTTGTCGTCAGGTGCTTCTTGCTGGTTGCCCTGTCGCGGTCTTCGTCGCGGTAGTTGGTTTCGCAAATGACCTTTTCCACACCGTAGAATGCATCAGACAGTCGTGTCACGTTCTGCCGGCTGAAGATGAAGTCGGTCAGGTATGCAAGCGGACGACTGGCAACCCTTGCAAGGACTTTCCCGGCCAGCTCGCCTGCGGACCAGACTTGCCCGGCAAGATTGAATTCCTGCGCGACGTGCTTGTTGGCCATCGCAATCTGCAGTTCGCGGATCCAGGGTCCAGCAGGGATTCCGAGGGTAGCAAGGCCATCTTCCTTGACGTGATAGCGAACGGGCGATTGGAGCAAGTAGGCGCACACCGGTGTGCCATGGTCGAGGGTCACCGCTTCAATCCGTGTGCCGTCAACCAGACTCATGACGCATGCCGCAGGCCTTGCCGGAGCAGGAGGGTCATCGGCAGAAATCTGGACGGGGTTGCGGTCGACTGGATAAGGAACAAAGCCATGGTCGTTATCGATCATGGTCGATGTCACGTGACCATCCTGGTCGATTTCATGGATCAAGATCCTGATTTGTCCGGGTTCCAGCAAGTTCCAGCAGTAGCCTTGCATCTTGCCCTGGACATTGCGCGACAGGCCCGGCGGGCCGCAAAGCTCAAGCGGCTTGAAGTGTGGAACGTTGACCCGCAGCAGGCGGTCAAAGCCGATGAAATGATCCAGGTGCGTGTGGCTGACCGCAACGCGCCTGACTTTGAGGATCTCCTTGTTGCCAAGGTTGCCCAGGTCACCGAGGTCCAGAAGCAGTGCTTCCCCACTGCGCTGCGACAGGCAGTAGACCATGGGGTCACCCAGCGGTCCGTTGGGAATCCTCGTTTCAATGAAATGGCTGGTCCGGGTCACCGGGAATAGACCTCGGGGCGACGGTCGCCAAGCGCTGGAAGCTGTCCGCGACAACGGGCAAGGACTTCGTGGCTGATCTGGGTCAGCGCAATTCCGGCACGGTCTCCCGTGTCACAAAGCTTGTGCCCCCAAGGGTCCACCACCATGGAATGACCGTAGCTGTTTTTCCCGGGAGCGTGTTCCCCGGTCTGGTTGGCGGCGATGAACCAGGCCTGATGTTCGATGGCGCGCGCGCGGATCAGTACCTCCCAGTGATCCATGCCAGTGCGCTGCGTGAAGGCAGAGGGCAGGACAAAGGCGTCGATCTTGCCCTTGCTGGCAAGGGTTGCGAAAAATTCATGGAAGCGCAGGTCATAACAGATCGCGAGGCCGACCTTGAAGCCGTCGACTTCAAAAACGACTGGATCCTTGCCGGCGAGGTAGCCGTCGGACTCGCAGTAAAGGGGTTTTCCGTCGGGAGTTTTCAAGTTGAACAGGTGTACCTTGCGGTAGCAGGCGAGCTCCCGGCCGTCGCGGTCGAACACATAAGTAACGTTGTATACCTTCCGGTTGCCCGGGGGTGCTGATTCCGGTCTTTCTGCGATGGAGCCAGCAAACAGGACCACCTTCAATTCACGGGCAAGGCCCGACAGCATCTTCCACGCGTCCCCGTGCCAGGGTTCGGCGTGGTCATAAAGCGTGTCGTAAGGCCCCTGATAGACAAACATCTCCGGTAGCACCACCCAGTCAGCACCGGATTTCGCTGCCGTTCGCACCAGGGATTCTGCCTGGCGCAGGTTGCCTGCCCGGTCGGTAGTGGTGGTCATGCTGGTCACGGCGACAGTGACGGGATTTCTATTCATGGCGGTTGCGTCCTTCCGGGCCTGATTGGCTGGGCAATTTTTGCCTGTTCGCTGATCGAAATCAAAGCTTTGTCAGCAAGGGTGACTAAACTTTTTTCACCTGGGTCCGATAGGTGCGTTGGGTGTCGGTACTTCCGCACACCTTTTAAACGAGGAGGCCACCATGAGGACAGACAGCAAATTCGCACGGATCTTGATTGCCTCGCTGGCCGTTTCGGGCCCTTGCGTGACTGGATTCGCCGCACTATCCCAGGACCTTGGCGCCCTTCACATCGAATCCTTCCTGACGCCGCCGCGCGTTGGCGCTCACGAGGACGGCCGTCAGGTCGTTGTGGCCATTCGCGGCGAGGGTGTCACCACGCTTTCCGCCGGTGATGTGCTGGTTTCAGGCCGCACGGTCCTTGACCAGACGGCGGGGCGGGTGGAATTTTCCACCGGACAGTTGAAAGTGACTCATGTCGACGGGGCGCGGGCAATAGCGACCATCGAAGTCGATGGCGCAGAAGCTTCAGCTTCGGTGCTGGGCAGGTTTAACAAGGTAATGTCCGGGGATGCAATCCGTCCTCTCGCCCGTAACATTCACCCGCGCCTTGCCATCACGGGGGAAGTCAGCCTCAACTACAACGAGCTTTTTGTGGATCCCAACTCCGGGTCGCTGACCCTTGAACTTTCCGCAGCGGGACGCGAGGCCCTTTCCGGGGCGTTGAAGTCACTGGGGGCAGTTCGCGCATCGATGGTGGCGGTTCAGGGCTTCACCGACCATGGTGGGGACGCCGAGGCAAACCAGGTCGAGTCCTACGAGCGGGCTCTTACAGTCAAGCGTTTCATGATCGAAACGCTTGGTTTTGATAGCGAACGGGTCCAGGCTTTTGGGCTTGGAGAACGTGAGGCGGTGGATACGTCCCACCTGGCTGGCGCGGCAGACAAGAACCGCCGCATTGTCATCAAGGTCTTGCCGCAGGTGCAGACCGCAGGTTTCTGAGGTTTACAGGCATCGCGATCTGTTGGTAACACCAGCCCCGGCAGCTTTTTGCCGGGGTTTTTTCATGCCTGAATTACCAGAAGTCGAATGCCTTGCCCGCGCCGTCCGGGAAGAAACGCGCGATAGCTTCTTTCGCGGCGTGCGATTTTTGCGTCCGGATTTGCGTGAACCGATGCCGGTTGAGGCGATTCGGGATGCCCTGGTCGGCGAAGCGCCAAGTGCCATCAAGCGGCGCTCAAAGTACCTTTTGATCGAGACGCGTCGAGGCACAGCAATTCTTCACCTCGGCATGAGTGGACAATTGCTGGCCTTTCCGCAAGCGGAGCCGGTAAAGCCGCATACGCACGTCATTTTCGAGCTGTCGGGGACAGCGGCTGCGAGCAGCTCCCGTTACTTGCATTTTGTCGATCCACGCCGCTTTGGCCGTTTGACCGCAGTGGATGCCGCCACAGATTTGGCGCGCCACCCTTGGTTAAAGGACCTTGGGCCAGAGCCCCTGGAAATGCCGGCGGTGGAGCTTGCTGAGCATCTATGGCGGCTTAGCCGCAAGCGCAAGACGGCGATCAAGCCTTTTCTCATGGATGGTTCTGTGGTCGTCGGCGTGGGCAATATATACGCCAGTGAATCCTTGTTTCTGGCGGGAATCCGCCCGGGGCGTGCTTCGCAGCGTATTTCGCGGGGCGAAGCTGCGCGATTGGCCGTTGCGATCCAAAAGATACTTTCCGCAGCCATTGCGGCAGGTGGCACCAGTTTTTCGGATTACCTCCATCCGGATGGTTCAGAAGGCTCCTATGCCTTGCGGCTCAACGTGTACGGCCGTAAAGGTGAGGCATGTCGAAAATGCCACAGTGAAATCCGTGAGGGGCGTCATTCCAACCGCTCCACGTTCTTTTGTCCCGCTTGTCAAAACTGAAAAATTTTTATTTTTCCCCAGTTAATACAATTTTCTCTGGGATTGTTTTAAAATAATTCTAAAGCTTTTTATTAAACAATTTAAAACCATTGTCGAAGCTCCCAGTGTCAATGGTCGTTGTTTGAAATGTTAACTGTTCCTTGCTTGGGGAACGCGAACGAAACGTAACTGGGAGGATTGAATCATGGGTCTTCGTATTAAAACCAACGTGGCATCTCTTCAGGCGCAGCGTGGCGTGGCAAACGCGACGAACTCCCTGCGCGAATCGATGGCTCAGCTGTCCAGCGGTTACCGCATCAACAAGGCGGCCGATGATGCAGCAGGCTTGTCCATCAGCACGGCCTTGACCGGTCGCGTGCGGAGCCTTGAACAGGCAGCCCGTAACGCCAACGACGGCATCTCGCTGGTGCAGGTGGCAGAATCCGGCATGAACGAGATTTCCAACGTCCTCACCCGTCTGCGCGAGCTTGCTGTGCAAGCATCGTCAGACACCATCGGGAACGTGGAACGCTCCTATGCCAACCGCGAATACACGCAGCTGGTAGAGGAATTGGACCGTATTGCCAACACCACTGAGTTTAACGGTGTGAAGTTGCTCAAAGGCGGCGACGCCAATGTGGGAGAAGGTCTTCTGACCATCCACGTTGGTGGCGGCGACGGCAAGGCTGCCAACACCGATACCATCAAGATTGACATCAACGACATGAAGCTGGTGCCGGAAGATGACTTCGGCCTTGGCCGCGGTGCTGAAATTGGTCCGCTCAATGTCTCTGACTCGTTTGACCGTCAGACCGCATCTGACAAGTTGTCGGTTATCGACACCGCGATGCAGCGCCTGGCTTCCACCCGTGCCAACATGGGTGCCCAGCAAAACCGTCTGCAATCCGCTGTGACCAGCTTGAGTTCCCAGATTGAGAACTACAAAGCTGCCAACAGCCGTATCCGCGACGTCGATTTCGCTTCTGCAAGCGCATCCTTCACCCAGGCCAAGATCCTTCAGCAGGCTGGTGTGTCGGTTCTTGCACAGGCGAACGCAGAACCGGAAGCAGCCCTGGCGCTGCTCCGCTAAGCAGGATCTTTCGGATCGTTTATCCTCAAGCAAGCAAGCCGGCGGGCGTTTTTAAGAGCGCCCGGCCGGCCCTTCCTTTTGTTGACATCGAGACATTCCTCCGACTATATGTTGGCCCTCCTGTGGACATGGGCCTGTAGCTCAGGTGGTTAGAGCGCACGCCTGATAAGCGTGAGGTCGGCAGTTCGAGTCTGCCCAGGCCCACCATGTTCCCCCCTCCCCCAAGCCAATGCGGGGTAAATTGTGGAAAAAATTAAAGATTTCAGAGTTTCAGCGGATGCGGACTTGTATTTCAAAGGTCGCCCCGGTGACGTTCGCCTTGGCGAGATGGTGGCGACGGCCTGGCCGCTGGCCGGGGTCACAACCCGGGTTTGCATCATGGGAGCCCCCGATGACCTGGGGGTACGCCTGAACCGGGGACGCGCCGGGGCATCCGGCGGACCTGCCGGGATTCGCCGCGAACTGTTCAAGATGACCCCCCCCATGGATGGCTCGTTTCTTGTTGATCCCGGTGTTTTTGCCGACGCCGGTGACGCGCTTGCGGGTAACGACATCCTGGTAAATCACAGAAACGCCCAGACCCTTTGCGAGCTGGCCCTTAACGCATCCCGGGCAGTGGTCGCCCTGGGCGGGGGCAACGATTATTCTGCCCCCCACGCGCGCGCGCTGCGTGAGGTTTGCGCCGCGCGGAAAGATGCTGCTGGCACGATTGGCATCATCACCATCGACCCCCATCTGGATGTTCGCGAGCGCGAAAACAACTTGCCGCATAGCGGCACGCCGTATCGTGAGCTGATCGAAAGCGGGATCATCGACTCGCGTAATCTGGTCGAATTTGGTACCCGCAAGAACCGCAATGCCGCACCGCATTACGCTTTCTGCAAGGAAAGAGGTGTGATCATCCGGGAGTTTTCGGAATTGCGCCGTCAGGAGGCTAATTGGCAAAAAGATCGTTCCGGCGTGCGTGTGGTCGATGCTTTTGTCCAGGATCTTGAGCGACTTTCCAGTCGCTGTGATGCAGTGATGTGCTCCATCGACCTCGATGCGTGCAGGGGACTTGCCGGTGTCAGCGCACCTGGCGCAACTGGCTTTGCACCCGAGGAACTTTTGGAAATGGCGTCCCTTGCCGGCCGCCACAAGAAAGTACGCCTGTTTGAAATTGTGGAATGTGCGCCGGAGCTTGATTCCTCTGGCATGACGACGCGGGTTGCCGCAGAAATTGTCTACGCCTTCATGGCGAGCCAGCTTCAGCTCTCATGACGCTGGTTGCGCGGTAACCGAACGACCCTTTCGCTTTCAGGTCCTCTGATGCGTCCCATGCATCGGCCGTGGCCATGTCCCAGGCACGCTTGAATGAAGGTGGTGGGTTGTTCAGCAGTTCACCGGGCTCAAGGTAATCAAACAATTCGCCGTAATGCTTGATGTCAAATGGCCCAATGCGATGCATCAAGTGCCAGGGCCTGAGCTGCATGGTGTGGGATAATCCCATGGCACCGAGAAGCTCGGCGACGGATTCCACCGTTTGCTGGTGAAAGTTCCTGACGCGGACCGTCTTGTCGGTTACGTCAAGGCCCTTGACGAGCGCAGGATCGTTTGTCGCCACGCCCGTGGGACAGTGGTTCGAGTTGCAGCGCAGCGCCTGGATGCATCCGAGGGCCATCATCATGCCGCGGGCCGAGTAGCAGGCATCGGCACCCATGGCGATCCTGGAGATGACATCGAATCCTGTGATCACCCGTCCTGCCACCAGGACGCGAACATGTTTCCTGACATCGATCCCGACCAGTGCATTATGGACCAGCACGAGCGCCTCATTGAGCGGACAGCCAACGTGGTCGGAGAACTCTGCTGGTGCAGCGCCGGTACCACCCTCTCCGCCATCGACAACAATGTAATCAGGCAGGATTCCTGTTTCGTGCATGGCCTTGACGATGGCCAGGAACTCACGGCGTTTGCCTACACAGAGCTTGAAGCCAACCGGTTTTCCGCCGGACAATTCGCGTAATTGTTGGACCCACTGCAGCAGCCCTCGCGGCGAAGAGAAGACCGAATGACCGGGGGGTGAAAGACAGTCTTTCCCCATCGGGATGCCCCGGATGGCAGAAATTTCTGGAGTGATTTTCTTCGCCGGCAAAACACCGCCGTGCCCTGGTTTGGCACCTTGCGAAAGCTTGATCTCGATCATCTTGACATGCGGATGAGCAGCCCTTTCCTGGAACATTTTCGGCGAGAAATTTCCGGAGTCATCCCGGCAGCTGAAATACCCCGTGCCGATCTCCCAGATCACATCCCCGCCGGGAGCAAGGTGGTGAGGGGTCAATCCACCTTCCCCCGTGTTGTGGGCAAAACCGCCCAGTCTGGCTCCGCCATTCAGCGCCAGGATTGCATTTTTGCTGAGTGATCCATAGCTCATGGCAGAGATGTTCAGGACGCTTGCCCGGTAAGGTTTTTTGCAGGCGGGACCGCCAATAGTGATGCGCAAGGAATCAGGGTTGCAATGGGTCGGAGCGAGGGAGTGGTTCACGAATTCGTAGCCGCGCTCATAGACATCGAGCATGGTCCCGAACGGTTTGGTTGCGAGCTGTTTTTTCGACCTGGCGTAGACGACGGAGCGCGCGTTGCGCGAAAAGGGGCGTCCATCTTCATCCGATTCGACAAAATACTGTTGTATCTCCGGCCGGATCATCTCAGCCAGATAACGGAAACGCCCAAGGACCGGGAAATTTCGGCGGATGGTTTGGCCTTTCTGGAACATGTCAAAAATCCCGAGGATAATGACCGGCCCTGTCAGAAGCAGAGTTTGCCAGGCCAAAGGAAAGCCGGCAAAGGCAGCAGCGAAAGTCAGGAGCAAAACCAAGATAGAGCCAAAAACAAATTCGCGGCGCATTTGACACCCCTTCATCCAGATCGTTGGTTTCATTGATTTTTTCATGGTTTGCCCATCAGCGCCAGTGGCGGGAACGGGTATCAAGCTGCACAAGGAAATTTCCGATACTAACGATGATGTTGCTGAAACTCAAAAAAGAGTCTGTTTGTGGAGCATGGCGTCCCGCCGCGCTACTTTGCACCCTGCTTTTGTCGGTCTCGTGCGGAGACAAACAAGTTGTCAAGAAAAGCGGGATGCCTGAATTCGCCCGAAAGTTATCAGGCAACACCTGCCTGAAGGTCGTGAATGGAATTGAAACAGCGCAAGTGCCTGGTGTGGTCATGCTCACATCTGCTGGCGGCATGCTGTGTACAGGAACCTTTCTTGGCCACAATGTGGTTCTGACGGCGGCACACTGCATTGACTCCTCTGCCAATGGCGGCGTGCGCATTCACAACGGACCTGCTGCCATTGCTGTGACGCATGGCGGCACTCCGGGGGAAAACGCGATCAATGGCAGGCCTCTCCGCGACATCGCGTTGCTCCATTTCCCGGACAACACCACTGCAGTATGGCGCAAGATTGCATCCGTCGCTCCCAAAGCAGGCGACCAGTTGATGGTGGCCGGTTACGGCCAGACGGATTTCGTTAACGATAACGACCCCGACGGCAAGGTCCGTTACGGCTTCAACAAAGTGGATGCCGTTTCGATCGAGAATGCCACCCTTAACTACGAGTCTCCGGTCCAATACAGCGGCGTCGCAGCCGGTGAGGAAGCAATGTCTGGACGTGGCGACTCTGGTGGACCGATCATCGTGGGTGACGGGGTGGTTGGCCTGACCAGCAGCGGCGATAGCAACGAAACGCTTCAATATGAGCAAGATTTTTTGCTGTTCTCAAGCCCTGGCCTTGAGGTGATTGAGGCTGCAGAGGCCAAGGGGGCCATCATCAACGGGGTGAATCACATACGAAAAACGCTGGGAATGACTCCGAAGAATGGCGCGCCTGACACGGACACCAGTCAGATATTGCAACCCAATTGCTGAGGAAATCGCGATCAAGAGACCTTGGCGCGGGTGTCGTGGACAGGTTCAGACTCTTGAGTTTTGTTGCCGACCACTCCGGCGCGTATGGGCAATCCAGATGATTCCAGCGCGTCATCGTGAAATTGTACAATGCCATTTTCATTGACCACGCCGAGAAGCTGCATGACATGTTTTGCTTTCGAGAAGCCACGGATGTTGGCCGTGCCGGTATCCATGACCAGGGTCTGGCTCGCCACGAGTTCGTGCAGATCCGATGAAAGCAGGATGTCGGCCTCGCGTTCCCTG
>JBEGVZ010000039.1:0-4386 GCA_041178085.1 Pseudomonadota bacterium | reverse complement strand
TCCAGGCGGTACCACGAGGTTCTTACGTCCACGGGGATCTGTTCCCCGCCCATGAAGGAGATCGCATCGCTGATCGCCTGCGCGCCCCCACCGCTTTTCAGGACCTGCGCAGCAATTTTATTGCCCCATTCCTGTTGAGCGCCCGGGGTGTTTGGCTGCTGCGGGTTCTGACCTGGCACACTCAGGTCCCTGTCACATTTGATTGCGCTAGCAGGGATTTCCATGTTCAGGGCCGCGCCGCTCAGGGTCGCGCAGGTTGCCGAACGCTTGCCATCGGTGGAGGCTAGCTGGAAACGCCCATTATACTGGGCTCCGGTCGGCACGAACTCAAACGGGGTCGACGAGTTTGGCTGGCTGGGTCCGACAAACGGATTGACTTCCTGCCCGGGGACCGGCGCGGCAAGGGTGACTGCTGCGACGGTGGCGTTCCAGCTGGGGCCGTCACCGCCTCCGATAATGACTAGCCACCCGCTGGCGGCAATGTTGATCGAGACCGATACCGGCGACGGGTAAGAGTACGAGGAATCCCGCAGATGGCTGCCTGGCGCGAACTGGCGTTTACAGGAAACAGCGACGCTGCCAAGCATTCCAGCGACTGCGATCGACGCGGCAATGCGGACGGCACCCTGACGTTTTGGTCGGGTTGTCTTGATCTTGGCATTTGCGTCGGCGTTCATCATTTCCCTTCCGTTTCTTCAACAGCTCATTTGCAGCTAGCAGTTACTTGTGTGCCTGCCATCGAAACCGCCTGCGCGATTGCGGAGCAGGTCTTGGTTCCCATCTTGAAACTGATGTCCACCACCGCCGACGTCGAATTGGCGGTGCCATCCACTTTCTGGTAACTGATCGCAACGTTGGAGGAACCCGACGGCAGATCGGCCTTCACGCGTGGGCCATCGGCCGCAAGTTCCACTTTGGCGTTGAACGAGACCTGGCTGTCATTGCGCGGGGTGATATTCGGGTTCGGGCCTGGTCCAGGTCCTGGTCCCGGGTTCACGCCAGAGGTCGATCCTGGACCCGGATTAACGCCAGTCGTCGACCGTGGTGGTGGGGGTGGTGTGACCCCCGAAGTCGATCCTGGTCCCGGGTTGACGCCGGTGGTGTTGTTTCTGGGGGCGACACTCGTGGTGGACGTCGATCCGCCACCGGAGGTCGGTCGCGATGAAGTTGTGTTGTTACCACCGCCGGTTGAGAACCGCCCCAAATCGCCCCCGGGCGACGTCGGCGCCGGTTTGGTGCCGCTGGTCGGGGCGGAGGTGTCGATCTTGGGCTCCCTGCGGCTGCAGCTCGCCCCGGCGGAGATGACAGATATGATGGCGAAGGCTGAAACCAGCTTGTTTGCCTCGCCGATGATAATGCGTAGTTTCATAGTGGGGTCCCTTATCGGAAAAATTGCAAAAAACTTTAGGAAATTTTGTAATTTCGGGCTGGTAGGTGATTAGACTGACAAAATCTTGCGATGCTTCAGGTGCTTTTCAAAGACTTCGGCCAACCGGACGTTGCCCAAGTCCTTTACATATTTTTCAACATCCCGGACGAAATAGCTACGAGCCCGGATTGCCGTGGTGCCGAGCATCAGGTCGATGGAGACCGCGGAAGCCCCTTCGTCCTTGGGGATCAGGACCAGTGCCAGCTGGGGATTTCGGGGGCTCTGGTCGTGGACGATCCAGGCGTGTGCAAGGTCTTCCAGGGCGACTTTAACCACCGAAAATCTAAAGGCAATTTCTATTCCATTCTCGCTGACGCTGACATGCCGGATGGTCCGCAGGTAGGCGACACCGATGGCCACCCATGGAGCCAGGACCAGAATCGCAAACACGGCCAGGGTGATTGCCTGCTGGTTGGGGTCGGCTGCAGTTGCGGTCCGGGCAAAAATCAGAAAAAACATGCAGCCGAGGAGGGCCGAGGCGGACGCATAAACCAAGCGGCGCGGATAGGCCAGAAAACGCCTGCCGCCGTCGGGAAGTTCATCGGTCAGGTAAACGCGGTCTTGCTCCTCGTCCTGGCGGCGTCCCAGATACTCAAGGTAATCTGCGTCTTCACCGTCAATCTTGCCGACCCGTTCCCAGATTTTTGACTCTTGCATGAATTGGCCGCTGCGCTCATAAAGCATGGCGCGCATCTTCAGGGCTTCCGTGTTTTTCGGGCCAAACTCGAGGAGGTTATCGAGGGCCTGTTCAGCCTGTTCGACCATGCCCTGATCGAATTGCTGCTGGATTTGTTTCATGTGCATCATGGGGCTATTTTCGGAACACCCCGGAATTCCTTGAGCTTTTCTTTTTTATCGACTTTATAACGGCAGCAACGAATTTTAATAATTTTAATAATTTTGTTTTTTTATTAAAAATGGTAGTTATCGCACCCTATGTTTGAGCTCCACGACGCCAAAGTTCGCATGCCCGAGATCCTTGCGCCGGCAGGGGGACGTGCTCAGTTTATGGCTGCCCTGAACGCCGGGGCGGATGCCGTTTATCTGGGATTGAATCGTTTCAATGCCCGCGCGCGCGCCGAGAACTTCTCCCCGGACGACTTGCGAGAACTTGTTCCTTTGGCCCACTCGTACGGAATGCAGGTCCTGGTTGCGGTGAACATCCTGATCAAGGACGTCGAGTTGACGGACCTGGTCGAGACGCTGTCCGTCCTGGAAGAAATCGGGGTTGATGCGATCATCGTCCAGGACTTGGCGGTCGCTGCCATCGCACGAAACCATTTCCCGGGGTTGCGCCTTCATGCCTCTACGCAGCTGGCCGTTCACAACGCTGCCGGTGTCCAGCAGGCAGTGGAGCTTGGTTTCAGGCGCGTCGTTCTTGCGCGGGAGCTGACCGCGCTTGAAATGAAAAAAATCCGCGAGAAGTTTCCCCGCGACGTCGTGGAACTTGAAGCGTTCTGTCACGGCAGCCTTTGCTACAGCTACAGCGGCCTTTGTTTCTTTTCCGGGGCCAACGATGCCCGGTCGGGAAACCGCGGCGAATGCGCTTACACCTGCCGCCAGCCTTACAAGATTGTGAGTGAACCGGGCGCAGGGTTTCTGTTCAGCATGCGTGATCTGGATACGGCGGACAGCCTGAAGGCTTTTGTCGATGCCGGAATCGACACGCTGAAGATCGAAGGCCGCAAGAAAGACGCCCAATATGTCTCGTCCGTGGTGCAGTTGTACCGCCAGAAGCTGGCCGAAGCGGCGGGCGTCCCTGCCCTGCGTGAATCGGCTCCAGAAGCGGCGCGGCAACTTCTGGCTGGGGCGTCGGAAGATGCGATTCGCGAAGACTTGAACTTCTCCTTCCAGCGCGGATCGACGTCCTTCTTTTTCAAGGGGCGCTATCACGAGAACGTGATCGACCTGGCTAATCCGACCCATAAGGGCGTCAAGATCGGCAGCGTACTTTCGAAAGAGTCCCGCCAAGGTGACGTGTGGGTGCGCTTTTTGGCTCGGCGTCCCCTGGAGCGGTTTGACGGGTTGCGCATCGAAGTGGAAAACGAGGGTCTGCGCGACCGTTACGAAAACGAAACCTGTTCTTTTCCCCTCAGGGAATTCAAGGTCGACGGCCTTCCCGCAACCCAGGCCGCTCCGGGCGACCTGGTCGAAGCGCGCATTCCAGAGGGGCTGGTACGCAGTGACTTGCTGCGTGCGATTCAAAG
The DNA here is from genome assembly GCA_041178085.1 of Pseudomonadota bacterium. GTDB lineage: Bacteria > Bdellovibrionota_B > Oligoflexia > Oligoflexales > RGVZ01 > RGVZ01. Next base: position 750 of record JBEGVZ010000039.1, on the reverse strand, counting down.
CGGCCAGCCGGTTTACAAGACGCGCAGCAATGATTTGAAACGCCGCGTCGAGGCGTTGAGCCAGGCGCCGGGCGAAGCGCGCCTGCGTCCATTGACGCCCATTGACATACGCCTTTCGGTTGCGCGGGAAGCTGCTGGCGGCCCCTTGAGCATCACAGCCACAGCGCTGCGTTTTGGTGTCGAGGTTTGCAGTACTTCTGTAGATTGCGGTTATGAGCCGGTCAAGAATGTCGCCAACGTGGGCGCGCTCGATCGTGACTTGATCCAGATGTTCAGTGTGATTGAAGGTTTCAGTTGCCCGGAAGGGCCCGTAGTGGAAAATCCGCTGCGTGAAGCGTTCGTCCCGCGTCAGATCCTGAAGCATCTGAAGCGCGCCCTGCTTGCGGAGCTTGAATCAAAGTGGCGTCCGTTTATCGATCGGCGAAAGGAACAGGCGCTGGCCGGAATCCTTGCGGGTAATCCTGTCGGCCAGGATCATGCGCCAACTGCTCCAGCGGCCGCGGGTCGTGTAGGCTTTGCGGTCAAGATTGACCGCGTTGAGTACCTGGACGCTTTACGCGATTTTGCCGCATCGATCGACGAGGTGGTTTTCGAACCAAAGCGTGCGTTTCTGACTTCCAATGCTGCCATGCGCCCCATGGAATTTATCCAGCCGCTGCTGGATTTTTCGGCGGCGACAGGGGCTAAGATTCGCTTCGCCATGCCAGTTGTGATTCGTGCGTGGGATGAACCGTTGCTGAAAGTGTGGGC
>JBEGVZ010000038.1:0-7498 GCA_041178085.1 Pseudomonadota bacterium | reverse complement strand
CAAGTCGGCGATCAAGTCTACGAAAGGCTTTTGCTCACTTCGCTTTCAAGGCCGAAACCATAGATAGCAATTATTATGAAGAACGAGGAACTACTGCGCGCCTCGTTTGAAATTCCAACTTCCCACACCGAAGTTCTTCAAACATCACTCATGGACCAGGGGGCGGAATCATCCGCCCCCTGGCACGCTTGCTTTTAGTTGATTACCAGAAAATCAATGGCAAATTCAAAATCCCACCGATCTCTGCCCACAGATCCGCCTCTTAGCTTCAGAGAATTTAAGCGCAGAACTTTTCGCACGGATTAGATCGAAAACGTGTTTAGTATTGCCCGAGTTCGACGCGTTGGCAGGTTTTCACGCCGTCATCTTTAATTTGGACGAACCGACGATTATTCATCCTGCGGATGCGAAGGCCTGCATCGGCTACGTATCCTGAGTACAAAGCCGTACTGTCGATGATAGGCCTAATGGTGAAGTACGGTCAGTTCCTCACATCTGGTTTCACAGCCAATATTTAACGTCAAATCCGCCGAGGGAAAAGCGTCTCAATTCATGGTCCCGACTTGTACTGCGCATCTGAGCAAAATAAGTGAACGGAGGGGGTGGGCAGTTAATGGTGTTTAAAAAAGAAACAAATTCACCAGACCCCAGAAACTGGACTCGTTTGCAGAGGAAACGCTAGAACGAGGAACAGACGATCGATCCGCATCTGAAAATTCCTACCTTGCGCATCCAAGCCTTCGTTCAGGTTTCATAAACTTCCCGATCTTACAGATGAATTTAATTACCTGCTCTTCAAATTCCCCGCGTCTTCGCGAACAACTTAAGGTGCATCCTTGATTAAGCCAAAACCTGATGCTGTTAGGAGTCCGTCCATGCCGTCAGAAACCGCGCCCACCCCTCGCGTGTTTTTTTTCACAGACTTTGAGGGATTTCCCCCGCAGGTAAAGCGCTCGATCTCACGCATGCCTGGATCCGTCGTTTCTTCGAACCACCTCAGTATAAGTTTAGATTTGCGCCACCACCAGTCCCAGGCGCTCGTCATAGATACCCACTATTGCAGGAGAAAGTCACTTTGGGTGCGCGGCCTCCTCGAAGGTCTGCCAGCTGATCTGAAGCAACTTCCTGTCTATCTTGTAAACGCAAACTTTTCCGAGTTCGAATCGCTCATCTCACGTGCAATCGTCCACGCCGTGATGGAACACGTTCCAGATCCAGATACCCTGTTGGAGTCAGTGGAAAAATATCAAGAGATGAGGAGAAAAACCGGCGACAACCATTTACTGCGTCAGGATCTTTCGGTCCCTTGTTTGATCAAGCGTATCGGCGCGGCAGGTATCTCAGACGGCCAAGTCATGGACCTGAGCCCCCAAGGGATGAAGGTTCGGGTGCCATTGGATGCAAGTGACTGGGAGATCGGTGACGAGGTGCGCTTCTCAATTTCGGGTTCCACTAGGTTTGCTGTGAAGGATCACATTGAGGGGCGGGCTGCCATCCGGTGGACGAGGAAGCTCGACAGCAATGACCCGGCATTCGTCGTAGGACTCTGCTTCGTTGATATCCCGGATTCGTCACGTGTGCAGATCTCAGGGATGCTGAACGATGCGCGCCAGTAGGGGGCTGGTTTGCCTTGTGATGCTGTCCTTGTTTTTATTGCATTGTTGCCGGGGAGGTTCCTCTGATAGGGAAAGCGCGTCTGATCCTCCACCCTATTCCCCCAACCCAGCGCCGACGCCGAACCCAACGGAAGGTCCTGTTTCGGGCGAATTACTTCCCGAGATTGTTGCCGGCGACGCCCACACATGCCTGCTTACAAACAAGCGAGAGGTTTTTTGCTGGGGCGACAACTTCTATGGCCAACTTGGGTCTGGCCAACCGAACGCGGTTGGCCTGCAGTCTACCGATCTCGACAACCTCTCCCCTGTCGACCTTGGCAGCAACACAAAGGCCATGAGTTTATTTGCCGGCCCCTATCATAATTGCATCATAACTCAGGCAGGAGCTGTTAAATGTTGGGGTATCAACAGTTCCGGACAACTGGGAAACGGATCTGCGGAGGATCGCGGCAACCAACCTCATCAAATGGGCGACAGCCTTCCTGAAACTCGCCTTCCCCCAGGAGCGAAGGCCGTTCACCTGGACCTCGGGTCAAATCACTCATGCGCGGTGCTCGACTCTGGCAACGTTGTATGCTGGGGGAGTGACATCGTGCATAAACCGTCTGGAGCGATTGGTCCCGGGATTCTCGGTCGTGGTAACGCTGCACCTGGGGACGGCGTCATCGGTAATGAGCCTGGTGAAATGGGAGCGAATCTTGTGCCAGTTGACCTAGGCCAAGAATTTTTTGTTGTTCAGGTGGCTGTTACCGAGGCAGCAGCCTGCGCACTAAGCAAGTCCGGGCTCGTCAAGTGTTGGGGTAACAATCACATGGCCCATCTAGGCAGGGACTCCACAACCCCGACAAGAGTAGGCGATAGTCCTGCCCTCATGGGTGACAGGCTACCGGTGGTTGATCTGGGCACAATACACAGCCGGGCGCTGAAGGCGAAAAGCATCTACGGCAACGAATCCCATGTTTGCGTTGTCACGGAACTGGATGAATCAAAGTGCTGGGGTTTATCGATGGTTGGGGTTTATGGACTGGGCAGCTATTTCCGGAACGACCAGAGTTACGATGACGTCGCAGGCTTGATTGGTGATGGCCTGAAAACCACAGGTGGCAACATGACTCAAAGAGAGATGGGAGATCATCTTCGTGCGTCCGACTGGGGCTTTAGCCGGAAAATCAGTGTATTGGGACTTTCAGGATTCCGCATTTGCGGAATCCTCGATGGTGGTAACGCAGTCCGGTGCCACGGCGTCAACCGCAAGTTCCAATCAAGTCCCGGTGGTGGCCTCGGAATCGGTAGGCACGGAGTGGGCGATGACAGGGGCACCATGGATTTCCCTGAGGAAAATCAAGGCTGCTACCCGCGCAACACAGGCGTCAACGGTTTAGATGTCTTGATCCCCTGGAGTCTGCGTCACGCAAGCGCGAAAGTGATAGGCGTCGCCACATCTGAAGGGGACCATACGTGCCTCGTCTTTTCCAACATGAAATATTTTTGTTTCGGCGACAATACCTACGGAGCAGCGGGAACTGGGCCAGCATCATCGGGACTCACCGTGGAATCCATGCAAAACATTCCCGTGAGGACGATCCCAGGAAATTAACCGATTGTGCAAGTTTGAAATCAAGGTCAGCAAATTGACATCAATTACTGCGTGAATACCGGGCGGCAAATGAGGCGACTCGCTAACCCGACATTTACCAGGATCAATGATTCCTACTGCCCAGCCTCAGCCACTTTACACGCGCCCTGGTTGGCACCGATTTTACTGGCTGGCCGCATGCACCACAAAAGAATAGACTATCCTTCTAGTAGAAGGCCTGTAACTGTACACGCCTAATCGCGGAGATAGCACCAAGCCGATTCCACATCACAGAATTATTAAAAGGCATGAGGACCACCCCCGCACAGTCACGCATGATATCGATGAAATCCTGCGCGGGAAAGCAAGACCGGCACGCTTGATGCCAGTCCCCAACCCAGTCATTTACAACCTTTGCCGGACTGATCAACTGAACCGCCAAGTTGGGACGTACAAATGCACTCGTTAGACGTCTTTCCGAAGATCGATGTCCGGCCAACCGAATACTTACAACAAACTTGCACGCCACCCATCCCGCATATTTTCGGACTAGTACATTGGCATCCGGTCCTTACGGGGCGCAATACAATACTGAGATTAAAAACGCTCCGTCAAACACGGGGCGATCCGACCTTGATCTGGTCAATGGTGAGCAGGTGGGATAGTCAAGGCGCATTCCGCGGGATATATCCTAGCTCCTGACGAACAAAGCTTTTGGAGAGAGATTGAGCACCTACCCATCGTCAACCGTCGCCTGGCTACAAGGCGCTGGAGGCCTGATCCTCCAGGCCAGACCTGGGACTGCCGATTTTCCGTGGAATTCAGCGATCACTCGCCTGATCACTGGGATCAATGCTGAATTCGGCGAAGAAAGGTATCGGTTGCTGCGCCAAAAAATTCATGCGACAGGCTCCATTTCGGAGTGGGACCGGAATCTGGTCAAAGTCTGCGCCAAAAGAGTCGCCAACGACCCCTACCCGATGCCTGCAGGCAACCGCGTGATTGATATTGGAAGAGACCTTGAACCAGATCCCTTGTCTGACCGGACAGAACGTTGGCGGAGTAGCCTACAAAATTCCAACCAAATACTTGAATGGCTGAACATGCTGGTGGCGGACGAAATGAAGGTTTCGCAAGAATCGCGCCGCCATCAATCCCACCGGCCCGTTGCGGCTGCTCTGGTTGACGAAGAAGGCAGGTTGCTGGCGGCTAATGTCAACACGAATGCCGGCATGCAAATGCGCCACGCTGAAGTGAACCTGCTACTTGCATTGACCGTCAGGGGAATCAGCCGGATTCCTGAAGGGGCAACGCTGTATGTGTCACTCAAACCATGCCGGATGTGTGCAAGCCTGATCAATGCACTGAATGGATCGGGACAAGCTGTACGCGTCGTTGCCCTGCAGGATGACCCGGGAACACACGGCAGGCACGCCCTGTTGCCTGGTCTGCAAATACTTTCGAAATAACCTAATCTTTAATTCAGGCATCTGCATCATAACGCAGAATCAAGACAGTGGCGTCGTCTTCTTTGACTGTCGCCTTGCCTGTCTCGATCAACAAGTTACGAATCGTCTCCGCTGACAGGCCGCTCGTCTGGCTAGCCACTGCAGTCAGGAACTTCTTCACGGCCCGATTGCCCTCGATCACACCATCTGAAAAACTGACCAGCCAATCGCCTGGTTTCAGTTCAATGCTCGTCATGTTGATCTTGATGTCAGCCCTGATTCCAAGCGGAGAAGAACTCTGGGCAACAATCGGCTTGCAACCAGTGTCGGACAAGTGCAGCCAGAAATGACCAGCGGCCGCCAGATCGACCTTGCCATCGGGGTGAACCTCGGCAATGGCAAATGTGGTGTTCATGGCACCATTGTATAGCTTGAACATGGTCCGGTTGATCGCATCGATCACCTCATGCATGGGAATCCTTGAATTTTCCCAGAGGCGCGTCTGGACATCCCAAATGGAGGCGATTCCTGAATGCGTGAGGGCCGCAGAAATCCCCTTTCCAACCACATCGCCCAGTGCGAACAGGGCCTTATTGTCGCCGTCATGCCACTTTACCCAGTCGCCACTCAACGCTTCGTGAGGCCTGAGTGAAATACGGTAACGCCAGCGTTGGGCCGTCCCGGAAAGCTGGTGAGGCACGATGACGTTTTGCAACGCCGCCGCAATGGCGATCTCGCTCTCGACTTTGGCACGATGTTCTCTCTCGACGGTCAACCGGCGTTCGGTCAGTGCCAATGCATAAAGCACGACGCCGCCGATAAACAGCGGCATGACCAGGTCAATCTTCTTGGTCAACCGGACCTCTGAGCCGAACTTGATCAGGAAGTAGTCCACAGCACCAAGGAGTAGAAAAAGGATGGTGGCACGCCAGAACAGCTGGTTGACCTGGTGACGGGCAGGATCTGGATCAGGATGACGCAACTTGAGCGCACCGAAATACAAGAGGCTCAAAGTCATCGCAAAAAAACCAATGTGATGAGCCTGCTCAAGAGCGATATCAACCTTGAACCGGAGACCCTCATTCGGAATCCAGTAAATGGTCAGGAATTCGACGGCAACAAGCAGCGACGTGGCAATGAGGCCTCGATTGATCCAGCGGACACCGATTCCAAGAAACTCCATGCTGAACAGACCGAAGGAAAGAAATGTCCCCGCATGGAACGTCTGCTCAAGGGCATAGGTCTGACTTGGATCCCAAGGCGCAATCTCCTCAACAAAGTGCAGCATGTAACGGCAACTGATCATCAGGAAATAGAAGAGCGTCGTCACGAGCAGACGCGACCTGATTCCAGACCACCAACCAAAAGCAAGGACCAAGCCCAGCGTCAACACGGGGAGGAGGTTATAGAGACTCCTCGTCTTCTGAAGGGACGTCTCAAGACCAAAGATCTTGTTGTTCTTGCGCAGACCCTCTGCAATCGCAACTGGAGCTTTCCCAAGCAAGCCAATGAAGGAGTTTTCCGTTGCTCTCGTCCAAATTGCGAGATCGACCGTACCTTTGCTAAAATCCGGGCTGGTCAGGGAGATGACCGGCTTGTCAGTCCCGGGAAAGGTTGACCTGAGCGCACCGTTCACCGTCACTTCCGTGTAATCACCAACGATCCAGCCGAGGTGCAGATTGATTGCCCCGGCGCTGGCATCCACTCCGGAAAGAGACACCGGGCATTGATATCTCAGATGTGCCGTCTGGCCTGCCTTCGGGGTGGAATTGAAAAGTGTTCGCCCGAAATGCGGCACAACAACGGGCGTCCTGGGTGCAGATTGGAAGGCTGCGGAGGGGTATTCCTTGGTGTCGGTGATGACCGCCTGGTAGGTACAACCTGCATTCACCAACTTACTGTCGGCGAAAAAATAGGACTTCCAGAAATCGAGCTCGTATATGGACAGAGCAATGACTGCAAGGAAGAAAAGGGCAATTCCAGCTGCCAGGGCGTGACCAAAAACAGGCGACTTCCTGCCGCGGTCCTCCCTGTTATTGCTGAAAATCCCCTCGCTCATTGTTGAAAGCCTCCCTGGCTTTCAGTTGATCCGGCTAATTGCCGGGGATGTTATCCATGCGCAGGCTCTGGACGCTCAAATTAAGGCGCAAAAACTCCGGCTTCAGCTTCTTCCGCTCTTCCGGATTCGGGTCGATATGATGTTCAATCACCCGGTTACGATCCAGCCCAACCGATGCCAGACCCTGTTCGATCGCCGTGGCAGCCGCCTTGACTGATGGGGTTGCCAAGGACGCCGAGGCACCACCCGCATCACGGTTCCAGAACAGCACGAAAGGAAGTCCGCGGTACTGCAGGCCGGTCAACAAACGGTAGTTGATCGCAAAGTAATATAGAGGGTTCTGATTGAAGAAGGTCAACACTGCCTGATCGCCAGAAGACGTCAAGGCATAAGCCTGGTCATTGAGTCCACTCGAATTGTTTGCAATCAAGGATGCGGCGACATTGTCAGCCATCGTGCATGAATCAAACACGATCAACGCCGGCTGGCGCGCCGCTGAAGTTTCCGCAAGGGGGATCTTGATAGTATGAACCCCTGAAATTGAAGCATCGCTTGCTGCGCCGTTGTAAGAAGCCGCCTCGCCCAGTGCAACGTAACCCTGTGCGACTGCGGCACTGGCGACTTCACTGAACTGAGCCTTGGTGGGGTCACCGGCCTCAAGTCCATAGGACGCCAGCTGGTTGCCACTTGCAGGGCCGCTACCCGATCCGCTTGCCGGGCCACTGCCGGAACCACTAGCAGGGCCGCTCCCAGACCCACTCGCCGGGCCACTGCCAGAGCCACTTGCCGGACCGCTGCC
>JBEGVZ010000037.1:0-76721 GCA_041178085.1 Pseudomonadota bacterium | reverse complement strand
CAGGCAAGTTCATTCGCGGGATCAAAAATGTGACCAGGAACGAGCCATTTTTTTATTGGCTTCCTGATGGTCGTCGTGTGCTCAGTCCGACTGTGATCTCGGAAGCCGGGGCGCAAATCGCCGCCTTGTTGAAGATGGTGGCAACCGATTTCCAAAAGCGGCCAGTCTTGCTCGCCGACGAACTTACGGTCTATTGCGGGGTTGCAGAACCTGGCGACCAGATCGAATTGGCGGTCGAGATTGTCGACCAGGACGAAGACGTCGTCATCACTCGCAGCCGGGCCAGCGTGCGGGGCAACCCCATCCAGATCAGCACTTGTGGGCGCGGTTACCTGCTGCCGATGCATGAATTCGATGACCCTGAAAACCTGCGGCGCATGTTCCAGCGCCTTTATCGTCCCGAATTGAAGGCAGCGACTCCGCCCCCGGAACTCCTTGAGGCGGAGCAACTGAAACCGGTGGCCGGTTTCTCGACTTTCGAAACCCTTCGTCTTCTGGACGGGATTGTGACCCACGAGCCCGGTAAGAAGGTCGTGGCGTTCAAGAACTGCGCATCTTCTGAGTCCTACTTTCGTGACCACTTCCCGCGCAAGCCGGTCGTACCTGGCGTTTTGATGCTGAGCATTGTGGGGGAGACCTGCCAGTACCTGGTGAAGGAAGAGCTGGAATCACCAGTTCGTGGCAGGGCGCTGATCCCCACATGGGTGCGCAACGTCCGTTTGCGAAAGTTCGTCGAACCGGGCGACCAGTTCATCGTTAAGGCAGAGGTCAAGTCGGGCGATGCCCGGAAGCACAACTCTGACGTTGTGGTCCAGGCCGTGGCCACCGCCAACGGCAATCGCGTACTACAGGCGGAAATGGGTTTCCGCACCATGTTTGCAACAGACATTGCTCATGGCGCGCAGTGGGTTGCGCCGCCGCTTCCTGCGGAGGTTTCCCTTTGAAACGTCGTGTCGTGATCACTGGAGTCGGTGCGGTTTCGCCACTTGGCGGAGATCGTGAAACCTCTTGGGCGAACGTCTGTGCAGGCAGGAGCGGAGCGGGTCCGATCACGCATTTTGATGCGTCAACGTGGCCAGTCCGGTTTGCCTGCGAAGTCAAGGATTTCAGTTTTCCCGTCGATGCATGTGCGCCGGGTCACGAGAAGTACCTCAATCGCCCCTCGGAGTTTGGACTGGTCGCAGCCCTTGAGGCAATGCGCGATAGCGGGTTGTTGCAAGGCGAGTCATTGGATTGTTCGCCCGGTGACTTCGGCATCAGTGTCGGTGTCGGCATCGGGGCCGTGAGTCCAAAGGAACTGGCGACGATGCTCCGTAGCCTAACGGACAGCGGGAATTTCGCAGACCTTGGACGTGTCGTTCAAGAGCAGACCGAATCTCGTATTTTCTTGCGCAACCATCCGGGCACGCTTGCTTACCTGCTTGCCTCCCGCTGGAATGCGCGCGGGCCCGTGACGACAGTACACACAGCCTGTGCATCCAGCGGGCAGTCGATCGGCCAGGCATTGTTGCAGATCCAGCGCGGTGAAGCGGATGTGATCCTCGCCGGTGGCGCGGATTCCCTTGCCGGTGAGTTGCTTTTGGCTGGCTTCTGCCTGCTTGGCGCCCTGAGTCGGCGGAACGACGACCCGCAGCGGGCATCCCGACCTTTTGATCAGGATCGCGACGGCTTCGTCGCCAGTGAAGGTGCCGCGATGCTCGTCCTTGAGGAACGCGAAAGGGCGCTTGCGCGCGGCGCGCGAATCTATGCCGAGCTTGCTGGCTTCGGTGAAACAGAAAGCGCCTTCCGCATCACCGACTTGCCCCCCGATGGGCGTGGCACGGTGGAAGCCATGCAGGAGGCCGTGGCCATGGCGGGTTTGACTCCCGATGATGTCGGTTACATCAACGCCCACGGCACATCAACCGAGTTGAACGATCGCATTGAGTGCCTTGCCATCCAGCGCGTCTTTGGTGAGCAACGTCGCGACTTGTGCGTGTCTTCCACCAAGAGTTCAACGGGTCACCTGATCTCTGCTTCCGGCGCACTCGAGCTGATGTTTTGCGTTCTTGCGCTCAGGGATCAGATGGTGCCACCGACCATCAACCTTGAGAATCCGATTCCCGGCTACGGTTTTGATTTTGTGCCGGGGAAAGCCCGTCCCGCCCGCATTGGTGCGGCTCTTTCCAACTCAATCGGCTTTGGTGGTTCCAATTCAGCTTTGCTGGTGACGACACATCCCGGAGCCAGGCCAGCGGGAGGCATTTCATGAGCGTGAACGGGACCTTGCCGCATAAAGGAAAGCCCCGCGTTGCCATCACTGGCATGGCGATGAGCACAGCGTTGGGCGATGACTTGGCAGTCAACATCGCAAGTTGGTGGGAAGGGCGGACTCATTTTAAAGAGGCAAGCCCGGAGTCTGGTCTGGCTGGGACTTCGGTAAAGTATGCCGGTGAATGCCCCGAACCTGCCGCGTCAAAACTTCCGGATCGCAAGGTCAAGAAGATCCTGACCCGCAAGGATGTCATTGGGATGGTGACGGCTCTTCAGGCAGCTGCGGATGCTGGAATCAAGCCTGGCAGTGGTAATTTTTCTCCTGATCGTTTCGGCATGTATGTTGGCGCCGGGAGCACGCAGATCAAGGACTTGACGCCCTATTTCCCGCTGGTTCGCCAGTGCGTCACCGATGGTGTTTTTGACAGTGCACGTTTCGGCACTGACATGGCCGCACTGGTCAATCCGATGGTTGTTCTGCAGACGCTGATGAACAACACCCTCTGCTTCACGTCCATTGCCCTGGATCTTCGTGGCGTCAATTCGAATTTCATGGACTTCAACGTGAGTGGTTTGCGCGCTGTTGGCGAGGCCTTCCGGAGCATACAGCACGGCCGTGCAGAACTGTGCCTCGCCGGAGGCATCGCGTCGCCGGTCGAGCCATTTCATATCGGCACTGGCATCAACAGCGGCTACCTGGCAAAGACTGCGGAACTCGGCCTGGGAGCCAGCGAGGTTTTGCGTCCTTATGATGATACTCGCTGTGGCACCGTGTTGAGTGAAGGCGCCGCCTTCCTGCTGCTCGAACGAGAGGATCATGCAAAGGCCAGGGGGGCAAGGATCTGGGGTTATGTCGATGGTTATGCGTGTGCCTCCGACGGGCCTGTAGAGTTCATGAAAGAGGAACATGCGCCGGGACTGTCGCGTTCGATCATGCTCGCCTGTCGCGAGGCGGACGTACCAGAAGGAAACCGGCCAGACTTTGTGATCGGGCACGGTAACGGTGTGATGCGTGCGGACGCCGTGGAAATTGAGGCCTGCGCAGCCGTCCTGGCACCGGGGACTCCCATGGCGTCCATCAAAGCAGTCACTGGTGAGCTTGGTGAGGCAGCTGGTGTTGCATCATGCATTGCAGCGCTTGACTCCCTTGCCCGTGGATCGGTGCCGCCGACTTTCAATTTCAAGTCCGGTGAACGAGGCGGACTGCGCATTTCTTCCTCGCCGCAAAAAAATTGCGAAACGTTCTCCCCGTCAAATCAGGCGCTGGTCACCCAGCGCAGCGTGCTGGGGGTTTCATGCAGCTTGATCCTCTCCGGAGTGTAAGCCGCATTTTAGTCACCGGCGCCAACGGGTTTGTTGGATCCGAGTTTCTGCGGGCTTGCTTCGAACAAGGCATCGCAGGGGGACGTCTGGTCGCTGTGGTTCGTCCCCGGCATGGCCAGTCTTCACGGCAGCGTCTGGAGCATGTGCTGCGTCGCTGGGTTGATGCCGGTGCCTGTGCTGGCCGGCAAAGCGTGCAGGAATTCGGTGAGGCAATTCAATGCATTGACTGGCATGGCATTCCGCATGTCCTTGCATCTGGCCACCGCTATACCATCATCCATGCAGCGGCAGACACAGCGTTTGATCTGCCTCTTCAAGAGAGCCGGCGCATCAATGTGGGATTGACCCGTGACTTGCTGCAGTTTTCTTCGGCGAATTTTGCATTTATTGACCGGTTCATCCTGGTTTCTACCGCATTTGTTGCGGGGCGTCGACGGGGGTTGATCCGGGAGGACGGGGTATGGCCCCGTGCAGGCTTCAACAACGCTTATGAGCAATCGAAGTGGGAGGCCGAGGATATCGTCCGCCAGTCCGGATTGCCTTGGTGCGTCGTGCGTCCCAGCATTATCGTCGGCGACAGCAGGAACGGGTTCACGCTGCATTTCCGTGTAGTCTATTCCGTGGTACGCCTGTGGCTGCGCGATGTCGTGCCACGAGCCCCCCTGTCTCGCAGGGCGCTGGTAGACCTGGTGCCAAGTAATTTTGTCGCTTCGGCCCTGGTCCGCCTTTGCCAGGTTCCGGTCGGGGACATTGTCGGCAAGACGTTACACTTATGCGCAGGGAGCAGGTCCCCCGGCCCGGTGTCCGTGATGGCTGCCGCTGGCCGCGCTTTCAAACGGAAGCCTTTGCCATTGAGTCCTCCTTGGATCCTGAAGCTGTTGCTGTTCAAGCCAGTCTTTCGCCGGTGCAGCCATGCGATGCAGGAAATCCTGTCGACGGTTGCGTGGCACATTCCGTATCTGGGATCACGCGGACGGGTGTTTGATACGACAGTGGCGCAGTCCGTTCTTGGGGAGCAGTCCGGGGTTGCTCCAGATTTTGAGGATTACGGTGAACGCCTGTTCGCCTGGTGTGCTGATACATCGTGGGGGCGCAAATGCTTGGGATCGAACTGACAGGCAAGAAGGTGTGGATTACGGGTGGAAGTCGTGGCCTGGGCCGTGCAATGGCGCTGGCCTTTGCCAGGGCGGGCGCTGATGTTGCAATCTCCTGGCGGTCCGGGGAGAGCGCTGCCCGGGAAGTTGCCCTTGCCATTGAAGCACTCGGTGTGAAGGCGCTGAGTTTGCAATGCGACGTAGCGGACATGAAGTCTGTCGAGCAGGCCCGTGACCAGATTGAGCAAGCGTTTGGCGGCGTTGATATCCTCGTGAACAATGCCGGCGTGGTTCGGGATAACCTGTTCATGATGCTCGAAGACCAGGACTGGCAAGATGTTTTCGCCACCAATGTCATGGGGGCAGTTCACTGTTCGCGGGCAGTGATCCGGGGCATGATGATGAAACGCTGGGGACGGATCATCAACATGTCGTCCATTGCCGCGTCTCGCGGGGGCAGGGGACAGGGCAATTATGCCGCATCAAAGGGTGCCCTTGAAAGCCTGACCCAGAGCCTGGCGGTCGAACTGGCCTCGCGGAACATCCTCGTCAACTGCATCGCCCCCGGTGTGATAGAGACGGACATGACGAAGGAAGTGATTGGACTGGCGAAACAAATGATCCTTGATCATCAATTGATCAAAAGGCACGGCAAACCGGACGATATTGCCACCTGGGCTGTTATGCTGGCCTCTGATCATGCTGCCTTCATGACCGGACAGGTGATCACGGTCGATGGCGGGTTTGTTCTTGGCTGAGGCCTGACTTCCGGTAATTTCAGCGTTTCCAATGTCGGCTGGATATCCCGGCCGGTCTGGTTTACCCTTTAAGTACACGCAAAAGACGCGTTTATTGTCAGGAGACTGGCCATGGGTTTCAGCATGCATCCCGACCAGAAGCTGAAGTGTCTTCTGATCTCTCCGAAGTTTCCCCCAAACAGCTTCTGGAACTACGTTTCGGCTGCTGAGCTCATGGGGGCAAAGACGCCAAGTCCTCCCCTTGGACTGTTGACGGTTGCGGCGCTCTTGCCGCAGCACTGGGACATCAAGCTGATGGACCTGAACGTCATGGACTTCCGCCAGGACTGGTGGCAGGAAGCCGATATAATCTGCGTTGGCGGCATGTTACCCCAGCAGCAGGGGTTGATGGATTTGATCAAGAGAGCCAATGCCGATGGCAAGTTCGTGGTCGTTGGTGGCCCAGAACCTTCAAGTCAACCCGACTTGTATGCCGATGCTGATGTCACGGTTGTTGGCGAGGCCGAAGAACTCATCCACGTATGGCTTGATGCTTGGCGCGCAGGAAATCCCCGCGGCGTATTCAAGACCGACAAGAAGCCCGATGTCAGCAAGTCACCGCTGCCTCGTTTCGACTTGCTGGACTTTAGAAACTATGTGGAAGTGGGTCTGCAATATTCGCGGGGCTGCCCGTTCAACTGTGAATTCTGTGACATCATCGAACTTTATGGCCGTGTGCCAAGGACCAAGACTCCGGAGCAGGTTCTTTCGGAACTTCAGGCGATTTACGACTGTGGTTATCGGGGTTCGATCTATTTCGTGGACGATAACTTCATCGGTAACAAGCGCAATGTGAAGAAACTGCTGCCCCATGTGATCGACTGGCAGAACAGCCATGGCCATCCGTTCTACTTTGCCACCGAAGCGTCGATGAACCTTGGCGACGACATGAAGCTGCTGGAGATGATGCAGTCAGCGGACTTCCGTTTTGTTTTCATGGGTATCGAGACACCCGACCCCGAGATCCTGATGCAGACGCAGAAAAGCCAGAACACCATGCGTCCGATCGTTGACCGGGTGAACAACCTGTACAAGCACGGCATCGTTGCACTTGGCGGGTTCATCCTCGGCTTTGATTCGGAAAAGCCAGGTACGGACAAGATGATGATCAAGTGCATCGAGGACACTGCCATTTGCATGGCTTCTGCGGGGCTTCTTGTTGCCCTGCCGAACACCCAGCTTACGCGTCGCCTTCAGAAGGAAGGTCGCATGCTTGATTCGCGTGGCAAGCTGGTTCCACCGGACCAGAAAGAATACCGCCTCGTGATTCATTCCGCGGTTGCTGGTGATCATACGGTATCCGGATTGAACTTTGTGACGAAGCGTCCCCAGCACGACATCCTGCGCGAATACCGCAATGTGATAGCAGAGATTTACTCGCCACGGGCTTATTTTGGACGGGTGCTTGAGACTGCCCGTCGCCTGAAGACGAAGAGTGTCCACATTCCTTCATTGTTTGAGTGGAAACGTAACCTGACGGGCCTGTGGAACCTTTCAAAGATGATGCTGGGTGATCCGGCTTTGCGCTGGCACTACCTTTCGTGCATGGCCAAGATGTTGAAGTACGGACCTGGACCATTTGACGCAGGGATGAAGCTCATAGGTATCTACACGCACTTTTACAAGCACTCAAAATATGTGCTGTCCCAGATCGATGCGCGCATTGCCAATCCGAACCTGTACGAGAATTCATACGCGAAAGACGTCGAAGCCGGTGTCATTCCCGGTGCCGAAGCCGTAATTGCCGCGATGGCAGGAAAGCCGGATGCCACCCGCGCTGCCCAGGGGCATGGGGTGGCCGCATCATGATCAGGAGTGCGGCGATAACCTTGTTCGCCCTTGTCAGCGGAATAGCGAGGGCAGAAGGCGAATCCCCAGGTGAGCCATCCATCAAGGTCCGGCCAGAAGTCATCTATCGCCAATTATCGCTTGCCCGCAGGAAGTCCTCGGCCTTCCACCGTCCGAAAGAAGACAAGGACACAGTTGACCAGCTGTATGCAACCCTGCGCTACGACTTGAACTGGGAATATGAGGACGCAGCGGTCTTGGAAGCTGGGATTCGCACGCCAAGGGAGTCGCCAAACGGTGGGACCGAATTGGTCATCCAGCAGGGGTTCATCGAGTCCCAGCTGGCCGGGGGACTTTTTCTTCTCACCACAGGCAAGAAGGTCGAGTTCGACGGACCTGGTATTCTGATGAACCCTTCAGATCTGCTCAATGAGGACAAAGACCTCATAGACCCCCTTTATCAGCGGGAAGGGAAGTTCTTCACACGGCTGGCAATCAGCGGGGTTGCTGGCAAGGTTGGGCTAGGGTTCATTCCGTTGCGAGCCGCTTTTGCAGGGAAGGGCAAGGCCTGGCTTCAGGGACAGACCCAGATTGCCGGCATCGACCTGCGCCTGCAGGCAACGATGCAGTCAGAGGACAAGGCAACTACGGGATTTTCTGCCTCCCGTTTCTTCGCGGGCGACCGTCTTGAGTTGCATGTGGACGGTCGTTATCAGTCGCGCCAACGCAGCCCGGGGGAACAGCGTGAACGAAGCTTTTCCAGCTTCAAACACTTGGACCCCAGCATGTTTGTGCTGGCCGGCGGTCGTTTCGTGATTGCCGGAAAACGTTCTGCCACGATTGAGTTCATGCAGAACCAGAGCGGACTCGACCGCAAGGAATTCAGGGATTTCCTTGCATCGATCGAAGCCCAGGACGAAGCCAGTAACGATAAGAAACCGGATTCAAGGTTCCTGGGGCGGACTTATGCGTTTCTTGCCTTCCACGACGAGGATTCCCTGCCAAAAACACGAATTTCGGCTTCCGTTCTGCAAAATGCACTGGACCAGAGCACGTTCGCAAGTGTTGAACTGAGGCGTTCAATATCACCGCTGATATCGCTGTCGGTGAATCCGACTTTCTTCAGTGGCGGGACGGACAGCGAATTCGGTGAGATGCCCTTCAGTTCTATCATCTATTTGCAGGCGACCGGTCGTATTTGAACATACAGGCAATGACAGCACCAAACGGCACCCGGGTCCTTTTCCTGGACCGTGACGTGGCTGTGCCTGAAGAGGCCCTGCTGTCAGGATTATCTTTTGCAAGTCAGCGGACATTAAGGACGATCTCTCATCCTGCCCGCCGCGCCGAATTCCTGCGCAGCCGTTACCTGGTTCGACAGGTGCTCGGCGTTTCCGATGATCCCGTCCGCGACGCGGACGGATTGATCGTATGGCCGCCGGGCACGTGCGGATCAGTCAGCCACTCCCTCGGTCAAGTTTCCGTAGCTTTGTCAGGCAACGAAGATGTCGTCTCCGTCGGCCTTGATATCGAGCACTCCAGTCGTGTAAAGCCAGCGCTGATTGACAAGATTTGCACTGCTGTGGAATCTGCGATGGTGACAGCCGGAAAGCTGTCGTTGGTCGACGTCTTCGTCGCCAAGGAAGCCCTTTTCAAGTGCCACTTTCCTGCTGGTCGCAGGCGTTTCTGGTTTCAGGACGCAGAAGTGGTTTCTGTTGACGGGGAAAGACGCTTGCTGGACTTGCGGGTATTGATGGATACCAGCCCCCTGACACCGGCTGGATCCATCACGAGGGTGCAAATGATTGATCCCCCACTTGCAGAATGTGCAGGTGCGCTCGCGGTGCTCAGACCGGTTCAACCATTTCGCTGATCTGCTTTTGCAGGGCTCCCGCCCAGGAGCTTTCGCCGCTTTGGCCAGCCTTGCCCTCGAATTTCCGGATCTCCACATCGATGACACGCCATGAGGGGCGCGGTAGTCGGCTCATGGCCCGCCCACCCTTGCGTGAGAAGAAACTGCCCCAAAGGCCGTTTAATGAAATCGTATAAACAGGTACGGGGTCAGTGCGAAGGATGCGGTCAACACCAGGTCTGAAGGGCAGTAGCTTGCCGTCTCTGGTGATCCCTCCCTCAGGAAAAATACATACGATGTGACCTTCGCGCAGCGCAGCAGAAATCAGTTCGAAGCTTTTCTCTTTCAAGGCGGCGTCTTCCTTGGCAGGTGCGATTGGGATTGCTTTGGCCGCTTCTGCAAAGATTTTGATGCCCGGAACCATGAAGAAGTGGTGATCCATCACAAACCGGACGGGGCGGCGGCAGGCAGCAGCCAGGATAAACCAGTCAATGAACGAAACGTGGTTGGCAACAACCAGAGCCGCACCCGAGGAGGGAATCAGGTCCCGTCCCTTGTAGTGGATCCGGTAGATCGTCGAAGCAAGAATCCAGACAACAAAGCGCATCAAGAATTCTGGAATCAGTGCGATGATCCACCCGCTCACGAGCAAGTTCATGATGGCAGAGACCAGCAGGATTTCTGCCGTGTTCAAGCCGAGTTTATAGAACATTATTGTGAACAGGGCGGATGCCACCATGAACACAGCATTGAACAGGTTATTGGCTGCAATCAAGCGTGACCGGGTGCGTGCTTCAGACCGGTGCTGGATGTAGGCATAGAGTGGGACGATGAACAGGCTGCCACTGATCCCGCACATTCCGATGTCAAACAGGACTCGCCAGGGCACATCGACCCCGTTCAGTCCCACGAATTCCCAGGCGATCTTCGCCTTGGCGGCAGAGGCTGGATCAAGCAACCACAAATCAGCCGCAAAAATCGACATGCCAAGGGCACCGAGGGGAATCATGCCAAGCTCAATATCCCCCCGGGAGAGCCTTTCTGACAGGAGCGAGCCAATGCCCACACTGACGGAAAATGTAGCCAGCATCACGGTCGTAAGGGCCGGGTCATTGCTGCCAAGCGTATGTTTGGCGAAAGAGGGTAGCTGGGCCAGGAACGTGCCGCCAAAGTACCAGAACCATGAAATTCCCATTACGGCGTTCCAGATACCTTCCCGCTGCTTGCAGATCTGGATCAGTTCGCGGGTATCGCGGATGAAGTCAAAGCGCAAAGGCAGGTCCGGATCCGCCGCGGGCGCTTTCGGGACAAAGAGCGAAAACAACCACCCTGCGATCGCAATCCCCATGACCCACGCTGCTGTGATTGCGGCTCCGTGATTATGTCCGGCACTATCCGCCAGTTTTGCTGCCAGTGTGCCACCCAGCAGCGTACCGGTCAGGATGGAAAGGAAGGTGCCCATCTCAACCAGGGCGTTGCCCGCCATCAGTTCGTCGTCACGCAGATGTTGAGGCAGGATGGAATACTTCACCGGGCCGAAGAAGGTCGAGTGAACACCCATCAAGAAAAGAGAAGTGAACAGAATCGGGATCGAACTGAGAAAAAACCCTGCGCTCCCGAGCATCATGATGGCGATCTCGGAAACCTTGACCACGCGCATGATCCTGCCCTTGTCGAACTTGTCCGCAATGCGACCTGCAATCGGCGAGAACAGGAAGAAGGGGAGGATGAACAGGCCCGCTGCCGCATTCACCATCAATCCGCCTTCAGACTCCGATGCTGACTTGTAGGTCAGCATGATCACCATGGCGTTCTTGAACACGTTGTCGTTGAAGGCGCCTGAACACTGGGTCAGGAAAAACGGGCCGAAGCGTTTCTGGGTCAGCAGGCGCATGACAGACATGGGTCACATACCTTTCTGGAATTGTGCGGTGGCCGAGGCGATTTCTTTCAAGGGGACTGGTGGCCCCCCCATGACGTGGTACCCGCAGTCTGCGTGAATCACCTCACCCGTGATGGACGAGGCGTTGGCAGAGGCAAGCCAGCAGGCAGTGCCAGCTACGTCTTCGCCGGTGATATTCCGGCGCATGGGCGCGACCTCGCGGTGCAGGCGTAGCATATCGTCAAGGCCATGTACGGCGCTCGCGCTCAGAGTTTTGACCGGTCCGGCACTGATCGCATTGACGCGGATTCCACGCGGACCCATCTCGCTCGCAGCATAGCGTACGGCGCTTTCCAGTGCCGCTTTGCAAACACCCATCAGGTTGTAACCATCGACCACTTTCTCGCCGCCGTAATAACTGAGGGCCAGGATACTGCCGCCCTCGGGCATCAGTTCGGCAGCTCGTTTGACCGTGGTCAGGAAGCTGTAGACGCTGATGTCCATGGCCTCTCGAAAACCTGCCCGGCTGGCATCGATCGTACGGCAAAGGATGTCTGCGAGAGGCGCCCAGGCGACTGAATGAACCACGAAATCAAGGCGTGGCATTGGCCCTTGGAGCGCGGAAAAAAATGCATCCACAGAATCGTCACGGGTCAGGTCACAAGGCATGAGCATCCGCGGAGCCAGCGGATCGATCACTCGCCGCACCCGTTTTTCTGCCTTTGCGCCGCCAGAAGACGCATCGGGCAGGTAGTTGAACGCAAGGCTTGCGCCAAGGGAGTGCGCTTTCGCCGCAATGAAAGCGGCCAACGAAAACTCGTTGGCCACTCCAAGTATCAATCCATTTTTTCCGTTCAGCATCTGCCAGGCCCGGTTCCGGTAATCTTATGCCATTCGATCAGTGCGCCAGATTGGCCGGAGGCGAGTTTGCCGCCGTCTTTTCTGCAATCGCACGCAGCTTCTCGAACAGCTTGTCCGGTTTGCCTTGTTCGTGGCCAGCGGCGGCTTCGCCTTCCAGCGGCTGGTCCCAGGCCAGGGCGTGCATCAGGACGGAGTCCATGTGCTCAACCGGGATGACTTCCACTTCCTTCAGGATTTGCTTCGGAATTTCATGGAGGTCTTTTTCGTTCTCTTTGGGAATGATCACCTTCTTGATACCACCGCGGTGCGCAGCAAGGATTTTCTCCTTGAGGCCACCAATCGGCAAGGCGCGTCCACGAAGCGTGATCTCTCCAGTCATCGCCACATCCTTGCTGACCGGACGCCTGGTCAGTGCACTGGTCAGCGCGGTGGCCATGCAAAGCCCTGCCGATGGACCATCCTTTGGGATCGCCCCCTCCGGGACGTGAATGTGGATATCGATCTTCTGGTAGAAGTCCGGCTCCAGGTCAAGGAAGCTCGCCCGCGAGCGCACGTAACTCAGTGCCGCCTGCGCAGATTCTTGCATGACCTCGCCAAGCTTGCCCGTGATGGTCAACTTGCCCTTGCCTGGAAGAATTGCCACTTCAGTGACCAGCAAGTCGCCGCCGACTTCTGTCCAGGCCAGGCCTGTGCAGATGCCGACTTCGTTGGAACTTCCCTGGATGCCGACGCGGAAGCGACGCGGCCCAAGGTACTTCGCAATGGATTTCTCCGTGATCGTTTCGGTGATGACAAGGGTCGGAACAGGCTCTGAGGGGGCTTCCCCGGACTGCCCTGACTCTTTTTTCGCCGGAACCTCAGTGTAACTTGATGACGATTCATCGGCGGATCCTGTCGCTTCCGCAGACTCAAGTTCCACACCGTCCTCTTGCTCGACCCCGCCTGCGGCCTTCTTCAAGTGCTTGCGGGCCACCTTGCGCAACACGGATCCGATCTCGCGTTCCAGATTCCGTACGCCCGCCTCACGGGTATAGTACGAAACAATTTCCTTCAGGGCCTTGGGCTGGAAAGTGATGTGACTTTTTTCCAGTCCGTTCTCGCGGATTTCCTTCGGCACGAGGTACTGCTGGGCAATGGCCAGCTTTTCTTCTTCCGTATATCCGGAGAGCGAAATGACTTCCATACGGTCAAGGAGTGGTTTCGGGATCGAATGCAACGAGTTAGCCGTGGCAAGAAACAGGCACTTGGACAAATCGAAGTCCAGGTCAAGGTAGTGATCGTTGAACGTGTGATTCTGCTCTGGGTCCAGGACCTCAAGCAGTGCCGATGCGGGGTCGCCGCGGAAGTCCTGGCTCAGCTTGTCAATTTCGTCCAGCAGCACCACCGGGTTGGCCGATCCAGCCTTTTTCAGGGCCATGATGATCTTGCCGGGCATGGAGCCGATGTAGGTCCGGCGGTGTCCGCGGATCTCTGCTTCGTCGCGCACGCCGCCAAGTGAAATCCGCACAAAGTTTCTACCCGTTGACGTCGCCACACTGCGTGCAAGAGATGTTTTACCGACACCAGGAGGTCCGACCAGGCAAAGGATCGGACCTTTCAGTCCCGTGCTCAGGGCGCGCACGGAAAGGTATTCAAGAACGCGGTCTTTGACCTTCCGCAGTCCGTAGTGATCCTTGTTGAGAACATCCTCGGCATACTTGATGTCACGCTTTTCCGTGGTGAACTCGCCCCAAGGCAGGGAGAGAACCGTATCGATGTAGTTGCGGACAACAGTTGCTTCCGCAGACATCGGTGACATCATTTTCAGCTTGCGCAGTTCCTTGGTGACTTTCTCGCGCGCTTCCTCGGAAAGCTGCTTTTTCTTGATCAGGTTTTCCAGTTCCTGCAGCTCGGCGCGCCCGTCGTCGCGGTCCCCGAGCTCCTTTTGGATCGCCGCCATCTGCTCGTTGAGGTAGTACTCCTTTTGCGTCTTTTCCATCTGGCGCTTCACGCGGGCGCGAATCTTTTTCTCAACTCGCATGATCTCGATCTCAGACTGAATGAAGCCGTAAAGCTCCTCGAGCCGTGCGCGCGGATTCACCTCTTCAAGCAATCTCTGTTTGTCCTGGAGTTTCAGGTTGGTCAGGTGTGCCACAAGCGTGTCCGCCAGCTTGCTCTCGTCATCAATCTGCGCCAGCGACAGCGGAAGTTCCGGTGGGATCCGCTTGTTCAAACGGACGTAGTTGTCAAAAGCCATCTTGACCGTGCGGATGAGCGCTTCGGACTCAACACTCGGTACTTTCTCCTCAACCATGTCTTCTGCTTCGACCATGAAGAATTCATCGGTCTTCACGAAATCAACGATGCGGGCACGACGCTGGCCTTCAACCAGCACCTTGACCGTGTCGTCGGGGAGTCGAAGCAGTTGCAGGATCGTGCTGACTGTCCCGACTTTGTAGATGTCCTCGGCGGAGGGATCGTTGGTCTTGGCTTTGATCTGGGCTGCCAGCAGGATTTCCTTGTTGCTGGCCATCGCTTGTTCGAGTGCGGCGATGGACTTGTCGCGGCCAACGAACAGAGGCACGACGGTCGAGGGAAAGACCAGAATGTCCCGCAGTGGAAGCAAGGGAATCTGAGTCGTGGTGCCCTGGCCTGGTGTCTTCTCAGGGGGCTTCGTTCCAGCTGGTTCCTTAGGGTCCTTGGAGCTGCTCACAGGTCACCCCCTGCCGGCAAGGCATTGTACAAGTTAAGTGCTTGTTATCATTTCAGCTTAGAGGCAAATTTCCGTCCCGTCTACCTTTCTGTCCATCCCCCTGTCGCCTGGGCCTCTCTCAGAGTTCATCGACGTTGTTGCAGGAAATGTGAAACCCGTGAACGGCGGGGTTTTTATTGCCTGAAAAGCAAGCACCGGCGCGGGGTTGCCGCGCCGGTGCCTAAAAATTAATCTGCTAACTGGACGGGCTTTCCGCTTACTTGCCCGGACCGGTGCCGAACTCGCGCTGGGGAGCCTGTTGCTCCTTTGCTGCTGCCGCGGCCTTTTCAGCGTCAGTCTGGTACACCATCACAGGTTCACCTCTGCTCACGATGGTTTCCTCGGTGATGATGACTTCCTTCAGGCCTTCATTGCCGGGCATTTCATACATCACTTCCAGCATTGCGCCTTCCAGGATCGCCCGCAGACCGCGAGCACCGGTTTTGCGCTTGAGTGCCTCTTGAACGACAGCCCGCAGTGCGCCGTCAGTGAACTTGAGCTCGACGTTCTCAAAGCCAAACAGCTTCTTGAACTGCTTCACGATGGCGTTCTTCGGCTGGGTCAGGATGTCCAGCAAGGCTGATTCGTCAAGCATTCCGAGTGAACACACGACCGGCAGACGACCGATGAATTCCGGGATCAAACCGAACTTCATCAAGTCCTCGGTGCGGACTTGCGCCAGCAGCTTGGTGACATCCCGCTGTGTCTTGGAGTGAATTTGAGCACCGAATCCGAGTGCCGACACTTCGATGCGCGAGGCAATGATTTCTTCCAGTCCCGCGAAAGCGCCGCCGCAAACGAACAGGATGTTGGTCGTGTCGACTTGCAGGAACTCTTGCTGCGGATGCTTGCGTCCGCCCCGTGGGGGAACGTTGGCGATCGTACCTTCGATGATCTTCAGGAGCGCTTGTTGTACGCCTTCCCCCGAGACGTCGCGGGTGATGGACGGGTTTTCGCCCTTGCGCGCGATCTTATCGATTTCATCGATATACCCGATGCCGCGCTGGGCGAGTTCGACGTCGTAGTCGGCCGCCTGCAGCAAGTTCAGGATGATATTCTCGACGTCCTCACCGACGTAACCGGCCTCGGTCAAGTTGGTGGCATCGGAAATCGTGAATGGTACGTTGAGGATACGGGCAAGCGTCTGCGCCAGCAGTGTCTTCCCGGATCCGGTAGGCCCGATGAGCAGGATGTTGGACTTTGAAAGCTCCACCTCATCCGTACCCTTGCCGGCCTTGTTTGATTCAAGGCGCTTGTAGTGATTGTGCACCGCGACAGCCAGGGTCTTCTTGGCCGCGTCCTGCCCGATCACGTAGTCATCGAGGATTTTCTTGATCTCCTTGGGCGTCGGCACTTTGCCTGACGGATTCAGGAGTTCATCTTTCTCGACTTCCTCGGCAATGATGTCGTTGCACAGCTGGATGCACTCATCGCAGATGTAAACGTTCGGGCCGGCGATGAGCTTCTTCACCTCGCGCTGGCTTTTGCCGCAGAAACTGCACTGGAGTCCTGAATCCTTGCCTGCCATGTTCAACTTCTCCCTCGAAGGGGTTTTCCAAAGCTACCGAATACTTGTTATTTTTTTTCTACGGCGGACGGCGTCACAATTTCGTCGACAATACCGTAAGCCTTCGCTTCTTCCGCGGACATGAAGTAGTCCCGGTCGATGTCCTCAAGGATCTGCGCGGTGGGTCGTCCCGTGTGGTCCGCAAGGATCTGGGTCATTTTCGATTTTAGTTTGATGATTTCCTGTGCCTGGATCTCGATGTCGGTCGCTTGTCCCGTGGCTCCACCAAGTGGCTGGTGGATCATGATCCGCGAATTCGGAAGGGCATAGCGTTTGCCCTTAGCGCCCGCCGCTAACAACCATGCGCCCATCGACGCGCACTGTCCGATGCAATAAGTGCGGACATCAGGGCGAACCATGCGCATCGTGTCGTAAATTGCCAGTCCAGCGGTGACTGATCCGCCTGGGGAGTTAATGTAGAAATGAATGTCCTTGTCTGGGTCTGAGCTTTCAAGAAACAGCAACTGGGCAATGATCACGTTCGCGATTTCATCGAAGACCGGGGTGCCAAGGAAAATGATGCGGTCTTTAAGGAGCCGGGAATAGATGTCGTAAGAACGTTCGCCGCGATTGGTTTGCTCGATGACTATTGGAACTAGTGGCATGGTCGATCCCCGTTATGAGTGAGCGCAACAGAACCGGTCGGAATCCTTAAATTAATTCACCACCCCCGAACTGACAAGCTTCGGTGCCTAGCAAGATTCGTCACGTTTTGCTTCGGCTTTAGGCGGAGCTTGCTTTGATTAAAAAAGAGGCAGCTTCTGGCAGCTCCCCTGGCAAAGCCATCCATCTGTTCGTGCCCACTAAGTGCATTGTTTTCAGGTTGTTAGAAAGATTGAATGGGGTTGGAGAAAAATGGGCTGATTCCACCCGGGTAAACGAGGTCCTGTTGTAACCATCAACTGAAAAGACAGGCTCGGCAACATCCGGGCGGGCAGGCCCGGGTATTTTCAGTTCCTGAATCAGGCCAATTTGGGATCAGTCCGCAACGGACAAAATCGCCCGAGAGACGTTCTGTGGCGAATGACTTTGCCGCTGCGCTTGGGCTTGAAAAAAAAGCGGGACGTCCGCTTTGGACGCCCCGCCATCATTCCACCATTGATCGTTTCTGTTTTATGCAAGATCGAACCGGTCAAGGTGCATCACTTTGCTCCATGCCGCCGCGAAGTCATGCGCAAACTTCTCGCTGGAATCAGAGCAGGCGTAAACTTCTGCAAGGGCACGTAGCTGCGAATTGGATCCGAACACCAGGTCGACAGCCGTTGCGTGCCACTTCACTTCGCCTGTGCGGCGGTCACGTCCTTCGTAGAACTGGCCCTCTTTAGCAGACTTCTTCCACTCCGTACCCATGTCGAGCAGGTTGACGAAGAAGTCGTTGGTCAGCGACTCCGGGCGTTTGGTGAAGACACCAAGGTCCGTTTTGCCGAAGTTGGTACCAAGGACGCGCAAGCCCCCGACCAGGACTGTCATTTCCGGTGCGGACAGCGTCAACAAGTGTGCGCGGTCCAGAAGGAGTTCCTCGGCCGGCAGCTTCTGTCCCTTCTGGACATAATTCCGGAAGCCGTCTGCCTTGAGTTCCAAAACCGCGACCGATTCGACGTCGGTCATGTCCTGCGTGGCATCCGTCCGTCCCGGAGCGAATTTCACGGTGACGCTGTGCCCGGCCTTCTTGGCGGCGGCTTCTACGGCAGCGCAACCTCCCAGCACAATCAAGTCTGCCATCGACACCTTCTTGCCGCCGGCAGCCGAGCTGTTGAACTCTGTGCGCAAACGCTCAAGCACTTGCAGCACCTTGGTCAATTCCGCCGGTTGGTTGACTTCCCAGTCCTTCTGCGGAGCAAGACGCAAGCGTGCGCCATTGGCGCCACCGCGCTTGTCGGTTCCGCGGAAGGTTGCTGCTGACGCCCATGCAGTGGTCACCAGTTGTGACAGGGTCAGGCCAGACGCCAAGATCTTGCCCTTCAATGCGGTGACATCCTGTGCATCGATCATCTTGTAATCGGCTGCAGGCAGCGGGTCTTGCCACAACTGGGCCGGCGGCACCATCGGACCAAGGCACCGCGAAACTGGGCCCATGTCGCGATGCGTGAGTTTGTACCACGCTTTTGCAAAGGCCTCGGCGAACTGTTCCGGGTGGTCCAGAAAGCGTTTTGAAATTTTTGCGTAGTCTGGATCCATGCGCAGCGCCAAGTCCGTGGTGAACATGATGGGCGCATGTTTCTTCGATGGATCGTGCGCATCTGGCACGGTGCCTTTGGCGGAAGGATCCTTTGGTGTCCACTGTTGAGCGCCCGCGGGGCTTTTCACCAGTTCCCACTCGTATCCAAAAAGGTTCTCGAAGTAGTTGTTATCCCACCGGGTCGGATTTTTGGTCCATGCGCCTTCAAGCCCACTGGTGATTGTGTGGGCACCCTTGCCGGTGCCGAACGAGTTTTTCCAGCCCAGTCCTTGTTCTTCGATCGTGGCGCCTTCTGGCTCAGGCCCGATGTGAGAAGCGCTGGCTGCACCGTGCGCTTTGCCAAACGTGTGGCCACCTGCAATCAACGCCACGGTCTCTTCGTCGTTCATTGCCATGCGACCGAACGTTTCGCGGATATCGCGCGCAGCGGCGAGGGGATCCGGTTTGCCGTTGGGGCCTTCGGGATTGACGTAGATCAGCCCCATCTGGACGGCACCAAGTGGATTTTCCAGCTGGCGGTTGCCCGAGTAGCGTTTGTCGGCGAGCCATTCGCTTTCCGGGCCCCAGTAGACATCGCCTTCCGGTTCCCAGACGTCTTCGCGCCCGCCTGCAAACCCGAAGGTCTTGAAGCCCATGGATTCCAGGGCACAGTTACCGGTGAGGATCATCAGGTCTGCCCACGAGATCTGGCGCCCGTATTTCTGCTTGATCGGCCACAAGAGGCGGCGAGCCTTGTCCAGGTTTGTGTTGTCCGGCCAGCTGTTGAGCGGGGCGAAACGAATCGTGCCAGATCCCGCGCCTCCGCGCCCGTCAGCAACACGGTAGGTGCCGGCACTGTGCCAGGCCATGCGGATAAAGAACGGGCCATAGTGACCGTAGTCTGCAGGCCACCAGTCCTGGGAGTTGGTCATTGCTGCCAGGATGTCTTTTTTCAGTGCGTGCAGGTCGAGTCTTTTGAATTCCTCGGTGTAATTAAATTTCTCGCCCATCGGATTGGCCGCAGGCGGATTTTGATGAAGGATTTGAAGGTTGAGTTGGTTGGGCCACCAGTCCCGGTTGGAATGTGCTCCGGCCACTGTGTGCCTTGGGGAACCATGGACTACCGGACATTTGCCTTCGCCAGTCATTTTGCCTCCGCTCTTGTTAACGTCTTGTCCAACATTTTCGTGCAATGGGATTTACTTCCGGAGAAAAAATCTTAGCACACTTTCGTTGTTGCAAAGAGCGCCCCGTCATCGCCGTTGAACATGCCCAAAAAAAACCGCCTGCCTTTTTTCAAGGCAGGCGGCTTAAATGTTTCTTGAACTGCTCGGGCTCAGGCCTTGGCGGGAACTTCCTTGACCTTTGCGCCATCGATGAGGACGTCCAGTGTCTTTTCGAACAGCAGCGATTGCTTTACCCGGTCGCCCAGCAACTTCACAAGTGAATCCAGGTTCGTGTCCGTGCGGCTTGCTGCCGCGCCGTACTGCTTCTGGATGTAGTTGCGTACGTCGTCGTTGGTCACTTCAATCTTTTGCTCCTGGGCGATACGCACCAGCAGCAGGCTATTCTGGGTCCGACGACGTGCGGTTGGGCGGAGCTCCTTCCGCAGGTTCTCGTCAAACATCGCTTTTTTCAGTTCAGCGCCCTCAAGTCCCGCAAACTGCTCCTTGATCATCCCGTCGATTGCTTCATCAACAAGGCTCGGCGGGACTTCGAAAGGCGCCTTTTCCAGAAGTTTTTCCAGGACTTTTTCCTCGAGGGCGCTGCGGCGCTGCTGGTTCATCTGCGAGGTCATGCGCTCGCGGATGTTTTCCTTCAGCTTGGTCATGCTTTCGAAGTCAAAGTCCTTGGCCAGTTCGTCGTCTGCCGCGGGCAGCTGGAGCTCGGCGACTTCAGTCACGTTGATCTCGTACTTCAGGGCTTTGCCTGCCATTTGCTTGTCAGCAAAATTTTCCGGCAGGCGTACGGTGGTTTCGCGGGTCTCGCCGGCCTTCATGCCGTGGAGTGACTGCTCAAGCTCCGCAACCAGCTGGCTTTCGCCAAGGACGGTGTCGATTTCGTCTGCAGGCAGACCCTGGATTTCCGTACCGTCTTCGCGGAACGCCTTGAGCTTCATCTTGACGGCATGGCCTTTCGAGGCAGCAACCTCATTGCCGAGCGGCTTTTTCTTCGCCGAGCGCTTGCGCAGATCCTCGACTTGCTTGTCGATGGCCTCGTTGGTCACGGCATAAGAATCGACACTGACTTCCAGGCCCTTGTAGTCCGGCAGGCTGATGTCAGGCATGACGTCGACCACCACCGTGAAGTGGAATTCCTTGTCATTTGCCGGCAGGTCGGCCTTCTCAAGGACCGGGGCGGCCACCATGTTGATCTTGTTCTCGCTGATGACTTTGAAAATGTTCTGATTGACCAGCTTTTCGCCAACTTCGCTGGCGACGGAGCCGCCGTAGAACTTTTTGATCAGGTTGATCGGGGCCTTGCCGGGGCGGAAGCCTTGCAGGTGGGCCTTCTTCTGGATGCGGCGGTAAGCGTCCTCAAAGGCGCTGTTCACGGCGTCAGCCGGGAGTTCGACTTGGATGCGGCGTTGCACCGAGTTGAGCGTTTCAACGGTGGCTTTCATTATGGGCGTATCTCCGTTTATGGAATCTGGTTGCCTTCAAGGCCGGCGGAACCTAACAATATTGGGTATGAGTGTCAACGCAGCGAAATCAGGGAAATTCATCCGCTGGCGGAGGCGTTTGATCCAGCAAATCGTGACCCTTGCCGTGTGTCTGGCGGGAGCGATCTGGCTGAAGTTCAAACTCGGCCAGTAGACGGCGATTTTACCTCTAAATACTTTGATTTAATGACGTTTTCGTCATTTTCAACGTGCTTTTGCGCCGGTCTGGCTCAGAAGCTCTGGTTGACGAACGCCGTCATGAGCTGGTGGAACTTCACCAGCCGCGCGGTTTCCGCCTTGGTGATCTTGATTGCCTCGCCATCGCTGGTGCGGGTCAATTCACAGGTTTTGCCTGTAAATTTGAATGCCTCGAGCCCAGCTTTCCAGTTTGGCATGTCCGCAGGCTCGATCTTCAATTCAGCGGCGATCTGTGAGAAGGGGACGGTTGCTGGATCATAGGGGCTCTTTTGGGCCAAGGATCCCGCGATCTGAAGGACTTTCAGCATTTTCTCGTCCAGGCAGCGGACCGTTGGTTTCGCCCGCTCAAACTCGGCGACAAACTGCGGGAATTGGAGCACGAACGAGCGGTTGGGCATGCCCCATGCGGGCATCTTCCGGCTGTCGCTCGCTTTCACAAGGATCTCGCCGTCGGCCATGATCTTGAGGAACGCTTCAACCCGGGGTTGCGGTTCCTGCAAGGTCTCCATCAGCACTTTTTCCAGCACTGATTTGGTGATCACTATTTTGCCTTTTTCGTCTTTTTCGCCATGCTTTGCCCATGCCAGATCGGTGACGGCAATCATGCGAAGGGCGCTTTGCATCGGTTTGCCGCCGCCTGCTTCGGCTTTCTGCAGACGTTCGTTGGTCTGGCGGAGCCGGTTTGACAGCGCGCCCATCAAGGTCACAAACCATTTGGGGATTTGCTTAAGCAACCCCTCGAAATCAGCCATGGTAATCTGGGTCACTTCGGAGGGCTTGCTGGCTTTCACGGTGGCGGATCTGGTCTGTTTATCGAAGAGGGCCATTTCGCCGACGATGCCACCTTCGTTGATCGTGGCCAGGACCACCTGTTTCCCGTCTCTCTCCAGGACGACTTGGAGCTCGCCCTTGCGTACGATGTACATTCCATCCGGCTGGTCGCCGGCCTTGAACACCGTATCCCCGGGTTTGAACATTTTCGCAGCGCCAGCCAAGACAACCCCCATTGAAACAGCCAAGACCAATATCAAGGTCCCAACCGTGTCTTTTTCGGATCGTTTTGCCATGATGTTAATTCCCGGCGTCCCGCAAGCCTGCAGCGGCGCCTGTTATTGGGTTTGGTGTTTCGGCATCAAATCGGGTATTCCCCAGTCCTGTCGCAACGAAAGAAAGACCATTTGGCGTCGAAAACACCCAAATATTTATCTCGCCCCGCCACGGTCGCGATCCGGCCTGCCCCGGGATGGAATTTGTTGCTGGAGCGGCAGGTCGCCCGGATTTCCGCGCAGCCTTTTGCCCGTTACAAATTTACGCCAGTGATCGGGACCGTTGACGGCATTGTGGAAGCCAAGAACATCGACTTCCGGCAGGCGATGGAATGGACCATGCGCCTGACGGTTGCCCATGATGTGGAGTGGCTCGCATGGGAGGGAAAGTGCGGCAATTGGGGGCAACTGGCAAAGGCGGCAACTGACCTCCGGGCTCTGGGTTTTCTTGCTCCTGAAAAAATTGGTGAGGGGCATGGTGCGCTTCCCGCCCAGGTGACCGTCAGCGCAAACTCGAGCTTTATCGTTTCTTCTGCCCGGATACGGGATCGCTTTGTGGAGGCGCTGGGACTGGCGCTGACACCCGATGCTGCCTTGCGCTTGAGGCTCGACTTGTATCGCAATCGCTTGCGCGTGCTCGTCAGTCTGGCGGGTGAACCTCTTTACAAGCGAGGGTATAAAAAACACCTCGGTGGCGCGGTTGCGCCGTTGCCCGAGCACCAGGCTGCAGCTTGCATCGAAGCGCTCCGTGGCATGATCATCGAGTCATCTGGCCGGACTGGATTCGATGCGCTTTTTGTTCCCTTTGCCGGCACCGGTACATTCGCCTTTGAGTGGGTTATTTCTATCCTTGGCACCGGGCCAGGGGGCTTTAAGCGCAGCTTCGCATTCGAGGATTTCTCTGGCATCCCGGCGGCAACCATCGATCACCTGCGGGGCCGTATGGCGCCTGAGCTATCTGGGAATGGTGCGATGGTGGACGGAAAGATTCCATCCGTGGTCTGCCTTGAGTGTCACGCCGACGCACTGACTGAGTTACGTGGCAACGCCGCGTCATTTGTTGAAATCACGCAGATACCGGCGGATGCGATCAGTGTTTTCGAGGGAGATTTTTTCAAGGCAGATGCCTCGGTCAGTCTGCGACCTTTTGTCCGTGAGGGTGGACACTTTGCCATTTTGTTGAATCCGCCTTACGGCCAGCGCCTGAAGCTTGCCAGCGAGGCGCGCAAGTATTTTGCGCGCGTTGCGGGACGGATCGCCGACCTGGAAATTCAATTGGGAGTCAGTTTTTCCGGCTGCTGTATCGTGCCGGATGAGCAAGCATCGGCCGCCTTTGTCAAAGCGCTGAACAAGACCCACAAGACCCGCACGGTTCACTTTACCCATGGCGGTGCAGATACAAGGCTCGTGATATTCATCCCTGCAGGCCTGGGCTGATCAGTCTGCCAGGCACAGGCCCTGCATGAGGATCTTGTTGGTCCAGCTGAAGAAGCCGTGGCTCGTGCTGTATTGCGTGGTAATTCCCTGAATTTCTTCGTTCGGACATTTTGCTTGCAGCGAAGCGTAAGCTTTGTTGACGTAGTTCGTGTCGCTGACAAAACCCATGATCGCGAATTGCTCGCCCGTTGCCTTTACGACCTTGCCGCCCTCGAATGGTTCATGAGGCGCAAAGTCGCTGACATGGACCATGTGGACGCTGTGCGTGCAGCCCGTCGCGACAGACATGCAGAATGCCAGCGCTGCGAATGCTTTTCGTGGTTGAATGACTTTCATGCTGGAACCCCTGTTGAGGCCAAATTTCCGTTTTCGCATTAACCTTTGATTATGCCTTGATGCAGTATCCCGTGGCCGTCACGGAGCGTTTGAAGACAAGAAAATAAGAGGTTGTCTCGTCTTTGGTCAGGATGCCCCGGATCTGCCCGTTCTCGCACTTGTCTTTGAGCTTCTCAGTCAGCTTGTCCACGTAGTCGTTGTCAAAGTTGAACCCAAGAATGATCCACTTGTCAGTGGAGGCCGTCACCTTATTGTCCCGCTTGGCCGGGATCTGGGTGAGGGAAACACTTTGCAGTGATACGCAGCCAGCCGCATTGATCATCAGCGCACAGCCCAACAACGTTTTCTTGATTCTTTTTGCCAATTGCATCAGAGGTTCTCCGTGTCTTTTGCTTGCTCATTGGAAGATGCTTTTGCTCCGCCCTTGCCGCGAACTTTCCTGTCACCGGTGCACGTGCCTGTGATCTTGACGATCTCGCCACTGATGCCGGGGTATTTGCGCATTTCGCGGATCGAAACCACATTGGTGATCCGGCCGGAGGGGCATTCGCGGTAAAGGTCATTCACAATATTTTTAGCGTACCCATCGTTGAAAACCGGATTGCCAGTTTTCGGCCCCATCTGGAAAAGGCCGATGATGCCAAGGGCATTTTCGATGTCCTTGTTGGCCTGTTTGCTGCGGGAGAGTGATTTCGCGATGTCTCCGGCTTCTTCCATGTTGACGCCGGTTTCGCTGACTTTGAGTTCAAACGGACGGTGCGCAACCCCTTTGCGGTTGTCGATGTCGCCGACCTGGGCGTGATGCAGGATGGCGCACCCTGTCATGGTTGCCGTAAGTGCGACCGCGGGCAGCACCAATTGCAGGACCTTTTGTCGCATGCTCTACCTCGTTGCGGAAAATTTCCTGAATCTTATCAGATCGATGAAGTCCAAGGGAAGGTGGGCGCTGGGTCCGATGGCGAATCCAGTTGTGCTGATTTTATTCATTTAAAACAGCCATTTAGGCATAAAAAGGCGATGGTGCACGCCTCATTCCGTTCAGCAGTGGCGCTGTTCAATAAATTCTATTATAATTTGACTTTTTTATTAAAAATTAATAATAAGTGTGAGGATTTTTTAAAGGAGTCCGAACCATGAAAAAATTCGTATTTGCCTTTCTGGCCGCTTCAACCGCGTCGCATGCCATGGCGCAATCAAACATTGTTTTCAGAAAAGACCTGAGGCCGGTGGACGGTGCATTGACCGAGCTGGTGATAGCCGAGTCAGGTGAAGGTTACGACATCACCTTGGGTCAGGCTTTTTATAGCCGCCCCCAGCGGAAAATGATCGAGACTTCTGAGTCGATCGCCCGCGGCCTGGAATGTGAAATTTCGGAAGAGCGTGTGTTCTGCTCCCGGGATGACCGCCCATCTGACGGTACCCTGGTGGAAATCACTGTCATGCAATCCGGGAACGATCGTTACACGGCGAGCAAGCGCACTGTGTTCAATGACCGCAGGACAGGGCAAGAGGTCGAGCAGACCGATGTTATTGCCAACGGCCTCCAGCTTTTCAGCAAGTAGTTGAGCGCTGGCCGACCCTTCCCTGGATCGACGGGTAAGGTGACGCGCGAAGGGTTGTTCGTTAATATTCAGGGAGGGTGTGTTCCGCATTTCATGCGGGCATCCCTCCCTAACTTTTTTGGTTTTGCTCATTGCGCCATGTCCTGCTCAAACTTGCCAGTTGGACGATCGGGCTTGTCTTCGGTCTGGTGGTGCTTGTTTATGTGGTGGTGGGGGCATTCCTTTGGTGGGGGGATCAGCATGATCGTCCCCCAGCCATCAAGGCCGATCCGGTTTACGTCAGATCGCTGAAGCCACATAAAGTTGAGTTGGTCAACGACGGACTCGTCAGCCTGCAGAGGCGCCTCGAATTAATCGATCAGGCCAGGAATTCAATCGAGCTTGAGTTTTTCATCTACGAGCTGGACCTTGCTGCCCAGCTGGTGACGCAAAAACTGGTGCAGGCAGCGGCCAGGGGGGTCCAGGTCAAGCTGTTGGTGGATTTCGCTGCGCCTGTCTTCAAACTGGGTCCTTCTTACGCAAGGGCCCTCAAGTCCCGCGGTGTCGAAGTCCGCTACTACAACACATCGAGCGCTCTCCGTTTTGTCAGTTCCCAGCACCGCAGCCATCGCAAATTGCTTCTGGTGGACGGGGTGAGCGCGATCACGGGCGGAAGAAATATTGGGAACGACTATTTCAACCTGTCACCGCATTACAACTTCCTGGACAGTGACATTCTGGTTCATGGCAGTGTGGTAAAAACAATGCGTGCCAGCTTTCTTTTTTACTGGAACTCGGAGCTGGCCACCGATCCGGAGAAAGTTGGGTCTTCCGATTCGGTGATGGACCAGGCATTCCTCGATCCTGCCGCCAATGCCAGTTTGTTTTCAAAGATCGAAGCTGCGGTCAAGGGGACTGGAGCATCGCCCAGATCCCACGTTTGCAACGATATTGTCTTTGCTACCGACTACAGTGGCATCCCCTCCTATAACCGGCAGGTGTTCAAGCGTCTGGTGGAATTCCTGGGGGAGGCAAAAGAGGAGGTTCTAGGTGAAAGTCCCTACTTCATTTTGCGTCCAGACGGGATGGCCCTGCTGCGGGACCTGGCTGACCGCGGGGTCCGCCAGACCTTCCTGACCAACAGCCTGGCGTCGACGGATGCCTATTACACTGTGTCAGCAATGACCTTCACGCTGAAGCCCCTCCAACAAAACAAGATTGATGTCAGGCTTTACGATGGATCGCCCCCCTCCGACCCGCTGCTGGTCAGTCCAGAGACCTCTCAGCGTTGGGGGGTGCATTCTAAGCGCGCTGTGGTCGATCGCAGGCATGTGGTGATTGGCACTTACAACGTCGATCCGCGATCTGCCAACCTGAATTCGGAATTGATGTTGATTTGCCGTAATCAACCCGAACTCGCCGCGGAAATGATCTCCGATATCAACAAAAGGTTGCAGCACTCGAAGCGGCTTTTTGAGGATGGCAATTCACCGTTCACGGTTCTCATTGAGGGAGCCACCGGCGAGCAGAAACTCTTCTATTTCCTGGCGCTTCCCCTGGCGAACCTTTTTGATCGCTTGCTGTGATCCAGCGTGGTCCTGTTTCCCGGCCTATGCCCTGGAGCGTGCAAGCTCCTTGCGCAATCGCTTCCTGAAAAAAATATCATCGACGGTGATAGTGTGGCGCGGGGTTTTCAGCTGGTTGTAGTCTGGATGATCAATTTCCCGTTGGATCCTGGCGCCAAGGTCTGCCGGCGCTGACCAGAGTCCGGCCAGATGGCGGGCGGCAAGCTTTGACTGGAGCTCTGCTCCAGGCCAGATACATCCCAGCGGCTGGAACAGTCCGATGAAATAGCAGTTCTTTAATTTTTCCGGCAGAAAACGCAGGTAGAGCGGGACCGATCCCTTTGAGAAATCGACCATCGACTTGTCAAAGAATGGGTGGTCAATCCAGTAACCTGTTGCGTAGATGACCGTGTCGTAATCCTGTTTGGTACCATCCTTGAACTGTACCGTCTTGCCCACGAAACGATCGATGTCGACGCGCGGCTTTATCCGTCCATGCCGGATGAAGTAGTAGAGCTCGGAGTTGATGGTCGGATGGGATGACCCGAACCAGTGGTCAGGGTTCTGCAGTCCGATGCGAGAATTTTTTCCCAGCAGCAGGCGCAGCAGAATTTCGCTGATGATGACCTTGGACCAGCGAGGGAAAAAAGAGAACTTGTAATAGAAGGCGTCCGACGGATTTCCAAAGATGAATTTCGGGACGAGCCAGTAGCCGCGCCGCCAACTGATGTCCGTTCTTTCCGACACGCGGCTGGTTTCAACTGCAATATCGCAGGCAGAGTTTCCTCCGCCCACGACCAGCACTTTTTTACCCTTGAACGCGTCCGCCCGCTTGAACTCATGGGAGTGGGAAACCTCACCGCTGAAGGTACCCGGATATTCCGGCCAGCGGGGTTTCCAGTGGTGGCCGTTGCAGACCACAAGAGCGTCGAACCTGGTTGTACGGGGATCGCCGGCGTGGTTTGTGGAGACCAGCCAGCCACCGTCTGCGGTTTGCTCACATCCTGTGACCATCGTGTTGAACTGGACCAGCGGAGTCACTCCGAATTGATCCGCATATCCCTGGAAATATTTCAGCAGGTAGCTGTGGTGGGGGTAATCGGGGGCATCCGGTGGCATCGGGTAATCTTCATACTGGGAACTGACCTTGGAGCTGATGATGTGGGTTGTCTCAAACACGCTCGCATGGCCAGATTTGTCGTCGAAGCGCCAGTTTCCGCCAACTTGGTCGCCGCGTTCATAGACGGTAACGGCAAATCCCAGGTCCTTGAAATTCTTCGCTGCAGTGATTCCCGAGGGGCCTGCCCCGATCACGCATACTGTCCTCGCTGTGCTCAATGTTGGTCTCCGATTCTGCTGGCAGTTTGTGGCTGATCTGACTAGAACCACCAGACCCCTGGTTTATCAGGGTCTTCCAAAGAGGGCTGGCAAAATGCGCATCACGATCGATCAAGATATTGTAAAAAAATCTTTCGATGCTGTTAAGGATGATGAGAGCCTGGCGGAAAGTCGCGCCCTTCAGGAAAAGGGTCTGCCCGTGGTCGAGATGTTGCAAGCGATAGCGATGCGTCCAGAGATCATGGAGTCATTTGCTACCTTTGGCAAGTGTGTGTACCCGGGTGGCCTGCTCTCCCGCCAGTTGAAGGAGAAGGTGATTCTGAAGGCATCCTTGTTGAACGAGTGCCAATTTTGCGCCACGTCTCACATCAGCTTGATGCGGCAGCTGGGCATCAGTGACGATCCGGTGGTGGCGGTCGAGAACCAAGCTCTGTTGTCTCCGCTCGAAAAAGTTGCCTTGCAGTACACCGAGGTAGTTACCCGCGACTCGAACCGCGTCACAGACCAGCTTTTCAGTGATCTCCGTCTGCACTTCACGGATCCCGAAATTGTCGAATTGACGTGGTTGATCGGTTTTATCAACATGCTCAATCGTTTCAACAACGCCCTCGGTATCCGCTATCATGGTGATTACGATAAACATTAGTCCTGGGGTGATCTCTTGACCGGATTTTCGAAATGCCTGAAGTGCAGTTCCGTCAATATCTACTTCGACGGGTCACTCTGGAACTGTCCGGATTGCTTTCACGAGTGGGCGGCGGCGACAGGGGAGTCTGTCCCTGAAGCGCCCGCTGATTCAGGGGTCGTCCGGGACGTCAACGGCAATGAGCTGCGCGATGGCGACTCGGTAACGATCGTCAAGGATCTGAAAGTCAAGGGGTCATCGACTGCGCTGAAGGCCGGCACTAAAGTCCGGAATATCCGCATCAACATCGATGGCCCGGACGGTCACGACATTTCCTGCAAGATTGACGGGTTCGGTTCCATGAACCTCAAATCTTCGGTGGTCAAGAAAGCTTGATTTGGCTGGGGCCAGGCCTACCAGGCAGTTGAGCGGTAATCCTTGAGGAATTTGCCCCAAAGGTGCTCGTTGGTGTTCAGCCCGTGAAATACCGGGTCGATAATCCGCGCGGCACCGTCCACGATATCCAGCGGGGGTTCAAAGCCTAGTTCGTTTCGTTTGCGCTGGGCGTGTTGCGCTGGGTCCTCATCGGTGACCCAGCCGGTGTCGACGGCGTTCATGTGAATCCCGTCACGCACGTAATCCGGCGCGGACGTCTGGGTCATCATGTTGAGTGCCGCCTTGGCCATGTTGGTGTGCGGGTGCTTGTCGGTCTTTGTGTAGCGGGTGAACTTTCCTTCCATCGCGGAAACATTGACGATGTGCTTGTCGCGGCGCACTTCGCCCGTTTCGTCCGGCCGCAGCATTAGCGCCTTTAGTCGCGAATTTAGGATAAACGGCGCGACGGCGTTGATCAGTTGGATCTCGAGCATCTCCGCCGTTGAAACGTCGGCCAGGCGCATGCGCCAGCTGTTGTTGGTCCTCAAGTCGACCTGTTGCAGGTCGGCATCAAGCTCCCCGGGGGGGAAGACGTCGCTGCCACAGCTCAAATCATCCGGTAACAAGGGAACCTGGGACATGCGGGCAGAAGCATAAAGTCCCGGAGCAGGGGTGTTGCCAGTTCCGGTTGCATAGGCAAGAAGCCCGCGCCCGGCATTTTGCTGAGGTCCAGTTCCTGGAATTGCTGGTGCATCGTTGGCGGCCAGATTCTGTTCAATCCGTGTGCGGACTTCATGGAACCCCGCCAGCAGGGATAAGACCTCAGGATCCTCTGGCAACGTCTCTTCCGTCTTCATCATGTGATCATAAAATCCGCGCGGCTTCCGCACGGTCTGTGCTGCATTGTTGATCAAGAAATCAAGCGTCTGGAAGCGGTCGCATAGATGCTGCGCAAACAGTTCCACACTAGGAGCGTGGCGCAGATCGAGCCCGTAGATGTGTAAGCGGGTTTTCCATTCAGAGAAGTCTTTTTCGCGGCGGTAACGCAGCGCGGCATCGTGGGGAAACCGCGTCGTAACGATGACTGTGGCGCCGGCACGCAGCAGCATCAGCGCAGCATGGTAGCCGATCTTGACCCGGGATCCCGTGACCAGAGCGATGCGTCCACGGCAGTCGGCTGTCTGGAATCTTTTCTGGTAATTGAAGTCGCCACACGATGGGCACATGGAATCATAAAAAAAGTGAAGTTCCTGGTAGCTGGACTTGCATACGTAACATGCCTGCGGTTTTGCCAGGCGCATGGGCTGGTAAGATTGACCGGTGTCGGCAGGGAGAGTTTTCTCCGGCGCAACAAACACCTGGCTTGTACGGGCTTGGCGAAGTCCAGTGGCGGATTTGGCCGCGATGCTTGCCGCCCGCGCTTCAGCTTTCTCTTCCTTTGCCGTCTGCCTGTCGCGCCTGCGAAAGGCGCGGGAGAGTTGTTTGATCGCAACGCGGTCGGGTCGGGCAATCATCCCGGCCGCCTTGACCAGTCGTGTGCGGGTGGTTTCATCCAGGTCTGCCAGAAGGCTTCTGTCTTCGACAATCGCCTCAAGCTGCACGATACAAGACATCAGGAAGCCGGGGCTTTCACCTCCGGCTTGCTTGCTTTCTGTTGTTTCCGTTCCAATCACAGCATCACGCTAAAGGGGAATTTCGCTATAGTTTTCGAGGATCTTCTTCAGCGTGGCCAG
This sequence comes from Pseudomonadota bacterium, assembly GCA_041178085.1. GTDB lineage: Bacteria > Bdellovibrionota_B > Oligoflexia > Oligoflexales > RGVZ01 > RGVZ01. The sequence goes on along the minus strand of JBEGVZ010000037.1, from coordinate 45,559 downwards.
ATACATGGCGCCGCCTTCCCCGTCGACAACCCGATGGTCAAACGTCAAGCTGACCAGCATCATGGGGCGGACGGCAATGGCGTCATCGACAACAACGGGCCGCTTCACGACTGCACCGATCCCCAGAATCGCCACTTGGGGCTGGTTGATGATCGGGTTCGACGTCAAGCTGCCGAAGCCGCCTGGGTTGGTGATCGAAAACGATCCGCCCTGGACATCTTCTGGCAAAAGTTTTTTGCTACGCGCCCGGGTGACCAAGTCATTCAAACGGCGCGCCGTGCCCGCAAGGCTCAGGTCCTGCGCTTTTTTGATGACCGGCACGATCAGTCCGTTGCCAAGGGCGACGGCACAGCCAACGTTGATGTCTTCCTTCCACAGGATGTCATCGCCGTCGAGAGAGACGTTGATGATCGGGTGCTGCTTGATCGCCTGGACGGCAGCGTGGATGAAAAACGGCGTGTAGGTCAGCTTAAAACCTTCACGTTTCTCAAATTCCGCGCGATGCTTTTCGCGGATTTCAAAAACGTTGTGCAAGTCGACTTCAAACACCGTGGTAACGTGCGGCGAAACGCGCACAGATTCCACCATGTGTTCGGCGATCAAGCGCCGCATCTTCGTCATTTTTTCGCGACGAACGGGATTGCCTTCCATCATCTCCACGCCGTCGATGACCTGGGTCTGCACCCGCGCTGATTTGCCAAGGGCGTCCTGCGGAGTGGCAACGTAGACGACGTTTGCACCTTGGCTGGCTTGGGCGGCATGTTGTTCGGCCAGGCCACTGGAAACGTAGCCCTCGAGATCTTGCTTGGTGATACGTCCGTTCAGGCCGCTGCCCGGTACGTAGCCAAGGTTTATGTTCAGGTCGCGCGCCATCTTGCGGACTAGAGGCGATGAGCGGACGCTGCTCGCCGGGGCCGCAGGCAAGGTTAGATTTGCCTGGGGCAGCGAAACAGCCGGTCTTGCCGCCGGCGCAGGATTCGTTTTGACGGGGGAACTGGCCGCGGCCGCTGGCTTTACCTGGGCCGCTGGTGACGCGGCTCCGGCAGGCTTCGCAGGCGCTGCTGGCTGTGCCGCTTTCGCCTGGGGCACACTGCCATCCGACGTGATCTGTGCGATCACCGTATTGATTTGGACGACGTCGCCCTCTTTTGCCAGCGTCGCTACCAGAACACCGTCTGCTGGCGCTGGAATTTCCGTATCGACCTTGTCGGTTGACACTTCCAGGAGGGGTTCCGATTTGGAAACCTTTTCGCCCGGCTTTTTCAGCCATTTCACCAGGGTCGCTTCATTGATCCCTTCGCCCATGAGCGGCATCAGGATGTCGATTTGGTTTGCCATCGTCGTGACGATCTCCGGTTACATGTGGATCGCGTGGCCCAGGGCAGCATGCGCTGCCTCCATCACCGTCTCCGAAATGGTCGGGTGCGGATGGATGGTCTGGCCGATTTCATCGACAGTCGTTTCAAGCACCTTGCCAAGGGCAAATTCCGCAATCAGTTCGGTCGCCTTTGCGCCGACGATATGCACGCCCAGGATCTCCCGGTACTTGGGTTCAAACAGAATCTTGATGAAGCCTTCGGTCGCGTTTTCGATCTTGGCCTTGGCCATGGGCGAGAACGGAAATTTACCCGACTTGTAATCGATCTTCTTTTGCTTGAGCGTCTGCTCGGTCATCCCGATGCTGGCGATTTCCGGGTAGCAGTAAATCGCGCTCGGGTTGGCCTGGTAGTTAATCACATTCGGGTTTTTCCCTGCGATCGCTTCGACCGCATGGATGGCTTCCGCCGATGCCGTGTGGGCGAGGGCAGGGGTGGTCAGGATATCACCGATCGCATAGATCCAGTCTACGTTGGTCTTGTAGTGAGAATCCGTCGTCACATAACCGCGGTCAGTCTTGACCCCCGCCAGCTCCAAGCCGATGTCATTGGTCACCGGCTCGCGGCCGATCGAAACGAGTACGCGTTCAAATTCGCGCGGCTTGCCGCCTTCCAAAGTCACCGATGCCGACTTGCCGCCGTTGTCTGTGATGGCGGTCACCTTGGTGCCGACTTCGAACGTGACCCCTTGCTTCTTCAGGTTCTTGACCAGCTCGCCTACGGTTTCCTCGTCCTCAAAGGGCAGGATCTGTGTCGCGACTTCGATCACGGTCACTTGCGTGCCGAATCGGGCGAACAGTGACGCAAACTCGATGCCGACCACGCCACCACCGATCACCGCCATCGACTTTGGCACTTCTGTGATCGACAGAACGTCATCAGACGAGAGGATGGACTTGCCGTTGCTCTTGGCAAACGGCAGCTGGCGAATCCGCGATCCCGTGGCGAGCAGGACTTTTTTCGTCTCGACGGTAGTCACTTTGCCGTCGGCGCCCGTCACGCCAACCTTGCCGGGGCCAGCCAGGCGGCCATGGCCTTCAAACACTTCGATCTTGTTTTTCTTCATCAGGAAGCGCAGGCCCTTGCGCTGGGAGTCCACGATGCCTTCTTTGCGGCCCATGATGCGGGCCCAGTCGTAGGCCGGACTGCCTGCTTTGAAGCCGAGCTCTTCGATGTGTTTGAGCTTGTCCCAGGTCTTGGCGGATTCCAAAAGCGCTTTGGTCGGAATGCAGCCCCAGTTAAGGCAGGTTCCACCCAAGTGGGGGGCTTTCTCGACAATCGCCACTTTCATGCCGAGCTGGGCTGCGCGGATTGCTCCGACATAGCCGCCAGGTCCAGAACCAATCACAACCAGATCAAAAGCGTTTGCAGCTGCCATAAATTTGCCGGGCCTCCTCAAAAGCGCGGATTCGTCGTAAAATAACTTGAGGGTCAGGTATATCAGGAACGCTGGAAAATTGAAGCGTTACTTGAGGTTGCAAGGGACCCGCTCCAGTTGTGGGGGATTTTTACCGATACTCACTGAAAGTCCTGTCTTTTCCCCGGTGGGGCAGGGGCGGACGACGAGGAGGGTGACCCGATGGCAGGTGGTAAATCCGAAGGTGGTAAATCGAAGGTAATCCAGCTGGCTGATCACGCCCGGCGCCGCGAAAAGATCGCCCGTGGCCGGATCGACGACGAAGCCCGTACGCTGATAAAAATCTCGAATGAAATCGACGCCATCGTCCTGCGCCACCTGGAAGCAGGCGATGTCGAACCACGTGATTTGGCGGGGCTTCTATCCCACCGCCTGGGCACCCTGATCCGGCATCTTGAGGGCAAGGAAAAGCTCTGGGATGTTTGCGAAAAGGTGCTCAAAAAGCAGGCGGCTATCGACTAGCCCTTGGTCGCTCGTGACATGGAATCAACATCCAGGTGGCACGCGCCGACTCCCGCCGTCTCATTCTGGTGGAGATCGCGCCACGTGTACCTTGCTTCATAAAAGTTTTCTTTTCTGGCCCCAATGACAGTGAAATGTTCAATTGGTCCAGCGAATCGTTTACTCAGGACAGTAATGTATGCCTGATAGAAAGCAGCGCCATCCTCCCGGAGTAGCTCTGTCTGGAACATTTCAGTAGCTGCTTTGTTTATCGCCGACTGCGCGACAACGTCATACCTGACCGGAGCGCCTGGAAGGCGCGCTATGCGCACGCGTCCGAGCCTTCCCTCAGGATCGAACTGTCCCGTCACGCGCAGATTGACGTGCAGGTTCCCAAGCCAAGTCCGGCGGCCCATGATGCATTCAAAGTCTTGGGTTCCAGTGATTGCCCCAAGCGCCTTTGCGTCCTGTGGGGTGACGGACATGGATCCACAAGACGCGATAAAATTTGCCGTCGTCAAAAGAAGCGCTGCCCGGACAAGGAATGCCTTCATGTTTATCTCCCGGATGGATTGATGCGCGGTCTGAAACAATCAACGCTCCTTGAGCGCCCGGCGCACGATTTTCACGACCCGGAATAGCTCACAGGCCCCGGTAGTCGCAATTCAGCAAAACATATCAAGCTGGGAGGTTGTTTAGTCGTGCTGATGATTCAGCCAGCGCCAGCGGCTTCCAGGAGCAGGTTGCGGATCTCTTTCACGCCCCGCATCTTTTCCGCTGAAACCAGCATTACTTCGACGGTCGGCAGTCCTTTGACGGCGGAGGTTGTATTCTTCAACGCAGCTTGCGCGTCGCGCTGGGAAAGCTTGTCCGTTTTGGTCAATGCGAGCAGCACGGTCCCCCGCCGGGCAAGGTCGCTGACCAGGCTGCCGTCCACCGGGTCCATTCCGTCGTCGTCCAGAGCCCTGCGGCTGTCGAGCAGCATGATGTAGAGTTTGACGTTGGTGCGTTCCAGGTAGGCGCCGACCAGGGATTCCCACTTTTTGCGCGTGTTGGCCCCCGCCTGGGCAAAGCCGTACCCCGGCAAGTCGACCATGGTCAGGGACTTACCCCCCGGAAATTTCACGGAAAAGAAGTTCGCCATCTGGGTCCGTCCCGGCGTGTTGCTGGTCCGGGCCAGGCCCTTTCTGCCGGCGATAGCATTGAGCAGCGTGGATTTTCCGACGTTGGAGCGGCCGAAAAACGCCACTTCAGGCCCGGTAGGGGCGGGCAGCTGGTGGGCCTCGGCGGCGCTGGTGATGTATTGGGCGTCCATGGTCGAATTGCCTCCGGTGGACCGGATATCAGGTAGATCGTGTCCTTAGGAAGCTCCCCTCATAATCTAAATTCGCAGACAGTGCGAGAATACTTGGTCGGTCGACACACAGCCTTTTTGCGGTTTGGTTTGTGGAAATATCCAAGATAAGTGCCGGTAAGCGTTAATTAATCGGATTTTTTTGCCTAGCCCCCCCTCGCCCCTAAAGTTTTGTCCCAAACAACCGAACGCCCCTGAGTCGAGAATTTCGCGACAAAGGGGGGAACATGGTGGGCACACGTCTGAAATTCAAGGTTCTGCTCGTCCCGGTGTTGACCGGGCTGGCGTTAGTTGGTTGTTCGAAGAAATCTAGCGATTCATCCGCGGGTTCGCGGTCGCCGGCAGTGCCCAGTGGGTTCTCTGACGCGATGAGTGCCGTGGGGATGCGGGAAGACTCCGGCCTGACTAGTTCTCTGGTCGGAACAACGCTGACTGGAGAGGTGAAATCGTTGAATTCACCGAATGCAGGACTGATGACGCTTACTAACGTCCGCAAGGCTCAAAGCCCAAGTTTGGGTCTTTCTACAGATGAGGCATCTTCCGGGTTACTTTTCGATGAACTAGTGACCCCGTGCTCCACAGATAATTGCAGCGATCATAGTTCAGGGGGTTCGGCATACGTCGTTATAACGGAATCGTCGAAGCTGTTTTCAGGGGAAATTAACAACGCTCAGCGCGGTTCCGCGCGGAACAACAAGAGGGGCGGATGCGCTTGTCCTCCCGCCGCCCCCAAGCAGCCCAAGAAAGATCCGACGACTTGTGGGAATAATAATGAGGCGTCACCCTCGGGTTATTGCTGCAAAGCCCCCCCCCCAAGTGGTGTAATCGTATGGCCGGTGCCAGGGTCTGTGATCGGATCGACAGTTTACTGCACCTGTAACGTTCCCGAAGTGCAAAACCAATGCAACCCCCCTCAGCCGCCGTCACCGCCAAACAATCCCGGTACTCCGCCAACGACGCCCGAGACTCCGCCAACGACGCCCGAGACTCCGCCAACGACGCCCGAGACTCCGCCAACGACGCCCGAGACTCCGCCAACGACGCCGGAGACTCCGCCAACGACGCCGGAGACTCCGCCAACGACGCCGGAGACTCCGCCAACGACGCCCGAGACTCCGCCAACGACGCCCGGTGGCAACAGCCCTGATACCCCGCCCGCTCCGGATTGTTCCGGTTCTTACGCGAACCCCGGAGACCGGAGTTGTCCCGAGTTTTGTCTTGATATGGCCGGTAATGCGAAGGGTGATTGTATAGCTCAACGAGGTTGCTACACCTTCCCCGCGGGTTCGGCCGAACGAGCATCATGTCTGTCGACCTGTCAGCGGGTTTATCATGACGCGGATAGTGAGTGTAACCGCGTTTGCCAAGCATGCATGTCCGCCTCCTCGGGTGCGTCAGGTACTTCGGCCGTGGATCAGAGTCTGTAACTTATGTAGATGTTTCGATATTGAGTCCGACCTAACCTTAACCCGGAGAGGCCCCTGAAGGGGTGCTCCGGGGTTCCTTTTTTGGCTGGTTAAGGGGCGCTCGGCGAAAACGATAAAAATCGGATGTTGTAAGTCATTTAGTCAAACCATTCGGATCCCTGGATCGTCGGCACTGAATCGGTTTTCCCCACTGTGGACGGCTTCCCATAGCGGTGATATAGACTGCGTTAATTACAGTCTCTATCAACCGGTCGCGCGGCCATTATTTGGGCCGCGTGTTGTATCGTCGCAGGAGTTCACCGTGGGTAAGATCCAGCTTTTGGCCGATGACGTCATCAACCAGATCGCCGCGGGCGAAGTGGTCGAGCGCCCCGCCAGTGTGGTGAAGGAGCTGGTGGAAAACGCCCTCGATGCCGGCGCCCGTGACGTTCAGGTCGAACTTGTAGACGGGGGCTGCAAGTCGATCGCCGTGGTCGACGATGGTTGCGGGATGGAAGAGGGGGATGCCCTCTTGGCTTTGCGGCGCCATGCGACCAGCAAGATCCGTTCGGTGGACGACCTCTATGTAGCATCGTCGATGGGTTTTCGGGGGGAGGCTCTTGCCTCCATCGCATCCGTGTCCCGGCTAACGCTTACCACCAGGGAGCGCTCTGCAGCGGCTGGAACCCGCATCGAGCTGGATGGATCGGCAAACCCGGAAGTTAAGCGGAACGTTGCCGCGGCCCCCGGGACGTCCCTTTCTTGTCGCGATCTTTTTTTCAACGTCCCCGCGCGTTTGAAGTTCTTGAAATCGCCCGCGTCTGAACTTGGTGCGGTGTCCGAATTTTTTGATGCGGCGATCTTGTGTTGGCCTGCCGTGCGCCTTCGCCTTGTGAACAACCGTCGCGAAGTCGTCGCCGCGGCTGCCGCTCAACCCGAAGACGGGCGAATCGGCGAAAGCGCCTTGCGTACGCGCGCCGCAGCCGTATTCGGCAACGAAGTCGCAGCGCAGTTGATCTATGTGCACGAGGCTGACGTCCACGCTTCGGTAGAGGGTCTTGTCTCTCCGCCCGGGGTAGAAAAGGTCAATAGCAAGTCGATGTTCACGTTCGTGAACCACCGTTGGGTCAAAGACAAGACCCTGCGCTATGCGATCCAGCGCGGGTATCACAGCCATCTGCTCAAAGGAAAATACCCGGTCGTTGCACTGCATGTGACGGTCGACCCTGCACTGGTCGATGTGAACGTCCATCCGGCCAAGACCGAAGTCCGCTTCCAGTATGGTTCCGAGGTTCAGGCGGTGGTTGTGCGTGCGATCATGAAGGCCCTGCGCAAAGGTGATTGGGCCCGGCCGATGTTCTCGCCAGCACCAGTCATGGATGAAAACACCCCCGTACGCGAAGTCTGGGCCACGCCAGCGACGACATCCTGGCGGCCAAGCCCCATGGCGTCCGCAACCCGCCGCGTGTACGATGCGGTCACCGTGCCTGTCCGCGATGATGCTCCCGATTTTTCACAGGCTGCACCCGCTGAGATCCCTTGGGCGCAGATGAAGTTCCTGGGCAGTGTCGGCAAATGCTACCTTATGTTCACCGATGGCGACCGCCTGCTTGCCGTGGATCAGCACGCCTGGCACGAGCGGATTATCTTCGAGCGTCTCTCGCGTGACCGTACGCTTCTTCATCAGTCCCAGACTCTCATGATCCCGGAGTTGGTGGAGTTACCAGCTGCATCGATTGATGCTTTGCGGTCAGGGCTGACAACCCTTGTTGACAATGGATTCGCCTTGGAAATCACTGGCGAGACGTCCGTCGAAGTTGCGGGCGTGCCGTCGATCCTTGCCCATCGCGATCCGCAAGAAATGCTGTCGCTTCTTTCACAAAAGGGATTTGGATCCAGCGCAACGGCGGATCTGGCGCAGGACCTTCTGGCGACTTATGCTTGTCATAGTGCGGTCCGTGCTGGCGAGGAACTGGGCCCAGATGAGCTTGCTCGCTTGATGCGTGAGGCTTCTGAAGTCGACTTTCAGCATAATTGTCCCCATGGACGGCGCGTTTTCCGCTGGTGGGAATCCGACCAAATCGGTCGGTGGTTTGACCGCTGAGACTATTTTTAATCAATCAGAAGAGGGTCGTCATGCGTCGCTCGGTCCATTTTTTCCTTCTCCTTTTCCTCCTGACTTCCGTTTTCTCCGCCTGTCGTTCCCGCTCTGACCAAACCTCGGCAAGCCTGCGCGAGGAAGTAAGGCCAGCCTGCTCCAACTGGCAGACCAGCCCATCCTTGGCTCAGTCTTGTCGCAATCCCTTTGTTGTGACGGCCGATCCGAGTGAACTTGGCCTCAAGGAAATGGAGTGTGGCTACTACATGCGCCTTCGTCTCTGTCTGACTGATTGCGACGAGGGGGAGAAGAACAGGCTACTCGGTTACTACCAGACCTGTGCCGGTGTGACCGGTCTGGCCAGCGGGGATTATGCATTTGTGAAGGGCTGTGACTCCAACGCCCAGTTCAAGGCCTACACTTTGAAGATGCGCCGCTGCCTTCAGGAGTCTTCCGTACGTTTCAACGCAAATGCATGTCACAGTTGTGCCCAGGTCATCGAAGGCGCCGGTGGGTCGTTCGACGGGATTATTGGTTCGCATACCCCATGCAACGCCGTGGCAGGTTTTTGCGATCTTTCGCCCGAATCGCTACGTTGTTTTGGTGCAGGGCTAGGCTCTTCCTGGCAGGGGGTTGCCGGCAATCATTCAGTGCTAGGTTCAGCACGCTCGGTCGGATTCTGCCATCTCCTTTCCCAGGCTGCCTCCTGTGCGTCGACCGGTGAATCCACAGGTCAGCCCGGTTACCAGGGCTTCATGACTTTCTGGCGTTCGCTTTGCTCAGGCTATCAGGCTGGCTGCATTGCCATGCAAAGCAATACGGGCACGACTGCCGGTAATGCCGTTGACGGGATTTTCGGTGGCGGCGGTGCCACGGTGGATAAACTAGGCTGCAAGGCCGCGTGTCCAATGCCTGAGGACCTGAACAAGTTGACCGTGGTCGGCGGGAACGTCGGTGGTTACTTGTTTGAGAAAATGGTCAGTTCGATGGGGCGCAGCGGCGTGCTGGGTGCAGAGGAAACCTGCCGCTCATTTATCGGTACCAATTGATCCTTGATCCAGCTCGAACAAAAACTTCATCAAGTGGCAATTGTCGGGCCAACGGCCAGCGGCAAGAGCGCCTTTGCCATGAACCTTGCACGGCAGTTGGCGCAGGTGAGGGGCATCAAGGCAGAAATTGTCGGCTGCGACTCGGTGCAAGTCTACCGGGACTTTAACATTGGATCTGCGAAGCCATCTCTTTCAGAACGTAGCGAATTCCCCCATCACTTGATTGACGTCGTTTCGTGGCACGAAGATTTCGATGCCGGGCGTTACGCAACTTTGGCGCACGAGACCGTCTCATCCATCCGCGCGCGCGGTGCATTGCCGATTCTTGTCGGCGGCACAGGGCTTTATTTGCGTGCTTTTCTGGGTCAGGGATTTGAAGCCGATTTGCCCAAGGATGAAACGCTTCGGGCGACGCTTCAACAGATTTCGACAGAGGACCTTTGGCAAGAACTTGAATCCCTGGACCCCGCTCGCGCTGCACAGTTGCACCCGAACGACCGGGTGCGGATCCTGCGTGCGGTGGAACTTTGCCGCCTGACGGGAAAGCCCGTGTCGGCAATGATGAGTTTGTCAGGCGAGGATGCAGGGCGCGCGGCCACGGCCGGTGCGCAGCGGACAGACGTGCGGCAAAACACATTGATCGTTTTCCTGAATCCCGATCGTGCAGGCTTGCACGAACGCATCGCGCAGCGTGTGGATGAGATGCTGGCAAGTGGTCTGGTGGAAGAGGTGCGGGGATTACTCGCGGCGGGCTGCCCGCTGCACGCCAAGCCAATGCAGGCTATCGGATACCGCGAGGTGGCTGCGGCGCTTCAGGAGCAATCGACGAAGTCTGTGACGGCTGGACTTCACGCGGGCCTGGATTCCACGGAACTGCAGCAGGTGCGCGACGCCATCGTGATCGCCACCCGCCAATACGCCAAACGCCAGATCACGTGGTTCAAGGGGGCGGGGCCCGATATCGTTTTCGAGGCTTTGGATTCCTGTAACCAATTGATAATAATAAATAAAATAAACCACTAGCGAACCAGTCAAGCCAGCGTTTTACCGGTTACCCTCACTTTTGATCGTTTGAATGCCGATCGACATCTGGTCTGGTGGACTGGAGTGAGTGTTCCGAATGGATTTTCTTGCCAAGGTACCTAAAGGGTCTTTCCTGCGCCGCAATGCGGCTGGGATTCTTCTTCACTTTGTGTGCCTGCCAGCCACCGGCTTTTCCCAGGTGCCTTATAACCCGGTGCAATTACCCAGCGCCTGTCAGGCTGCGGTCGATAGCCTTTGTACGAGCATTCAGGAAGGGATCATTGACGCATCGACCTATGTCCACGGTACGGTGCCGGAAATTTGCAAGGACGTTGCTGACCAGGCTTGGGTATGGGTTGGTCAGTGTCTGAATCTCGTGCTGGATCCCATTGATGATGCAATCGATGAGGTCAAAGAAAAGATTTGTCGCAGCATTCCTCCCGGTGCAGGTCCACAATGTCAGACGCTTTGTGACAAATGCCTGGTCAAACCACTGGAAGACACGGCGATCGACATTGGTCTTGGGTTCCTTGATGGCATCACCGGACTACCTATAACTGAAGGCAAAGAATGCAACGAAGCCATGGATAAACTGAGGGAGGCTCTCAGGAAAATCAGCAACGGGGGAGCGCCCGATGAAGGCTTCGGCAAACTTGTTTGTGGCGCCACCAAGTGCCTGACAGAGGCGGCAAAAGAGGCGCTTAAAGAGAACCCCTACGGCAGCGCTCTCTTGAACGTCTGCAAATACGGGTCCAAGGTTGGTTGGTTGATCGAGTGTGGGGCAGCCTATAAGGCGTGCAATGACAATCTCGAAAAAATTAAACCTTTGCCCCAGTGCCCGGATATACCGATCGTCAAACCCTGTGCATCAGGGTCGACGCAGCCGCCAACAGATGCTGACTTGCGGGGTCAGTGCGCCAAGGCCTACGATGAGCGGCATCCTGAGTCCAGCAATACGCTGGAAGACCAGCAACGCCCCAGTTGTATCGAGGAATGCGTTACGCGTGGGAAGGATGCGAAGTGTGAATACGAGGACTGCAACAAGGAAGGGGCCACGGTCGGCAACACGCTTTGCCTTGCGGTCACCGGATGTCCTTATATTCGCGCGGGGTACAACTCTGACAACAAGTTTGAAGACAATTCAAAGGACATGTGTGGGGGAGATGCGTATTGCCTCGCTCCCACAGAGGAAAACAAAAAGAAATTTCACGCACTGTTCAGCGATCCATATTGCCTTTGCTTGAAGGGCAACAGGACAGACTGCTGGCAATTGAAAGCTCCATCAAAAAATAGCGATGAGTGTGAACAAGGTCAGCAGCGTTGTGCGGTAGCAAACTGGAATCCGCTGTTACAGGGTACCTCAAGTGTTTGCTGCGTTGCGCCCCCAGGTTGTAATCCGCTTGCGCAGGGTGGTGGTTGTGCGGTGATGTCAGGCGGACTACCACCGACGCCGCCGCCGACGCCATCGCCTTCCGTTGATCCGCCGACGTCGCCGCCCTCCGTTGGCCCGCCGACGCCGCCGCCTTCCGTTGATCCGCCGACGCCGCCGCCGACGCCGCCGCCTTCCGTTGATCCGCCGCCGCCGACGCCGCCGCCTTCCGTTGATCCGCCGACGCCGACGCCGCCGCCGCCGCCGGCGTGCGGGGGAACGATCGTTCAATGCGGAGCTGGAAGTTGTCCGCCGCGGGATTATCCGAACCACTGTGTGTGTACGCCCACCCTGGTCAACGGTCTTTGGATGGATATGTGCGGCCAGGAAGCGCCGGAGCCCGGGCCATGTAACAAAGGCTGCGTGTATGACAAGGGGTTTTGCCAGTGTTGCAACCCACCGCTGGCCTATAATCCTGCAACGGGGTTTTGCCAATGAGACAGAAAACATGGGCAGGGATTTTTTCGATCGTGTTCTTGCTTGTTGGGTGCGGCGCCCGGTCCAAGACTTCGCCAGAGGGACCGTCAGGGGCGGCGACAGCAAAAAGAACAGACACCAAGCATAGGCTGCCTAAGGATTCGGATTGTGCCAGCGCCATGTTCAAATGCCCCAACGGGACAATGTGTTCCATGCAAGGCGGTGCGATTTCCTGCGTGCCGGTTAAAAAATAGTCGAAGCCCGCTGTTGACACCAAAGATCAGCTTGGGCTAGTTTCCCATCTGAGAGTTTCTTTCAAGACCAATCTCCAATTCATCGACATCAGTGTCTCCGCACCGATAAAATCAGGTGAGGCGATGTGTTTGTTTTACGGTCGTCCTTTGAGGAGGAAGCTCTCAATGTTTGCAAACCTGGCCCAAAAAGTTTTGATTCCGGCGCTCTTGGCTTATGTCGTGCAAAACGCGCCCAATACCCTGGCAGCCCTTCCGCTAGCCGATCAACAGGTGATCCGTATCGGCAACGGCACAGAGCCCAAGGGCCTCGACCCGGCCAAAGTGACCGGCGTACCGGAACATCATATTTTGCAAAACCTCTTTGAAGGACTGACCGGACAGGATCCGGTGACCCTGGAGCCGACCCCGGGCATGGCGTCTTCGTGGAAGGTATCCCGGGATGGCAAGACCTATACGTTCAACATCCGCCCTGATGCAAAGTGGTCCGACGGCACGCCGCTGACGGCCGAGGATTTTGTTTCGTCGTGGCTGAGGGCCCTCGCGCCCAAGACAGCGTCAGAATATGCCTACCAGCTGTACTACCTGGAGAATGGCGAAGAGTTCAATACGGGCAAGATCAAGGATCCTGCAAAAGTTGGCGTCAAGGCGACGGACAAGCGCACCCTGGTCGTCACGCTAAAATCCTCGACGCCTTTCTTCCTGCGTTTGACCAGTTTTTACACGCTCTATCCTGTGCCTGCCCACATCATCAAGAAGTACGGTGAGGAAGAGTGGACCCACGAAGGCAAGATGGTGTCCAACGGCCCCTTCCGCCTGACGGAGTGGAAGATCAACAAGCACATAAAAATGGTCCGCAATGAGAACTACTGGGATGCTGGTAAAGTGAAGCTCTCTGAAGCAGTATTCCTGCCCATCGAAAACATCGACACCGAAAATAAGATGTTTCACCAGGGCGAGCTCGACATGACCAACACGGTCCCGTCGCTGCGGATCCCGAAGTATGCAAAAGAGAAAGAATCGAGTCCGGAGCAGCACCCGTACCAGAGCCATCCGTACCTGGGCACCTATTTCTACCGCTTGAACGTGAACAAAAAGCCACTTGATGACAAGCGTGTGCGCAGGGCCCTTGCCTTGACGATCGATCGCAAGACGTTGATTGAAAAGGTTACGCTTGGTGGCCAGACGCCGGCCCTTGGGTTTACTCCACCCAACACAGCCGGATACACGTTTGATGGTACTCTGAACGCGACCATGACGCCTGCGGCGCTTGCTGAAGCGCAAAAACTGCTCGCAGATGCCGGGTTCCCTGGTGGCAAGGGGTTCCCCAAACTTGACATCCTCTACAACACATCCGAGGACCACAAGAAGATTGCCATCGCCATCCAGCAGATGTGGAAGAAACACCTGGGGATTGAAGTTGGTTTGTATAATCAGGAGTGGAAGGTCTACCTGACCAGCCAAGCCCAGATGAACTACGCTGTCTCGCGCTCAGCATGGATCGGTGATTACCCTGATCCAAATACCTTTCTGGACATGTGGGTCACTGGTGGTGGCAACAACAACACCGGATGGTCCAACAAAGATTACGATCGTTTGATCGCAGAAGCCGCAAGGGCCAAGGATCAAGCATCGCGCCATGCCATCTTCAAGAAGGCCGAAACGATCCTGATGTCCGAAATGCCGGTCATCCCGATTTATGTGTACACGCGGAACCGCCTGCAAAGCCGAAAGGTTGCTTTGCTCGATGGCGCCTTGAATGCAGTGCCGTGGAAGTCGAACATCCTCGATTCCATGCCGCTCAAGAACTACGTGATGACGAAGTAACAGGGGATCTTTTTTGAACGCGCCGGGACTGTGCCCGGCGCATGGGGAAAGCGATGATCCTTTACATCCTGAAACGCTTGCTTGCGATGATTCCCGTGCTGTGGATCATTGCCACGCTGACGTTCGTTCTGATGAAGGCTGCTCCTGGCGGTCCGTTTGACTCAGAACGGCAGATACCCGCGGAAATTTTGAAGAACATTGAAGAACAGTACCACCTGAATGATCCCCTTCTTGTCCAGTACGGACGCTTTCTTGGCCAGCTGGCACGCTTTGACCTGGGTCCATCGTTTCGCTACGCCGGGCGGTCTGTGAATGACATCATTGCAGAGACTTTCCCTGTGTCAGCCACACTTGGGATCCTCGCACTGATCTATGCGCTGCTCCTTGGTGTTGCCGCAGGGCTTTTTGCGGCCAGCAAGCCGAACTCGGTCAGGGATTATTCTGCCATGGGCATATCGATGCTTGGCATCTGCATGCCTTCATTCGTGATCGGTCCCCTTCTGGTCCTGGTTTTTGCCTCGACACTGAAGTGGCTGCCTGTTGCTGGATGGGACTCGTGGAAGGACATGATCCTGCCAAGCCTTACGCTTGGTACTAGTTATGCGGCGTACATTTCTCGACTGACCAGGGCTGGGCTGATGGATATCATCCGCCAGGATTATATCCGCACGGCCAAAGCCAAGGGACTGTCCGGTTTCGCCATCATGGTCCGTCATACGATGAGGGGGGGACTGCTTCCTGTCGTGTCCTTCATGGGCCCGGCTGTGGCCGCGGTGGTGACCGGATCCCTCGTGGTGGAAACCATCTTCAACATCCCGGGGCTTGGGCGTTTCTTTGTCCAGTCGGCCCTCAACCGGGATTATACCCTGGTCATGGGTACGGTGCTTTTTCTTGCTGTCCTGGTTTTACTTTGCAACCTCGTGACGGATGTCATTTACGCATTTTTGGACCCACGGGTGCGCTATGAATAGCAACGCAGTCACAAGGGATATCGTAGGATCCATGCTGGAAAACCTGGACCAGCCAGCTTCGCTGGGCGAGGGGGGCGACGTTGTAGCGGCGTCGGGCGAGAAAGGCCGCAGCCTATGGCAGGACGCCTGGAGCAGGCTTCTCAAAAACAAAATGGCAACCGCCGGGATGATTTACCTGATTATCGTCGCCGTGATGGCTGTTTTGGCGCCATGGATTGCACCATTTTCCTACGAAGAGACAGATCTGGCCCTCGGGGCTGTGCCTCCAGATACCCTTCATCTTTTCGGCACCGATGATCTTGGCAGGGACTTGTTCAGCCGGATACTTTACGGCGGCCGTGTATCCCTGATGGTTGGGATCCTCTCGACTTTCGTAAGCGTGACCATTGGTGTCGTTTACGGTGCGATTTCCGGCTATGCCGGCGGCCGCGTTGATAATGTCATGATGCGGATTGTCGAAATTCTTTACGCCTTGCCGTTTACTTTCTTCGTCATCATCTTGATGGTCCTGGTCGGGCGCAATATTTACGTTTTGTTCCTGGCTCTTGGTGCGATCTCATGGCTCACGATGGCAAGGATTGTCCGCGGCCAGGTGGTGAGTCTTCGTCGCTCTGATTTTGTCGAGGCTGCGGAGGCAACCGGAGTCACGCGGGCAAGAATCATCCTGCGCCACATCATTCCCAACACGCTCGGGCCGGTCATCGTGTTTGTTACTTTGACGATTCCCCAGGTGATGCTCGAAGAGGCCTTTCTGAGCTTCCTTGGGCTTGGGGTTCAGGAACCCATGTCCAGCTGGGGGACTTTGATCTCGAGCGGTGTTTCGGCAATGGAAACCTACCCGTGGATGCTGGTTTTTCCTTGTTTGACGCTTGTTTCCACACTTTTTGCGCTCAACTTCCTTGGTGACGGGCTGCGTGACGCCCTTGATCCAAAGGCGAGCAAGGACTAGGGCAATGGGAGCATTACTTGAAGTCAAAGACCTGCGGACTCATTTCTTCACGCGCGACGGAGTTGTCAAAGCGGTTGATGGTGTCAGTTTCGCGATCGAAAGGTTCGAAACGCTTGGCATTGTCGGGGAGTCCGGTTCAGGGAAGTCGGTTACGATGCAATCCATCCTGGGGCTGATTCCGACGCCGCCAGGCAAGGTTATCGGTGGAAGTGCTTTGTGGGAAGGGCGCTTGGACCTCGTCGCTGCACCGCGCCGCGAAATGAGGCGTATCCTTGGATCTGAGATTTCCATGATTTTCCAGGATCCGATGACTTCGCTGAATCCTTTCCTTACGGTTGGCCAACAATTGACCGAAGTCGTTACGGCTCACCGGAAGGTGACGCGGGCCGAGGCCCGGGACATCGCCATCGAGCGCCTCGAGGAAGTCGGGATCCCGGATCCCGCTCAACGACTCTCGCAATATCCTCACCAGTTTTCTGGAGGCATGCGCCAACGCGTGATGATCGCCATGGCGCTCATGAACCGGCCCAAGCTGTTGATCGCCGACGAGCCGACAACGGCGCTCGACGTGACGGTGCAGGCGCAGATCCTCGAATTGCTCAAGCAGTTGCAGAAGAGCTACGGAATGGCCTTGATCCTGATCACACACGATCTTGGTGTTGTTGCCGGCGTCACTGACAACGTGATGGTCATGTATGCGGGGCGTCCAGTGGAGCATGGCACGGTGCGGGAAGTTTTTCACAGCACAGCCCATCCCTACACGGATGGACTTTTGCGCTCCGCCCCATCGCTGGCGCAAAGCCGGTCTGGCGATTTGTTCAGCATTCCGGGATTGCCACCAGATACATCCAGACTGCCCCCCGGATGTGCGTTTGCGCCACGGTGCCCCCATGTAAATGAACAATGCCGCATGAACGTCGAGATCCCGGTCAGGAAATTTTCTGCCACACATCGATCGGTTTGCTATCAGGAGCATTTGCCATGAGTTACGAAATTGTCTTGTCTGCGCAAGATATCCGGATGCATTTTCCGGTCAGAAAGGGCTTGCTTCAGCGTCAAGTTGGGCTGGTCAAGGCGGTAGATGGTGTCACGCTGGAACTGCGCGCAGGCGAGACGCTTGGCCTTGTGGGCGAATCTGGATGCGGCAAGAGTACGCTTGGACGCGCCCTGATAAGGCTTTATGAGCCAACGGCAGGGAGTGTTTCCATTTGTGGGCAGGACATCACACACTTGTCAGGCGAGGCGCTGCGCAGCCAAAGGATCAACTTTCAGATGATCTTCCAGGATCCTTATTCGTCACTCAATCCCAGGATGACAGTCCATCAGATTCTTTCAGAACCGTTGCGCACACATGGTATTACGCATACCGCGGCAGAAACTGACAGGGAAGTGGCGGAATTGATGGCGAAGGTCGGTTTGTCGCCGCGCTTTGTGCGGAAATATCCACATGAGTTTTCCGGGGGGCAGCGTCAAAGGATTGCGATTGCCCGTGCGTTGGCGCCACGTCCCAAAGTCATCATTTGCGATGAGCCGGTCTCTGCCCTGGACGTTTCGATCCAGGCGCAAATATTGAACTTGATGCGCAAGCTGCAAAGGGAGCTGAAGCTGTCCTACTTGTTCATCGCCCATGATATATCCGTGGTCCGTCATATTTCTGACCGTATCGCAGTCATGTACCTGGGCAAGATCGTAGAGGCGGCAGCGACAGAAGAGCTTTTCGCCAGTCCCCGGCACCCATATACCAGGGCCTTGCTCAGTGCTGTGCCGGTGGCGGACCCTGATCTGGAACGGGTGCGTGAGCGGATCATCCTTCGGGGCGACTTGCCCAGTCCGATGAAACCACCTCCAGGCTGTGCATTCCAGACGCGTTGCGAACATGCATGGGACCGTTGCCGAACGGAGGCGCCGGGTCTTGTCGCTTGCGACAAGGGGCACCTGTCAGCTTGCCACTTGACCGAACATCAGCGCGTTCATCAGCGAGTTTGCTGAACGCATTCTTCCAAGTGCGAGAAGCCATGGCCAATCGTGTCTGCGCGGTCGATCGGGCTGATGTAGTAGGAGCCATTCCCGCCCCAGTAGCAAACACCCTTCGCACTGGAATTGCGCACAGCAAGCAAACAGCTGTCGAATTTTTCCATCGATGAGCCGCCGAGGTATCCATAGTCCGCGCGGCCCGGCAAGGTGCCCGTATAAAGGGTCGGCTTCCAGCCGATTCCTGTGGCGCTACAAATCACTCCATGTTCGTGATTGGCGTTTTCGAGTGACCTTTGGCACTCTGCCTCGGATTTCATGGCGGAGGCTCCAAGCAGCCCCTTGGGCTTGGTGCTGAAGTCGATGTATGTGCCCGCACTCCCGTCCCATTTCATGTAGTAGGGACGCCAGGCGTTGTTGCCAAGTTGCTTGCAGAGAAAATGGGAACGTCCAGTCTGGGTTGATCCCTCGGCCCGACGCTGCTGGTTTGGGGGAACGCGGCATGATTTTCGCGGGTCGATCAATACTGCATGGCGATGACCATCCACCACGGTCGTATAAATTTGGACCGGCTTTCCGCTGCCAAGGTCTGAGTAATGTTCAGAGGTCAATCGGAAGGTATGCTTCTCATTGTCGTGACCGTGCCAGAATATGTGTGATGTATCTTGTGCTCGTGCGATTTCCGCTTTGGAGATACAGGGCATGTCGGAGGACGTGCCGTCGGTACGTGAGCCTGAACGCATTTCCTCTGCACTCAACCCCTCGTAGAACGCATAGCTCTGATACCCGTTTGCTTCCATCTCCGGGGTGATGTCGTCTAAGGAAGGGGGAATCTCTGCGGGTTGGTCGGAATTGTCGCCGACACTGCGCAGGAAGCTGGTTCCCGGCGAAATGCTGCACCCGACCAGACCAGAAATGGCCACAAGGGCAAGAGTCGTCCGGACCAACACTAGGCAATCCCCCCGATGAGTAAAACTTGTCATTCAATTTTCCTGTGAGTGCTGAAGCTGCAATTAACATACCTGCTCTAACCTGCAGTATTTACAGCGCCATGAGTGTCAAGGGGTTGGTCAATGGAGGGATTGAATCCTGACCTGCCGTTCATGAAACGGACAGTATCTAAACGTTGGGCATTCATGGAAACGGGAGTGTCTGGCCTCAAATTCTGTAACTAACTGTTTTTAATAGATATCTCAGGCCTCTGGCGCGCCCATAACGCGATACCAGCGCTGGTCCGCTAATTGCAGCGATCGCTCCCATCATCAATCGATCTTTGAGGTGCGATACCCATGGGCGGTCTTCGTCTGTCGCGAAACATCTGGCTTGTGTCAGGCCTTGTCTTGCTGAGCTGCGTGTCTGCGTGTTTGCCCCTCAACGGTCAATTTAGCCGCCTGCGTGACGATGATGCGGTCGAAATACCAGACCCCGTCGACGGCTATCAGTTGGTGGTTACCGATACAACGCGCCAGCACCTAATCTGCAAAAGGAGAAACAGCAGCCAGCTGATCGCAGACATGACTTTCAAGTCTGCGGGAAGAGGGGAAGTGAAAGTCGGGACGTTCCTTTCTGGGCACGTGGCTGCTTGCGAGACGTCCCGTCGTGCGGCTCGCAACAACATTGCTTGTGTAGAAAAAGGCTACGATTATCAGGCAATCAATGTCGAGACAGGTGCGCAGGTGAGGTCTTTCGGTCGTAGCCTGAGTGCTTGTGCAAACTTCACCCAGTACCAGGGCGCGGCCACCGCATCGGCTGGTTTGGATTTGATTGATCCCCGTGACCTCGCGGCATACCGCCGCAACCTTCCCCAGTTGGCAGACGGCCATATCAATGGAGCCCTTCATGCCGAAGACACGATCTGGTACGACGAAGATTCAATGGTATTCAGCTACCAGGATTCTTTCGGAAACCCGACTGGACCTGAAGGGCTGCGTGCCAACCGTGTAGCATATGATGTCGGAGTGACGGCCGATTCTGCGGATATACGCGCATTGACAGAGTATTTCGAACTGCAAACCTTCAAATATCCGTTTTCGATCGCAGCGGGGCGAGTAGACCGCGGGAACGCCGAGAGCGTCTACTTCTGGAGCCCACCGCGTGACGCCCAGGGGCGTCCTTTGCCTGTGGTTTGGTGGAAAAGCGGGTCTCATTGGAACTGGGTGTTCCCAGTCGGGACCGTGTTTGGTGAGGTCCTGCTGGTTCGCGATGCGGGAGCCGTTTCCGAGTGGTACGTGCACGAGGTGCGATCCAGGGTCCGTGAACTTGACCGTTGGCGCACGGACATTTTCCGCCCGTTCCCGCGTGCTTCGGATCTTTCTACGGCCATTAAAAGACAGCGTCCCAACTGGCAGCGCAGTGATCTGCGGCAACTTGTGAGCCACCTGGAAGACAGTTCAACGCTCACACCAGGTCGCCTGGACAGCAAGTCTTATGAGAAAGCTGTGCCGAGTATAAACGGTTATTACGACAACCTTCCTGAAACAAAAGACTACGCTTTAATCCGGGAGCTTCTCGTAGGGACGGTTTTCCAATCTGCTCTGAATGTCGAGTGGAAGCGTCATGGTGACAAAGTCAGCTTCGCTGCTTCAACGCTTGGTAATTTTCACATTGTTCCCAAGCACTACATCGCGGGCCTTCTTGCCAACAACGAGGCGTCGTGCACACGTTGCCACGACCAGACGGGCAGACCCCTGGGGCAGTTGGATTACCGGACTTCGCTTTACGGTGAAATCTGGGGCGAAGACCAGATCTTCACCTGGCACCCCTTCAAGGTAGACGACGAGATTTATTCCGTCTCCGATGGCAGTCGCCATCCCAACCCGAAGATGGTCGCGGCAGGTTTGCTTGTGGAAAGGCGAGGGCCGCCCAACGACAGAAATTATCGGGAAATTCGCCGACCCTACCCAGCGGACTATCGCTGAAAGTAAAAACCCCGCGTGAAGCGGGGTTTTCTTTTTTTGTGGGACCAAGTTTCAGGGGATCTGTTCCAGCAATTTACCAAGGTAAAACTTCTGGTAGTCGGCGTAGCTGTTCATGAAGTCAGCTCGCGTCGGTGTGTAGGGGAAGTCCGGTACGGCGCCATTGTTTTCCACAGGGACACCGTCAGGCCTGAAGAAAAGGCTCTTGGTCATCCGCAGGCCAACGGCCGAGTGGTAAAGCGGCGATTGCTCGACCACGTGGCCACCTGCACCCATGGTGCGGTTACCGAGAAGCTTTGCCCGGCCAAGACCCTGCATGATCGCCGGGAATGCGTCCCCACCCGATCCAGACAATTCGTCGATCAGCATGACGATCGGTTTTGTGTAGCGGTTTTCAGGGTTCGGGGCGCGAAGATGGTCGCCCATGAACGTGGTCACGGGGGTCATCGGCTCACCCTTTTCCCAGGACGCGCGCATCATGTCGGTGACCGACTTGAAATACTTGTGCGTCATGCTTTGCGGGATCAGCCCGTTCAGCTCGTTTGAGAAGTCGACCAGCTCTTGCTTGGTGGCAAGAAAGCTGAACTGCAGGCCAGGGTAGGGCTTGTCCATGAACAGGCCGACCAGGCGCTCCAGATAATCTACGCTTCCGCCGCAGTTATGATCCTGGTCGATGATCAAGCCATCGGTCTTCGCATCCAGTTCGGCAACTGCGTACTCGTAACGTTGGTAATATTCGTCATAAAGGGACGCATCATTCGGATCGCCGCCCGGTTGGTCGGATGCCGGATAGTAGTGTGGAATCCGCAAGTAACCGATGTTCATCTTGCGGCCGTTGTGCTCCACCGGGTGATGGTACGCCACGAAAGGCTTTTCCTGGATCATCACGGCGCCTTCAGGGATTTTCGTCCGCGTGCGGCCATTGCAGCGGAAAGTCTGTTCCGCATCTGCAAACAAGAACTCTTTCATCTCTTTGGCAATGGAGAGTTCAAAATTTTTCAAATAGTTGGCTGGCCTGGATTCGGGGGTGAAGGATTCGTCAAGGGCGCTGCCGTCAACAATCCAAGGGATGCTGACCGTATCGACGCTGGCACCGTCAGTCGACTTTTTGACACCCAGCGAGATATTTCCGGCCGGAACTGGCACGCGCATGCCGTTGCGCTGTGTCAGCGCCATGGTAGCGGCCCGACGCCGGGTCCCTTCGTAGCCGCTGCTGACGTAGGCCATTAATTCTTCGACAGCGGCCATTGCTGGTTTGCCGTCCACGGTGACGATTTCGTCGCCCTTGCTTAGTGCATATGGTCCTTTGTAGGTGAATACTTCATCCACCAGTACTTTGCCTTCGACCAGGTCCACGGAAAATCCGAGAGTCGCTCTGAGCTTGCTCGGAACGATGACCGAAAAGTGAGAATCGCGGTACTCGGCAATCAGACGTCCCATCATGTAATAAAAATCACGATTTGTTTTGGTGTTGCGCGCCTCTTCCAGGTATTTGCTGCGCAACGAAGACTGATTGATTCCCTGGGTCGCTTCTTTGAAGCGCAGTGGCCCGTAGCCGGATTTGACCAGCTGAAAAAACTGTTCCACATCGGCAATTTTTTCTTCTTCCGTCAGGTCGCGTGCTTGCGCGCTGATGCCCACGGGAATTGCCAGCATTGCCGTTGCCAAAAGGCAGGCGAAGCCGGTTTTCCGGGCGAAATTTGCAAAATGCGTTGCCATCGAGTGCATGGGTACCTCGCTCGCTTCAAAAAATTGCAGGGATTAAAATCTCTCGGCTTCGGTCGTATCAAAGACCAGAAATGTGGTCAACGCATTTGGCCTGCATCTCTTTCATTGCCGGAGAATTATCGTTGATCAGAACTCCCCGCCAGCCAGTGGCGGTCGCGTCTGCGTTATAGACGATCAAGCGAAGCTGATCGCCGTCATTTCCGATCAGCAGATGAAGCATTTCATCTGTCTGGGTTTGCAGGTGGGCCACAGGTACGAACTGACGTTGACCATAATGCTCAACCTGTGTCGGGGAAGCGATGGTTCCATCGGCCTGGGCTTTCAGGAAAAAAGTCATGAAGGGCACGTCGCCATAAATGTAGGCCGTGCAATTGAGATTTTCAGGTAGTTCGGCAGCTGCAAGGGGGGAAGCGCAAAAGACCCACGGGCAGACAATTGCGAGAACGAAGTTGCGAAAAGAACCCATACCACACCCCTTTGTTGTGATGCATGGATTCTACAACGCTCCCGCGATTGCCGCCAGTTTGCCGGGAATTACTTTGAGACTCTTTTATATCTGGCACTGCCCAGGATCTGAATCCGTTGCGCAGCTGTCGATCCGTCGCGATCTTCTGTTGCCTCTTGATCTCCTCCCATCCCAAGTGAGCCATCGGGCAGGATCTGGTATGTGGTGAATAACCGGCCAGTGACTTCGCATCCCCGGGGGGAATAATCTTTCGGTTCGCCAAGGACAAACGGTCCCACGTCACATTCAGGAGGTGGTGGGTATTCCTTTAGCGCCCCATTCATGGCTTCGAGCGTATCTTGGTCGTGGATCGTAATTGTCACGTAGTCCCGGATCAGATCCAGTTCGTATTTGTCATGGTTATCGTCATTCAAAGCGGTTTTTTCTCCCTGCACGTAGGTACCTCTCACCTCAACTACACCCCTTCTATTGGAGCAGGTGGGGTCTGTTCGAGAAAACTCCGTGCTGACCAGCTTGAATTGACCGTTTTTGAATTCAACGTTCGAAATGCGATACCGGTCCCCGGCTTCGATGTCGGGGTCCTTGTCGAAGTAGCATTTGGCTTCCCAGCGACCACTAAGAGTGCGGGGGTTTTCGCCGCTATCTTCACTTTGTTTTTCGTGGTCAGGATTTTTTCCACCTGTGATTTTGTCGCTTTGATGGGGCATTTTTGAACACGCAGCCAGTGCCAGGGTCTTGGTCAGAATCAAGACATGGTTTTTCGCAATCATCTTTGGAAGCCTCCCTGACGGCAACCTGAGCAACTCATATGCCAAGGCAGAGTCCGCATTTTATTCGATGCCTGCGGCCTGAATGGGCGAGCACAGCCCTCTGGCGTGGAATCTCGGCAGTTTGGCTTGCGTTTAAGTCCCCGTAATAACGAAGGTAATTTGTTTTTCGACGCATTTGGGGTGGGCCCGGTCGTGGTCGCTTTTTAGCGCAATGATTCTGGTGTGCTGTGGAATAACGATGATGGTTCGATAACCCAAGGCCGCCCCATTTTTTGTGGGAAGCCCAAGTCAGTCCGAAGCGCCACCATCTTCCGTTGCAGGACTTTCCCGGTTGGATTATGGACCGAGTCAGAAGGGGTCCGTCATGCAAAAAAACATCGTTTTATTGATCGTTTCAGCTGCCGCAGCAGCTTTATTTTCAAATGTTTCCCAAGCCGCGACCTTTACTTCGGTCAGCCGTGCTGGAGACACATTGACCCTCGAATTCACTGATGATGTTGTAACGACCGCTTCGAGCGAAGCCGTGTTGTGCAACTCCCGCAATCTCATGTTGATGAAAGCAGAGCTTTGGATGCCCTCCATGGGGCATGGCAGTTCACCGGTTGCTCTTTACCCGCAGGCCAATGGCTGTACCGCGATCCGCAGCATGAATTTCATGATGCGTGGGGACTGGGAAGTCCGTGTGCGCCTGCAGAACAACGATACTGGCAAGTTTTCCTTTAATGTCATCGAGGCCCGTTGAATATGCTGCGCGCCCTTGGCTTGGTCGCCTTCCTTGGTTTGGCTGCGGCCTGTGGGTCCGCTGGCAATTCCGCTCCCGAGGATGGGGATCAGTCGTCAACGGGATCAGGAGCGCCGCTGAACATCCAACCCGGGGCTGGGCTCAAGGTTGAAGCCGTTTGGGAACAAGGGCCGGCCGTCGGGGTGGATAACTCCTTCGTTCTAAAAATTGAGTCAAAACAGGGGTTTTTGGTGAAGGCAATCACCGTAACCCCGTGGATGACGATTCACAACCACGGTTCCGGAAACGTTCAACCTGTGGTCACGCCGGTTGCGGATTCGATTGGCACCTGGCGTGTCAGCAACGTATTCTTCGTGATGTCAGGCCCTTGGGACCTGAAGATAACCATACGTTCCGCCCAGGCCGGCGCCGATGATTCCGAAGAAACGGAACACCGTTTGACCGTGCCGGTTACAGTCCCGGCAAGTTAATCTGTGGCCAGGTGGAGCGCCCGAACGGGAGTCAGTCTCTTCTTGCGCCGTTGCCTTTCACAACTGGCAGTAACGATTCTGGTGGCCGGCAGCTTGCTCGCAGCCAGGGCTTCCGATGCTTTTGGCTGCGCTTCCTGCGGTAGTGGCGGGGATGACCCATTGGTTCTCTTTCCAGCCGAAACAGTCAAGTTGTTGGCGGGAACTTCCGCCACTCCCGCACT
Source organism: Pseudomonadota bacterium (assembly GCA_041178085.1). GTDB lineage: Bacteria > Bdellovibrionota_B > Oligoflexia > Oligoflexales > RGVZ01 > RGVZ01. Next base: position 20,268 of record JBEGVZ010000037.1, on the reverse strand, counting down.
GGCATCCACCGGACCATCTGGGGAGCTGCTTGCTTCCCTCGGCCCCCAGCGTCGTTTAAGCAGTACCTTTGCCGCCGGGATTGGTTTTTCGCCGCGCGTTTTTTTTGTCCTTGCCCAGCCTGTGATCAACAATCAGCGCGACGGAAGGAGCCGCACGGTGCTGGCCGATCCGACGCTCAATGCACGCTACACCATCTTGATGCCTCGCCTGACGGAATCTTATCTGCCCCAGGTGCAGTTGGTTGCGGGCTTTCGCCCGTCTCTTGCGAAATCCGCAGCAACGTCCACTGACCCGGCGCTGCTCGATGTTGGCGGCAGTGGTCATGATGAGTACCGGGCCGGCTTGGATGTTTGGATGGGCATGATGCCACAAGTGAAACCTGGGCTTTCGGCGGTGATCACCGAATCAGCACCCGTCAGGATGAACGATGTTGCCATCCGACCCGGGCGGTTGATTCGTGTCACTGCGTCGGTTACCAGCACAGTGGAGGTCCCGGTGCCCGGTCTGGTCCATACTGTACCAGTCAAGCTGGCCGGCGGCATGACGGCAGATCGCCGCCAACCGCTTACCCAGGATGGTACGGAGGTACCCGGTTCGTCGCAGGCTGCAAACGGGCTTTTTGCCTCCGGTGACGTTGCGGCCGGCGATGGCAACACCGTTAAAATGACCTGGGCGCGTCAGGGGGCGATTGGTCAGACACGAAACTCCGTCGTCGCATCCACATGGTCCCTTGCCTGGTCGCGGGTAATGCAATGAACCTTTTATGCCGAAAAATTCTATATTCCAGTTTGATACTGGCACTGCTTGTTGCCGCGCACGCCCGCGCTGAAAATACCGTCAGTTCCCGCGCGTGCCCGAAAATCACGACGGACGATCTTGTCAAGTTGCAGGTTCCTGGCCGGCCGTTGCATATCAAGTTTTTTGCCAGCTGGTGCGGCAGTTGCAAGGACGATCTGGAAAGCCTGCGCGGGCAACCTTCGCGAGAAGACCTGATACTTCTCTCGACGTTCGACGAGGAATCAGCTGCCGTAGCCACCTTGAAGCATTTTGACGTCCGTCAGCGTTGCCTGGCCGGAGATGAGATTGCCCGCAAGCTTGGTGTGCATCACCTGCCTCGCAGCTTCCGCCTTGAAAATGGTAAATTCGAAGAGGTCACCGTAGCCAAGGGCGCTGCGACCGTACATCCCGTCCAAAAGGGCAAATCATGAGCGTTCGCCAGAGCAAGTTGTACCTCGAACGCTTCGAAATCCCATTTGATGACATCGATGCCGGTGGTGTTCTTTATCACGCCAACTACTTGAAATACTGTGATCGTGCCCGCAACGCTGTATTCACAACCGCGGGCTGGACGTGGCAGAAAATGATTGATCAGCGCTGCGTGCTGGCCGTCGTTCACGTCGATGCGGAATACCGTCGCGCTGCCCGGCAAGGGCCAATCTGGCTTGCGACACGTTTTATCCTTGAATCAGATCGCTTTCTGATGGCTGCTCATGCGATGCTGCCAGGCGAGCTCAGTCACGGGGACGCCTTGGCAAAAATATCCCAGTCATCTTTGCCGCTGGAGAAGTCAAAAGGTGTTCATTTCAGGGCAATCTTCAAGCTAGTCCCCATTGCAGTCGGGGAGTTTACGCCTGCCAGCCTGCCGGCGGATTTTGTCGAAGCCGTATTTGACGGGAGCGTGCCTGGATGATGCGCGCTGCCATGACATCCATGACATCCATGACAGCCGTGACAGCCATGAGCCTGACGATTGCCAGCAGCGTCTTTGCTGGGGTTGCTGATGGCGAAAAGAATGCCAAGTCTGCCGCTGAATATGCGATTTTCGCTGCGGCGATTCCGCCCTATACGACCGTCAATGGCAGCGGAGTCGATGGGATCCTTGCCGAAGTTGTGCGCGAAATGGCACGTCGATCAGGGCATTCTGGTCGCATTGAATTGACTTCATGGAACCGTGCACAGCAATTGGTTCGTGACAGTTCTGACAATCTGCCGCGCTTTATCATTCCGCTGACCAGGACACCGGAACGCGAGGCGCAATATCAGTGGATCGCACCGATCCTTTCAGACGATGCAGTGATCGTGACTATGAAAGGAACACGGGCCCGGATCATCAATCGCAATCAGCTTGCTGGTCTGCGTGTCGGCGCGCTGTTGGGCAGTCCGCTCGCGGCTCTCCTGAAGAAAGATGGTCTGGGCACCCTGGATGCAGGTGCGACAGAAGAGACCAATGCGAAAAAGCTCAAGTCCGGGCACATCGATGCCTGGTTTGTGGCAAGGAAGGTCGCTCCCTTCGTGTTCAAGGCAGAGGGATACGACCCGGCACAACTGGACTACGGAATCGTGCTCAGGCGGAACGACCTGTACTTGGCGGCCTCACGCAACATGCCACGAGCAGAGGTCGAGAAGTGGCAAAAGGCTTTCGCCGCAATGAAGAAGGATGGTTCATGGAAGCGGATCACATCAAGGTGAATCAAAAAAGCCATGGATTTTCTCTTCTTGAAGTCCTGGTAGCGATTGGGCTGATGGGGATCCTGGCGCTGGGGATAGCAGAGATCTTCCGCCAGCAAATCTTTGTCCAGGACAAGGTGCGTGACCGCGGAAACCTGGAAGACATGCGTAATGTGGTGCGCTCTGTGGTTAACTGCCAGCTGCCTTGTGTTGCCAACATGGCGCGCATACCCACCAATCAGGGGCGCTGGGCGTTGACTCCGGTCTGCGAGGGGCCAGGACTCAAGGTCCTTGTGACGGATTCCAAGGGCAAGGCTCCGGTCCAGACCGGCAACCTCTTCACCGTAAACGAAGGTTACATCTGCATGTACCTTGATGAACCAGCTGCAGCAATGCCCGCAAACACCGCCTCAGGTGCTCCGGGCGTGACGCCTCCAACCGGCACGTCCCTGCCGAACGTTGCTGACCAGAAGGCTCTGGAAAAGGCTCTCGACGATGTGCTTGAAGAATTTAGAAAGCATCTGCCAGAAGAATCCGCGGCACCTTGATCATCGGCATGCTGGCGCAGCCAATCAACAGTTCAAGGAAATTAGCCCGGTATCTGTTGTGTCGGATAAGAACACCTTAGCGGGCGCTCGACTTCAAAGCCGCTTTCTGTATCCCGGCGAAGAACGCCCCCATAGGTTCCATTTTCATGGCGTTCAAAGCATACGTGTATTTCACGGACGTCGGTCCCGCGGTTCTTTTTTGCGTTGAATTCGTAAACTTCGCAAATTGGATCCCTGCCGAGGTCGAGTTCTTTCCCGACGATAGCATCGGTCGACCAGTAGCGCGTCCCAGGCTGCAGCGTCGCCAAATAAACCATCACACCGGAGTTGTCCGCGTATTTCCTGACCTGGATGTTCATCATGGGCAGGCCCTCGGCCGTGTCACAGATGGCAAAAACAGGCGGAACCCGGTGGTCGGCAGCGGCTATTGAGTGGCCCGTCAGTACGCTGGTGGCAGTCAATGCCAGGGCGAAACGTTTCATGTTTTTACCTTTCGTTGCTGAAGCAACCGCGAACCAGCGCCTCGTGAAGCGTGGATCCTAGCCGAGCTTGCGTGCTTGAATGATTTTGCACCCGCCAAACAAGAACGACACTTCCTGGTTCACCAGGAAACCTGACCGGTACAGTGCACCACGTAGCTGGTCCGTCGAATAGAAGGCGGCTACGCTGCGAGGCAGGTACGTGTACGCGCTTCGGTCGCTGAAGATTCCGCCGATCACCGGCAAAACCTTGTGGAAGTACAATTCGAATCCCTTCGCAACCAGGTGGGAGCGGGGAGTGAAAAACTCCATGATGAGCAAAGTGCCTTTTGGTTTCAGGACACGGCTGAATTCCTGGAGTGCTTTCTCCCGGTCGACGACGTTGCGCAAGCCGAACGAAATCGTGATGCAGTCAAAGGTGGCGTCGGCGAAGTTGAGTTTCTCAGCGCTCATCTGATGAAAGTCGCAAAGGTTGCTGAACTGACGCTGGCTCGCTTTTGCCTTGGCCAAGCCCAGCATCTCGTTCGAGATGTCGACACCGCTGAATCGCGTGTATTCCTTGCGCCGGACCAATGCCGTCATCAAGACATCACCGGTGCCGGTGGCGACATCCAGCAATGCGCCGGCAGGCTTGTAAGGAATGAGTGCGGCCAGCCGGTTGCGCCAGCGCTGGTCCTGGCGGAAGCTGAGGAGGGCGTTCAGGAAATCGTACTTGGGGGCGACACGGTCGAACATCGACTCGATCTGGTTCTGGTTCTCTGCACGCGCAGGCAGCTGGGCGTGTGAGGCATGGTCTGTAAGGGTTACCGTGTCATTTGGCATCGTTGAATCTCCAACTCAGGCAAGGGCCTTAATTAGATTAGATCACGGTCCCGGGCAATGCCATTCCGGGGCCGGGCAAACGGTGGACAATGATCGTCAGGCCAAGGATTTTCCACTTTTGTTCCAGAGACATCTCTGGGCGGCGTAAAACCCATTAATGTTCGTTGCTTAGAAGGTTTTGTTTCAATTTTCAGTGTGTTGAAATTTAGCGCGGAGGGCTTGGGCGGGGCATGTCTTTCAAGGTCAGGCGCAGTGAAGAAGAGCAGTTCCCGGGGCCGTACTGGCGATGCTGCCAGCACGGCACCCGTTAAGACCGCAGTACCGGGGGGGTCAGAAGCCGACGTTGACGCCGACGGCGTAAGAGGTGGTCTTCCAGTCGTAAGACGGCGAAGACGCAGAGACTTTCACCCCTGCAACGGTGGTTTCATCGACTTTGATTTGCTGGGATCCTGTGCCGAATTCACCGGCCACGCTCACGGTCGGCAGGATGCCGTAGAGCACGCCAATGTTCGCGCGGGTACCCGTCACGCTGTACTTGTTTTTCAGGCCAGTGGTTTCGCTCAGGATGGTTCCTGCAAGGACGTAGCTCAATTTCGCATACGGCGTCACGACCGGAACCATGGGCAACCAGCCTTTGACATCAAGGCTCAGTTCGGACCCCGTGGTGGTCGCCCCGAAATCGTCTTTATCCCAGTTCTGGACCAGCATGCTGGCCCCGAAAGCGACTGGCACCAAGGGAATTGGATCCAGCCAGACTCCGGCGCCGTATTCGTCCGCGGCGTAAGTCTTTTCGCTGCCGCCGACCTTGCTGGTCGCGGTGCGCTTGCCGACGTTGACCTGGCCACTGACGATGGCGAAGGCGTTGCTGGAGATCGCAAGGCTTGCAACCGTCAGACCCGAGATTGCAATGACCCGGCAAACAGATTGTCCGATAAATTCGTTGAACATTTTTAGCCTCCAATATGGCTCTGATTGTGGACGTTGGAACGAAGTACCGTTGGAATACCGGCCGTCATGAGTATAACCCGGTCTGCGGTCGCGGCGATGGCCCGGTTTAATTTTCCGTTGGCTTCCCGGAATGCCCGTTCAGTTTCGACGGGGGGAGACGGGGAAGCACCCATTTCGGCGCCGACTACGATCAGTTTTGTTCCGCCTGCGGACTCGCGACTTCTCTTCAGCGCATCCACCATGCGGTCGCATTCCGTGCCCAGCATCTGGGCCAGGTCAATTGCCGAGCGACTTGCCTGGCCTGCTTGCCAATTCACGGTCAACGTGGCCAGCCAAAGGTTGAGTGAGTCGATGACGATTTGTTCGTGGGCCTGGGCCGCGGCAAACAGGAATGCTGGCAGGTCGCCTGGCTGGTCGACGTGCTGCCAGTGAGTGGGTCGGCTGCCTTTCAGAGCCTCCACGCGGGCCTGCATCAGCGGGTGCTGTATGTTGGCCATGCCAATGACCAGCGTGTCCAGTTTGTGGTCCGCCAGGGCAATGGCTTCCGCGGATTTGCCCGAATGGGCCGGTCCGAGCAGGAATGTCAGGCACTTCTCGGCTTGCATGGGCCCCGATCCCCCGGCACAATTTGGTGGACTTGCTGACGAATCGTGTTGGGTCTTTCTTCAAGGATAGCGCAAAGATGGGTTTTCTAGAAGTCATGCGGGAGAGGGGGTTGATCGCTCAGATCACCCACGAGGACGAATTGGCCGGACACCTCTCCTCGGGAACCCGTGTCGCGTACTGCGGTTTCGATCCTTCCGCCGACAGTTTGCACGTTGGTCACCTGATGCCGGTGATGGCTCTGCGTCGCTGGCAGGCAGCGGGACACAAGGTTGTGGCACTGGTAGGTGGCGGCACCGGGTTGATCGGTGATCCATCCGGGAAATCCGAGATGCGTCAAATGATTGACGACTCAGGGATCCAAAAAAACCTGGCGGGACTTCGCGAGCAGCTGGGGCTTTTCATTGACCTGAAGAACCAGGCGCGGGGCGTGTTGCTCAATAACGCCGACTGGCTCACAGCACTTCAGTATTTGCCTTTCCTGCGCGACATTGGTCGTCACTTCAGCGTCAACCGCATGCTGGCAGCGGAATGCTTCAAGCAGCGCCTGGAGAAAGGTCTCAGCTTTCTCGAATTCAACTATATGCTGCTCCAGAGTTACGACTTCCTGCACCTTTACCGGACGGTGGATTGCTCGGTGCAACTTGGCGGTGACGATCAGTGGAGCAACATGCTTTCGGGGGTGGACCTGGTGCGTCGCCTGACCGGCGGCAAGGCTTTCTGTGTGACGACGCCGCTCTTGACGACGCCTGACGGGCGCAAGATGGGCAAGACGGAAAAAGGCGCGGTTTGGCTTGATGCATCGAAGACCAGCCCGTTTGAGTACTTTCAATACTGGCGCAACGTTGAGGACGTCATGGTCGAGCCATGCTTGCGCTACTTCACGGACCTGCCGATGGCCGAGATCCGGGAATTGGCTCGCGCGGAAGGTGCCGCCATCAACGATGTCAAAAAGCGTCTTGGCTGGGAGTGCACCAAAATCGTTCATGGAGAGGATGCTGCCAACGATGCCCGTGAATCGGCCCAGCGACTTTTCAGTAGCGGTGCGCATGGGGGACAGTCCGCAGGCAACGAACCGGAGCATTTCGTAGATCGCAGCGCCCTGGAGGGGAAACCTGATATCAGCGTGGTCGACATGCTGGCTTTCTCCGGCGTTGTGGCAACCAAGGCGGAGGCAAAACGCCTGATCCAGCAGGGTGGGCTTTCTGTGGACGACGTCAAGGTTTCCGATGTCCAGGCGAGAGTCGCCGTGGCAGAGCTGGAAAAGGCTGCCGGGTGTCTGGTCCGGAGGGGCAAAAAGCATTATCATCGCATAAGGTTACGGGGCTGACTAAAGATCCAGGAAGTCACCCCGATTTCAGAGCTGAGGGGGAAGAGACTTATGGATCCCAAGCATTGGCCATTCTTACGAGCGGCTTTGATTGCCCTCGTCTGCGGTATATCCAGTAGCGCTCTGGCGGGTGCGGTCGAAGCGAAGCAAGACGGCGTCCAGGTCACGGCGTCCCCGGAAAAAGGTGCCGCCGTGGTGGCAACTTTGAAAGCCGGTGAGTCGGTCGAATCCCTTGAGCGAAAAGGCATGCACTGGCAGGTCAAAACGGCTGGCGGCAAGACCGGTTTTGTCTCGGTGTTGGCGGTCAAGGTCAAAGCGATGGACTCCAGCGGCGGCGCGCTGTCCGGTGCGATCAAGGAAGCTGTCCTGAATGGACGGTCGGGTTCAGAAGGGGCAAGCGCTCGCGCTCGTTCGACAGTGATGGGGGTTCGTGGCCTCGATGAGACAAACGACACTTCGTTCGCGGCAAACGCGCGGCCCAATCTGAAATCGGTCTTTGCGATGGAAGACCTGAAGGTGCCGGCGAAGGAGATCGAAAGCCTCTCAGAAAAGGTTTTCGATGAAATTGCGAAAGAATCGAAAAGCAAGTAACTTCTTAGGAAGTTTCCTTTAATTGTACGCATCAAGATCCGGAGCTCGAAGATGAGCCGAAGAGTGATTCTGTGGCCAGGGTTGGCCGTGGTCTTTGTTGCCGGTTTCGCCTTGGCCCAAGCCCAGTCGAAGCCTGAGGGACAGGCCGGGCTCTCTGCCGAAGAAGAAAAAAAGCTGGGTGAGTTCCGTGCGGAGCTCGAGATCGGTCGCAACATGGCCGGGCGCCTGGTGACATACTATGGCGAATACAACGACGAGCCCCTGAACGCGTACTTGAACCTGATTGGCAACTACGTTGCCCAACAAGGCCCGCACGCAGATCGCCGATACATGATCCGGCTATTGAACAGCGAGGCGGTCAACGCCTTTGCCTGTCCCGGAGGCTACATCCTGGTCACGATGGGTGCGCTGCGCCAGGCAGAAAACGAAGCAGAACTGGCGGCCATCCTGGGACACGAGTCAGCACATGTTGGCAATCGCCACATGATGAACACCTTGTTGTCGATGGACAAAGAGAAGCTCGAGCAGGCGGCAAAGGCATCGTCTGACAAGCCGGACGCATCCGCTGCCATGCGCATGCGCAAGCGCGTCCAGGTCACTGAACAATCAGAGACGTTTAAAAATATTGCGCGCTACCTGGGCTCTTCCTCCGTGGCCGGTTTGAGCATTCTTGCTGCGGCCAAGGCCGGTTTGAATGTGATCCTGGAGAAGGGTCTTGATCATAAACTGGAATACGAAGCCGACCAGGAAGGTGTGAAGTACGCAATCGCCGCCGGTTACGATCCGAAAGCGATGTCCAATTTCCTCGGGCGCCTGGTTGCGCGTCAAAAGCTGCTCAACACCAAGACCCTTGAGAAAACCCACCCTAAGCCAGTTGAACGGCGCCTCAAGGTTGACCAGTTGCTGGTCAGCTTGAAAGCCGATTCCATTGTCGGGGCAAAGGGACTCGAAAGATTCAAGCCAATGCAGCTTCGTTTGCCACCGGCCCCCAAGCAGGCCGCACCGAAGGAAAACGGCGACGCCGCGAAACCTGCGGGAAAAAAGGCAAAACAAAAGGCAGCAAAATCCCGTGGCCGGGATCCGAATAGCGCTGATGAATGAAAGACAAGGATTTTCAGGTCCCACTTTTGTTGAAAGTTGAGCCGATGAGAAAATTTTTCCCGAACCCTCGTCTTGTTGCAGTTACGTCCTCGATCGCTGCTTCTTTGTTTTTAGCAAGGGCGGCCCGCGCAGACATTTATCACTACAGCAACGTGCTGGTTGGCGAGCGCGCCATTGGCATTGGCGGTGCTTACACAGCAGTCGCCGACGATGCTTCCGGCGTTTACTACAACCCGGCCGGGCTGGCTTTTGCGCAGTCAAACGATATTTCTGGTTCCGGAAACGCGTTTTACAACAAGACCACTGAGTATTCGAAGGTGATCGCCAACCAAAGCTACACGGAGACTGCAGGGGGCACCTTTGCGCCATTTCTGGGCGTATTGAACAAGCTAGACCGGTTTGTCCCGGGACTTGTGGGCGCCTTTGCCATGTACACATCGGACACTGAGCTGTTGGATCAGAACGACCGCTGGCCAACGGTTTACATCGGCCAGTCGGGAACAAAGTTCACCAGCATCCAAGGCTTTCACCGGACCGTGCAGCTGCGCACGGCAACTTCCCACATTGCTGCAGGCGTCGGTTATCGCTTGTCTGGCCGGATGTCTGCCGGATTAGCCGTGCGCTACACTTCGATCAGCGAATTGAGCCAGGATTTCCAGCAGAGCGACTCTGTCGTTGAGGAGACGGCCAGCGGCACGGCAGTGGCCACGACCGTGGTGAAGCAGTACTCCAATAATCGTACCAGCCTTGAAGCAAAAGGGTTTGAGCCAACGTTTGGTTTTCAAATGGCCCTTGGTCAATCCCTGTCGCTCGGGTTGTCGATCCGCAAGGGATCATGGATTACGCAGGAAAAGACCGTGGCCTCTGACAGGTTGGCGACCCAACAGACATCTGACTCCGGGGTGACGGGAAACACCGGGGCTCTGGTTGTGGAGACGGCATCTTCGTCGGACGCAAAATCATCCAATCCGCTTGGTACGATACCTGGTGAGGTGCGTGTGGGGGTTGCATGGTTTGCCAGCCCCAAGCTGATGGCATCGGGAGATATCAGCTACGTGGATGCCGCTGCCGGGAGCAAGGGGGCGGGAAGGCGCAACGCGGTGCTGAACTATGCGGCTGGCGCCGAATTCTACGTAACCCCTTCAGTCGCGATGCGTGGCGGTTTTTTCACCAACAACGATGCCCGCGCGGAAGTCACCTCGAGCAAGTACACCGGGGGCACCAATATCAACTATAAAGGCGGCTCGCTGTTTGCTGCGTACATCCAGCCCAATAGCCAGATCAGCGTTGGTGCCGTGATCCAGAGTGGCACAGGCCAGTCCCAGAAGGTCGAAGGGGTCAACGACCCGGTCGACGTGACTTCTTCCTTGACGACATTTGCATTCGCAGCGACGACCAGCCTCTGATATAGAACAGGGGCTGGAGGAGACCATGTCGAAAGAATCGATCCCTTTCACGAAGCGCGGCTTTGAACAGCTGCAAGCTGAGCTTCAGCGGCTCAAGTCCGAGGAACGTCCACGAGTCATCCAGGATATCGCCGAGGCGCGTTCTCACGGTGACCTTTCTGAAAATGCAGAGTATTCCGCCGCGCGGGAGCGCCAGGGTTTCATCGAAGGCCGCATCGCCGAGCTGGAGGACAAGTTGTCCCGTGCTCAGGTGATTGACCCGTCTGAGGGTGACCAAAACCAGGTTCGCTTTGGCGCTTTTGTCACACTTTGTGACGAAGAGTCGGGCGAGCAGAAGACGTACCAGATCGTGGGCGATATCGAAGCTGACATCCGCGAAAATCGTATTTCGCTTAGTTCGCCACTGGCTCGTGCCCTGGTCGGAAAGCGCGTCGATGACCTGATCGAGGTCCACGCCCCCAAGGGTTCGGTTGAATACACCATCACCAGCATCCACTACTGAGTTTGTCCATGAATCCTCCGCCAAAAGCTGCGCCCCCGACGGGTACGGCGATCCTATGGTTCCGTCGCGACCTGCGGGTTTCGGACCATTACGCATTGCTCCGTGCTTGTCGCGACTTCGAGGCGGTGATCCCGGTTTATGTCCTGTTTGAGGATGAGCAGGACTCTTGGCCTGTCGGTGGCGCCCAGCGCTGGTGGCTGCACCACAGCCTCAATCATCTGGACAAGACCTTGCGCGGGCTTGGTTCGCGCTTGTTGTTGCGTCACGGTGATCCGGTGAAGGAATTGGCTGCGATTGCCAGGGAATCCGGCGCCCGCGCTGTGTTGTGGCACCGGATTTATGAGGCGCCCATCGTGGCAATCGATGAAAAGGTCACAAAAGCCCTGGCCGGACTGGGTTGCGAGGCGATGCCCCACCGGGGAGATCTGCTGCGGGAGCCTGAAGAGGTTAAGACCGGTAGCGGGGGGCCGTTCAAGGTGTTCACCCCTTTTTGGCGCAGTCTGGTCAAAATGGGGGCTCCGGTTGAGCCCATGGCCGCGCCCCGGACAATTCCAGCCCCCGCTAAATGGCCCAAGTCGCTGGAACTTCGGGACTTGCGTCTTGATCCCAGGGCCCGCTGGACTTTCTCCATTGCCGAGGAGTGGGAGCCAGGTGAGGGGGGAGCCAAAGCCAGGTTAAAGGCTTTTAACGACGAGCGGGCGGCTCGTTACAACAAGGACCGGGACATACCCGCAATTCCTGGGGTGAGCCGTCTGTCCCCGCACCTTCACTTCGGCGAAGTGACGGTCAGGCAGGTCTGGCACGCGTTCCATGACACGACCAAGGGCGGGTTTGATGCCCGGTTTGAGCCGTTTCGGCGGCAATTGGGGTGGCGGGAGTTTGCGCGGCACTCGGTCTGGGCATTTCCCCAGTCACCCGACAAGCCGATGCGTGAGGAGTTTTTGCAGTTCCCCTGGCGAGACGGTAAAGCAGCCGAGTCAGACCTTGAGGCCTGGAAGCAGGGGATGACCGGGTTTCCGCTTGTCGATGCCGGGATGCGTGAGCTTTGGCGGACAGGCTGGATGCACAACCGGGTCCGGATGGTGGTGGGTTCGTTCCTGGTCAAAAACCTCCGCATTCACTGGATGGCTGGGGCCCGGTGGTTCTGGGACACCTTGGTGGACGCTGATTTGCCAAATAATACGCTTGGTTGGCAGTGGTCCGCCGGCTGCGGATTTGACGCGGCTCCGTACTTCCGCGTGTTCAATCCTGTCCTTCAAAGTGAGCGTTTTGACCCGGACGGCGCGTACATCCGTAAATGGGTCCCCGAGCTGCGAAATCTTCCCGCCAAGTACTTGCATGCGCCCTGGAAGGCGTCTGCGGCGGAGCTTGAGCGGGCTGGGGTGGTGCTTGGCAAGACCTATCCCCGGCCGGTGGTTGACCCTGAAAAGGGGCGGCAGTTGGCCTTGGAGGCCTATGAAACCATGAAAAAAGCACTCAAGAAGTCAAAATGAGGTAACACCTCGGTCCGGAAGTCTGGTAGTGTATCTGCGTTATTGGTTTTTTGTTTAGTTTTAATCTTTTGGAGAAGATGTTCATGGGTAAGAAGCTTTATGTTGGCGGCCTTCCGTACAGCACCACCGACGACAAACTGCGCGACTTGTTCGCACAAATCGGTGACGTTGACAGTGCCACCATTATCATGGATCGCGACACAGGCCGCAGCAAAGGCTTCGGGTTTGTTGAAATGGCGAACGATGCAGATGCAGAATCCGCAATCAATCGCTACAACGGTTCGCAGTACGAAGGCCGTCGCTTGACGGTCAACGAAGCACGTCCGCAGGCTCCTCGTGAGAACCGCGGCCCGCGCCGTTTCTAGTCAGCTCTTGTCGTAAAAAAAGAACCGGGACCAGCAATGGTCCCGGTTTTTTATTTGCCGGATTTCAGAATCGTGGTTCGGGATCACCACCGGATACCGAGGGTACTCCCCAGCACGAGCCGGTCCTTTTTGTTTGCCTCTTCCATGGCGGCAAAACTGTAGCCACCTTCGACCATGACGTACGCTTGATCGTTGAGTGCCTGCCAGCCCAGAAGCAAGGTTGTTGAACGCACGGTTCTGGCCGGGATTGTGGTCTTTTCTGCGGTGCCGATGGCCGCACTTGATGTGTATTCCTTCGTGATCGATCCTTTGGCTTCATAGGTGGCGCTGGCGATGTTGGCGTAGAGCAGTTGACCGCGGGTGATGCGATAGCCACCCAGCAGCATCGTATCGAGCCCAGTAAATTCAGCCTCTGTCTTCAATGTGTACGTCAAGTCGCCGGCAAAGGACGAAGACGACGAGTTGGACCCTGCATCATAGGCAAGTCCCAGAGATAAAGAAAAATTCCCGGCCTCTGCCTTGGATGCGGGTTCACCGACAAACTGGAATTTTGCTCCCAAAGCTCCGTTGTTGAAAAAAACTTCTGCGACGGGATGGAGTCCTGCGGCGGCTTGAAGGTAGATACCATCGTCGTTTCTTACCTCTGCCGAGTCTTTGATCTCCTCAGCCGTATTCAATTCCCCGTGGGCAACGATGACGTTGGTCTTGCTGCCATAACCTGCAGCCACAAAACCGTCACCGAGTTCACCGCTGTTCTCTGGGGACATGAAACGGTTGTTGGGTATGCGGAAACTTGCAGTCGTGCAGGCTTGGGTAAAGAAGAAAGAAAAAACCCAGAGACCCCTGAAAATGAGACGACGCATGGTCTGATCCTCGTGTTTTGTTGTCATTCAGGATAGCACGTAGCCCAGTGAAATTAGTAGCTTGACCGATTTGTCGGCGCGTCCTGATCAAGATGCTGGCCAACTGGCCAAGGTAGTGCTATTTTCCGGGCGCCTCTGGCCGGGATTATCCAAGATTTGAAGGGGAGACACACCATGCAGAGCGTCCGTAAATCAAACGTGCCTTTCACGTTAACGGCGCTGCTGATCAGCGCGATGTCACTCGTTTCTGCTTGTGGTGACTTCAGCCACCCGGCCGACGCCCGGGCAATGGAAGCCAGCGGAGCAGGGGAAATTGAGTTCGCAGTGGCGGGCAGTGCCCTTGAACCATACCGCGTGGCGGCATCTGCCAAAGGCCTGCCGACGCCATTTTTTGATGAACTCATTGCAAATGGTGCGTGGATTGCAGTCAAAAGCACATCGGGCGGACCGTCTTATTATCCAGGTATTTTCACCGGCGGCACAATTTATCATCCTTCGGTTGGTCAGCCACTTTCCATGTGGACTGCTTCTGACTGGAGTCTCTTTTACAACGAATTGTTCCATGCTTGGTGGGGCAACGTATTCATGAAGTCCGCCAGTTACTCTGCCTGGCGCGACCGTTTTCCCGGTAATGCTGCGTTACTCAACAAGTATCGCGCGGCACATCCGCGTGATCCGCGGCTTGCCATGGAAGAGGCGTGGTCGGAGACCGCAGCGTTCATTCTGATGGTCTGGTACCCGCGTCCCCACTTTGACACCAATGGCAACCTTCTTGGGTACCGCGCAGCAAGTCTGGAACAGCTGGCTTATCGCAAAGACCATACGGTCGCCCCGGTCAGCCACAGTGATCGTCCCGGATACACCCCGGCTGCGGAGTCCACGTATCCGGACGAATCAGAGTATGCTGGGTTGTTCCAGTTGATGACGGGAAAAAAACTGCCTTAGACCAGGCTGTTTCAATTGCCTCCGAAGAGTTCCCTGGCCTTCTGCTTGCGGAACTCAAAGATTCGCGAGACGTCGCCATCGACAAACGGACCTGCGGTCAGTTTACCCAATAGTCCCATTGGCACACGGTATTGAACGCGGTCCGTCATCAGAGTCCCGCCGCCCAGTTCTTCGAATTCGTGGGTATGGTGCCACAAGGCGTACGGCCCCTTGATCTGGTTGTCGACAAACTTTTTCGGCGGCTGCCAGCTGAGGATTTCGGTGCGCCAACGAATCGGCAGGCCGTGCAACTTAAGCTTGTAGTCGATCAAGGTTCCTTTCTCGATCTGTCGGGTGGTCTTGCCTACCACGTGAAAGTTCAGGAAGGGCGGGGTAAGAATTTCAAGGTTTTTCTCGTTCTGAAAAAACGGAAATACTTCTGCCAACGGGCGTGGCAGCCATTGCCGGACCAGGATTTCGCTGACGCCACGTTCAATGTCGTCGCTGCAAAGGTTTTGCAGGGCTTCCTTGACCGTGTTGAATTTGAAGCTGAACCCCTGGGTTATGGCGCGACGCGGGAAGACTTTCTGGCTGCCGAGGACGAGCGCGGCGCGTGATCCCAGTGCAACTTTGAGAGCTACTTCAGGTGCCGGCATGAATACGGGACGTTTAACCAGTCTTGCCAGTTCATGAGTGAACGCGGCATTGGTTGCTGGTTCTGGTGCGGTGGCGTTGTATGTTCCGGACGCCTTTGTGGTGGTGATCGACCACATGATCATGCGGATCATGTCATCGATGTGGATCCACGATAACCATTGACGACCGGAGCCAAGATTCCCTGCGGCACCGCTGCGGAAGATCGGTAACACCTTGCCCAGCATTCCGCCGCCCTTGCCAAGGACAACTCCAATGCGCAGGATCACCAGCCTGACTTCGGCCGGAAAATCCTTCTGCGTGCAAGTTTCCCATTCTTGACAGATTTCCGTTAGAAGGCCCGTGCCGGGAGCAGATTGTTCATCCAGTGACTCGTCTCCGCGGTCCCCGTAGAAACCAATTGCCGATGCGTTAACCAGCACTCCGGGCGCCTTGCCGTTGAGTTTCAGGTTGTTGAGCGCGCGGATGATTGCAATCGTTGGGCGCGTGCGGCTGTCGTAAAGCTCGCGTATGCGCTGCTGGGTCCATGGCTTTTCCTGGATCCCTTCTCCGGCCAGGTTGATGACTGCGTCCATCCCATCCAGGTTGGCCGTGATTTCGTCTTGGCTGTCAGGATCAAAGCGCCGCACCTTGCAGGGGTATGGCAGCTGAAGTTTCGCCTTGTCGGGATTTCGGACCAGTGCGGTCACTTCGTGACCGCCGCGGACGAGGGCGATTCCCAGTTCCTGTCCGATGAAACCCGTGGCTCCAATAAGTGCAATTTTCATATGACTCTTTGTCCTTTTATCCAGACTTGTTTTGGTGAATTGCGTCCAAGGTCAGCCAGCCATTCCTCGTGTGTCGCCATTGGCAAGACCAGGAAGTCAGCGTCGTAGCCGTTGTGCAGCGCACCTTTTTTGTCATGTAAGCGCAGCGCATAAGCAGCCGCCCATGTGACAGCGGCGATTGCTTCGGCGGGCCTGAGTTTGCAGTGCAGTGCGGCGATGGTGGCGATCATCGGCAGGTTGTCGGCGACGCAAGAACCCGGGTTGAAGTCCGTCGCGACCGCTACGGGACAGCCGGCATCAATGAACCTGCGTCCGTTCGTGTAAGGGATGTTTGAGTACACTGATGTGCCCGGCAAAAGCACAGCACACACACCTTTTGCAGCCATCGCTTTGACCCCTGCGTCGCTGGCAAACTGCAAATGATCTGCGCTTTCTGCCTCATATTCGGCGGCAAGCTGCGCGCAGCCTGATTCGCTGAATTCATCAGCATGCAACCGGATCCGCAGTCCGAGTCGGCGCGCCGCATCCAGGTACGGACGGGCCTCCGTGGCAGAGAAATAACCGTTTTCGACAAAGGCATCGACGCAATCAGCAAGCTTTTCGCGGGCGACGACTGGCAAGAGCTTTTCAGCAGCCTCCGTGGCCCACGTCGCGGCAGTCTTGTGCTCTGGTGGGACCGCATGAAGGGCCAGGCAGGTCACGGTGACATGTTGACGCGTCTTCTGCGCGGCAGACCGTAGCACACGCAGTTGCTTCAATTCAGATTCGACAGAAAGTCCATAGCCTGACTTGGCTTCAACGGTAGTGACTCCGTGGCGCAGAAAAGTATCAAGGCGCGTCATGGTATCCGCAAGCAGCGCTTCCTCGGTTGCATTGCGGGTTGCGCCAGTGCTTGCCTTGATTCCTCCTCCAGCAGCGGCGATCTCCTGGTAGGTTTTGCCTTCCAGCCGCATGCTGAATTCGCGCGCGCGGTTGCCGGCAAAGACAGGGTGGGTATGGCAATCAATCAGTCCAGGCATGACCAGGCGTCCGCCTGCGTCACAGATGGTGGCGCCTTGGGAAGGAGTGGGAGACTTGCCCGTGCCCGTCTCGACCACGTTGCCGTTCCTTGCCAGGAGCCAGGCATTTTTGAGCAGGCCAAGATCTTCTCGCTGGATGTGGTTGGCACGTTTTGCTTTCGCCAGCGGCGCCAGTGTCAGCAGTTCGCCAATGTTTGTGACCAGGACTTCTGACGACATTTTCAGGACTCCGTGTACCGTATGCTCCAGTCCGTGCCAGCCGTCCCGTCGCGAAGTTCAATCCCGCGTGCAAGGAGCTCGTTGCGCGCGGCGTCGGCGGCAGCGAAATCCTTCGCTGCCCGCGCATCAGCCCGGCGTTTTATGGCCGACAGGATTTCAGCCTCTGTGATGCCTAGTTCAGGCAGCAGGCGCATCTTCAGGTCGCGCGTGGCCGCTATGGGTTCTGCGTCGAACAGGCCAAGGACACCACCAACTTTCAGGATTGCATCCCTCAATTGGGCAGCTTCGACCAGCTTCGGGGCAGATTTCTTGCCAGCCGCCAACTCGCGGCCGGATTTCATCGCCTTGCTCAGGGCAGCCAGAGCTGCGGCCGTGTTGAAGTCATCAGCCATGGATTTGTTGAACTCGGCAAGGAGCCAATGGTCGGCAGGCGCCGGACTGCGTTCCGGCGCCATTTGCGCAAGCAAGTCGAGTGTTTCGTAGAAATAGAGCAGTCGGCGGTGGCAGTTGGCGAAGACTGCCTTGGAGAAATCGACGTTGGATGAGTAGTGGTACTGCAAGATGCCAAAACGCAGGACTTCGGGTGTCCACGACTTCAGGAAGTCCTGGATTGTGATGTGGTTGCCCAGGCTTTTCGACATCTTCTGCTTTTCGATCGTCAAAAGCCCGCAGTGCATCCAGCAGGAGGCATAAGGGGCGTTGTTGGCGCTTTCCGACTGGGCGATCTCGTTTTCATGATGCGGAAAAACGAGGTCGCGTCCGCCACCGTGGATTTCGAACGAGTTCCCAAGGTACGCTTTGCTCATGGCGCTGCACTCAATATGCCAGCCCGGACGTCCGCGACTCCAAGGGCTGTCCCAGCTGGCGTCCTGGACGTCGTCCTTCTTCCACAGCGCGAAATCGAGCGGATCTTCCTTGTCGCCCTGGACGAGGTCGCGCGTGCCGCTGCGGAGTTCGTCAGGATTTCGTCCCGAGAGCTTCCCGTAATCAGCTTTGCGACGGACGCGGTAGTAAACGTCGCCCCCTGGCGTCGCATAGGCTGCGCCATTGGCGATAAGTTGTTCGATCATTGCGATGATCTCCGGGATCATCTCAGACACTCGCGGTTGGTGATCTGCCGGGCGCACGCCGATGGCTTTCATGTCGCGATCCGATGAGTCAATCATGTCCTGTGCTAGTTTGGCCGGGGACATTCCGCGTTGTCGCGCGCGGTCGATGATTTTATCGTCGACGTCGGTGAAGTTGCGCACGTAGTTCACCTTGAAGCCTGCAAACTCAAGGTATCGCCGGATCACGTCAAAAAAGATGGCCTGCATGGCGTGGCCGATATGGCAGTCGTCGTAAACAGTGACCCCGCATGCGTACATCCCGATCTCGTTGCTACCCGGCTTAAGGGGAACAAGAGGTTCTTTGCGACGGGTCAGGGTGTTGGTGACAAATATCTGCGGGGCGGACGATGAGTTCATGCTCGGACCTGCGGATGAAAATAACAAAAAAGTCTGCCAAATCAGCTGCTTCGCTGGGTCTCATCATGACCGTTTTGGGCAGGATTTGACAGTCATTTCAGTTGTGGCTTCCTATTAAAATATTGAATTTTTATTAGAAACCTAATAGTAGAACTCCGATTTTTAATAAATTTTTGACGGGTGAAGCATGAAATCCTGGAAAAATTTGGCAAGTCTGGCGTTTTCTCTCTTTGTCGCAGTTTCTGGATTGCCTCCCGCTCTTGCCGCCGATCCGCCCCTGAAGGTCTCCGCTTCGTATGACCTTTCTGATTCGCAAGGCGAAATGACTTTCTTCGAACTCATGGCCAGTCCGAAGTCTGGTATCAAGGCGGCTCTTGACCGCGACCATGGTGAGCCAGTGAGGGTCGTGAGTGCGGTTACGTTCCGTAAACGGGCCGGGAATTTTGCCCATCTACGCAAACTTGAGTCACGCTTTGTGGACGGTGCTGACGGTCTGGATGCCCTGGTTGGTTCGCTGGCTGGCCAAACGATTCCGGTGAGCAGTATGTACGGCCGTGTGATCGGGGCTCTTAAATCGCAAAAGCTGGCCAAGACAAATGACCCGCAGCAGCTGTCTCGCCTGGCCGGGGCTCTTGTGCCAGTGATAGCGATTGCAAGTGGTAAAGGTGTTTTGGTCCGTCTGGATGATGAGAACTATTGCTACAACTACGGTTACGCGCCTGGTAGCGGAGGTGCTGACCTGGAAGCTGACAAGACCAGCCGGAAGACAGGGCGAAGCTACGGTGCAAGCATCGAACGCAACGCTTATGACCCATCAGACAATGATTATCTGCGGGGGCTTGCTGTTTATGCTTACGAGGCGAGTGACCGGGAACTGGCAAAATTTTATTCGGTACTTTTTCAGATCCTGCTCAAGTCTGATGCCTCTGGCCTGAAAGATCTTTCCCCCGCCGGGCAGACCGTGATGAGCGACTTCATGGCGATCTACATGGCGGAGCTTGATCGTCACCTGATGACCGGCTTGAAGATGTACGAGTGGGAAAATGCCCTGACGGAAATCACAATGCTGGCTGCTTATAGCGCGCAGGATCAAGGCTTGACGCTGGATCCTCGCAGCGGATCGGACAACCAGACCAACTCGCGCGAACTGGTGTCCTCGGGAGAGCTCCCGCCCCGTGACCGACTCACCGGATTTTTTGGCGTCGGTACCCAGGGGTCTGGGCTGGATGGGCGTAACAAGGCAAGGCGGCATGCGTTAACCAAGAAGGTGGTGGCTGCAATGCGTGAGCAAAGTCCCGAGCTTGTGACCAGGATCGAAGATTTGATGAAGCTCGAGGCACGGGTCGATCTTTACGACTTCGTCATGAACCGCATCAATAACTTTAAGACGCAGGACCTCGTCCGCGAGAACGCGGACGAGTTGATCGACGCCCTGGTGAAATTTGTGATGGCCACGCGCGGTGGCTTGCAGCTGCAATAAATCTAGAGTTTCAGGTCTTCCGGGTCGCAACCTTCCAGCGAGAAGCCTTCGACTGGCTGGTTTTCGCTGTCGACGAGTTGCGGCTCTCCTTCCGCATCAACGGACAAAGTGTAGGTCTTCACGGTTGCACCCGTAGCATCTTTGAAGACAATTGAGGCTGAACCGCTTGCCAGCGAGCATTCGTTGCTGGCAATGGTGGTCTTCAGGTTGCTGTAGGTGGTCTCGATGGTGCCATCGGC
>JBEGVZ010000036.1:0-7329 GCA_041178085.1 Pseudomonadota bacterium | reverse complement strand
CCTGTTTCCGGCAAGGTCCTGAGCTCAGCAGAAAGCCGGGACTTGTCGACCGTCAACTGGATCAAGTCTTCCCGCTGTGCGCGTTCTTCCTTGCCAGGTACTGGAATCTCAGGCGCGTTCGATGCAACGGCGCCCGGACTATGCTTGCCCGGGTTCGTAGCCGGTTCCGCCGTCGACAAATTCTCGATAACTGATTCCGCCGGGACCCCAAGTCCCAGAACCATCATCGAAATGGATGCCACGGCCAGGCGGTGTTTCCACATGGAGCGCCTCATCAGGTTGAGGTGATAGTCCATTATGAAACAGAAGGTCGCGGTCCTCAAGGGATAAAGGCTGCCGGGTACCGGCTGGCAAATCACTTGGCGTCGCGTAAAAAACGCATGAACGCAGCAAAGTCGCCAGGCAAAGGGGCTTCAAACTCAAGCCAGTCACCGGACACGGGGTGTTTCAACCCCAACCGCCAGGCGTGCAAAAATTGCCTGGTAACCCATTGTCGCAGGTTCTCCTGAAGACGTCCGGGCTGTCCATAGCTGGTATCCCCGCAAACGGCCATGCCCAGATCCTGGGCGTGGACACGAATCTGGTGGGTACGGCCGGTGTATAGCCTTGCGCTGACTAGCGTGAATCCCCCAGAGAACTCCTGTTCCCGGCGGAAAATGGTCTTCGCATACCGGCGTCCTGGCGCTTCCTCGTCAAACGAGCGGAATCGCGTTCTGTGCGCCGGGTCGCGGCCCAGCCAGCTTTCCCTCACCACCGCTTCCACCGGCATGGTGCCCTGACAAAGCGCCAGGTACTGACGGGCATTGGTCTTGTCGTGAAACTGGGCTGACAGATGGGCGTGGGCAGAAGGGGTCTTTGCAATCACCATGGCTCCGGTGGTGTCGCGGTCAAGGCGATGCACGATCCCGGGGCGCAAACGCCCTTCATCTTCGTTACCGCTACCAGCGACTACGCCCTCACCCTCAGATTCGCCGTCGTCATCCAAAATTCCTTGAACGGCATCCGCTGCACGCGGAACGGGAAGGTTTCCGCAGTGGTGAAGCACCGCGTGCACAAGGGTGGTCTCGCCCTGGGTTCCTGCGCCGGGGTGGACGGTGACACCAGCGGGTTTGTTGATGACGATGATCTGGTCATCTTCGAACAAAATATCGAGGGGCTCCGCGAGCGGACGCGGTTCGAGGTTCAATTCGCGCACAGGTAGCTGAGCAAAATCGATTTTGACGATTTCCCCACCCGCAAGGGATTGGCTCGCCTTTACTTTTTTGTCATCCACAAGGACGCCGCCACTAGCAACCAGATCCTGAATCTTGGAGCGGCTTAAGTGGGGAAAAGAGTTGGCCAGAAAACGATCAAGGCGAAGCTTGCCGCCAAATGCATCAAGCTCCGCCTTGCTGATTTCCAGAACTTTCCAGGGATCTAACGTTTCTTTGCGCTTTGCCACGCCTCGAGCCTCGCTGCGAATGCCTTCACCATGGGCTCAAAATTATCGACGCCCAGGTAGCGGAAATAGCTCCGCAGGAAGCCCTTCACGTACACGACCTGCGGCAGACGGTCAAACCGGTTTGCTTCCATCGAACGAAGATATTCGAGGGAGATCTTGGTGCGTTCCTGCATCTCGTTTTCCGTGACCCCCAGGGATTCCCGGATGCGACGGAAAAGTTCCCCGTCACCAAGGTCGCTATCAGAGACCATCGACTGGACTTGAGTTTGAAATGCCTCGCTTTTAGAGCCTTCACAAACAGTCTTGATGACCGGCAGCGTTGAACGGCTGGTGGTGATCACCTGCGCACCGGTGTGTACGGGAGCAACGGGACGTTGGTCCCAGCCAGCGCCATCGTCCGTCCCGTGAGCCTCGTTCGCACCCGCACGCCGGGTCAGTTGCCGGTCGTAATCAGCACGGGTTGTCTCGTCGTTCAGGATCCTGAAAGCGACTTCAATCTGTTCCATCTGAGCGCGCATGTCCTCCGCTCCCATCAGGGAATAGAACGCATTGTTGTCACCACTCAGGGTGTTTTTAAGGCGCAAGTAAGCTTCGCGCACAACCGTTTTCGATGCGCCGAAGGGAATGTTCAGGGTCTGGTAATGATTGCCAGGCACCGTGGACGGGATACCAGTATGCAACCCACTGATTTCATGTTCCATTTCAACCTCCAATGCCGTGCAAATCAAAGCCCGAACAAGTTCAGGGCACGGGACGCAATATCGTTCAACCGGTGCGAAAGGATCGCCTGAGGAAAATCAATAGTCAGCAAACGACGGTTGCGCAAGCTCTTCCACGCCACATCGTCAAAATTGAGGTGACCAAGGAAGTGGGACTGGAACCCAAAGTACCGGGAGGCAATCAGCTCCATCGATGCCCCGACGTTGACGTCCTGCTGGTTGCGCGCCTGGTTGATGACAATCCCGGACCGGCGGCCGGCCAAGGCTGCAAACAGGTAACGCAGGAATTCCTGGTCGTTGGCGCACAGCATCCGGATGCGTTCCGCGTACCCCTTAGACTGCAAACCCTGGCTGTCTGATGCTGCAAGAGCTGCCTTAAGTGCCTGACTAGTCTGGACTTTACGGGTCCGCGACCCGACGTGATCCATGGCCCGCCACAAGGCAGTTTTCAAGAACATGTAAGCGTTTTCAATGGAGGTCGGCTCTGGAAGTGCCGTGACGATGCCCAGGTGCCCCATCAGGAACATGTCGATCGTGTGGAACTGGGTTCCTGCACCAAGGTCCAGGAGCACGATGTCCGCCCCGAAGCGCGCCCGCGCTCCCGTCACTGCATCAAAAATCTGCCCCATCGCGGCGGCATCTGCGGCCCCTTCCCTGCCCCAGGCCTCGCTGCGGGCGCCCGGAATGAGGGTACAGCCCTCGACGGGGGTTTTCAGAACCACGTCCTCAAAACGCTTTTGACCGGTGACGACCACATCGGTCAAATTTGCGCCGCGGGCATCCACGCCAAAGTAAGTGTGAAGGTTCGGACCGCCAAAATCCAGGTCGAAGCACAGAACTTTGTAACCACAGCGCACCAGTTTGGCCGCCAGGTTGGCACTAAGAAGGCTTTTGCCGACGCCGCCCTTGCCCCCACCGACCGAGATGATCAACGGCATTTCGGGCGGCAGCTCGACCGCATGACGGGCAGGGAGTAACGGCGTCCCGACCAGCCACTCCGTCCTGCGCAGCAGCGACTGGACGTGCGGGGAGGAGATTGCCGGGCGACGGACAGGCGCACGCATGAACACCTGCCCAGGGCTTGCGCTGCTGTTCAACGAGTTAGCCGGACGCTGCGTGTGATGATCCATACGACGATCCACCTCGCGACCCCAGTGGTGATCCAGGCCTGTCACATCCAAAACGGAAAAAACTGTCAACCATCCGCTGAATTTTGGGGCAGTTACAAAAGACTACCATCAAAGCCGCAAGAACGAAACTTCGCCCTCCAGATAGAGCTGAATCCCAGGATCGCCTGTGGTCCGGAAGACCGTCCTGCCGCTGATGACCGGGGTCTGACCCGCACGCCCCATGCGGCCCAGGTAAAGACTCGCCTCGAAGCTCGTCGTCTCGTCAAATCCTGGCGGGATATCATTGAACCCCCTCGTGCGCGCGTCGACATCGTCTGGAGGCGAAAGCCGCTGGCCGAAGGCCTGCGCTTGGACTGCCCCGGCTGACAGACGGATCTTAAGGCTGCCTGATTCCCGGTCCAGCCATGCCGCAAAGTCAGTTTCTCCCGAAGGCGCATTGTCACCGACAATCACGTCACGCACAGGCACATCGCGCGAGAAGGCAAATCCTGCAACCATCCCCTCCCCCACAGGATTTTTTCGCAAAGTCAGCTGCACTTCAGGCCAGAATGCCTGAACCGAATCACGGTCTACGCTGGCGGCAAGGGCTCGCGCCGCCTGTGCCGAGAAAATCAGGTCTACCGATGCCTCGCGTTCCTGGACTTCCTTCAATGCCTGCATCGCGGAAAGGCGCACAGCGCGGGCCTCGATGATCGCCAGAACGTCCTCCGGGGCGGCCGTCGAAAGCAGGGGTTCAAGCCAAGGGTGTGATTCTGCGGCGTCAATCCACTCGGACCATGGCATGGACAAAGACAAACCATTCCAAAGGAAGTCACCGACCGACATGAAGTGGACGAAATCTCGCTTGCCCAGGTTGGCGATGGCAGCGTGGGCTTCGCGCTCGGCATTAAAAGCAGACGGATCCGTCACCGCACGTGGAAAGAAAGCAAGCTCTGGTTGCAGCTGAGCCTGGCTGCGTGGTTGTTCCTCGATAAAATCCAGCAGCACGCGAGGCGTGACTGCGGCGAGGGCACCAGGTGGCTGCAAATCCGGCACAAAAAGATCCCGCAGGGATTCCTCAAGGGGATCACCATCAAAACGCGCAAAAGTTTTCTTGCGCGCCCGTTTCAAACCCATGATCGAGGCACGGGCGTCGGCCGAGCGGTCTGCTGCACCCAGAGCGGCTTGCAGCCAGCCCTCCCGCAACATCGTGCCAATGGCCTGAGCTTTGTCCGCACTGAATCGACGCGCAAGTATCTGACCAGCCATTATGCCCTCATGCCAGATGCAATCAAACCAGGCACCGGGCACGTAAGCACCACCCCGGCTGTCATGATCACGAGCCGCCAACGCGCAAACAAGACCAGAGAAATAACCTTTCCCTGCGTAGTAGGAATCGCAGGGACCGAACGCCTGCGGCCGGACCGGGAATCCCCCGGCCAGCATGTGCGGCGACGTGGCCAGCTCCCAGAGCTTGGCTTCGCAATAGTTCTCAAAAACATTGACCGCATGCTGGACGCCCCCCGCAGGGTCAACAACCCCAGCAATCGCAAGACGCTCAACGTGTCCCGTCCACCAAAGGCCCGCGGCTGCAATTTGCAGGCTTATGTTTTCCGGACGCGCCTGCACCGCACGCCTCAGGGTCCTTTGCCTTGCATTGGCCTCATCAAGCGCAGCCTTGGCGCGCACGACATCGATGAACCGGGTTTCATAATAGTCCGACCAGACACGGCGAAGCTCCTGCAGCTCGCGAGTCATGCGCGCAATCGCAGGTGCAGTGGCTCCCGGCGCAAGGACAACCATGCTGCCGTTGAAGTTGATGCCCTGAGGGGATTGAGCGAGTCCCGCAGCAAAAACATGCCATTGTTCGATGAAACCGGCGGGTGAAAGATTCACCGTCGCATCGGCACCGCCGCCAGGAACAGACTTGCCGACAGGACGGCGCTCCAGGTCATGCGGCAAGTAACCGCAAGCGGTGACCAGAAAGCCCATCAAGGTAACGCCCGCGAAAGCGAACAAGGGAGATAAAAAATTTCGACCTGAAAAATCTTGTCTTGCCACAAAGAACTCCGCTTAGAAAAACAAGCTGGCGGACATTTCGTAAAGGTCGGATTCCATCGCATTGCGGCTGGAAATTTGTCTTTGAACCGCAAGGGAAATTTCCGCTGGTGCAACATAATCACCGCGCAGAAAACCCTCTACCGTGCTGAATCCAGCAACCAACTCCGCAACGTGCAGAGTCTGATCCGTACCGGCTGCCAACTTTTCAAGCCGCCTGCCGTCATCTTCGTCGTAGTATCGGTCGGACCACTTGCGGGACACCTGCCAACCTGCGGCAGCATTCATTCCGGTGACGTGATTCCACGCACATCCGAGCGCCGCATCGATCCGGTCTCCTGGCTTGAACCTGGCCATGACGGTACCAGCTTCCAAGTCCTCAGGGTCCATTCCGCGGAACACTTCACGACGCCCTTCGTGCTGGTATGTGTATTTCAAGGTTTCTGAAACGGTCATGCCGCGTACAAACTCCTGCGCGGCCGTCCCCTGGATAAACGTATCGGACTGACCATCGCCGAATGGTACGTCGGTCATGATCCGGGGATCATCTGGCGCACCAGTGGCCAGGATATGTCCCGCTGTTGCAGCAAAGGACAGCGGGCCTGATTCCCACGCGCGCCACTTGGTCGCAAGGGTCGTGTCACCCCAGCCAGACCCTTGCCATTCACCGAGCGGCGCGACACCGTAGTTGACCAGTTCACGGTTCAATTCCGCCGGCGCGTCGGATAGCTTCTGTTCAAGTTCGAGAGCGGCCTCAAGCTGGTTGTTGGCTGGATCGGACAGTCTGGCGATGAAATCGCCAGCCGTGCCTGAACGGGTGAATGCCACGGAGATCGCAGAGCGGGCGTTGATATATGGCGCGCCCGCGGCCACCGTAAACCTGTCGGTGACGCCGTAGGCCAGCACCGGAGCCGTCGCACGAACGCTGGCTTTCGCCGATGCGGAAAATTTGCCAAGAGAATCTTCCCGGGCGAAATCGTTGGCCAGCATGAATCCCTCCACTTTGGCCGCGCGGACGGCCGACAAGGCCCCCTGGTTGCGCAGCACATCGTTGAAGGTCAAGTCACGCTCAAGCGGCGCCGCCAGGCCTTCGCGCGCCCCGGATGACCCCGTCTTGTGCGCAATGTCAGTTGCGACCGAACGCAGATTCAGATTGAAGCGACCGCGCGGTAACGTGCGCGTATGCTCAACAGCCGCAGCCTGGGATGCACAAGCCAACCAGCTGGCGCCAAAAAAACAAACCCTTGCGACAAGGCGCATCCGGACGCGGATCACGGAAGTCGACGATGGCATGCTCATTCCTGCGAAAGGTTTTCCAGGACTTCACGCATTTTATTGATCTCGGCTACAGTCTCGGGACGGATTTCCTCCGCGACGTCGTCATCAGCCAGACGCTCTTCGATCTCTGCGATCGCGGATTCAAGCAGCGCGCGAGCCTCCGCTGTACGTCCGGCGCCATGCATGATTTCTGCTTTTGTCCGGCGGTTGGTGTAAACATCTGCGCCGGCAAAATGTTCGCCGGGATACGCTGGGCTTGCCAGCGCCAGTTCGATCATCTCAAAAGCCTTGTCAGTTGAAGGCAACGCAGCGTGGACCATGCTGGACAGGGGGTCAGCCGCAACAGCCGCGATGATCCGGTAAATTCCGCCACCAGACCTGCGAGGGTCAGCATCAAGCTCCGGACGCAGGTTCATGTCATCGGTCACAAAGTGCGCGAAGTATTGCTTGAAGTAGGACCCCACACCGATGAGTTGCAGCGGCGTTGCCGATTCCACCCACAGGGCAGAGCAGGAAAGCTTGTAGTAGTGATAAGTATCAACGGCCTCCGGGATATCCGCGATCCGCTCAACGACATCCCGGCATTCGGTGAAAATATGGTTTCGCGTTGGCTTGTCGTCATCGCGCAAAAGAAACTCGCCTTCGAAAATATTCAAGGACCCGATCCGGTCGACCACGTGAACGAGCGCAGTTCCTGTGGATGAAGCCAGCAGCTTTCGATATT
>JBEGVZ010000035.1:0-10598 GCA_041178085.1 Pseudomonadota bacterium | reverse complement strand
CGAATTCGATCAAGCCTTCCGGCACCAGCACCACGCCATGATTTTTTCCGGCTGCAGCGCGCGCAGCGATCACGGTTGCCAGTTCTTGAACGATTTGTCTTGTGGTCTTGCCCGCGCGGGCAACCTCTTCAGAGATCAAGACAATGTTCGGATGAGTCTGCAGGGCAGACTCCAAAGTGATGTGGCTTGCACTCCGGCCCATCAGCCTTATGAAGTGCCAGTACTTGCCGCCGCTTGCGGCGTCTTTGGCGATATTTGCGACCAGTTCAGAATAGACGCGGACAGCCGTGTCGAAACCAAAAGAGGTTTCGGTGTAGGGACCGCGCAAATCACTGTCGATCGTCTTGGGGACGCCGATAACGCGGGTCTTGTGACCGGCGTTCAGCAGGTATTCTGCAAGGAAGGCGGCGTTGGTGTTGGAATCGTCTCCGCCAATGATGACGAATGCGTCCAGGTCATGCCGCGAAAACACATTTGCGCAAGTTTCGAAATCGCGTTCAGATTCGAGTTTCGTCCGGCCAGTGCCGAGCAAGTCAAAGCCGCCGGTGTTACGGTTGTGGTCGACCAGATCGGTGGTCAGAACTGTAAACTGGTCTTTCAGGATCCCGGACGGACCGCCAGTGAAGCCGGTGAGCTGGGCCTCGGGGGAAATCTGGCGCAAACCATGAAACAAACCCGCGACGACATTGTGACCGCCCGGAGCTTGCCCGCCAGAGAAAACCACACCAACTTTAAGTGGGCGCGCGGCATTTCCCCTGCCGCGGCCTGAGAGTTGGAGCAATGGCTGCTGGCCAGTCCGGGGAAACATGGCCGCGATGCCCGGGGCATCCTTGCCACGGTCATGGTCGTTGCTCGTCGTCAATGATGGTTTCAGTTCAACATCAGTGAGCCGCTGAAGTACAGCTGGTGCAGCGGGATTGTACAGGCTGCGCGCCTTGCTGAATTCCGACATTGTCACGTCGCCACTCCCTCGCGAATCTCAAGATTCAAGTCGTTCCTTCACAATTTCGACCGCGCGGTTGGTCGGGACGCGTACTTGAGTTGCAGAGTCCCGGTCGCGGATCGTGACCGTGTCACCCGAAATGGTTTCGTTGTCGATGGTGATGCAGAACGGCGTGCCAATCTCGTCATGCTTGGCGTATCGCTTCCCGATTGACTGCTGTTCGTCGTAGCTGACGTTGATGCCCAGTCGCTGGAACTCGCGGACGACGGCCCGAGCCTTTTCCGGCTGGCCATCTTTCTTGACCAAAGGCAACACGGCGGCCTTGATGGGAGCCAATCGCGGATGAAGTTTGAGCAAGACGCGGACTTTCTCCTTGCCTTCATGGTCGACACCTTTTTCCTCGGCGTAGGCATCCAGAAGGAAGCACAGGACGGAGCGGGTGAGGCCCGCCGCAGGCTCGATCACGTAAGGCGTGTAACGCCATCCGGTCTTGCCGGTGGCCGGGTCGACCTTCTGCTGGTCAAAGTAGCTGAGCTTTACTCCCGAGGCCTCAGCATGCCGCGAAAGATCGTAATCTGTGCGCGAGGCAATCCCTTCAAGCTCACCCCATCCCCAGGGGTACATGTATTCGACGTCGAAGCAGTCGTCGCTGTAGTGTGCCAGCTCGTCGCCTTCGTGGCGGCGCAGGCGGAATCCTGCTTTGTTGTTCGCGTATTTGAGGTACCACTTCATGCGCTCGTCGCACCAGTATTTTAGCCATTCTTCCTGGGAACCTGGCTCGACAAAAAACTCCATTTCCATCTGTTCGAATTCGCAGCTGCGGAAAATGAAGTGCTCAGTGACGATTTCGTTGCGGAACGATTTGCCCATCTGAGCGATGCCGAAGGGGACTTTCATCGACTGGCTTTGCTGGACGTTCAAGAATTGAACGAACATCGCCTGGGCAGTCTCGGGGCGCAAGTAAACGGCGGTGCTGCGCACGGCTTCTTCGAGTTTGGAACGGAACTCCTCCCGCGACAGCTCCTTCAGTTTGCCATCGGCGCCGTAGGCGTCGCGCACGAAGTCGTTCAAGGGATCCACAGGTCCCATCGACGTGCGGAACATCAGGTTGAACTGGCGTTCGTCGCTGAGCTGGCAGCTGCCGCAAACTGGACAGACGTAACCGCGGGCGTCGACCGTCCCCGTGATGGCCTCGCCACTGGCCTTGCCGCCTTTTTTGAAGGTCACAGCGGTACCCGGGGCGCTCTTGGGTGCCTTGTCCGCGCGGAAGCGCTCCTTGCAGTTCAAGCAATCGACCAGCGGGTCCGAGAATCCAGACAGGTGGCCGGATGTTTTCCAGACCTGGGGGTGCATCATGATCGAGGCGTCGATCCCGACGATGTCTTCGCGCTGGTAGACCATGCTGCGCCACCATTCGGCGGCGATGTTGCGCTTCAGTTCAACGCCCAGGGGGCCGTAGTCGTAGCAAGATTTGAGTCCCCCGTAGATCTCGCTGCTCTGGAAGATGAAGCCCCGGCGCTTGCACAGGGAGACGATTTTGGTCATCAAATCGAGGGATTCCATCAGTGTCACTGCCTGCCATGAGGTGTTTTTGGTAGTGGTACCAAGCTGCCCCGCATGGTATGACAGCGGTCCGTTTTCCACAACGGATTTGCACAAGGGTTGTCCACGTGGACGGAACGGCAAGTATCTGATACCTGTATTAATTCCGGTGGCGTGGAGCCGCCGGGTTCATGACGAGGAGTCCCCCGGGATGTTGAAGGAAGAACGCACCAGCAGCCATAACGGTCACGGAGATCACATGGGCGCCAAGACAGGCAAGCAAGATTACAAGGTGAAAGACATCAGCCTTGCGGACTGGGGTCGCAAGGAAATCCAGATGGCGGAAAAAGAGATGCCGGGACTCATGGCACTGCGTGCAGAGTACGGCCCCAAAAAACCGCTGAAAGGCGCCCGCATTGCCGGCTGCCTGCACATGACCATCCAGACCGCCGTACTGATCGAGACCCTGACTGAGCTGGGCGCCGAAGTTCGCTGGTCAAGCTGCAACATCTACTCGACGCAAGATCACGCCGCCGCCGCGATTGCTGCTGCTGGCGTGCCGGTTTTTGCCTGGAAAGGTGAGACCGAGGAAGAATACGAGTGGTGCATCGAGCAAACCGTCATGTTCGGTGACAAGCCGCTCAACATGATCCTCGACGATGGCGGCGACTTGACCCTCTACGTGCACAACAAGCGCCCGGACCTGCTGAAAGGCATCAAGGGTATCTCGGAAGAGACCACGACAGGCGTTCACCGCCTGGTCCAGATGCACCAGGAAGGCAAGCTGAAAGTCCCCGCGATCAACGTCAACGACGCCGTGACGAAGTCCAAATTCGATAACCTCTACGGCTGCCGCGAATCGCTCGCAGATGGCATCAAGCGCGCGACGGACGTGATGGTGGCAGGCAAGGTTGTTGTCGTTGCCGGTTACGGCGATGTCGGCAAGGGCTCGGCACACAGCATGCGCAGCCTCGGCGCGCGCGTCCTGATCACCGAAATCGACCCCATCTGTGCCCTTCAGGCTGCGATGGAAGGTTTCGAAGTGACGACAATGGAAGCGGCGGCTCCGGTTGGCGACATCTTCGTCACCGCGACGGGCTGCATGGACGTGATCACCGAGAAGCACTTCGTTCAAATGAAAGATGACGCGATTCTCTGCAACATCGGCCACTTCGATAGCGAGATCAAAATCGCATGGCTCGAGAAGGCTCCTGGTGTGAAGGAAATCAACATCAAGCCGCAAGTCGACAAATTCGTGCTGCCAAACGGTCGCTCTCTGATCGTCCTGGCTCGTGGACGCTTGGTGAACCTGGGCTGCGCAACTGGTCACCCGAGCTTTGTGATGTCGACCTCTTTCACCAACCAGACGATCGCGCAGATTGCTCTCTGGACCGAGACAGAGAAATATCCGCTCGGCGTGCATGTGTTGCCCAAGTCCCTGGACGAGAAAGTGGCGCGCCTTCACCTGGACAAGCTTGGCGTCAAGTTGACCAAGCTTTCCAAGGAGCAGGCGGATTACCTGGGTCTCAAGGTCGATGGCCCCTACAAACCGGATCACTACCGCTACTGATTCGTTGAGCGATTACTTAAAAGTAAAAAGCCCCTCGAAAGAGGGGCTTTTTGTTATTTGCACGTAGGGTTGCTGTCGGTCTTGAGCATGTAGTAGCTGTAGCTCTTGATAAAGTAGCCAGGCACGTCCGGAGAATCCTCAGCGCTCAGGATCTGTCTGGCTGCAGCATTGGTGGTTTCCTCGTCAAAGTTCTGATTGCAACCATAGACTTTCCAGGACTCCAAGGTTTCAAGGATCAAATGGGTGTCGTCGACTGCGCGCAGGCGTGAAGTGTAGTTCCTGTGCGCACCACACGAGATCCACTTGTTGTCCATGCTCACGACGTCAACCGGGGCTGAATTTGACTTGCCCGTGGTTTCTCCGTCAGCGGTGTCATAAGACGCCTTGGAATACAGGGTACCCAAGCCGGTCTCAAAACGCTTCTCAACGGTTATCCCGGGAATTTCGGACTTCTTGAAAGTTGACCAGTACTTGTAGACCTCGTCCTCACCCCGCATGGGGGTTGTGGCGCCGCGGTAGTATGCGCACCATTGACTGTCTGGCTGAAAGGCTGGGTCGTCCTCCGATGCGATCGGCCTTGCAGATTGAAACATCTTTTGCAGCCGCGCGGTGACCACGTCCTGGCCCGGTGCCCCCTTGGTGTCAGCGTGGTTCGCGGATGTTTGAAAACCGCAACCAGCCAGAGAGACGAATCCCATCAAGATGATCAGGCTTTTGAGTGGTTTAAGCTTCATGAGCATGCTTCTCCTGAGGGTAACGGATGGACACGGATGGGAACTGAGCAATTCCCAGGCCAATGTCCTTAATGAATTTAGGCTGTAATTTCGAGGGTATTTCCCAGGAAGGGGTGTCGTAGAACTGGACATCTGCAAGGGATTTTGCACCCAAACCATTGATTTGGTGGCTAATTTTTGGTCTTGGCAGTCGACTCCAGCTCCGCCGAACGTCTGGTCGCCGTGGCCACAGCGCTCATCAGCATGGCGCGCAGGCCACGTTCTTCCAGTTCATGGATGGCGCTGATCGTCGTGCCACCCGGGGTGGTCACTTGCTCCCGCAGGGTGGCTGGATGCTGGCCAGTGGATTTCAGCAGCGCCGCAGAGCCAAAAACGGTTTGGGTGGAAAGGAGCCTGGCGACATCCCGCGGAAGTCCCATTTTTACGCCACCTTCGGTTAGCGCTTCGATCACCATGAAGATATACGCGGGACCACTTCCTGAAAGGCCTGTCACTGCGTTGAGCAAGTCCTCACGAATCCACAAAGCTTCACCGATCGCAGAGAAGATTTTTGTCGCCACATCCATATCGGCCGGATTGCATTCGCGGTTGGCAGCCATGCCGGTGGCCGCAGCGCCAACTTTAGCCGCGATGTTGGGCATGGCCCTCACGATCGGCCCCCGGTGTTTAAACATGCTCGCGAGTTGTTCCAGGGAAACACCGGCCGCAACGGATATGAGCATGGTGTCGCGCTTGATTTTTCCGCGGCAATTTTCCGCAACCGTGACGAGATCTTGTGGCTTTGTGCAAAGTGCAATGACCGTGGTGCGCGGCAAGGCATGCTGCAAATCCTCGATCGACCCCAATGCTGTGAGTGTGGCTTGGACCGGGTCTTCGCTTTGTCCGAGCGCCGTCAATTCGACAAGGATCTGGTTGCATTTGTCCGGATGGGTGTCGAACAAAAGAATTTCATCAAAATGCAGTCCCTCGGCAGGCGCCTTGACGAGTCCGCGGACCAGTGCTTGCCCCATGTTCCCGGCGCCGATGATGGTCAGCACGTGACGGTCTGCGGCCAAGTCGGGTTTTTTCCGAGATTTTCTTGTGGTTGTCATGAAGGAGGTATCGGTGGCAGGAAAGGCCGCTTTATCGACAGCCCTCATCCGGTGGCATTGGATGGTTCACAACGAACCGGAATTCATGACGAAATGTCATTTTTAGGGATATTGAATGGTGGTTTAACGCCAATTGCAGGGCAGATTTCTTGAAAATCCTTTTAAATCTCAGCGACCCATGCACATCGATTGGGGGGCTTTCCTAGGT
Source organism: Pseudomonadota bacterium (assembly GCA_041178085.1). GTDB lineage: Bacteria > Bdellovibrionota_B > Oligoflexia > Oligoflexales > RGVZ01 > RGVZ01. The sequence continues at coordinate 4,510 of JBEGVZ010000035.1, read as the reverse complement.
GAGGTCAAGATCGCTGTAAACCTTGAGATTGCCTTCGACCATGGCATCGACAGAGAAATTACTGGCGACGAAGGACTGGGCGGCCGACGCAAGCCTTGTGCGCAAGGCTTGGTCCCCTGCAAGTCGCGTCATGGCCTCCGCAATGGCCTGGGGATCTTTTGCGGGAACAACCAGTCCTGTCTTGCCGTCTGTGACGATTTCCGGCAGGCCGCCGACATTGGAGACCAGGGGGCAGATGCCAGCCAAAGCCGCATCCAGTGCAGCCGTACCAAGACCCTCGTCAATTGACGTCATGGCAAAGACATCCAACCCGGCAAGGAATTCGGGAACCTCAGTGATGAAACCAAGGAAACTAACGTGGTTATCAAGCTCAAGCTTGATACGGAGCTGCTCAAGTTCATTGCGCAGTGGGCCGTCGCCAGCGATAACAACGTGGAAATCCAGGCCGCGGGACTTGAGGATGGCGGAAGCTTCCATCAAGTAACCATAACCTTTCTGCTCGCTTAAAGCAGAAGCGTTTCCAAACAAAATCGTCGACTGGGGCAAACCAAGAAGTTGGCGCAAGTTGTCCCGCGCAGTGACCCGGTCCACTGTGCGGTGCGGGGCCGTCTCGACAGCGCTGCGAACGACGTCGATGCGCGATGGCGCGACGCCTCCGGCAGCCAGGACCCCGGCGATTGCGTGCGAGATCGCCACATACCGCGCCACCTTCGGGGACTGGTATTTGGTGCCACGGACCGGGTAGTCCACGCGGCGGTGCACAATCAGCCGTCGCGATGGGTCCAGTGCGACCAGTCCCAGGCCAAGGTCATGGGCTTTCGAACTATGGGCATCGATGATCTTGATGCGGTTGGCGCGGCAAAAACGGTGGAGTTGCCAGACTGTGCGTGGCCAGGCCAGACGGGACATCGGGGCCTTAATCACCGGGAATTTTCCGCCCAGGCGGCGCAGAATCTCGCTGCCCTCGTCGGCCGCCAGAAATGGCTCGTGTCCGCGGGCCGCCATGCCTTCCATGAGCAGGCGGATCTGATTCTCGCCCCCGCGCCAGGTTTTTTCCGACGCCAGGTGCAGAACCCTCAGGGCAATGGTCTTGTCATTCAGCTGTTCTGTCACGGGGGTCAGAATAACCCTTTGACAGGAATTGTCAAAACCCGTGGCTCCGGCGACAATAGGGAAAAGACCTGAAATCCGGGGAATATGCATGGACCTTTGTGCCACCTCAAAAAGCTTTTCAGCGGTGACCCGGCCAGTTGCGCTACAAGTGCTTGCTGCATCACTGATCCTGGCAGGAGGATGCCGCACAACATCCCGCGGCCTTGCTCCGCGCGGGATTCTTGCTTCCCTGGACGGCGTCGATCCATCGGATCTTGATTTGCCGGGAGTCACTTACAAATTGATCTGCGACCGGGGAAACACCGTTCCGGGCAAGGCTGCCACCAACAATCGTGTCACTTTTCCCGGGGACAGCCTGGTGGACGGTGACGTGTGTGCGCTTGAAGTTCGCGCTGACATTCCTGCCGAAGCCCTGGGGTCTTTCAAGTGGTTGTCGAAGCCGGCAGAACAGGCTCAGGGACTGCTTTACGGATCGAACAAGGGCCGGATCAAAGATCGCAAGCTCGTGCTTACGCTTTACAAGCTCTACGCCAAGGTGGGAGGCGACACCTTTGCCGCCCTCGTCGATGTCACATTCCGCCCTAACGAGTCACGCCCCGGCCAGCCAGCGCCGAACACGGGCAATAGCGCCCCGGCTTTGCCAGACCCGGCGCGCATGACAGCGTCCCTTCAGTGTCTTTCCGGATCGTATGCGACGGACGTGTACCGGCAGGGTGGCGCCGCCAGCGTCGGCACGTTCCAGTTCAATATCGAAGTCGGCCAGGCAATGGGCACCAGCTGCGACCGTCTGACGGTCCTCCAAGATAACATTGCTGTGTTTGAAGGTGACCTGGACAGCAACATTGTGAATTTCTCCGCGCCGCGCCGCGCAGAGGTGCTGCGCTTCCCGCGGAATTTCGACTTGTTCCCGGTCGTGGTCGAAGGGCCGGGCACCGGCGACGGCCAGGCCGGGCCCGGGGAATGCCTCAATTACGATGGTGCCCGCCAGACCTGCCAGGACCGGAAGAGCTTCGACTTGCCAAACTCCCGGAACTACTGGGTCGCGAAAGTAGAAGGGCGCGACGCAACGGGCGCACGCATGACCTATTTCGTCACCTCGGGGGCCTATGGTTTCCGGCTGGATGACGGATCGCGCCAGAAGACCGTGGCAGACTTGACGGCATCCCTTGCCGTCGGAGCTTCCACCGCGCAGAAGCAAAAATACAACTGGTACTCCTCGGCAGCCGAGGGGCTGCTCTTTGATTACGACTTCGATGAAGCGTTCACGGGCGGGGCGTACCTGGCCAGTTTCTCAGTCAACCGGGAATCGATTGCCGGTTTCAAGGCGATGCACGTCGAACGCGTTTGGACACATGGGCTCCATGAAGTTATCGAAGCCGAACTCGAGGGCAAGTTCATGGCCCGCTGGGCTGGCCTGGTTTCCCTTGTGAACGGGGGGGCGCGGGTTGAATTTGTCGTGGCAGGTCCGCGTGATTACTTCCACTCCCAAAGCAAGGCGGCCGGGACAACGTCACTGCCGCGCTACTTTTCGTGGGAGGCTTTCAAGCGGGATCGAAGCCGGACTGAGCTGACGGGCAGCCAGGCGGACTACGCGGCATATGCCCTGGTTGGGACGCCTTTTGCACCAGCTGGTTGTGGGATGACACTGGCGAGCTTGCTGGATCAGGCGAGTGGCATGACCAGGTCCGCCATTGATGTGGCCGGCGCAGGTGCCGTCCGGAATAGCACGTTTGAGTCGTGCCGGGTGGCAAAGTCGGCCTTCCCGCTGACCTATGACAACTGGTCGGTTTCGGTGCGTTATTTCTTGTGGGGTTGGCGGGCGATCATATAAGGTCCGCCGCCCAGCCGGCCGGGCGGACGCCGCAGATGCAACGTTGACCTATTGGAGCAACAAGCCATGAGCAAAGACCCTGGGCAGAAATGGAAAACCTCCAGCTTGCAGGAACTGTCCGACAGGCGCCGGCAAGACCACAACCGCCAGCTGCTCGAAAAAATGGCATCTGGTCAGCCTCTTTGGGCTTTTGACAGCAATGCCAGCTGGTTTCCTCCGCGCCCCCTCGTACAGAAGGACCCGAAGGCGATTGAAAAACTGTACGGGTCTGCGGTATCGGTAGACCCGCGCCCGGTTGCGCCACTAAAGAGAGTAGATGACCTTGGACAAGAATCCAGCCGACCAGAGTCCGTCAGCACGCCGGATTGAGCCGCGCAAGCTCAAGGGTTTTCGTGACTACCTGCCGGGGCCGATGCGCCTCCGGCAGTTTATTTTGGGCGAAATCCGTGCCGTAGCCCGTTCGGCGGCCTTTCATGAGATCGCCACCCCTGCCCTTGAGTACGAGGAAACGTTGCTGGGTCAAGGGGGCGAGGAAACCGACAAACAGGTGTACCGGTTTGAGGATCACGGTGGCCGCAAGGTCGCCCTGCGTTTTGACCTCACGGTGCCGTTTGCCCGTTTTGTGGCAGAGAATCAGGGCACCCTTGTTTTCCCGTTCAAGAAACTTCAGATCGGCGATGTCTGGCGGGGGGAAAATACCCAGAAGGGCCGTTACCGCGAGTTTGGCCAATGTGACTTCGATATCATCGGGGTGGACAGCGTCGCGGCGGATGTTGAGGTGATGCTCGCCCTGGCTACGGTCCTTTCGCGGGTGCCGGCGGGCGGCGTTACCATGCATCTCAACCACCGCGGGCTCCTTTCCGGGATTCTTGCTGCGGCATTCGGTGCCGGCATGCCGGCAAGCGACGAGACCAAGGCTCTGGTGGCGATTGATAAACTTGCCAAAGTGGGTGAGGACGAAGTCCGCAAGATGTTAAGTGCGCTTGCGACCCGCGGTCCTCGTGGGCCGGAAGAGGCCGCTGCAATAGTAGTCCGCGCCATTTCTGCGAAAGCGGCCGACGGACAGGCCGATTTTGTGGCGCTGCAAAAACTTGTCGCGGCGGAAAATCCGGCGGCGATGGCAGGCCTGGAGCCCCACATCGCACGCGTGAACGAAATCCGTTCGATCCTTGAGCGTTGCGGCCCCAAGTCCGGCGTAAAATTCAAGGTGGACCTGAGCGTTGCGCGTGGCCTTGGGTATTACACAGGGGTCGTGTTCGAGACAACGATGGACCGCCTGCCTGGATTTGGATCCGTGAGTTCGGGTGGCAGGTACAACGATCTGGCATCACGCTTCACCAATCGTGAACTGCCCGGGGTTGGTGGCTCGGTGGGACTCGATCGTCTGGTCGCCGGAATTGAGGAACTGGGATCGTTTGCACCAGAAGGCGGTCAGGGAGTCATGGTTGCCGTAGCATCGCGCAACGCCCTGGCTTACGCCTTTGAAGTCGTGGCCCTGCTTCGTGATGATGGCGTCTCAGCAGACGTTGGCTTGACCGAAGGCAAGGTCGGAAACCAGTTCAAGTA
>JBEGVZ010000034.1:0-4575 GCA_041178085.1 Pseudomonadota bacterium | reverse complement strand
TCCTGGCTCAGGGCGTGGCCGAGCATGTAGTCGGATTCTTTGCAGCCCTTGCCGGCAGAATCCATCTCTGCCTGGCTGATTGTCTTGAATGGCAGTTTGCGCCCACGTTTTTTTTCCGTGGAAGCGCAGGCTCCCAAAGTGGCGACAAGCAGCAGGATGGCAGGAATTTCAATTTTCATGACTCAATCATATCCTATTTGCATTCGACGTTGCAGGGTTTTGCTGTTTGGTTAAGCTGAAGCTCATGACAAATGCCTCTCCAAAATGGCTGTCACCGGATGACGCGATCCGTTTGATCGGCAGTGACCAGAATGTCGTCGTTTCCCACGCTTCGGCCGAGCCCCCCCATTTCTTCCGACTTATCGGGGAACGTGCGCGGGAGATCCACGGCACAAGGATTTTCTGTGCCAATCCGGGACGTTCTTGGTCCTGTTTTTCCGATCCAGGGCTGGCTTCTCACGTTGTTTTTGAGGTTTTTTTCCTGAGCCAGGCGGTCCGTCAGTCCCTTGGTTTCGGCCATGTCCACCACGTTCCCGCGCACATGTCGCGATGGGCCCGACATATCCTGAACGGTAAAAGGCGCATTCATGTGTATTGGGGCACTTGTTCGCCACCCGGGCCCGATGGCCATGTCAGCCTGGGATTGAACGCCTGCTACGAACCTGAGGTGCTCGCCCGGGCGGACCTTGTGATTCTTGAAGTCAATCCGCGGATGCCCCGCACTTACGGGGCGACGAGGGTTCCTTTGGATCGCGTGCACTACTTCATCGAACAGCCGGAGGCGCCCCCCACACACGCTTCGCCGGCTCCCGGCGCCGAGGAGCTTCTCATTGGTGGACATGTCGCTGAGCTTGTGCCGGATGGCGCCACGCTGCAGCTCGGGATCGGCGCCATCCCGAACGCGATCGGCAAGTCTCTTGCCGTAAAGAGAAATCTTGGTGTGCACACGGAGATGGTCAACGATGCGATTGTCGACCTTTACCGCGCAGGTGCGATCGACGGCAGCATGAAAACCCTTTGGCCGGGAAAAATCATTGGTGTTTTCGTCTACGGCAGCCGGGCGCTTTATGACTTCGTCGACAACAACCCTGAAGTTGAGCTTCATCCCGCTTCGATCGTCAACGATGTGGTCACAATTGGACGCAACAGCAAGATGACATCCATCAACACGGCCGTTGAGGTGGATTTGACCGGTCAAGTCTGTTCGGAGTCAGTCGGTCATTACGAAATTTCTGGTGTTGGCGGCGCGAGTGACACGCATGCGGGCGCACGCCGGTCGGAAGGGGGCAGGGGAATCATTGCGCTCCGTTCAATGACGCGTGATGGCTTGCATTCGAAGATTGTTCATACTCTGGCTCCGGGCGCGAAGGTGAGTATCAGTCGCAATGACATCGATACAGTTGTGACTGAATTCGGTGTTGCGGAGCTGGCCGGAAAAAACGTTGCGGACCGGGTCCGTGCGATGATCGCCATTGCACATCCCGCGGTCCGCGAAGAATTGATGAGCGAGGCAAGGCGCCTCGCTTATCTATGACTTTCAAGCCGCTTGTTAGCGGGGTTGTTCAACCAGAGTTACGTTGAAATACTTGTTCTTCCAGTCGTAATTGCACAATGCCGCGATCACGTTGTGCTTGTAACGGTTCCGGTAATTGTCGGCGACACCTTCCCTGGATGCCTCGCAAACTTCCCAGGTTTCGTAGGTGGTTTCGGGTTGGGCAAGACGCAACGCCCGGTCGCCATCGGTGGCGATCTCGAGTTGGGTAAGACCCTGAACCCGGTCGCCCCAGCAGAAAACTCCGAGGGTTTTGAAGCCGGCCTGATCAAGGGCAGTTTGCACTCGCGTCACTTCCGCCAGACACTGTTCCGGTGTCGGGATGTAGGCGACTTCGTGGCCGTGGGGGGAGAGGGAGCGGTCGCCGTAGTAGCGGAATACCACTTCTGCGAATGCGAGCTTGCTGGACATTTCTGCTTGTGCGAGCTCAAATCCAAACTTCGCCAGTCCGGCAGAGAGCATCGCCGTAAAGCTTTCCCAGGTATGTCCGACGATTTTACCAAACACAGGCAGGTTGTCGCTGAAAGGCCTGTTCCTTGGTGTGCCGAAGGCCTCGATCGATACTTCCCATCCATCCGACGTGTACCTTGGCGCCGTGCAGTACGCGAAGAACTTGGTCAGCCCGGTCTGGCGTTCAAACTGCGGAATTTCGGCGGCCATTCCTGCTTCGCAGCTTTCCCGGTCCTTGTAGGCCGGCTGAAACATCGATACGCCTGTGTCGTTTGTGCTTACGCGCTTCAATTGCGCGTCGCCCGCGTAAGTGATCTCGACGTTCCATGCGTTCTTCGGTGCTGGCATGGTGCTGATGTCCTGGAAGCAGCGGGTTTCGAGCACGTCGAACCCCGCGATGGATCCGCCCACGTAATCCTTCAACTGCTGGCCGAGGTTCATGGCGAACTCTTCGCACGACTGGCCTTCCTGCGCCGGAATGTCGCGAAGGCGATAGGATCCCTGTGTTTCTTCGCCGGCGAAGGCTGCGTTAGCAACGGCAAGCGCCGCCATGGCAGTCGCCGAAATCGCAATCATCATTTGGCTTTTCTTGCCTTGACTGGTCTTCATGGCCTGCTCCTTCGTGGTGGGCCTGATGGGTTGTGCTTGAGTGGTCTCTGTGCAAGACGATAGGCCATCATTCCTGCAATCTCAACCGAAGAGTGATATCATGACGAAGTCATGGCCACGCGTGCCTCTGGGGGAATTTGTGTGCATCATCTGTGACGACTTCCGTAAACGCCGGGACCTTGCCGACGCCCGTCGCATGCTTCTGGCGGCACGCCGGGAGCCCAAAAGCATCGATCGTGCCCACCTGGACAAGGTGGAAAGGGACTTGGACGAACACGAAGCGGCGACAAAGAAAAAGGGCTTTTCTTTGATTGAGGTCGTCGTTGTTTTGGCGATCACAGGTGTGGTCGGGTACATCCTGGCGGAATTCCTGCGACAAACCGGCGCAAGTGAACGGTACCTCAGGGCGCGCACGGCCCTTCAGGAGGATTCCGACCGGATTTTTGGCGCAGTGCGTCGTGCTTGGACCACCCGGGACCGCCAAGCACCGGGCGGAGGTTTTGACCTGAGCTTGCCAACCCCAGCCCTGTCAGACCGCCTGACGATATCCTTGCGGCCGAAGGGTGGTGCAGCCGGCTCGAACGTTCAGATTTCCTGGCAGACAATTTGCCGGCCAGTGCCGGCCCGTCTGGGGCTTTCGCCTGCGCAACTTCAGGTTCTTGCCACAGTTGCGCAAGATTCCTGTGGAATCTCTTGCCCTGGTGGAGCAGGAGAGCGTCCGGTCATTGAATACGTCAATCCGGATACGGGCGGCGTCCCCCAACAGATTCCATCAGACCAGTCTGGACCGTCACGCGAGTCCCTTCTGGCCTTGGGCGGCTGTTTCCAGGTCACGGGGGCCAACCTCGAGGTGATCTTGCGCACAGCGATTGTCCGGGAAAGCGGAGATATCCAGACCGGGGAGCGGAGATTTCAGCTGAGAACGGCTGACGAGTTCGGCACGGGTGTGGAGGTTCTGCGATGAATGAGGGCCATGTGCAAGCTTGTCCCTGGTCTGGCCTGGAACCTTCGATCATGAGTTTCTGCGAGCAGCGGCTTTGTGGCTGGATCGTAGAACCGGCCAACACGTGGTCAAACATCGGCTACATCATCGTCGGCGTCTTGATCTTGCGTGCGAATGCCGGCACTCACCGGCCAGCCCTGTCCCTTACCGGCCTGACGGCAATCCTGGTCGGGTTGGGTTCCGCGTTCTTTCACGGCACTGGCACGCGGATTGGTGAAATCCTGGATCTTTCCGCGATGTACCTGATCAGTGGACTGTTCGTCGCCTTCAATGTTCGTCGGCTTCTGGGGTGGTCTGACCGGTGGCTGGCAATCCTCTATGTGGTCCTTTGTGGCAGCAGCATGTGGGCGCTTGTTGCGTGGCAATCAAGCGGGATCCGCCTTTTCGCAGTGCACATCACCATTGCCGCGGTTCTGGAGATACTGACCTTCCGCAAAAACACGACCCCGACAAGCTACCGGTACCTTGGTTACTTGTGCGGGGCCTTTGCGATCTCTTATACGGTCTGGCTGCTGGATGTGACGAAAACTGTCTGTTGGCCTGACAACCATGTGCTGGGTGGGCACGCCATCTGGCACTTGACCAACTCAACCTGCCTTTGGTCGTTCTACCGGTACCAGGAGCAGTTTTATTCGCCTGGTCAAAGGTTGCAGTAAAGTTCTGTCGTCTCGCTCAGGCATTTCAACTTGAAGTCATCCCAGACGCCACAGCTGGTGAACTGCACACAATGATCGTCAAGCGTGCATTTCGTGCGGTACTGGCAATTGCCACGGAAGTCAGCGAACTGACACGATTCGGTGCAGGCCGGTGAACCTCCCCACGGCGGAAATTGCAGGTTGCGGCGGGTGACTGATTCATTGAGGCAGACTCGCTTGAAATCATCCCAGTCCTGGCAGTGCTTGTACGTGACCGTGTTGCCTTCCCTCTGGCAACTGGTCTGATACATGCATGCTTTGCGGAA
>JBEGVZ010000033.1:0-13703 GCA_041178085.1 Pseudomonadota bacterium | reverse complement strand
AAATAAACGTGGCGTCGGGGCAGTTGTGGCGCGTCGCTTCAAGCAAATAGAGTGTGGCCAAAGCGTTGACGCCGAAGTCCGTCACCGGCTCTTTCGCTGCCCAGTCGTGGGAGGGTTGTGCCGCGCAGTGCACCACGATGCTGGTTGAGTTGCCGTACTTGGTGAAGAGCTTGTTGACGGCGTCTTGATCCCGGATGTCGATGCTGACATGCGTGTACTTGGGCAGGGCCTTTGTCAGTTCCTTCGCTGCCCAGTCCGTTGATCCGTCTGCACCAAAGAAGTACGCGCGCATGTTATTGTCGACGCCGACAACATCAAAGCCTTTGGCGTGGAGGGCACGTACGGTTTCACTTCCTATCAGTCCGGATGAACCGGTGACAATCGCAATACTCATGGTCTGTGTCTCTCACGCAAAAAGCGGTTTCAAATTGGTTTCATCGCTGCGCAGCCAGCCAGCGATGTCTTTTACGATCGTCTCAGGTGTTGCTTTCGGTGCCCAGCCAAACGTTTTTTTACACTTGGTTGAATCACCAACAAAAAACGGTACGTCGACCGTCGCCGTTTGGGGGTTGCTGGCAATCTCTGGAGCGTTGCCCGTGACCTCGCGGCAGATAGCCGTAAACTCGCAAAGGCTTGCCGATCCCTTTTGACCTCCAGCCGCAACGAACGTTTCGCCGCGAAGGTCTGGCAGGGCCTTGATTTGTAGTTTCAACAATTCGTGCAAATCAGAAGGGTGCAGCAAATCCCGCACCTGTTTTCCCTGACCGCCAAATCCTGTGTACTGCAGGCCTTTTGGCCACAAGTGACGGGCCACCCACATCGTAAAGACACCCTGATCGGTTTTACCAAACTGGCCGGGGCCTGCGATCACGCCGCAGCGGTTGATGACAGCTGGCATGTTGAAGGTCTGAGCGTATTCCTCAACAAAGAGCTCTGATGCAAGTTTGGTCGCACCGTAGAGCGAGCGAAATCCTTGCCCCACAACGGGAAAATCCTCCGTGACTCCCTCCAAGGAAAGGCCGGGCAAGTTGCCGGTCTCGCTAATTTGAAAGCGGGTCGTTTCCTCGCGGAGTTTGATTTCCTGAAGGGCCTTGATGGCATAAACCCGGCTGGTACTCAAAAAGATCAACTTCGATTTGCGCGTTCGGACGAATTCAAGGCAATTCAACGTGCCGTTAAGGTTGGTGTCGTTCAGGTAACGGATGGCGTTGCCGTCAGTGCCAGCAAGGACACTGGGTTCCGCAGACGCGTCGATCACCAGGTCAAAATTACCCGTTATTGAATCCACATCCGCGGCGTTACGGATGTCGCCGTGAATAAACTCGATCCCGCGACTCTGGAAGTCGATGACGTTGCGCTCAGACCCGCGCCGTCGCAGGTTGTCAAACGTGACGACCTCTGCGCCGTCGGATTTGAACGTGCGAGCGAGAGAGGAACCAACAAAACCGGCCCCGCCAGTGATTAAGATTCGCATGCGCACAACTCCCCGGGATCAGTAGAAAGTTCAGGGGGTAACCCCCTGATTAATCCCGTATTCCGCGGTAAATGCAAGGTTAAGTTCCCTCGCCCGGAGCAACTGCGCCTCTATCGGTGCCAGGTAAAGCGTCGAGCATGACGCTGTTGCCGCAGTGTTTTGTGCGTAGAAAGTGGCGACACACTTGCGCCCTGCAGCCATTTGGTCCGAATGCCACTGATAAACCTTTCTGTAATCGTAGTATGGAGCAAAACTCCACACCAGCAGCAGGCCAATAATGGCTTTGATTATCCAAGCTTGTCGGGTGTTGATGTGACTTCTAAACCCTTCCTTGGGGCCGGATGTGAAAATAGTCCAAGCGAGGGGTAACAAGAAAAAGGTAAACTCCGTGTACCTGGAGGACTCCGCCTGTTCCCTTCCGAATTGCCCCCTTGCAAGAGATGTCAAGGCGGCTGTGGCAATAAGTCCAGAACAGGTAAACAAGATCGCGCCCAACCATTGCTGATGCTGTTTTCTGGAGTTGCTTTTGTTTGATTTTATCAATGACATGGCGACCAGGGACAACTGGAAAAGAACCAGGCCTAAAACCACAGCTGCCACCGGGACCTTCAAAACAGACTTCAGACCCCATCCGCTGCCCAGCATTGTCAAAAAGTGTCCCCAGAAATGGTTCCCCGTGGGCCAGCTGTAGGCGGGATGTCCTGGGTTTTTTTGAAAACCTGCGACCCACAGGGTTATCGCTGCAAGAATTAAAATCAGTTGGGGCGTGATCTTGCGCCAAGCAAGTGAGCCAACGATACCCCTCCAGGCGATTAGCGCGGCAATGGCAAGTGCACAGACAACACCAGATGAGAAAGACCAGGCGCTGCAAATCGCAAGCGATGCGGCTAACCAGATCTGCAATTTATCAGGCCCCCGGATGGCAAAGGCGGAACCAAGGAAAAAGAATAGTAGAAACAGGTGAAACTGGTTCTGGAAACCCCACGAGTGATTTTCCCAGGCGAGACCGGACAACGCGAGAGTCGCCCAGCCAATTTCATCAAATCCTATCCCTTTTTTTTGCAGACCCGCGCTGGATTGCTTGATCGTGCGCAGTAAAAAGAGAAATGCTGCGATTGTCAAAATATACAAGAAAAAATTGAACACAAGGTTGGCCACATGATGCCATCCATTGGCCTTGTAAAGAACCCAGGTGATTAGTTTGGTGAAGACGATCCGGTGCTCGTTGTGAGCGGCAAAAACCCACCGCCAGTTCAGGGTTCTGTCCAGCCCGCCTGGAGCCAGCATTTCCCATTCGTCCATTAAGGGTAGGTTGGTCGATGCAGCGACAATCGCAGTCAAATGGATGGTCGCAAGAAGACCCAGGAACGGAAGGGCAAACCGCAGGGGTACTCTCATTGGCTCATGTCCTGCGCATGACGGCGATGGTTTCAGCTCGCCCTGGATTCGTCTGGAAATGCACGATTTCGAGCGGTAATCCGGCCGGACCGCACAAATGCTCGAGGAAGGCCCGGTAGGACGATGCGGACCAGACATGGAAGTGGATGCTGTAGGCGGTTTCTTTGATGAAGCGGACGCGATCCTCCAGCGCCTGCCCCGCAAGGCAATCCACCAATCCCGCATACTCACGGACATGGTCTTCGTAGGACCATGCCGGACCGAGATCGTGATCCTTGATCAGATGATCGAGAGTGGTTTCCGGACGATTCATATCGAATGTCCAACGCTTGTCTGGAACCGCGGTGTACAAGACGCCGCCTGGTTTCAGTACGGCAACATGGCGTTTCATTGTGCCGATCGGGTCTTGGGTGTGTTCCAGGAAGTGGTTGGCAATCACAAAATTCTGGGATGCGGGGGCAAGTGTCACCAGCTTCTCACCGTCATCGATGATGTCAACTTCCACCAAGGGCAGATTACTGAGCTCCGGGTAATGTAGGCGCAAATCCGCGACACTTAAACGATCTACATATCGCACCCTGGCGGAAGAAGGGATCCACAGCGGAGAGTGAAGGGCTCCAACCTCGATGCCCTCGCCATGCAAGAAACGTGCTGCAACCTGTTGACGAATCCTGTTGGCGTCCGCCTCAGGGGTGTTCCGTCCAAGTGCCCTGTGGAGAAGTTTTCGTGCCATGCTTGTGAGGTTCGTGACCAAAGGGTTCTCCGGGGCAGGTGAAAAATCAGTGCGCAGGTTTTGCGGTCTTTTTGCAGATCAAGTAGAGGCTGAACTGACGCAAATAACCGGTCAACACCAAAACTGGTAAGGGCATGTAAAAGTGGTCTGATACGGAGAATCCATGCGCCACGACGCAGTTGGTGAGTTTCTCTAGGTCGTAATAAACTTTGTGGTCCGGGTCAGAGTTAAACCCTTTCACTCCCGGGACACCCAGCATCAGGATTCCGCCCGTTTTTAGTACCCGGTATGCCTCGGACAGAAGTGGGCCTGGGTCTGGAAGGTGTTCGATGACATGGTTGGCGATCGCTGAGTCGAATGTTGCGTCGTCTGCCGGGTAGCGGCCATTTTCAATCACCTGGGCCTCAAGGCCCCTCTGCTTGCAAATTTCAATGTTGTGGGGATTGATATCGATGCCGACCGTGCGGCTTCGATATGCAAGCAGCTCGCCCACACCACACCCTATGTCTAGAGTCCTGCCGATCAAGTGTTTACACAAGCGAGGGAATAGCAAATGCCGGCGATAAATATTTCCGAGCCGGCTCGTCTGCTGCAGGTAAAGAGTGTAATTTTCAAAGGATTCATTTCCCATTCAGGAGGATCTCCAGGAGCTGTTTGCAATTGTTTGCTTGCCGGTATTCAGCCGGTAGCAGAATGTCCTTGTGCACTTGGGCGGACCGCTGGTGAGCGGTGGCGGCTTGCATGACCACATGGCTGAGTTCTTCGTCGTCTTTGAACAGCAATCCAGTCCGGCCTTCGCGAATCAATTCCCGGTTTGCATCAACATCCCTGAGAATACAGGGGACACCCACAAACAAGCTTTCGAGTGCCGCCCGGGGTACGCCCTCCGAAGATGATGGCAACAACAAGTAGTCGCAGTGCTTCAGTTCCGGCAAGGGATTCCTGACCTGGCCGGCAAAACGTATCCGGTCGCTCACTCCTCGGTACTCAGCGTATTTTGCAAGCTGCGCCGCGAGTGGTCCGCTGCCCACCATGACGGCACGCGACGGGATCCTGGCCCCTTGCAGTTTTGCGACGGTGTCGATCACGAGTTCGGGGCGTTTGCGTCGGGTAAGACTACCAAGGAAAGCGAAAGTGATTTCGCCGTCCGCCTCCTTCGTTGGTGTCGGGGCGCGCATATCTGCGTTTGATTCCGCGTCCCTGGCAGCGGCATCCTCGTCGATGAAATTTCTTATGAGCCTTGTGCCGAAGTGACCAAAAAGCCGGAGTTGGCGGGTCATGGCGTCTGACATGGAGAGGACCAGGTCCATGCCGTGCAGCATCAACAAATGCACGATGGCAAAGGGGATTCCCGCGGGGCCGTAATCACCAGCGTAGTTGCGGAGCAGGTTGCCGCGAACACTGGTGATGCGCGTTGCCAGTCCCGCTGCAAATAAGTTCACCAAGTCCGCTGCGAAACACATCGACAGGGAAACGTTTTGTTTTCTGCCACCAGCGGCTGCCAGCGCTGTACGGAACATGCGCGCCTTTTGGAAGATGCCTTTGCCCTCGGCAAGGCTCAGGGTGCGGACTTCCGGGCGGAGGGTTCCGTCCTGCTGCACAGGGGTTTTGACCGCCACAAATGTCACTGGCATGTAGTCACAAAGGTAGTTGCATATTGCCAGGGCGCCTTTTACTGGGCCGCTCGGGACATGTTGCGGGACAATGACAAAAAGATTTTTACCGGTGGTTTCCTTCACGCATTTCGCTCCGGAGTTTGCGTCTTCGGAACGTCCGGCTTATACCCTATCCCGGGATAGTCGATGAATCGCCATGTGACGCCGCTGCCTGCTGCGAGAACTTTGTCGATGGTCGCGATTGCCATCAAACGAAACCAGGTATCCCAAAGGTCTGATTCATCCCACCGGCGGTGACGACTCGTCCAATGGGTCGTGACAATGTCGTGCCTGGGTCGCTGTAATGTGGCGAAGTAGCGCAACCGTTCAGTCGCTCCCGGTTTTTCAGGGCGGATGCAGTGAGCGATTTGGCGGAACAGGTTTTTTGGCGATCGCGGACGGACAATACGCGACTCACAGAAACCACCGTCATCGTTTTGCGCGGACAAAATTGTATCGAGTGTCCGGGTCAACAGTGGCGCGTACTTGCGGGAGTTTTTGGACGCAGCTATCAGCGCGACCGCATCGAAGTCATAGCAACCGCCACCGCCCGGATACGGCGCAAACTGTCCAGCACGGTCCGCCATGAGCGCGGCGTTGCGGGCGGCGAGCTCCGCACCTTCGTCTAGCCTCAGGGTGGGGTAGTTTAGCATCTCGTACTGGTGGAACCCGTTTTGGAACTGCAGGTAGGTCATGTTTGAACTACTTCCCCAGAAGCCAAACCGGTTTCGCCTCTGCAAGTGCAGGTCATTCCATTTGGAGATTGCGCTGGAGGTGTCGAGTCCCAGGTAAATCTGTGCGTGCCAGAGCAGGATCGCATGGAACATGGCGAGATTGCCCGATGTTGCGCGCCCCTCGAAGACGCCCGCCTGGGTCAGGAAGTTATCCAGGTTGTCGGCGTTTAACAGCAAGGGCTTGATGTGGTCTTCCAGCGGCGCGTCAGCAACTTTGCCGATGGTCGCCAAGGCACTCAGGGAAAACGTCAGAAGCTGCAGGTAGTGTTTATCCTGTCTGGGGTCAGCTCCCTGGGCTTTGCGTTTGGCAAGGGTCTCGTCAAGATCCGCGCAGATTCGCGCAGCCAGGGTGGCTTCCAGCCCTGAGATTTCGTGGCCCAGACCCAGCAGGTGAATGTTGAAAAGGCCGAAACACCTTGAAAAACAGGAACTTGAACCACCCCTGGTGAGGCTGAATTCAGTCTCGCCCGTGCGACAGGCCAGAACGAACTCACGTGCCCTTTGCTGGGCTCGCTCGATCCGGCTCCGGGTCGGTAATTGGACGTTCAAATCAGCCAATTTTTCAATACTCTCGAGACTTTTGGGTGGAAAACTTTGGTGCCCGAGAATATGAAATGGGTCATACATCGTCAAGCTGGCTGTAGCTGTCTCGGAGGCTAATTTGCGCATCAAGGGAGCGAAGGTTCTTGTCACTGGTGCGGGTGGATTCATTGGATCGCACCTTACTGAAGCGCTGATCCAACACGGTTGTCAGGTCCGGGCGTTTGTCCGGTACAACTCAAGCGGCTCTTGGGGCTGGCTGGAATACCTTGACGAACGCAAGAAATCGCAGCTGGATGTGTTTGCCGGCGATATCACCGACCCGCACGGATGCATGAAGGCGATGGAGGGAATTGACGTTGTTTTTCACCTCGCGGCGTTGATTGCGATTCCTTACTCCTATCACAGTCCTGCGACTTACGTGGAAACCAACGTCAAGGGGACGCTGAATTTGCTCGAGGCAGCGCGTCGGGCGGGGGTCAAGCGCTTCGTTCAAACCTCGACAAGCGAAGTGTATGGAACTGCGCAGTTTGTCCCGATCACTGAGGCACATCCCCTTCACGGCCAGTCGCCTTATTCGGCAACAAAAATCGGTTCTGACCAGATTGCCATCTCGTTTCATCGGTCCTTTGATTTCCCGGTCGTAGTTGCTCGGCCGTTCAACACTTACGGCCCAAGGCAGTCTGCCCGGGCCGTTTTGCCGACAGTGATCACGCAGCTTTTGGCCGGTGCGGGCGAATTGAAGCTCGGCGCCATTCATCCGACGCGTGATTTTAACTTTGTCGCTGATACTGCGGCAGGGTTCATTGCTCTCGCGGAGGCTGACGCTGCCGTCGGCGAAGTGGTCAACATCAGCAGTAACTTTGAGATTTCAGTCGAGGCCTCGATCAAAGCGATTGCAGAAGTCCTGTCTGTCAACCCCGTGATCAAGCTGGATGGGGACCGCGTTCGCCCCCAGCGCAGCGAGGTCGATCGTCTTTGGGGGGACAACAGCAAGATCCTGAGTCTGACTGAGTGGAAACCTCAATACGCAGGCCTGCAAGGTTTCAAAAAGGGAATCGGCGAGACCATCGAATGGTTCCGGTCTGGTCATGCCATGAAACTTTACAAGCCCGGCAGATACAACATTTGAAGGAGTCGAAAATTGAAGAACTTTGAAATTGAAGGGCGCAAAATTGGCCCCGACCACGCGCCCTATGTGATCGCTGAAGTGGGTATCAACCACGAGGGTGAGCTGGACAAGGCGATTGCGCTTGTTGATGCCGCTGTCGATGCGGGCGCGGAGGTTGTGAAGTTCCAGTGTCATATCACGGACAAGGAGATGGTTCCGACCGACATGACGCCCGGGCAGATTTCAAAGGAAAAGCTCTGGGATATCATCAAGCGCTGTGAGCTGACTGAAGAGGAAGAACGGCAGGTCCAAGCCTACTGCAAGAAAAAAGGCATTACTTACCTTTCGACACCGTTTTCCCGGGAAGCCTGTGACCGTCTGGACGCCATGGGTGTGCCGGCCTTCAAGATCGGTTCAGGGGAGTGCAATAACATCCCCCTCCTGCAGCATATCGCCAAGAAGGGTAAGCCAATCATCCTCTCGACCGGGATGAATGACATGCCGGCCATTCGCGCATCAGTGGAGGCGATCAGGAAGTTCAATGTTCCGCTGGCCCTGCTGCACTGCACAAGCATGTATCCAACGCCCTACGAAAAAGTACGTCTTGGAGCGGTGACACACTTGAAGACGGAATTTCCGGATCTGCCGGTTGGGTTGAGTTGTCATTCGCTGAACATCTGGACCGGCCTTGGAGCCGTGGCGCTTGGCGCGACCATTCTTGAAAAGCATTTCACGATTTCACGGCAGTGGCCGGGCCCCGACACTGGCATTTCGATTGAGCCGAATGAGCTGCGGGATTTGATCGTTGGCTCGCGTGCCATCTGGGAAGCCCGCGGCGGATCAAAAACCATCCTCAAGGAAGAACAGCCGGTCATTGACTTTGCTTATTCGACCGTGGTGACAATCAGGCCGGTTAAAAAAGGCGAGGTTTTCAGCCACGACAACGTTTGGGTGAAGCGACCGGGCACAGGCAGGATCCTGGCAAACCGGCTTGAGGATGTCCTGGGTAAGCGTGCGACTCGCGAATTGTCGCCGGACATCCATGTCAACCCCGAGGACATCGAAGGCTTTCACCTTTGAACGATTGGCGTCGATTGATTGATGCATCCAATTTGGGTGGCGCGCGATGAAGCGGGTTTGGGTGCTGGGTGGTTTGGGGTTCATTGGCCGGCATGTGTGCGAAGCCCTTGTCGCCGTCGGTCACGAGGTTCTTGCCTGCACGACGCGCCCGGCTGGGAATGATTCCCCTTTTGCTGACCGCGCGGGTGCAGGCGGGGAGCTTCTGCGTGTCGTCCACACGCCAGGATACCGTGGCCTTGCTCCCGGACCGGAAGATGTCTGTGTGCACCTTGCAGAGTCGAATCTGGCGGGTGCCCAGGGTAGTGCCCTTACGGAGGGAATCCCTTACCCAGGTGGCGAGCAGGTGCTTCGCCAGGTCGTTGAGGCGGGATTTGCACGGGTGATTTACGCATCCAGCGCGGCCGTATACGGGGACAGGGTTCAGGGGGCGCTCACAGAAGACTCGCCCACCGAGCCCGCGTCGGAATACGGCCGTTCCAAAGTTCGTAGCGAGGCCTTTTTACGCGAAAACGCGGCGGCTACGATCCTTCGCCTTGCCAACACCTACGGACCCGGGATGTCGCCCCGGAACGTGCTTTCGGAGGTCATTGAACAGGCGAGAAAGGGGCCGGTGATCCACGTCAACGATGCCAGTCCGGTGCGGGATTACATTTTCGTAGCCGACGTGGCGAGGGCGTTTGCCGCGGCAGTCAGTTCTGATGCGAGCGGGGTGTTTAACATCTCTACCGGTATCGGAACCTCTGTGGAGGACCTTGCCAAGTTGATCGGCCGGCTCGGCGGACACCCGGCTCCCAAGGTCATTTCGCGTGCGGCTTATGAACCGTCGATTCCCCCGTCCCACGTTGTTTTGTCGAGCAAACTTGCCGCTGACTTGCTAAAGTGGCGGGCAACCACGGCGCTTGCCGATGGCCTGAATCTTTTGCAGAAAGAAAAAGGCAGCTGATGGGACAGAAAAGAGTCGTTGCAGTATTTACCGGGAACCGGGCGGAGTATGGCCTGCAGTTCCCTATTCTTCGTGCGATTTCGCGGCATCCGGATTTGTCTTACCAGTTGATGGTATCCGGTGCGCATCTGGACCGGAATTTCGGCGCGACACTTGAGGAAATCAAAAAAGACGGCTTTGAGATTCACTCGGAAGTTGCGATCGACATGGATGCCGACACGCTTTACGCCACTGCGCAGGCAATTGGCAGCGGTGTCCTTTCCATTTCGAAGGCACTTGATCGGCTGAAGCCCGACATTTTCGTCGTCTACGCAGACCGATTTGAAGGTTTCGCGGCCATGATTGCGGGCACTCAAATGCGTATTCCAACGGCTCACATCGAGGGTGGGGATGTCACGCAAGGTGGTGCCTTGGATGACTCCGTCCGTCACGCGATGACAAAGTTGGCGCACTTGCACTTCACGACCAATGAAAACGCTGCCAACAGGATCCGGGTCATGGGTGAGGAGCCTTGGCGGGTATTCAATGTTGGATTTCCTGCGATCGATTTGATCGCTGACGGAATTTACGCATCCAAGGAGGACCTTGTTGCCAGGTACAACCTGGACCTGTCGAAGCCCTTGGTGGTGTTCACCCAGCATTCTGTGACGACTCAGTTTGAGGATGCCGCAAGGCAGCTGGAGGGGCCTCTTCAAGCCATGGAAATCCTGGCTTGGGAAGGTGTTCAGGTGATTTTGACCTACCCGAACAACGATGCGGGTGGACGCCGGATCGCGACGGAACTTGAGCGCTTCATGGGGAAAGGGGTGCCCAATGTCCAATTGCACAAGAGTCTTGGGCGTAGCAATTACCACGGACTTTTGAACATTTGTGGTCGTGGCCCTGCCGGGGGTGCCTGTGTCGGTAATTCATCCAGCGGCATCAAGGAAACTCCGGCTTTTGGGTGTCCAACGGTAGACATTGGATCCCGGCAGGAAGGTCGCTTGGCCGGCGAAAATGTAATCAAAACCGGCTACGGACGTGATGAAGTTCTTGCGGCCGTCAGGAAATGTCTGAACGACAAGGGTTTCATCAAGAGATGCCATGAGGGGCATAACCCTTATGGGGTCGGAGATGCTGGAAAGAAGATCGCAGATGTTCTTGCGCGGATCTCGCTTGATGGTCGTTTGATCACCAAGCAGATGACGATCCCATAAATCCTGGCTTTTGGGGGACTCGTTGAAAAGAGACTGGAAAAAAAGTCTTGCCCCGGCTGATGCATCGATCCGGCAAGTGATGCAGACCATCGACTCTGGTGGTCGCCAGATGGCGTTCGTCGTTGACGGCAGTGGCCGGTTATTGGGGACGGTGACTGACGGTGACATCCGGCGGGCCTTGCTGCGAGGCCAGGGGCTTGATTCGCTGGTCACCGCTGCGATGAATCCGAATCCAGTTGTCAAGAAGCCGGATACGGACCTTGCGCAGTTGCAGAGACAGGTGGTTGAGCGAGGTGCCCGGCAGGTCCCGGTTGTTGACCGCAATCTTGTCCTGATTGGCGTCGAAGAAGCCAGTGCAGGCAGCAAGTCGACGGCCAAGGCCAACCCGGTGATTATCATGGCCGGAGGGCTTGGCAGCAGGCTATTCCCGCTCACGCAGGATGTTCCAAAGCCCATGCTGCCAATTGGTGGTCGTCCGATCCTGGAGACTATCGTATCGAACTTTGCGGAGCAGGGGTTTTCCAAGGTTTTCCTGTCCGTGAATTACAAGCGGGACATGATCGAGAACCATTTCGGTGATGGCAGCCGCTTTGGTCTTGCCATTGACTATTTGCGTGAGGATACCAGGCTCGGGACCGCAGGTGCGCTGGCTCTTCTGCCAGAGGTTCCGGATTGGCCGATGGTGGTCATGAATTGCGACGTGCTGACCAATATAAAGTTCGATCGCATGCTGGACTTTCACCAGAAGCAGGGTGCGGCTGCGACGATGGCTGTCCGTGAGTTTGACATGCAAGTTCCTTACGGTGTCGTCACGGTAGATGAGCAATCAAGGATCCAGGCAATCGACGAGAAACCAACCCATCGCTTTTTTGTAAACGCTGGGATCTACGTCTTGTCGCCGGAAGTGCTGCGGATCTTGAAGCCAAACGAGTCGTTGGACATGCCGCAGTTATTTCAGCAGCTTCGTGAACGCGGCCAATGCACCGCCGCTTTTCCGGTCTGTGAGTATTGGATTGACGTCGGACAACGCCAGGATCTGGAACGTGCAGAGGGCGAATACAACAAGATCTTTGGCACGGTGTAGGGACCTGGGCAGGATGTGATGGCTGGTTCCAGCAAAGACATTCCAATTGTCGCTTTGATTCCAGCCAGAGGCGGGTCAAAGGGTATTCCGCGCAAAAATCTGGCAATTCTGCAAGGTCGCCCCCTGATCAGTCATTCGATTGAGGCAGCGCTGTTTGATCAGAGAATCAATCGCGTCTATGTCTCTTCTGACGATCCCGAGATACTTGATTTGGCCAGGCAAAGCGGAGCGGAGCCCCTCTTGCGACCAGGCTCTCTAGCCGGGGATTCCTCGCCGATGCTTCCCGTCATGCAACATGCAATGGATGCATTTTTCGGATTGGAAGAGTCCGCCAAGGTCAAAAAGGATGGGCTCCTTATGCTTCTGCAGCCGTCCTCGCCATTACGGTCGGGAACGGATGTGCGTCGCGCATTGGACGTCTTTTTGAGCTCTGGCGCAGGTGCATTGATCAGCACGGTGCGCGAAGATGCGAAATGCTTGAAGAACTTCTTCACCAGTGAAGATGGCTTTCTGCGTGGGATCGTCAATGACGAGTTCCCGTTCATGCAACGGCAAGAGTTGCCGGCTGTCTTTCGTCCGAACGGGGCAATATATATTTACCGGTTTTCTGACCTGATGCGCGGTTGCTTGATGCCCCCCTCGACGATTGGCTTTGAAATGTCGCTGGCGTCCAGCATTGATATTGACACCCCGGAAGACCTTGCCTGTGCGGAGCAGATTATGTCGGCCGCGCGTGGAGTGTAAAATGCGGATTCTTTTTTGTACCCAGAACCAGACACTCAATGTTTTCAGCGGACTTGCCGCTGAAATGAGCAAACGCCTGCGGATCGAAGAAAGTGGCTTTGTCGTTGCAGACAAGCTGTTTTACGCCAAGTTCATGCGCAACAACCCTGACTTTGAGCGTTCGTACCCCTGTCTTTTGAAGGAATGGGAGATTACGGATAACCCGTCGGGGACCCCCGACATGAAATTCCTCCGGGAATGGGAAAAGAAACTGGCTGTCGAAAATCTATTTCACGTGGTCTTGAGCGACCGTCGTCTGGCGATGGGACGGCATTGTTCCTATACCCAGGACTATTCACGCAGGTTCTCTGACAACGAACTTCTTGTGATTCTAGAGCGCGCAGTGAAGCAGTGCGATCAGCTGCTCAATCAATTGCGCCCCGATGTGATCATTGGCTTCATTTCGGTGACGTTTTTGGAGTTTTTGCTGGCGAAGATGGCAAAGGCGAGGGGGATCAAGATTCTGAACTTGCGTCCGTCCCGCATCGGTGACCGGGTTTATTTTGCCGACGATCTGCTCGACCCGACGGTCGAAATCCGGGATCTTTATGCCCGGGTCCGGCAATCTGGTTCGGAGAAGGATGGAGATGCGCGCCAGTACCTAGAGAAGTTCAGGGCAACCAAGGGCCGTTATGAAGGGGTGGTCGCTCCTTCTGATAAGCCAGCCCGGCGAACGGGTTTCCTGCGTGGGCCTCTGCGCTCTCTGGTGCGTCAGGCCGCGAATTACATGCTCTACCGCAGTAGCGGTGCCTACCAGGACAATCACGTGCCCGACATGATCAAAGCCCTGATCTATGGTGCCGTTATCAATCCGGTGCGTGCACGACGTCAGAAGGGCTGGTTGTCAGAGCGGTATTTCGACATTCGCGAGCCCGGAGATTTCCGTTTTGCGTTCTATCCCATGCATGCGGAACCAGAGGTTTCCTTGCTGGTTTACGGTCGTCCCTTTGTGAACCAGATCGAGGTCATACG
>JBEGVZ010000032.1:0-20435 GCA_041178085.1 Pseudomonadota bacterium | reverse complement strand
CTGGATTACGAGAATTCGCTTTCTGGTCCGTTTTTACATTCCAAACCAGCCGGCAACTACCATGTGCGCCGATTTGATGAACGGAGCAAAAACCAGGCTCAAGATTGCCATGAGCTTCATGAGGATGTTCAGGGAAGGGCCCGATGTGTCCTTGAACGGGTCACCAACGGTGTCACCAACAACGGCCGCCTTGTGGGCTTCGCTGCCCTTGCCGCCATGAACGCCACTCTCAATGTATTTTTTTGCATTGTCCCAGCCGCCGCCCGAGTTGGACGAGGCGAGAGCCATCACGACTCCAGTTACGAGCGAACCAGCTAGCAAGCCCGCAAGTGCCTCGATTCCGAAGACAACCCCAACCAGAAGCGGTGAGCCGATCACGAGGACAGCCGGCGCGATCATCTGGCGGAGCGCTCCTTTTGTCGAGATCGCAACGCAGCTCTTGTAGTCCGGGCGCGCCTTGCCTTCAAGCAAGCCGGGGATGGAACGGAACTGGCGGCGGACTTCCTCGATCATGGAGAAAGCGGCCCTGCCCACTGCAAGCATGGTTTGCGCGGTGAACAGGAAAGGCAGTACGCCACCGACCAGCACACCTGCGAAAACCTTTGGAGAAAGCAGGTTCAGGGTTTCGACGCCAGAGCGGGTAAGGAATGCAGCGAACAGCGCAAGTGCGGTCAGCACGGCCGATCCGATCGCAAACCCCTTGCCGATGGCAGCGGTCGTGTTACCCGCGGCGTCCAGCATGTCCGTGCGCTTGCGGATTTCGGGTCCGAGTTCCGCCATTTCGGCAATGCCGCCGGCGTTGTCGCTGACCGGGCCGTAAGCGTCGATGGTCAGGCCGATCGCGATGGTGGAGATCATGCCGATCGCAGCGAGGGCGATCCCGTACATGCCAGCCAGGGTCCAAGACAGGTAGGTGGTTCCCGCGAGGGCGAGGACCGGAATGACAGCGGACTCATAACCAAGGCTAAGGCCGTAGATGATGTTGGTGGCAGCACCCGTTTTGGAGGCGTCAGCCACGCCCCGGACTGGTTTGTAGGCGTGGGACGTGTAGTACTCGGTGACGTATCCGATCAGCAGGCCGGACCAGAGGCCAGCGAGCACTGAGGTCAGGACTCCGCCGCGCGTCACGGTCATGCCATGGAGGTCAAAGCTGTCGACCATGGCCCAGTTGGTGGCGCCGATTACGGCAAAAGTCATGAGAATCGTCGACAAAAGCAGCTGGCGCTTGAGCACAGGCTCGGCAGATTTTGCGTCAGGTGCCATGCGCGCGAAAAGAGCAGTCACAAGGCAAACTGGAATTCCGACGGCGGTCAGAAGGATCGGGTACAGACGGGCTGCCTCGTTATCGGCAATGGCCGTTGCAGTGGCCCCGATTACAAGAGCTGCGCAGGTTGCCTCGGCGCATGAACCAAAGAGGTCTGCGCCCATGCCAGCGATGTCACCGACGTTGTCGCCAACGTTGTCCGCAATGACTGCCGGGTTGCGGGGATCGTCTTCCGGGATGCCCTGTTCGACCTTGCCGACCAGGTCCGCACCGACATCTGCTGCCTTGGTGTAGATACCTCCGCCGACCCGGCCGAACAAAGCGACAGTAGAACCGCCGAGGCCAAAGCCAGCCACCATTTCCATGGTCAGGTGGATGTTACCAATCACATCTGTGTAAACCAGGGTAAGGGTCAACAGGCCGAGAACTGCCAAGCCTACCAGCCCGAAGCCCATCACTGCACCTGATTGGAAGGCCACTTTAAACGCATCACTGATGCCTTTGCGTGCCATCACGGTCGTGCGGACAT
Source organism: Pseudomonadota bacterium (assembly GCA_041178085.1). Lineage (GTDB taxonomy): Bacteria > Bdellovibrionota_B > Oligoflexia > Oligoflexales > RGVZ01 > RGVZ01. The sequence continues at coordinate 18,642 of JBEGVZ010000032.1, read as the reverse complement.
TGCCCATCGTCGCGATTTTCATCCCCAGGAACGCACAGAGCGAGGAAATCAGAGCGCCGCAGGCGAATGCGACGGCGCTGTAAAACCCTTCGTTGACGGCTGGAGTGGCGCTATCGTCGAGCGCGAAGAAAATCAGCCCCGCGAAAACCACCGAGAAGATTCCCACGTAACGGTATTCTTGTGCGAGGAACGCCATCGCGCCTTCAGCGATCGCATCGGAGATTTCCTTGAAGCGGGCAACCTCCTGGGCGTTACCTCCGGATTCGAGGGTTACGGCACGGACCCGCGCGGCATAGTAGAGCGCTGCAACGACGGCCAACAGGGCACAAGCATAGATCACCAGCACAGAATTCACGGGACGGGACTCCTTGAACAAAAAGGGCAGTTTGACTGCGATTTCGCGAGCCTAGGTTATGCCCACCCGTGAGAGGTACGGCAACAACAAAAAAACCGCGATCCATCCTGGATCGCGGTTTCAAGTGATTGGACCACAGGGCATTTAACTGCCCGCGTCAATTACTTTTTCTTGCGACGAACGGCCTTCTTGGCCTTCTTCTTGGTCGCTTTTTTCTTGGTTGCTTTGCGCTTGGTGGCCTTCTTCTTGGAGGCTTTGCGCTTAGCTGGCTTCTTCTTGGCAGCTTTCTTGGCTTTTTTTGCTTTCTTGGCCTTTTTGCGGCGCTTGGCCGGCTTCTTTTTGGCCGGTGCTGCTGCTTGCGCCTCGACGGTTGCTTCCATTACACCCAACATAGAATTCCTCCTTGAATGATTCTTCTGTGACCGGTTTTTTTACCTGGTCCTCACAACAATGCTTGCTTGAACGCTTTTCAAGCGATGATCTAAAAAATAATATCACACGCAACTTTAAATCAACAAAGAATTACTTCCGCGGATTCGTCAATGCAGCGAGAGCCTGACGTGCACGCGGATTCAATAATGTCCCTGCCGACGGGTCTTGGAGCTGTGGCGGCTGTGCGGCGATCCTCGCTTGTGGGCGGATCTCGATCGCACGGCCCGAACCATGATGGTACAAATCAGCCGCCAGCAAGGGATCTGCAGTCAGCACCACAAGCAGCGCGCCAGACGACTGTTCCCTCGTGAAACGCATGAACTCTTCCCGGTCAAGCTCGGTCGACCGTTCAACGCGCCAGACATAGACAAGTACCGGTTTACCGGCCGCCTCGCGCGCAGCGTTTTCTTGCAGGCTGGTGTGCGACCTGTTCTGGGCTGCTGCCGCACATTCCGTCGCGAACTCGGCCAGCAGGCGGCCCAGGGTGGTGATACGGCGTGCCGCATCAAGGATCTCCGGCCACCTTGGATCGCCCGCGCTGACAGCAGGCAGGCGGTATTCTTGCAAGGTTGCCTGCCAGTCACGGTTTAGTCTGAGGGCCCGTTCATCAAGGCGGGACAGTTTGCTGAAGGTCGATTTGCTCTTTTCCTTGAGCTGCCGCAGGCGCTCAGCAACCTTGTTCTTCTCGTCGCGGTACCGGATGATCGCTCGTGCTTCGGAGATAATGATCCCCGGATGAGACAAGTCCAGCGCCTTCTGGCTGTCCGTCATCTGGCGCCATTCCGTGATCAGCCTTTCCAGGGCGTCAAAGCGGGCCAGTCGGTCCTGCAACTTGCTCCGCAGTTCCTCTTTTTCTTCCTGTAGCTTGAGCAACTCAAACCGATTGAGCAGCAAGTCAACCAACTGGTCCACCTGGAAATCAGAAGCTTCCGGTCCAAGTCCAGCTTCTCGCGCAACCTCAAGCCAGTTGCGGTTGGCTTCCTGGCACTGCTCATCCATGCGCTTCATGCTGGACATGAAGCTGTCACGTTGCGCGTCAATATCAGAGCGGATTGCTTCGACATGACTTTGCATCACATCAAGCCGCTTGTTGGTGCACGTGACCGCCACTTCGGTGGCTTCCAGCATTTCGATGTACTGACGCGGGGGAAACTCAGTCGTGCGCTGCTGCGGAATTGCCGCCTGTGGCGCTGGCTGGCTTCCCTGAATGGAATCCTTCAACTTGTCGAACCACGTATTGACGGTGCGCTGCACTCCGCCATGCGCAGCGTAGCGCGGCTCTGCCGCCGAGGGCGCCTGGAATGCGGCGATCGAAGATGGTACGGGCGTGAGCTTCAAGCGCAGAAACTGGATGCTGGATTCCAGCTCGCCAGACAACTCGGCGTCCCTGCGGATTGACTCTTCAACCGAGTGGAGGTGTTCCGCAATGAGCGGATCGAGTTCGTCCCTGGTTCCGTCGAGCAGGCTACGCCATTGCTCGAGCAAGGCTTTGGCGGCCTGATACTGTGCCAGGGGACGTAACGCCTTCCGCCATTCCCTGTTCAGTGCTGGATGCGCGAGTTCTGGAAGGGTCTGTGAGCCCGAACTCGACAGGCGCAGCGACAATTCATGGTCGATTGCGCGGAGCCTGTCCTGGATTGCGCTGATTCCGTCTGCAGGGTCGAGCAGCGGCATCGCAAGGGCCTTGATCCGGTCGATCAGTTCGATCTCCGGCAGTAGCGCGTCCAGGCGTTTCTGGTCTTCGCGCGAGAACGTATCCGGGTTTTCGACTTCCTTGACTTGCATTTCCAGATCGCGTGCTTCCCTGACCAGCGGTTCCACCTTGCGAACCAGGTCTGGCAGGAGTCCTTCATGCGCGTGGATGCGCGGCACGATGCTGGCGCCAAGGAAAGTTGCAATCTGGGAGGTCGCCGACTTGATCGCATCGTCAACGAAACCACGGAATTTATCTTCCGTCGATTGTGTTTCCTGACCTTTGGTCCGTGCATGCCCGTCGTCTCCCGCGGGCGTGATCACGAGCCGGCCACCATTTCCGCGGCTGATTTCAAGCATCGCAGCAATCGGATCACCATCTGCGTAAACGCCAGTGCCCGCACCCCCGCTGCCCATGGCCAGGTCGATATCTAGCAAGGCAGAGATCAGGGATTTCCTGACCTGCTCGCTGGACAAAGACTCCCCGTTGCGGCTCACCGAGAAGCCCTGGGATCCCCTGGTCAATACCCAGGTATCTCCGGCGCTGTCTGCAATCTGGATGGCTGCGTCAGAAACCAGCCCCGATGCCGTTCCGTTCAGGACCAGCGCGAGTGCGGCCTGTGCTTTTGCCACGCCTTCAGGGCCGGCAGATTGAAAACAGATCGCATGCCTGAGGCCGGCAGTTCCGGCAGTGAACCGGAATACTTCCGGCTCGTTGCTCCCCTTGGTGCGGTATTTGATCGCAGTGATGATCAATTTCGACCCCGCTGGACTGGTTGTGACTTTCGCAAATAATTCGGCGTACAATCATTATACACGTTCCTTGGCGCAAAGGGGTCTTTCATGTCGGGAGGTTTTTTCGACCGGCTGGGCGGATGGCTTTTGGAGGGGGGCACATCCTGGTTGCGATTGATGCCTCCAGAGATTGCACGTCGCGGGTCCATGGCCGTGTTTGACCTTGCAAATCGCGGTTTGCTCCCAGGCGTAGCGGTTACCGGACCGGATTTTCATGATGCTGGCGACGCTTTTTGGGCCAGTGGTTTGCGGGTTAAGCTGCCCGGTTTTGGCGAACTTGCCCACCCCGTCGGTTTGGCGGCCGGTTGGTGCAGGGATGGTCGCCATTTGCAGTCCGTGGAGGCCATGGGCTTTTCCTTCGTGGAAATCGGATCGCTGTCCTTCGACGGGCAGTCGTCGCCTGCACTGCGGATAAAAAGGGACTACGCCGCCAGAACCATGTCGATGCGTAACCGCAGGGCTGGTGCTTCCGGAGCTTCCCCCTCTCGTGGCGGGTATGTTGAGGAAGTGGCAGCCAGGGCCTGCGAGGCATCGCGTTCCGGGAATGCTGCCGTGGCGATTAACCTGGAAGTCGCCCGGGACCAGGGCACTGTCCGTGCGGTCGCAGGTCTGATGGGTGCCCTGGCAAGGCTGTCCCAGCGTGGGGCTTCAGCCAGTTCCCGGACGCAACCTGTTGTGTTGTCTTTTGCCAGTGAAATGCCTTCCCGCGATGCAATCAGCATCCTGGAGGCCCTTGCTGCGGGTGGGGCTCTCGTCGAGAACCCGTTCATCTGGGTAAAAATCGGGCCAGGATGGCCCAAGGGCGAATTTCAAAACTTCGTCGAAACCACCGTTGAATTGGGTTATCAGGGATTGGTGGCCGGATCGTGGCGGAATGTCACCTGGCCGGAGCCTGCGATCCTTTCTGGTGCGCCTGCTTTCTCTGCCAGCAACCAGCTCCTCGAGTGGGCCTGGGCCGTGCATAAGGGGGCACTGCCGATGATTGGATCAGGCGGAGTGATATCCGGCGAGGACGCGTTCCAGAAGATCCTCCGTGGAGCATCAGCGGTCGAATTGTTGTCCGCGTTGTGGTTACGGGGGCCGTTTGCGGCACGGCTGGTTTGTGCGGAGCTGCACGCAGAGGTCCGCAGGTTCGGGGTACGCTCTGTCGCAGACTGTACCGGTGTCTTTTATGAGGAATTCTGATCGATGCACGCGCCTCGTTCTTTGCCGATTGTTCGCCGTATCCGTGAAAACGTCCATGGCACCATTGATGTCTCTGACCTGGAAGATCTGGTCATCGCCCATCCTTACGTGCAGCGTTTACGGCGCATCAAGCAACTCGCTTTCCTGCAATACGTTTTTCCCGGCGCGTCCCACTCACGCTTTGAACATTCCCTCGGGGTCATGCACCTTGCCGGTGTTGCCTGGGAAAAGCTTCGTGCAAACCAGAAAAGACTCGCTGCCGGGGCGAGCCAGTTTCCGGATTACCATGACCGGGAACTCAAGGGGGGCACGACCCACGGCCTTCTTTCGCCAACTTTCGGCATGGTCGATGAATTTTTCGAATCTGCTTACACGCTTCAGGCCCTTCGCCTGGCCGCCTTGCTTCATGACCTGGGGCACCCGCCATTCTCCCACTCCGGCGAGGTATTTCTTGCCTCGTGGAAGACCATCGAGGAATCTGCGCGTCCGCGGCCAGCCTGGCTCGACCACTGGATAACCACCCGTATTGAGGGTTTGCGCAAGGCAGGTAAAGACCCTGCCAAAATTCCGGTGCGCCACGAAGTCTTCACACTGCTGCTGCTGGACCGGTTGTTCCGGGATGTTTACAGCGAGGACAAAGCCAGCGGCGTGATGCGCATCGATCCCCAGGATGTGGCCGCCATCATGTCGCCAGACATCCCCCCCGTCGACGGCTCGCCCCTGTGGCGTTTTGGCGCCTATCGGTTTTGCCATGAATTGATCAGCGGTGAATTTGACGTCGACCGCATGGACTACTTGCTGCGTGATTCCCGTGAGTGCGGTGTTGTCTATGGCATCTTCGATGAGAGCCGGATCCTGAACTCGCTCGGCATGTATTTCGATCCGCGGGAGCAGGCCGTCCACCTTGCGATTCAGTTCTCTGGCATGGCTGCCTTTGAGGATTACCTGCGCGCCCGCCATTCGATGTACCTGCAGCTGTACTTCCACAAGACGGCAGTCGCAGCCGAGGCGATGATCAAGCACCTTTCGCGACACATTCCGGGATGGACGCTACCAGCGGAGCCCGAGAAATACGCGCGCATCGACGAACACAGCATCCATTCTGCGTTGATGGATGCTGCCGGAGAACACCTGGCTAACAAGCCCGAGGCGATGGCCGACTTCGTGTCCACGATGGATGACCTGCTGCTAAACCGCAGGTTCTGGAAGCGGATTTTTGAGATCAGCGGTCACGATGACCAGACGTCCGGCGAGGATGTGATGGCGCGTGCCGAAGGCATCATCGCCAAAGCTGGTTGCCCGTATGAGCGAATCTCGAGCGCAAATTCGCTGACCCGCTTCCGGCCCCGTAACTCGAAGGATGAGCCCTCGCGCTTCAAGTTGCGTCTGATCAAAAAAGACGATCGCCAGGTGCCAAGGGTTTACCCGGTGGAGGATTTCTTCTCGCTGAACGCATCCACAATCCGCACTCAGATCTCAAGAATCTATGTGCCCGCAGGGAAAGGCAGCGATGGGCGGCTTTGGCCGGAGGTGGTTAGGGGGCTTCTGAGGGTGGCCCTCTAGAACTGCTCTACTTGGCTGCGCCTCACGCGCTGAGTGACATACATTCGAGAGGCCAGACCCGCCATTGAGCCGGACTGGCCTCTCGTGGCCTCCCCCCTGTCTCGTCCCGCATTTCGATCCTCGTATTATGGGCGCACACGTAAAGATCTAGCCGGCACTGCAGCCTATCGATCCGTTTGTTGGTGCACCACGTCCGGCGGGCCAGGCACTTCAAGTTGTCTCGCACCATGGCGCAGGTCTGGTTCAAGGAAAACAGGGGGTCTCTGCCACCGGCCTTGAGTTCTCCCAGGCCGACCACACATCCACGGCGTCCCTTAAACGTCTTGTGCACAGCCGTGGGCAGATGCTTCTTCACAAGATCGGGATACCGCGGGCACTGGTCCGATTTAACAATAAGACCGGGCTTTGCGACTCCGGCGATATCCTGCAAAACCGCAGACAAAGCTGACTTTCTGTCGTCTATGCGCTTGCCGTTGCGGCGGCGAGAAATCTTTGCCAGCCGCCCCTTCGCCGGCATGCTGGCGGCCTTCAGGCGCAAAATGATGCGCGTAGGCTCCTGGACGGCCGCGGCAATCGCGACCGGTTTGCATTTGGTGTGTTCAGAGGTTTCCATCTCGTCAAAATCAGCAGTTTCAACCGAGTTTTTCATACGGGAAAGCCTTCGATTCTGATCACAATTCGCAAACTTAGCCATGAGGACAAGTTTTCTGGCGACGGTGATCTGGGTGGTCGCGCACAGAAGCGCGATGCGGCGCTGAGAGACGCCGGAAACAATTAAATTGAAGATGGGACGGTGAAGGTCAGGCCGCCTCTGACGGGCATTCATGGTGCCGTTGGTTTGCGAGAACCAGACGTGACATTTTTTGCACAGGAATCGTTGGCTCCTTCCGCCGGGGATCGTCCGATGAGGAAAAAAACCTTTTCTTATGGCGCACTTGGAACTTCTGCAGTTTGGGCACTCCATCGCTCTCCCCCTTTAGAAGGAAGCACAATGGACCGGAGCCGAACGGAGGATGAAGTGACATCAGAAGTCAGGCGCAGGGATATAGAGCAGTTAAAAAAACCCACCCAAGGTTTGCGGTGTAGGGGGCCTTGGGTGGGCCACATTCCTGCCAGCTTCGCAGCCAGCAGGAAATTCAAATGCTAGCGATTACTTTGCTTTTGCCTTGAGCTCGTTGCCCGGGCGGAAAACTGGAACCGTACGCGCCGGGATTTTGATCGCTTCGCCGGTCTGGGGATTGCGGCCGGTGCGAGCTTTGCGTTTGGAGACAGTGAAAGTACCGAAGCCGATCAGCTTCACGCCGTCGTTCTTCTTGATGTTCTTTTCCACGGTGCCAACGAAGGCGTTCAGCCATGCTTCGCAAGCGCTTTTCGTGGTGTTGGTTTCTTTCGCAAGAGCTTCGATGAGTTCAGCACGATTCATACTACTACCACCTCTTTTGAATTGGTTTGTCACTCGAGGTTGCCTTCACCAAATCCAAAGGGCAACCCCAAATTTTGAAATCCGATTAGTGTTCAACCTGCGTTACGCGCGGGCGTCACAGCAGCTCCATGTCTGTTATTGGCTGGCTATTGAAGTTGTCCGAGTACTGGAAATCCGAAGTCGGCACGACGTCGTTTTTCATTCCGGTTGACTTGAATGTCGTCTTGTATGTTTCACAATCGATGTAATCAAAAACCTTGGGGAACGGATAATGCTGGCACAGGTGATCCCCCTGGTTTTTCATTTTCAGGCCGCAGCGGTCCTGGAATTCGATCGTCTTCCCGTCGGCGGCGACCTTGCCGTGACGGACGTGGTGCGGACAGCGCTTACAGAGCATAGAAGCATCCTCTCCTTGGATACGTTCACTCCGCCTGTTACTGGCAACAGGCCATGCCTCAACTGTCTGATGTCAGATCTTTAAATGGGAGTGTACCAAGTCGCGGCTGTCTTGCAAGCCCCAAAAGGTCAGAGCCTCCGTTGGCCTCCATCGTGACCATCTGGATTGACCCCGCGCGGCAGGATTTGTTAGCGTCCGGATCCTGAAAACTGCTGCCGGGAGGCAACATCATGGCCTGGTCGACACGTGAAAAAGCACCGCTTGCGAAAAGTCCGAAGAAGGATACGCCCAGCGGATTGTGGGAAAAGTGCACAGAATGCGGCGAAGTTGTCTTTCGCAAGGACTTCGTTGCGAATCTGAATGTCTGCCCGAAGTGCAACCATCACTACTACATGCCAGCAGAAGACCGGATCGCCAACTTGATGGACCCAGGGACATTCGAAGAAGCCGACGCCGGGCTTTGCAGCTCTGATCCACTGGAGTTCAAGGACTCGAAGGCTTACCGTCAGCGGTTGCGTGACATGCACACCCGCACGGGACGCTACGATGCGATCATCACAGGCCGAGGCTTGTTGAATGGCCGTCCGGTGAACCTGGGTGTGTTCGATTTTGAATTCATGGGTGGCAGCATGGGGTCTGTTGTCGGTGAGCGCCTCGCTCGCCTGTTTCAGCGTGCAGCCGAGGCGCGCGAACCAGCCGTCGTGGTCAGCTCCTCTGGTGGCGCACGCATGCAGGAGGGAATCCTTAGCCTCATGCAGATGGCAAAGACCTGCGCTGCGCTCGCCAAGATGCGCGAAGCGGGAGTTCCTTTCATTTCGATCCTGACGCATCCCACCACGGGAGGCGTTGCCGCCAGTTTCGCCATGCTCGGTGATATCAACATCGCTGAGCCGAAAGCGCTGATTGGCTTTGCGGGGCCGCGTGTTATCCAGCAGACGATCCGGGCAAAGTTGCCAGAGGGTTTTCAGCGCTCAGAATTTCTGCTCGAACACGGCATGGTTGACTTGATTTGCCACCGTGATTCGTTGCGGGTGACAGTATCCCAGATGCTCAACATCCTACTTCCGGCAGGCAACCACGCAGCCCAGGCGAGCGGGTCGCGTCACTGAAGTGTCGACCAGCCTGTTTGAGGTCATTTTTGCCAAGCGGGTGGCCCGGATCAAACCGGGACTCGCTCGCGTGCAGCTGGCGAATGAGATGCTTGGATGGGCCGCCCAACGCACGCCATCGATCCTGGTAGCAGGCACCAACGGCAAGGGTACGACGTCTTCTTTTTTGTGGCGACTTCTTGCCCAGGGCGGGCTTCGCTGCGGTCTCTTCACATCGCCCCACTTGATCTCCTTCGCCGAACGGATTCAAGTGTCTGACCGGATTGTCCGCGAAAGCGATCTTGTTTGCGCAATCCACGCTTTGCGTGCACGCCTGGGCGATGCGGTGTGGGACCAGTTGTCTTTTTTCGAAGTCTCGCTGCTGCTGGGATTCGATGTCTGGGCTGATGCCGGGACTGAATTGAATGTGCTCGAAGTTGGCCTGGGCGGACGCCTTGATGCCACCAACATCGCGTCGCCTGGATGTTCTGTGATCACAAGCATCGGGATCGACCACGCCGAGTACCTGGGTAACTCCATACGGCAGATCGCTTTTGAGAAATCAGGAATCATCCGCGCCGGTCGGCCTGTGTTCACTGGCTTTTGTCCCGACACCCCGGACAACATCGTTGCGCTGGAGGTGATCCAGTCTGCAGCCTGCCAGGCTGGTTCGCCGCTGTGGCGGCTGGGAGTTCATTTCGGGCATCGCAATGGCCGCTTTTTTTGTGCCATTCCGAGTATGGCCTCCTGGGAGGCCAATCTGCCACGGTATTTCGAGGGCGCTGCTCCTTACCTCGTGGATAATTTTTGTACAGCCGCGGCTGTCGCCGCCTGGTGCCTTCATCGACGTAGCGGTGTAAGGCCGCTTTCATCCGCCAGCCTGGTGGACTTCGACTCCGGTCCTGGCCCATGGGCGCCGTCGGTCTGTGGCCGTTTTCATCAACTGGTTGATGGGGGTGGACGAACCTTCTTGCTTGATGTTTGCCATAACCCTCATGGCGCAGCCCGCTTTGTCGAGGCGCTTGACCAGTCGTTCGGACCGGATGTTCGTTTGCCAGGTGTGGTCTCGATCCTTCGTGACAAGGACGTTGGCGGCGTGCTCGACATTTTGACGCGAAAGCTTCATCCCATTGTGCTATTTAAGATCTCAAATGACCGGAGTCTGGAAGCCGGAATGCTGCCGGCCAGATATTCATCCTTGCCTCTGGCTGAGGACTTTGAATCTGCTTGCGCCATGACCGGGCAGTCCGCGTTGCCTACGGTCGTTTGTGGCTCAGTGATGGCCGTTGGAGATGTGATTGGCAGACTCATCGAAGACAAAGTTACCAAAGACCGGCTCGAGGCGCTGGGTTCATGCCACGATGCATCCATCCCCGTGCGGCAGGTGGCGCAGGCGGCAGCATTGTTGCGTTGCCTATCGATGCGCGATGTCACTGGTGCTCTCAGCTCTGGTCCTTCTGGGTCTTGAAAAGACATCCCTGGCCCAGGGTAGTGACGAAATCTCGCGCGTGACGGGCCCCTTCAAGGAAGTTCCAGAACTTTTCTTTGACGCACGTACGTCCAGCTTCACACGTGATGGTCGCCAGCAAATCTTTGAAGGCGATGTGATTTCATTGGGTGCAGGTAACATCGTCTCTGCGGACAAGATTGCGTTTGACCAGTCGGCAGGTGTGATTGAGGCCGAAGGTCACATTGTTGTCATCAGTAGCCAGCAGGTATTTACGGGTGAGCGCCTCCGTTTCTTTGTGAGCACAGGGGATTTCCGCCTCGATGGCGCGCAGATGACTGCCAATGACCCTGAGCAGGCAACCAGTGTTTCACACGCCATACTCGGGTTTTCAAAGGCAGAGATTGACTACGAGCTGGCTCGCCAGCAACGACTCAGTGCCATTACAGCGGAACGTGCCAAGTTGCGTGAGGCCTCGCGTCTTGCGGCGGCAGCGGGAGAACCCCTTTCCAATGATCTGGTCGACCGCTACGCGATTCTACTTGAGCAGGAGGATCTGTTACGAGCCCAGGAGAATCCGGCGCTGGCCCGCCTCGGCAATGACCGCCGATTGATGTACCAGCGGCGCAGAATTTACTGGGAAAAGAACCGTGAGGACCTCGAACGCAGGTTCAGCGCCGTCGGGTCGAATGCTTTCTTCCGCATCGGTGGCGAAACGATCGAGCGCAAGAATGGCAACGACTTCCAGATTCTCGATTCTGTGTTCACTTCCTGCAAGTGTGACCCAGGGGAGGCGCCTGCCTGGTCGGTTCGCGCCCAGAAGAGCGAGGCGCAAATCGGTGGCTATGCGGATTTCCGCAATGCGGTAGTCGAAATCAAGGGCGTTCCTGTTTTTTACCTGCCGTATATGCGCTTGCCGATCAAGGATACGCGGCAGTCCGGGTTTCTGTTGCCGATTTTTAGCTTCGACAATATCTCCGGAAGCGTCTTTTCCCAGCCGGTATTTTTTGACCTCGGACGCGAATCTGACGTCACCGTGGCGACCGAAGTGTTCGAGAAGCGCGGAACCCGGCTTGCGCTTGAAGCGCGTCATCAGACGCGGAAGAATGCCGGCTGGTCGCTCAACATCGAGGGATTGCGCGACCAGATCTGGTTGCGTGACGTGCGACGGCACCAGATGCTTTATGGTTTATATTCCACCGGTTTGGCCAATGCCCGTGCGGCTAGCCAGAATCCAATTGCGACAAAGGGTATGGGTGATTCGGAACCGGTCGCCGCTCAGGGCCCGATCACGGCTGAACTGGGAAAGCCGGATTACTGGAACTCAGTAAACGAGGACTGTCTGTCCGGTGACCCCGTCCGGGAAGCGGCATGCGATGCTGATTTGCGACGGCAACTGTCGACTCCGCAGAACGTATGGCGTGGCAGCATGAATTGGAAAGGGCTGTCATACTTGACGCCGCGCACATCCATTGTGACCTCTGGGGTGTTGCAGACGGATCACCGTTACGAATACGACCTTTACCTGCCCGATGATTTTCAGTCCGCGGTCCTTCGCGGCCGGGCATATCCGGCGTTTAACCGGGCGGGGATCATGGCTCACCACGACGGTCGTGATTTCTATGTCGGCGTTGGTAGCCGCTATGCAGACAACATTCGTTCCGCAAACCGCTTTGATGGCGAGCAACTGCCGCTTGCGTTTTCGGCTCAGAGCCGTTTGTTTGACCTGCTGCCGCCCGATGTTTCTCCGGTGCCTTTGTATGGCAACGTTCGTTACCGCAACTTGTTGATCCGGGATCACGGCCCTGCTGACAGTTTTGCAGAGACCTCCCAGATCTCGCTTGGCGATGGTCACTGGCAAAGCCTCGAAGCCCGTTTTGTCGCCCCGGTGAGCTCTCGCTCTGCAGTCAAGGTCGACCAGTTCCTGGATGGCGAGACGCGATTGATTTCAGCTGCCGCATACGGGGATAAGACTTCCCAGGAGTCTAGCTGGCGCCTTGGTTTGCGTTTTCAGTTACCCATCGATGGCATCATGGACGCATCGGGTTTCCTGCGACCTGACCCTGCCAGTGGTTTGTCGGATTCACGCCGCATCATGCAGCACTTGATGAACTGGTCTGTCACCTTTGCTACGCGACCCGTCGTCGTGCGCAACGGCCCATACGGGGTTGACAGCCTCCAGGACACGCAGGTTCCGACCTATTTTCAGTCTGACCGGGACCAGCCACGCACAGACAGCACGGACATGGACCTTCCTGAGGACGAACAATTACGCCCCTACCAGACCGTGACGTTGACGACGAGCCACCGCTGGCGACTGTTCACCAGGGGCTGGCGCCTGATCCCCGCTGATCTTCTGCAAGATACGCCGGCCTCAGGCGGCGCGGCGCCGGCGGGCGGACGTCCGGTGGCAGAGCTTCAGGAGATTGCGCGCAAGGAGCTCCTGTTTGCGCTGGACCGGCCGCTCAAGGGATATCAGGACATGTTTAGCAAGGATGGTTCGCGCAGGTTCTTCAATCGCTACCGGAATGAGGATCGCGATCACAGCGACTTGCTGTCACTCAGCAGTGGCATCACATACGATTTCCGCAAGGCGGGCGAGAGAAGGGGAGAAGAATCCCTCACGCGCGAATCGCGTCCATGGAGCGAGCCTTACTTGGATTTGAGCACGCAGCTAGGCGCGTGGGGTGTTTCCTCGTCTACCAGCTACAACATCTATGATCGTGTCACCACCCGCAACAAGGTCGCCATTGTTCCGCCTGGACTATTCAACACGACCGCCTCTTTTGGGTATTCGCTGGACAAGGAGGTCGACATCAACCCCGATGGAAAGTCGATTTACCGGCTGGTGACGACCCGCACATTGTCGGTTGCAACGACGTTGATCCCGACCTTCAACCTCTTTGCAACGTTGGGCCGCCGCTCCAAGGACAACGCAGCAGTGGTTGAGGCCTATGAGACCCGTGTTGGTGCTTCCTTTGATTCGACCTCAGGCTGCTGGGGGATCCGTTTCTTGAGGACCAAGGAATACGACGTGCCAGAGTCTTCAGCTTCCTACCTGCTGCAGTTGGCCGTGACCTTCATGGGGCAGACGCGGTCGCTGCCTAACATGGCCGCGCCGGTTGTATCCCGCCTCTCACATTAACAAGTCACTGATAAACCGGTCGGCAATGCTGCGGGACATTCGGGCGAAGTCAGCCCGGAAGGCCTCGTCGTCACGAAGGTGGTTGTTGCGGGGTGATGTCGATGGTCGCACCGACAGAAAGCTTTCGGATTGAATGTAAGTGCGCTCGAACAATAGCTCCTTGTTGGCCAGGTGCCAGAGCTGCAACTCGACCTCAACCACGACGCTGGTGGAAGGCATCAGTTCAGCCGCTTCCGTCAACGTACGAAAATCACGGTAACTGTGCGGCACATTACCTGGCTGCATCGCTGGCGGATCCTTGATCATCGGCTGGGGACGCACGACGGTTCCGGTGGGCGAAAATCTTGCGCTCTTGATCCTGGCCCGCAACAGAGCATCGGCCCGGCTGGAGGACACAAGCCTCAGGTGTCCCTCAGAGGCGATAGCCCGCTGCAATTCCTCCCAGAGCAATTCGTGCGGCAGGATTTCGCGGCTGGTGTCGTAGACGGCTTCGACAGCAACCGTGCGAATCCCTTGCGGGGGATTTACGTGCAGGTTGGAAAAACGGTAAACACAACCGGTAAGAGCAGAAATAACAGGGATTACGGCAAGCAACCGGATCGTCCCGGCCAGAGAGGCAGGTACGCTGGTATTGGGTTGTTGCGACATCCGTTCCCCCGGGCTGCAAGGCATGCGCCAGCATCCCAGCTGAGGTACAATAGACGCAAGCCCAAAAAATCTTTTGCCGGGGTTCAGGCCCATGAAGACAAATCGGGATACTTCGCCGGTAGCACCAGCATTTGACTGGGCCCGGGACATCAACGGATGCCAATGGAGTGTCCTGATGGAAAAGGCCCTTGCCCCTCTGCGGGATCGTCCCGATGTTCTCGCGTGGCATGTCACGATGGTTGCAGAAACCACCCTGGACGGGAAATCCTTGGTTGGCTCGGGTGTCCTGGACCGCGGGCGGGACGCCCGTTTGTTGACCCTCCTGGGAGAAGCCAGGGTCAAGGTCAGGACAAGTCAGATAAAGTTTGAAACGGTGAGCGAAAAACAAATCCCGCAAATTGCCGGGGAAGTGGCCGCTAGAATCAAGAAAAATCTGTTATTACAATCGGTTGTCGACCTTAAAAAAGACGCAATTGCAGGCCAGGTCGATGCCTGCTGCCAGTTCGGTGCCGCGGAAAACCGTTGACCGGTTTCGGTCTCCTTGCATATCCATTAGGGTTCGGTTCCTTTTTGGACAGTCCTATGCAAGGGGAGTATCTTGGCAACCATGCTCGAGCTCGTTCCTGAGAAGATCAATCAAGCGGTGATTCTGAACGTTCACAAGTCCTGCCCGCACAATGCTACGGATTGCAGTGCTTGCCAGGACCTCGCGGTCGGACTCCACAACTGGCTTGTTGCGCATGAATTCCGTTACCTCGTCCTCGACCTGCAGGATGAGAAGGACGTTTGCCCTGGATTCATCGAAGAAGTGTTGCAGCTTTGGAAGCGCATGCGCGTTCCTTTTCTTTTCTCGGGCGTCATGATCAAACCGCGCAAGGTGCTCGAGAGTTATAACTATCAGGCCAGGTATCCGATTTATTTAACGCCGGAAGAAGCCGTCCGTTCCTTGAACGGCCTGAACATCGACCTGGGCGCAAAAATTGAAGGAATTGAGTTTGGTGTGCCGATCCCGATGAGTCGCTTGCGTCAGGGTACACGCGTTGATGGTGAAGGTGAGGGTGAAGACGTTGTCGCAGATGATGACGTCGCCGAAGATGATTCGGATGACGGTGACGACGAGTAAACAGTTGCATTTTTGTGGATGAAAAAAGCGCCCCTTGGGGCGCTTTTCTTTTATTGCTTGCGGGACGTTTTCAGTCTTTCCAGGTCTCGATTGATCACGGTCAGGTTGTCGCGAACGGTTCCTAACTGGTCGGCATCCTGGTATTTGGCGAGCGCTTCTTCCAGGAGGGTCTTGGCTTTCTCCAGGTAGTTTCCTTTTGTGCCGGGGTCATTGGCCTGGACTGCCGCAGAGAATGCTTGGGCAGCACGCCGCCGCAAGTCACGTACGGCCATGTTCGCGTATTCCATCGAACGATCCTTTGCCAGCTTCGAAAGCGGGCTGTCAGCCTTCACTTTTTTCAGTGTGGTGATTGCCTTGTCAAACTGGCCTTCGTCTGCCTGTTTGGCAGCATCGTTGATGATCACGTCACTTGAGTGAAGGTCGCTGACGCTTCCTTCTGGCATCTGGGGCGCTTGCGCCTCAGGAGTGGAAGCCGTGGGCGTGACTGCAGCAGGTGCTGCAGTCGCTGCAAGGTTGTTGGCTTGTCCCGCGTTGTAACGCTCTGCCAGGGAACTCCATTCATTCAGCTGACGGTTCAGTGCTGCACGCAGTCTTTTCGTGAAGGCTTCGGAATTGCCGCCGCGATCCGCGGCCAGGAACACCAGCCTGGTGACGGTCGCACTTTGCAGGAACGGATTCACCTCCAGTGCACCCGGCAAGTCAACGCCGCGCGCAAGTGCCGCTTTTTCAAGTCCTCCGGCATCCGGCACTTGTGCCACGGCGGGCGCATCGACGTCGCCTGCAGCCTTGGCGGGGACGCCGTCAATATTGGCTGGATTGAATCCTTTGACAATGCCGAGCACCAGGGCGGCTTCGTGCATCGAACCGGCTTGAGGCTGGTTTGGCATGCGTTTGAGCAAGGCTTCATCCGCATCAGACAGCTGTGCCACGGAAATGGCATGGCGGCTGGCAAAATCCGCGATGGCAGAATCAGGCACCGGTGCAAGCACCAGCGGCCCCTGCTTGTTCGGGGGCCTGTGCGTCTCCTTCGGGGGAGCTGGTGGCGCAACCTGCACGTTCTTCGTCGTGCTTTTTTGCGGCTTGGGGTCAGGCGTGGTTACGCAGGCAGCGACCGACCAAATGGCCCAACCGGTCGTGAGGATCCTTGCAGTCCGGCTACGCATCAACAAACTCTGTTCCACTTTTTTCTCCCTGGTCAGGATACAGGTCATTTCGTCTCAGAATTCAGCGCTGGCGCCTAACAGGTAACGCCGGTCTTCCCGGCGACTGGTCCTTGCGGAAATGTCTTGCCCATAAGATGTCAATGACAAAGCCAGAAACCTGAAGCGGCCTTCGATCCCGTAGGTGAAGAAACCTTGGTTGGTGCCCAGGCGCAGACTGAAATCAGGCGGCGTCAAAGGCGAACCTGAGAAGATCTCGACACCTGCATGCAGCAGTTTGCCAGGTTCGATTCCCTGCAGTCCGTAGTTTTTGTTGCCAGCGGTCAGGACGATGTGGTGCGCGTCCACTGAAATGCGCGCCGCAATATCCCGTCCGAAGCGCGGGGTGATCGAGAAGCCCGCACGAATGTCGGTAGGGTCAACAATCGACATCGCATCCGGGCTGCCAAAATCGCCGGTGAACTTGGTACCACAGACGGACTCACGCTTTTCCGTGAAGGGGTTCAAGTAGTCTGATTTACACCCCAGGGGCGCATTCAGGATGGAAAGGCCAAACGTTGGAAACCAGAAGTCCGCGATGGTGAACAAGGCCCCGGCATCGATCGCCACTGCGCTGGTCTTGTTGGCTAGCTGCGTGAAGTGGCGTTGCACCGCTGTCCGGTCCGAGAGGTCGTTTGATGGAATCGTGTTTTCCAGTGCGTAACGATAAACCGGGCGGATCTGGATTGCAGTCGATAACCGGTTTGACATGTTGGTCTGACCAAGAGTGATCACGCCCCCGATGTCAGAAATCGCCGTGACTGCGGCGTCATCAGGGGCTTCTTCAGAGATGAATGCGCTGGTTGTGGAGTTCATGTAGATACCGAAGGCCGCCGGGGACTTCGGCGTGATGCTGAACATCGTCACCGGAAACATCGCCGCGCGAACCCAGAACGGCTTGCTGCCAAGGCCTTCTGAATTAGCTGCTACGTCCTCGACGTTGCTGCCCCCGGCAGCCTGCAGGTTGCCGTAAAAAGTCCTGCTCTGCGAGTTTGCGCCGAGCAGCAGGTTGGGGATTTTGGTCCTTGCGCCGCTTTTTGACCTCGCCTTGCGCACCCGGGCGATACCGGCCGGGTTGCTCCACACTGCGTCGTCGTCCATGGTCGACGCAACCCCTGCGCCGCCGCTGCCAAGCGGGCCCGCTGGCTGGTAGTGTTCCGGTATTTCCTGGGCAAAAGCAGACGCGTTCAGCATGAAAATAGCCACGGCGCCGAATGCAGCTCTAACGGACGGATTGCAGACCCGCGCGGCCATGGCACTTCCTTCAAGTTAAGGAATCGCAGAATTAACCAGACTTCAGTGTATCACTGCAGGGTGCTGTGGAGGGAGCCCGGTGTAGGGATCACGGCAAGCCAGCGGCTTCACCGAGCGTGCGGTTGAGCATCTCCAAGTCTTCTTTTTCTTGACGCAATTTCGCGATGTTTTGCTCTTTTTCAGTCAGGGCCCTTTGCAGGTCCGCCAGCTGCACATCCTTGGACTTGATGACTTCATCCTTCATTTGCACAACGGCGTCAGTCATCGCGGACAGTTTGGTCAGGGTGTCTTGCGTCAGGCGCAGGATTTCCCGGTTTTCTTCTTTGGCCAGGCTCAAGTGGTCCAGAAGCAGGGCGAGCTCTGTCGAATTGGACATGGCCCCGGCACCGTCCACCGTCATCAAGGATTGTTGATGGTGGTCTTGTCCGCCGTCGCGTCCGGCGACGCCGCCAAATTCCAGTGGCGGCAGGTCACCATCCTGACTTGCCCGCGTGCTTTGGTTGGCAGCCGGAACGGCCAAGGCAGCTGCACCGATCGATTCATAAACCAGAACCTGCCCCCGGCTGGTCCTGCCGACCAGTTGGCCGCGGCGAAGCTTTTCCCAGACCTGCTCGGTGGATATTCCTTGACGGGACGCGTAGGCATCTATGGTCAACCCATCGAGTTCTTGTTGGTTGTCCAGCAGATGGCTTTCAGCATTGGCGGGCAACGATTCCATGGGAACAAGCCCGTCCGGCCGAATTGTTGTTCCGGATTCAAGACTGCCGCTTTTCTTGCCAAACAGGTTTCCGAACACGCGCCCACCCTCTCTGCGATGGAATTTCTTGCCAACTCCAACTGGCTCAAAATACCTGTGATTGGGGAAACTTTCCAGCAGGTTGGATATCCCAGTGCTG
>JBEGVZ010000031.1:0-3284 GCA_041178085.1 Pseudomonadota bacterium | reverse complement strand
CATCCAAGCCGGATGCACCGCGCTATGCAGGCCGTTTTGCCGCCAAGCTGAGAGATCGCAGTCAGATTGATCCGGCTGAAATGCAGGTGCTGGTTGACGGGCTGGGCAAGTTGCTTGGACGAGATCTGGTGGAGAAGTTTTATGGTGCCCGGAAGTCGGAGGTGAACAATGGCAAAAGCCCCTGAGGTCAAGGTCGAGGACGTTACCAAGGTTGTTTACAGCGACGTCCGCAAAGGACGACAGACGATCGTGAGCGATTTGTCCGTTGTGTTCCGTTCAGGTAAGTCAACGGCTTTGCTTGGTCATAACGGCGCTGGTAAAACCACATCAATTAAATTGATCCTGGGCCTTGTCCGCCCCACGCGTGGCAAGGTGATGATTGATGGTGAAGCCGTTGGTCCCGAGCAGCGCAGGCGCATCGGCTACATGCCAGAGGTCAACCGGATTCCGCTCGTTCTCAATCCGCTGGAAGTTCTGCGCTTTCACCTTGCGGCCTACAATCCTTCGAACCTCGCAAAGCACAAGGGAGCTATTGATTCCCTGATCGAACCTGCTCTGCGCCGGGTGGAGCTGTGGGAACACCGCCACAAGCGCGTCGGAAAATTATCCAAAGGGATGGCACGTCGCCTGGCATGGGCACAGGCCACCATTCATGATCCAGACTTGCTTATCTTGGATGAGCCAATGTCCGGCCTCGATCCCGTTGGCCGCATGGCAATGCGTGACTGGATCCAGGAATATCGCAAGTTAGAAAAGACCATCATTTTGTGTTCCCATGAGCTGGCCACCGTGGGTGAACTCTGTGAAGAGGTCAATGTCCTGCGCAAGGGACAGCTGGTTTACAGCTCTGGTCGGGCAGTTGCCGAGGGTAACGTCGCGGCTAATGGTGCTTACCAGATCAGCTTGTCAGGCGTTGACGAAAAGACTTTGCAATCGCTGCGCTCAAAGCAGGGTTTGCCTGCATGGTCGGCCTTGCATCACCATGGTTTTCTGGCTCGCATGGTACTGCCGGGTTATGCCGAGGCGGCCGCGTGGATGCAGGCAGCCCTCGCGCAGTCCCTGCTGGTGACGGAATTTGGTCCAGCACCCTTGATTGATCCGGACGACTTGCTGAAATTCTTTGCCAAGGAGTATTGATCATGCGCGCTATTTCGCTGGTCACCAGGGAAAGCTTTCTTCTGTTGCGTCGCGACAAGATATTTTTGCCAGCAGCGATCGCCGGTGGGTTCATCGCGATGTTTGCCAACATCGCGTCGGAGTGGGGGATCGAGGAATTCAGCAAGATCCTTTTTGATATCGGAGCCCTTGGTTTTCACCTCACTGGGTCACTGGTGGCTATTTTCTGGGGAACTAAAACCGTCAGTGAGGCTCGTGCGGACGGTTCCCTTGAGATACAGCTGGCGGCGCCAATAAGCCGAGTCGCCTGGTTGACTGGAAAATACCTGGGATTGGTATTCGCATTGACGCTTTTGTGGTTGATGCTGGTCGTGTTTTGGCAGCTACTCATGCTCGGCAACGACTTCGGTGCGATGTCCCGGCCGCAGCTGATTTTCTTCTCCTTCCAGCTTCTGGAGTGGTGTCTGGTTGGAGCTTTGTCCCTTTTCTTTTCTACATTTGCCGGAGTGACCATTGCCATGTTTGCCAGCATCACGACATGGTTTGTCGGGCTTGTTACCATGCCGGTTTATCAGGCCTTGCCGCCGGGGGTTGACCGGGTAACGGGTGTCATCGTCAAGGCCCTCGCGCAGATCTGGGACTTGAGGCAATTCAACCTCTCTGGTTTCGCTGTTGGGCTGGAGCAGATCAGTGACGGGGAGCTCAGGCTGCGTGCGGCGTACGGGTTTGTTCTAATTTTATTAATAATGTCGGTATCTTGCGTGTTTTTTCGGCGTCGGGATGTGATGGCCTGATCATAGAAAATGAATTGTTTCTAATAGAATAATGGTTTAGTACCAACCTTCATGGGAAGGCGAGACGATCTCCATTTGTTATTGAACGAGCCTGGGACTTCATCCCACGTGGTCAGGGAGCGTGCTGCCGCACGCACACTGCGCAAGTCCCGCTGGTGGCAAAACCTCATCCAGAAAACTGAGTGCCACTATTGCAAAGTTGCCTTGGATGCATCCTCGGCGACCATGGATCACATCATTCCCGTCAGTTCCGGGGGCAGGTCGACCCGCGGGAATGTCGTCCCGGCCTGCAAGGCCTGCAACACCCGCAAAAAAGATCAATTTGCGTTTGAGATCTAAATTCTCTGGCAGTCTTTTCAGATTTGTCCGCAGTTGTGCAGGAACCAGCCGCAAAATAGCAGGAACAGTACAATCTGAACTGCGGCAGCAAATTTTTGCTTCCACGGGGTTTTTGTCCCCTGTGCGGCTCTTTTCCGCTTCTTGCGTTCCTTCTTGATGTCGACGAGGTTGTCCACGGGTGATTCCTGTGCTGTCAGCGGTTGCTGCGAGTGATTGCCCTGCCGCCTGATTTTTGTTGCGGGCGACTGTTGTTGATCACTTGTTTGACCACCCGGTCGATGTCTTTCTGTGCGGCTTCGACTGAAAGAGTGAATACGTACCACGCAACATTCGGTGTGCATGGCGGACGTGACAACGACCCGGTGTAATGGAAATAGGTGCGTTTTTTGGGCAGCAGGTTGAGGAGGGGGAATGCGCTCAACTGACGCTCATCCGATTCGCCGCGCGGAAGTGATGCAAGGAGAAGTTCGTAGTCTTCGTGGCGGTTGCCAGAGGCGATAAAAACAGCGATTGTTGCCAGTGCCCCACTGGCAGAGCGGTGGTGGAACTGAACCTCCATCTCATAAGGGACACTCTGCAACGTGTGTTCGCTGGGCGTATGCAGGGTGATCGAGTGCAGGTTGAACCTGTCCCCCTCGATCTCTACGAAATTCCCCTCCCCAACGGTCGCGAGGATTTCCTGCCCGCGAAGAGTGAATGTCAAGTCGACAGGTTTATAGCTGAACAAGAGTGTTTTCAGCTTGGGATCGAGGCGTGTGTTGTCCAAATCAACGGGAGACTGCCCTTTGCCCACTCCACATTCCTTGTAAGTCGGGTCAAGGCGCGCCCAGTAGCGGGGACCGGTCGACCCCTGGTAGCTCCATGATGCGGGCAGGCTTGCATTGATTTGGGGTTCGGTGTGGTTGGTTTTTTCCTCATGATGAGATGAAGCCAGAGGCGTCGGCGAAGGTGTTGCGCCCGCAGTCAGCAAGGCTTCTTCACGGGAGGTGGCTTTCGAAATCATCAGGAAGTAAAAGCCACTCCCGCCAAGGATGG
>JBEGVZ010000030.1:0-3287 GCA_041178085.1 Pseudomonadota bacterium | reverse complement strand
CATCCAAGCCGGATGCACCGCGCTATGCAGGCCGTTTTGCCGCCAAGCTGAGAGATCGCAGTCAGATTGATCCGGCTGAAATGCAGGTGCTGGTTGACGGGCTGGGCAAGTTGCTTGGACGGGATCTGGTGGAGAATTTTTATGGTGCCCGGAAGTCGGAGGTGAACAATGGCAAAAGCCCCTGAGGTCAAGGTCGAGGACGTTACCAAGGTTGTTTACAGCGACGTCCGCAAAGGACGACAGACTATCGTTAGCGACCTGTCCGTTGTGTTCCGTTCAGGTAAATCAACGGCCCTGCTTGGTCATAATGGCGCTGGCAAAACGACATCGATTAAATTGATCCTCGGCCTTGTCCGCCCCACGCGTGGCAAGGTGATGATCGATGGTGAAGCTGTTGGTCCTGAACAGCGCAGGCGCATCGGCTACATGCCAGAGGTCAACCGGATCCCGCTTGTTCTCAATCCGCTGGAAGTGCTGCGCTTTCACCTGGCGGCCTACAACCCTCCGCACCTCACGAAGGGCAAGGGAGCGATCGATTCCCTGATCGAACCTGCCCTGCGTCGCGTGGATCTGTGGGAACACCGCCTCAAGCGCGTGGGCAAACTGTCCAAAGGCATGGCCCGTCGCCTCGCATGGGCACAGGCCACCATTCATGATCCAGACTTGCTTATCTTGGATGAGCCAATGTCCGGCCTCGATCCCGTCGGCCGCATGGCAATGCGTGACTGGATCCAGGAGTATCGCAAGTCAGAGAAAACTATCATTTTGTGTTCCCATGAGCTGGCCACCGTGGGTGAGCTCTGTGAAGAGGTCAACGTCCTGCGCAAGGGACAGCTGGTTTACAGCTCTGGCAGCGCAGTTGCCGAAGGTAACGTCGCGGCCAAAGGTGCTTACCAGATCAGCTTGTCGGGCGTTGACGAGAAGACTTTGCAATTGCTGCGTTCAAAGCAGGGCTTGCCTGCATGGTCGGCCTTGCATCACCATGGTTTTCTGGCTCGCATGGTACTGCCGGGTTATGCCGAGGCTGCCGCCTGGATGCAGGCTGCCCTCGCGCAGTCCTTGCTGGTGACGGAATTTGGTCCGGCGCCCTTGATTGATCCGGACGACTTGCTGAAATTCTTTGCCAAGGAGTATTGATCATGCGCGCTATTTCGCTGGTCACCATAGAAAGCTTTCTTCTGTTGCGTCGCGACAAGATATTTTTGCCAGCAGCGATCGCCGGCGGATTCATCGCAATGTTCGCCAACATCGCGTCGGAGTGGGGGATCGAGGAATTCAGCAAGATCCTTTTTGATATTGGAGCCTTTGGCTTTCACCTCACGGGGTCACTGGTGGCTATTTTCTGGGGGACTAAAACCGTCAGTGAGGCTCGTGCGGACGGTTCCCTTGAAATACAGCTGGCGGCGCCGATCAGCCGTGTGGCCTGGTTGACTGGGAAATACCTGGGATTGGTGTTCGCATTGACGCTTTTGTGGCTGATGCTGGTCGCGTTTTGGCAGCTGCTCATGCTCGCCAACGACTTCGGTGCGATGTCCCGTCCGCAGCTGATTTTCTTCTCTTTCCAGCTTCTGGAGTGGTGTCTGGTTGGAGCTTTGTCCCTTTTCTTTTCTACTTTTGCCGGTGTGACCATTGCCATGTTTGCAAGCATCACGACATGGCTTGTCGGGCTTGTTACCATGCCGGTTTATCAGGCCTTGCCGCCTGGGGTGGACCGGGTAACGGGTGTAATCGTCAAGGCGCTCGCGCAGATCTGGGACTTGAGGCAATTCAACCTCTCCGGTTTCGCAGTTGGGCTGGAGCAGATCAGTGACGGGGAGCTCAGGCTGCGGGCGGCGTACGGCATTATTCTTATTTTGTTTATAATGTCGGTATCTTGCGTATTTTTCCGGCGTCGGGATGTGATGGCCTGATCATAGAAAATTGAATTGTTTCTAATAGAATAATCGTTTAGTAACAGTCCCCATGGGAAGGCGAGACGATCTCCATTTGTTAATGAACGAGCCTGGGACTTCATCCCACGTGGTCAAGGAGCGTGCTGCCGCACGCACTTTGCGCAAGTCCCGCTGGTGGCAAAACCTCATCCAGAAAACCGAGTGCCATTATTGCAAAGTTGCCCTGGATGCATCCTCGGCGACCATGGATCACATTATTCCCGTCAGTTCCGGGGGCAGGTCGACCCGCGGGAATGTCGTTCCCGCCTGCAAGGCTTGCAACACCCGCAAAAAAGATCAATTCACGTTTGAGATCTGACTTCTCTGGCAGAGTCTTTTCAGATTTGTCCGCAGTTGTGCAGGAACCAGCCGCAAAATAGCAGGAACAGTACAATCTGAACTGCGGCAGTAAATTTCTGCTTCCACGGGGTTTTTGGCCCCTGTGCGGCTTTTTTCCGCTTCTTGCGTTCCTTCTTGATATCCACGAGGTTGTCCACGCGTGATTCCTGTGCTGTCAGCGGTTGCTGCGAGTGATTGCCCTGCCGCCTGACTTTTGTTGCGGGCGACTGTTGTTGATCACCTGTTTGACCACTCGATCGATGTCTTTCTGAGCGGCTTCGACTGAATGAGTGAATACGTACCACGCAACATTGGGTGTGCATGGCGGACGTGACAACGATCCGGTGTAATGGAAATAGGTGCGTTTTTTGGGCAGCAGGTTGAGGAGGGGGAATGCGCTCAACTGGCGCTCATCCGATTCCCCGCGAGGAAGTGACGCAAGGAGAAGTTCGTAGTCTTCGTGGCGGTTGCCAGAGGCGATGAACACAGCGATTGTTGCCAGCGCCCCACTGGCGGAACGGTGGTGGAACTGGACCTCCATCTCATAAGGGACACTCTGCAAGGTGTGTTCGCTGGGCGTGTGCAGGGTGATCGAGTGCAGATTGAACCTGTCCCCCTCGATCTCTACGAAATTCCCTTCACCAACGGTCGCGAGGATTTCCTGTCCTCGAAGAGTAAAGGTCAAGTCAGTCGGTTTGTAACTGAACAATAGTGTTTTCAGCTTGGGGTCCAGGCGTGTGTTGTCCAGGTCAACAGGCGACTGCCCCTTGGCCACTCCACATTCCTTGTAACTTGGGTCGAGTCGCGCCCAGTAGCGGGGACCGGTGGACCCCTGATAGCTCCATGATGCAGGCAGGCTTGCATTGATTTGGGGTTCGGTGTGGTTGGTTTTATCATCATGATGAGATGAAGCCAGAGGCGTCGGCGAAGGTGTTGCGCCCGCAGTCAGCAAGGCTTCTTCACGGGAGGTGGCTTTCGAAATCATCAGGAAGTAAAAGCCACTCCCGCCAAGGATGG
>JBEGVZ010000029.1:0-11822 GCA_041178085.1 Pseudomonadota bacterium | reverse complement strand
GTTTCGACCGGCAGGGGGATGACTTGAAGCAAGCTCTAGTGAACAACCCAACTAGCTGAATTAAATGGAACTAAGGTGTCTTCTAACCATTTGAATTAAATCCGCGTTCCCGTGTCAGTGTTCCGACGCCCTGATTTCAAGAATGGGATCCGCTATCATTGAAGTATGAATACTTTCATCCAAAACAAAAAAATCACAAGTACGATGCTGGGACTGGTCACGGCTGCCGTGCTGGCTTTGGTGCCATCGTCCTGCCAACAAAACAGCTTCAAAGGCAGTGGGCAAACGGTAAGACAACCGGGAACTGCCCCCGGCCTGCGCAACAGCACGAGCGGCGCATCCACCGGTGGGAGCACATCCGGCACCGACCCTCGACCGGGCACCACGCCGAACCCGGACGCACCCAAGTGCTCACTCACCATCGCATACGATTCGCACGAGTCAGATGACAACAGCAAATGGACGGGCACGTACACTTACAGCTTCCAAAGGTCAGGCGAGCAACCTGTGAAAGTCCTGTCATACAACTCTGGTGCTGGAAAAAGCAAAGTGACCGTCCCCGCGACTTGCGTCTGCGGAGACAAGAACCAGGTTGATTTGATCATTGATGCAGGCGGTATCTCGCAGGACCTGGCCGCATGGAATGACCCGGTGATCGCTTCCCACTCTGCTCCATCGAGAGCACCTGACTGGCAAGACTTCCTTGGTTGGGCCAAAATGTCCGCCAACCCAGCTACCGTTTACCTGGGGGGTTTTGATCACGAATTCCTGTCAAGCAACTGGTGCGGCAATGTCCCGTTTTCCTGCGGTTCGCGCGAATGGGACAACCGCGATGACAGCATGGTGATTTTTTCATGCAACATCGCTGAATGTCCCGGCGGAGGCGCCGGAACGGAGCTGAATTTCAACGGGCAAGACAACTGATTTGAGGTTTTTAAATGGTACCCGCTTCCGGCCAGCACAGTGTCTTGATTGCCTACATCTTGTGGCTGCTTGGATTTCTTGGTTCACATCGCTTTTACGCGGGCCGTCCCGTGACTGGAACCATCTGGTTTTTCACTTTTGGACTGCTGGGCATTGGATGGTTGGTCGATCTGTTTCTGATTCCAGGCATGATCGAGACTGCCAACGAAAAATTCCCGGCCAAAGGTCGTTACGACTACAACATCGCGTGGATATTGCTGACCTTCGGCGGCGTCTTGGGCCTGCATCATTTCTACCTGAGAAACTGGCTGAAAGCGGTGGTTTGGTTGCTCACTGGCGGCTTGTTCGTGATCGGGTACCTGTACGATTTCTGGACCTTGAATCAACAAGTGATGCGGGCGGAAACTGCCAATTCATGAGTCCAATTCATTTCCACCCAGCAAAGCCTCTGCCTTAAACGGCATGAAAATATTTAACACCAGTTTATTGACCTGGGGGATCGCAGTGCTCGCACTGGCAGCCACCGGCTGCATGCCTCTGCGACGCGCGGACGGCGAATCGCAGGGCGGTGGAGCCAGTTCCCTCAAGGTGATTGGTGGACAGGAAGTTCGCGACGACCAGTATCCGGCAGTCCGGCGCCTCGATACCTTCAAGCGGGAGTCTTGGGGCGGTTTTTCGCTTCATTCAGTTTGCACCATGACTTTCGTGCGCCCGGCGGTGGCGTTGACTGCTGCCCATTGTGTCTGCCGGGGTGAGCGGCACGTTTACAAGGACCGGGAAAAAATGCAGGACGTTGTCGCCCGTCGGATCGAGCGGCATCCGGCCTATCGCTGCGGCGACCAGAACACCGCGGCCCACGACATTGCGCTGGTCTGGTTTGATGAAAAACTCTTGAACATGCAGCACGCCACAATTGCTGACCCTGAGCAGTTAGCATCTTCGGGACAATTGCTGATCGTCGGTTACGGCGACAACATGCTCAAAATAACCGGGAGCTTTTGGCTGGGCACACGCCGCGCGGAATCCTTCCGTTCGAAGCCAGCAGGTGGATTGGTTCATGGGGAATTGAATGGCAAACGTGCAGCGGTGATCCCCTGGGACACCGCGGCTCCTGCTGCCGACGGATTTATCAAAGTTGCAGCTGAATTCGACGTCGAAGAAACCGGTGACATCACTGCCGTGAGCGAATTTGGCGCCGCTGGAGAAGGCGACAGCGGTGGCCCCGCACTGTTACCGGAATCAGGCCGCATCATCGCAGTTGCGGCACTAGGGGCTTACCAGGCTCAGGGAATCCGCTCCAACCGGGTCAAGGTATCGACCCATCTGGTGGACCTGCGGAGTGACGGCATCCGACGCTTCCTCAAGAACTTTGAAATCATCCCGGTTAATGCCTATGACAGCCAATAAAATCGTCGTAAAATCAGTCTTGTACAGTGTTGCGGTATCTGGACCTAAAGAGCATCAAACTCCCGACCGTTCCACTTCAAAGAGGTGATTTATGAACAGTTTCCGGTGGATCGCTCAGTCTCACAGTCTGCGGCATGCTGGTTTCAGCCTTGTCGAACTGATGATCGTTGTGGCGATCATCGGCATTTTGGCCTCGCTGGCCATTCCGCGTTTCCAGCAATTTCAATCCAAATCCCGGCAGGCTGAAGCACGTTCAAACCTTTCGCACATTTACACACTCCAAGTCTCCTACAACGGGGATAACGATACGTTTTCCAACTTTAGCTGCTTGAGCCAGGGACAAAATCGCGCAGGCGGAATTGCTGCCCACAGCTCATGTGGTTCCGGAGCAACCGTCTGGGGGGCAGTCAACACCTGCAATACGACCAACGACATTGGTTTCCGAGTCACTGACTGCAAGAAAGTCCGTTATGCTTACAGGAACCTGGGGAACCAAAACCAGTTCACTGCTACGGCAGTCGAACTGGACGCTGGTGGAGTAACGACCCGGCGGGTGTTCCCCGGCTGCGCGGGGAATCAGGATTCATGGCAAATCGACGAGAACAAAAATCTCTACAATCACAATTTCTCTGGTGGCACCGCGCTGCAGAGTTGCAACAACTGAGTGACGGCCTTGAAGCCGTTCACTCAGTCCTTACGACTCCACCCACGATTCGTTTAGACGCCTTGATGGCAATCTGACCGACCAGGAAGTCGTCGTTGTCGCCCTGTCGGATATGGGCGAAGTCACGCCGTGATTCGATGACCAGCGCGTACTTGCCCGGCCGCTGCAGCCTGACTCCAGACAACTGCAGATTCCCGCCTTGAACCGCCAGCGGCTGGGCCTGGAAAGTCCTGCCATTGGCGGCAAGCATTGCAACGTTGGAACGTGCGTAGTCAACGCCACAAATCTTGTTTACCGCGATATCAACGATCGTATCGGGTTCTGTAACTTCGAATTCAAAGAAGTAACGGTTCCCGTTGATCTTGTAGGTGTCGATTTCGCCTTTGCAGGAACTGCCGGGATAATTGTTGTCCCCGATGTGAAAAATCTTGTCGTCGCCGAAATGAACTTCGGTCTCCGTGATCTGATCTCCCACTGGACCCTGGGGCGGAATCGGAGGCGTCGTTTCACGAACCTGCTCCCGCTGAGGAACGGGTTTGGCGGGGGCGCCGCCCTTGAAGTCTGCCTGACCGCACGACGCGAGTATGGCCGAAAGGACCACACCAAGGCGCAAGGCACTGATTTTAATTGGTTTCGGATAGGGTGAGAGGCTCATCAAAGGCCCTCCTTCAACTCAGTTCAGTTCCACAGAAAACCCAACAACAACATCAAAAGGTCACACGTGACGGGGGGCTACCCCATCAACTCATACATACTATCAAGTTTTAATTATTTCAATGTATTTTATTAAAAATTCATAAAATACCATAAAATAGCACTCTCAGGGGATTGTCAGCCTGGTCCGCATTGCCAGGACCCGGCCGGCGGCGGCCTCCAGAGCCACCTTGAAGGCTGGGCTGCGGGCGGCTTCGGAACGGAGAGCTGAAATTGCCATGCGACAGCGTTCCACATGCCGGCAAATCAGTAGCAGGTCGGCTCCGGCCAGGATCGATTCGATCAGAGCTTGCTGCCAGGCCTTTTCGTCTTGAGGAATCGCCCCCATGGTCATGTCATCGCTGACCACAACACCTTCAAAACCCATTTCTTGGCGCAGCAATTCCCCGATGATCTCCGGGGAGCGACTGGCCTCCTTGCGGGAAAGCTGGGGATAAATGCAGTGGGAGATCATCACCATTTGGACACGGTGGACCATGCCCCGAAAGGGGATGAACTCACGCTTGTCGAGCAGGCCGCGCGGCAGGTCGATCACCGCACTGCCCAGATGGGTGTCGACTTTCGCATCGCCCTGGCCAGGAAAATGTTTCAGGCAGCCCAAAACTCCAGTGGACTGCAATCCTTCAAGGTACGCCCCGGCGCGACGACAGACTGACTCAGGATCGGTGCCAAAAACACGGTCGCCAATGGCAGTGTTGGTGGGCTCGGTCAGGATATCCAGAACGGGCGCAAAGTTGACGTTGATTGCGGCCTTGCGCAGGGCATTGCCAACTTCCATTCCATAGGCCTCCAGGACGGCCAGTGCCGAAGGATCCGCCTGCCCCTGTCCAATGCGCTGCGCCGGCCCCAGGTCCGGGAAAAAAGCACGCGGCATGCGGGCCACGCGTCCACCTTCCTGGTCGATCGCAATCAAGAGGGGTGGATCCCCGGCAGGACGCAAGGCCTGCAGCTTATTCAGCATGGCTACAGTTGCGCTGTAGCAAGTCTGGTCCTGGGGAATGTTGCGCCGGAACAGGGTGACCCCGGCAGTGGCCTCGGAAGAAAAAAACGCTGCCTCGTCTGAGGACAGCGTTGTGGATTCAAAAGCGCCGGCAATAACCGCGCTGGCAGCATCGCGGTTCACGGCGACTATTCGTCGATGATCTGAAGGATGTACCGCTTGTTCAGCTTGGCGGCGGCACAGTTCAGGATCGTCCGGATCGCGTCGGCTGTGCGGCCCTGGCGGCCAATCACTTTGCCAATGTCTTCCTTGGCGACCTTCAGTTCAATGATGTTGGTCTGATTGCCAGAGAGTTCGCTGATTTCGATCCTGCCGACTTCGTCGACCAGCGCCTTGGCGATAAATTCGACCAACTCTTTCATCGACACGTCATCATTAATCATTGCATTATCCATATGAGCTACAGGCCAACTGTGGAATTGAGAGCGACCAGACCAGACACACCTGTTATTAGATTAGCGAGCCGAAAGGAAGGGAGTCAAGCATGGCGAGCCTGGAAACAGAAACCACCTTCAACGGTGGCATGGAGTCCGTTTTTGAGGCAATCCGCAAATATGACCTCTACCCCCAATACTTGCCGGGCGTTACCCGCATTGATGTGTTGCCGGCAAAGGAAAAAGGCTCGGTTTGTCAGGTCCGGTATGAGCTCAACATCGTCAAGACTTTCTTCTATGTCCTGAACATGTTCGAGGATGGCCCGAAGAAAATCTGGTGGACCCTTGATGACTCCAACATCCTCAAGTCCAACAACGGTTCGTGGACGTTCAAGGCCAAAGCCAAAGAGAAGAACAAGACCCACGCCACGTACAAGCTGGACATCAAGTTCAAAGGACTGATCCCGAGCGCAATCACGGACCAGGTGGCAAAAGCAAACCTGCCGTTGATGATGACGGGATTTCAAAAACTGATCGACGAGTCCAAGGCCTGACTTGAAGCCTTGGCCTTGCCCCGCAAGTCCGACCAGTCATGAATAAACCAGACGCCATCACCGGCCAGCGCGCATTGGGGTGAGTCTTCGAGCGCGAGGCCCAGATCCTTTAACAGAGTGCGTGTGTTTTCCACGATCTCCATAGGCGGCACACCATTGAACCTTGGTGTCCCCTTAGCCATGATCAGACCACTCGGATTGGCCATGACGGACATGGGTGGCACCAAAGTCACAAAGTCCGCCTCCATCAGCCTTTGCCTGGCCTCACGCGCAACCAGCGAAACTGAGGCCAGCCATTCCCGGCCCCCTTTGCCAAGTTGCTCCAGAAAGGCATGTTTGGGCAGACAGACCACGTATGGCGCATGGGCAGGGCCAATGACCACCTGATCCGCCCCCTCCCCCATGCGCACCCAGGAAGGCGGCAAATGCCCATCAGATTGGAATTTGCGCGCCCCAGACTCCATCCGCCCGGCATCAAGGTGACGTTCGAAGTCCAACCATAGGGATCTGGCGGACTCTACAACTGGCTGATTTTTAACAATTTTTTTTTGCATTTTGCCATTTCCTGCATTACCTTGCCCGACTGCGGTAAGGATTTGGGGTCCGCCCCCGGAACACACGACCTGTAAAAATTTTGAACGGCTGTCAGCCAACACTCAAGCCCCCCTGATGTTTTTTAGGGTGGCGACTGCGGAGGGCTGGCTTGGACCGGAGTGGGCGCAGTGCGGGCTTCTCATCTTTAACTAATTGTTTTCATAAGAAGAAACTATTTCCGGTTGTGGCTCGCAGAAGGTTTTATTCGTCCCCGGAGCCCGGTGTGGCCTGCGGGCTGATCCGTGGCACAGGGATTGCTCAGACAGGTAACAAGAGCAGGGCGTGCCCCGGCTCTCTTGCTGCGGAAGCTGGTTGAGTGCAAAAGACGGAGGTCTCTCATGCAAGGTCATACAGATCCGAACAAAGACAAGGTGGTATCCATCTTCAGCGCGCGCAAGTCCGTCGACGAGCCGGCAAAGAGCGCTGCACCTAAAGCCTCCACTGGCGAATCGTTTGCGGACATCATGCGCCGCAACGCCGAAAACCTTGACCGGATGCGCCGCGAGCGGCTTCAAGCCAACAAGGGTGTGATCAAGTCATACAAGCTCAAGGACTGACCGCCGCAAGGTGACGGTCCCCAAGGGTTTGTTTGCTGAGTGTTTGGTTACTGTACTGTCTGGCATCGTTTGTTCGCTATGTTTGCAGTTTTTTCCTTTTGCTGTTCCTGTTGTTGTTGCTGGTCTTTAGCTGTTGTTGAATGCTGATCTTGAAGTGGAAGCTGACATGAACTTTGAAGACAAAAACATCCCTGCCACCAATTCATCCAAGCAAAACATCGTAAGCCTGGACGCCTTCAAGCGTCGCAAGGAGTCAGCGGAGGAATTTGTCCGCAATGACCGCAAGCCGCTTTACGTCAGCCACCTGACAGGAAAGATCGGCGACTCCGAGAAGATCAAAACCGAAGCCAATGACTTCGGCGACCGCCTGCAGCGGATTCGCACAAGCCTGGACAAGATCAACAAGTTGATCTCAGACCTCAAGACATTGTCCTGATTTGATCCATCGAGGAATTCAGCAGCCGGGAACCACCGAGCCCGAGTTCCAGGCAGCTGAATTGTTCGTCCGGTAAAGAACCAGGTTCCCGTCGGATTGCAAGACCAGGTGACTGATCGCCTGGTTGAATGTTCTCGTGTTCCAGACGGCGGTATTCGCCGCCGTGTAAAGGACCAGGTTGCCGTCCGTTTGCAGCAACAACCGTTGCCCCCCCTGGTTGACCGTCGCGCTACTCCACTTCGCGGTGCCGTTGTAATAGAGCACCAGGTTGCCATCACCTTGAAGGATCAATTCAAAACGACACCCTGCGTTGGTGGTGACCGTCAACGTCTCGTTGACGCCCAGCGACTGGCCGGGAAGTAACTGCGAGCGCGGCGGTGGTGTATCGGAAGTGCCGCCACCGACCTGACCATTTTGATCCGCGGCCTTTCCGTCCTGGACCCCAGCATCCCCCTGGATGCTTCGGTCCAGAGTGTTCCTCTGGGCGTCGCCCGGCGCAGCGCCACTGGAAGTCTGCGTGCCCTGCGCCCCGGCACCGTTGTCCCCATAGGAAACCACGTCGCCCGGCCGCTCAAAACGGCAGGCGACGGTCATCATAAGTAGCGCGATCACTGAAAGCAGGCGCATCTTTCATCCCCCGAAGAATCCTGATTTCTATCGGAAAAAAAAGGCCTGAACTTGATGTGGGCGCAAAAAGATCAGGTTACCACCTGGGCAATATACGGAAGCTCCCGATATCGCTGGTCAAGGTCGAGCCCGTATCCAATCACGAATTCGCGCGAAATCTCGAATCCCACGAATTCAATCGCCGTCTTGGTCTGATGGGCCTCTGGCTTGGAAAGAAGGGTGCAAAAGCGTAGCGACTTTGGCTTCTTCCGGGTCAACTGCTCACGCAGGAAATCCAGGGTTGTTCCGGTGTCGACAATGTCCTCGACCACAAGCACATGACGACCTTCAATACGGGCAGCTATTTCCCGCGTGACCTTGATCTCACCCGATGACTTGGTTCCCTCATAGCTGGCGAGTCCCATGAAGTCGATTTCCAAAGGAATCTTGATGTGACGAACCAAGTCCGCCGCAAACATGAAAGCTCCTTTGAGAATGCAGATGACAACCAGTGGCTCCGTATCCGTAGCAGGAATCGCCGCTGAAATTTCCTTGCCCAGCTCTGCCACCCGCCGCGCAAGAGTGGCCTCGTCAAAGAGCGGTTTGAACTGCATCACTTCTCCATCACTTTCCAGACAAGTTCATCCGCCACGACCGCTTCCCCGGGATCGCCCAGGACGAATGCTCCCGACAGCATTGATGTGACGAGAGCCGCGTCATCAACCGTGTGCGCGTGGATCTCCAGCATCGGCTCACCTGGTTCCAAGACTTGCCCGACACGCCGAAGCCCCGTCAAGCCAACAAAGGGGTTGATGACGTCGCTCACTTTTCTACGACCGCCACCAAGCACCTGGATGGCGATGCCCAGCCTGCGGACATCGATGGATTTGATGACGCAACCGTTGTTGAATTGAGCCGGAACCTCAAGGCGCTGTCGCACTGATGCCTTCAAGAACCAGTTGCGGTCATCGAGCACCCGGCGTTCACCACCTTGAGCCCCGACAATCTGGGAAAATACCTCGAAGGCTTTGCCGCTTGAAAGATGCCTGCGCAGACGCTCGCAAGTGGCCTTGAAATTGGAATCCGGCCTTGCCAGACAGATCATGTGTGCAGCCAGTTCGATACTCAAAAGGGTTGAGTCGGCAGGCCCTTCGTCCTTGAGAATGTCGATGACCTCCGCGATTTCAAGGCCATTGCCTGCCGTATTGCCCAGGGGAGATCCCATGTCCGTCAGACAACAGCGGATGTTCAAGCCAAGGCGACTCGCCGTGTCGAAGATCATCCGCGCGAGGGCTTCGGCTTCTTGCTTTTCACGCATGAAGGCACCGCTGCCGAACTTCACGTCCATGACCAGGCCGCCAATTCCCTCGGCAAGTTTTTTTGACAAGATGGACGCGGTGATCAACGGAATGGACTCAACGGTCGCCGTCACATCGCGCAACGAATAAATGCGCCGGTCCAGCGGCGCGATTTCCTCGGTCTGCCCGAAAAAACCACCGTGATGCTGGTCCATCAACTTGCGCATCTTTTCTGTCGTCAAGCGCACCTGCATGCCGGGGATCGATTCCAGCTTGTCCAGGGTGCCGCCCGTATGGCCAAGACCACGCCCGGCGATCATCGGGACATAGAGCCCTTCGATCACGCAAAGCGGCAGCAGGACGAGGGATGTCTTGTCACCGATTCCGCCCGTTGAGTGTTTATCGACCACTAAATCACGGGGATAATCCCAGGTCAGGACCTCGCCACTGTCACGCATGACTGTGGTCAAATCGGCGGTCTCGCGCGCAGACATGCCGCGCAGCAAAGTTGCCATGAGGAATGCCGTCATCTGGTAATCTTCAACATCGCCAACCAGGAATCCGCCAAAAAAACCACGAATGGTATCCAGGGAAAGCTCCTGACCATCGCGCTTTTGGCGGATCACCTCCTGCGGAATCAAGCGAACGGGCTCGTCTTCAGGCGGCATCGCAACTGAGGGCGAAGTTTGGCGGCTTGCCGATTGGTCTTTCGCATTCTGATTCATCAGGGCACGTCCATGAACTGGGTTGTCGCCACCGGGAAATCTCCGCTTGCCTGCAACAGATAAGCAACCATCCCGTCCATCCTGCCAGTGACCACAAATCGCACCGGCAACCTAGTTTGCTTTCCAGCCTCCGTGCTGGCAACGCGAAAAATCACCTTGTAATCGCTGCGCGCCGCTTCAAGCACCCACTCACCGAGCACCTTGCCGCCGGACAAGGCAACGATCCGGCGCGGCACCCAAGGCGTGTCCACGTAACGCAACCCTCGCGTCATTCTTCCAACTTTCAGCGTCGCTTCGATCCGATCTCCGTCGATCCGGCGACTTGAAGTAACTTCAACGAACGTACCTGCCCTGCCGATCGATAGTGGATGAACCTGATCGCCGCCAGTGCCCGTCGCAAGTGTTTCCCATGGAAAGATCCGGTCCAGCAGTGGTTCCCGTTCATCCAGCATGCTCGAGAAGGTGGACGGCAGCAGTGCAACCCTGGCCCCGGAGCGACGCGCGTCCTCCGCCATCGCGAGGGCCTGTTCGTCTGCATAAGCCCCGTCGCAGGAATGGAACGGAAAAACTTGCACGGCATCACGCGCAGCGACGCGCATGGAACGTATCGACGCCATGACACCTTGACCCATTCCACAAGGGTACACGAGAAAACGTGGTCCCGCGGCGGGGGCAGGACCAAGGGACTCTGGCGGGTCGAAATCCAGGTCGTTCATGCGCCGAAAAATTTCCTGGGTCGCAGGTGACGGCGCGGGTGCCAGCTTGAAGTCAAGGCCAAGCGCACGGTTTTGAACGGTAAAAAAGTTGGGTGGCAACCATGACGCTGACTTCACCGCGTCCAGCTCCGCCAGCCGCATCGGCTTTTGTCCTGCCGCAGCGGCAACGCCACGCCATCCCGGGCTGCATGTCACTGGCGGCATCCCTCTGTCGATGCGCTGACGCGAAACATCGAAAGGCACGCGACATAGGATGCCCCTTCCGCGCGCCATGTAAAATGCCTCGAACACACCCTGCGGCAAATTCATGCGAGCCGGCCAGCGCGTCACCGCCAGCACGCCACGGGCAATCGGGGTCATGCCTTCAGCCGGACTGGCCTTGATCAACAACTTCCGTTCTTCCCGGTACGAGCCGATCGGCACAACAGCCAGCAAGTCCGGAGCCAAGCCTTGCGCTGACTCAAAGGTCACCTCTGCGAGCGGCTCCTGCCGCTGCTGCACCAAAGGTTCGAGCCCATCGATGCTACCCGGCGGCAAGCTGCTCTTGAACACCAGCGGCAAAGGGGTTTCACTGGCTGAATATTTTTCCCGCGGAATCCTGATCTGCCATCCATTGGCGCCCGTAACCATCAGGAGCGGCTGGCCGCTGTCATTGCCGATCCAACCAGCCTCCAAGGAACCCTGTTGGCGGGAAGCCGCGTCTGTCTTGCCCGCTGATCCGGTCGTGACCACATCGTAGGAATTGCCAAGCTCCTGCTCCAGTGCATGCTTGAAGCCGCTCTGCACCGCTTCATCCCCAAAAAAGATCGCACCCCGCAAAGAGTGATCCGGGGTAGCCGGAATGATCCGCAGCCGCGTCATGGCGGCCGCCAGGAAATTGCTGTCAACCCGTGGAAACTGAGCCTGAACCGCAGACTGACCCTGGGTAATCGCGCCCGGGCCTGTGACCAGGATCTGCCCGTTGCCACCAGGAACCAGCATTGACTGGGTAGCCCCGGCCAGAACCTGGGTGTAGGACACGCGGGCCAAATCACCGCCCTCGACGATGTGCTCCTCTGGCACCACAAGGACCGTTCCGACGCCGGAACGCGGCTCAAGGGCGACGCGAAGCTGCGGGTTGGCAACCGGTGGACGCTGAACTTCAAGGGCGACAGAAGGACCCAGGTCGCTCAACAGGACCCGGACCTGCGCCACCTGGGATATTCCCCCCGGCACCGACATTTGGAGGTCCGTGCGGATGCCAGCTGCGCCTG
>JBEGVZ010000028.1:0-15416 GCA_041178085.1 Pseudomonadota bacterium | reverse complement strand
ATCGGCATTTTTACCAACAATCTTTAGTTGATTTTATCGCGTGTTTTGCTTCAGGAATCCCACGGATTCTCAAGCCTTTTTAAGGTGTTTCCGGACTTGCTGGGTGAGTCAACTCACCCCGGTTTCCTGTTCCCTCATGGCCGAGGCTCCATGTTGCCGACATGCCTACGGCACCTGCCAACATCGTATAACTGCCCGAATTTCGCTTATCTTCGGGAACCATTGCGGAACCCCACGTCACTGAAGTGAACGTATCGAATAACCATGCGCCAGATTCATAACCATAACCACCCGCCACAGTCTGGCGGTCCAGGCCTTCGAGCTCACCGAAACGCATGCCAAACACTCCGCGTTCATCTTGACCGCCGCTAAACTCGCCATGACCAAGCTTTCCCTGGCGGAAAGCATAACCAGCCCGTACCCAACTGTCGGAAGAGATGCCAATGCGGACGCCTGCCGAGAATTCTTCGGTGTCCTTGAGATTTACCGTTACTGGATCGCTGGGGCTGTATGGGGTCTCCTGGTCTGATCCATCGGAAAAATGCTTGCGCAGGTACTCAGCAGACAGGGTCCAAGATCCGATCGAAATCGCATATCCAGCGCCGAGTGTAAAAGGGCTGAAATCTCTTTTTTCCATCGGTCTTGTAGTGATTTCACCCTCCTGATCCACATCGGCGGAAGTGATTTCCCCGCTTGAGCGGTAAACCTTGGCAGGAAGTGCGGTGAGGGCGAGTGTGCCGGCCACCGTATTCATGCGCAAGCCGATGAGCGTATTCCAGTTGAAGCCTGAGATATCAACATCGCCGGCCTCGCTGATCTCGCCCGTTTCTTGCGCGACGATCTGTGTGTTGACTTGTTTCTTGTCCCAGGAGTTTACCAGCGACACACCTGCGGCAATGGTTTCACCAAAGTGCAGGTTGCCGCCAATGGCCGCATTGAACCCGGTGATCCTGGCGTGGACGTCCGTGGTCGCATAATTGTCAGCGGAAAGTTGGTAAGGAACATTGTGGATGGTGGATTTGGTCCCTATCCCGGTTGGCGTGATAGCGGCTCCGAAGCTCGCGTATTCTGTAATTTTCACTGCAAATCCGGCCGCCGGCAGCGGGACGAGCAGAGAAAAGGTAAACGGCTCAAAAGCATCGTTTTCATAGGTTGTCCGTAGACCCATCACGGTAATCTCATTCCAGCTGTCGAGGCTCCCGCGGACGCGAAGATTCGCTGGATTGGTGAATACGGCATGGGGTTCCTCGCCGTTGACCACGCCCAGGGAAGCTTGCCCGTTATTAGAGGCGCCGGGACGCACCGGGATGACGTTCTGGGCGTGAGCCTGCGATGCCGGTGGCAGGCAGGCGCCCATCATAATCACAGTCCAGGCAACTGCGTTCAGTGCATTGTTATTGTCGCTAAAAAACATCATGCGAATCACCAAGGCAAGTGTCCGTGAAAAAAAATAGCTCAAGGAAGGAGTTGCCTGGTTCGAGCCATGCCTTGTTCGTATCCGGAGCGAACTTTGGTCAACGCTGTATCAACGGCGATGTTCACTACGGCATCTGCAGAAGATGTCTGCATGCTGACGACGCGCGTGATTCCCTTGTCGGCGAAGGTCAGGCCGACTGTCGTAGCCTGCTTGGTTTGTTTGACCGTTCTTGTCAGGTAATTGACCGTGGTCATGATGTTCCCGGCACGGTTCACGCGGTAAACCTGCTTGGCCTCATGAGCACCGTAAATTCCGAAATAAGATCTGGTTTTTATACTGACGTCGCACTGGCCGCTTTGTGCGGCTGTTGTATGATTTGAAGTCTCCATGACATCGATGTCCTTGAATATCGTGTCGCGGCCGAAGGTGGTCATGTAACTTTCCGGATCACGGCAGTAGAGGTCGGATAAGGTAAAAAGCTGTTTCAGCGCCTCCGGTCCAGCACTTGAGTATGTCCCGCCGAGGGTCAACTTGAAGACGGTTACTTTTACGTCACGGGCGATTTCGTTCGCCTTGCCTTCCTGGCTGCTACGCAGCTTGCTGAGAAGGCCGGCCTGGCAAAGTTGAGCATACTCAAAGGGAATTGCCTGCGCATGATAGGACAGGAACGCACAGATTTGCTGGTCGGTTGGATCCTGCCCGGCGATTGCTTCATCGATGCCCGATAGTACGGGTGCCTGAATGGCCTGCGTCGGGGCGGGGGTTTCCTCGGCTTGCTTTGGATACTGGTCACCGCCAGTGGTCTGGGAGCAACCACTAAATGAAGATTGGGTGGCGATGACTGACAACGACAACGCAACGTGACTCAACTTCCACAACCGCATCAATTCCTCCGCAACAGCATCAGCAGCACAAAAAGGCGGTGCGTTATCGGCAAAATCGCGAAAAACTTTAGCGAATATGGGTTGGAATCAGATTTTATGATGGGTCGGATGGCGGGAGAGCGAATGCGCATGCGTCTTTCCAGAAGCGGGAAAAGCTGCGAAGGTCGAAGGGACCGTCGTGATCCACAATGCGCGGAATCTTCATAATCTCAAGGGAAATTGACCTGTTGAGCGATTCAAACGCCAGGCGGGAATGGCGGCATGGTGTGACAGTCGTCACAATTTTGCGTGTGCCTGCTTTTCTGGCCTCATTGCTAAGACATTCGGCTGCGACACCGGAAATAACCGTGGCACCCAGGGAGGTCGCGCACCGGGTCATGAAGTCGAGGCGGAGTTGAGATGGGTTTTCCTCCTGGATCCAGGCATCGTCAAAGCAGAAAAAAACAGGGGAATCCGGGTGAGCCTTGATGGCTGGGTTCCATGAACCCATGGCATCCCGCTGTAGCCAGATGATGGATCGCTCAGGAGTGCGTCCGGTTCCATTACCCTGCGCTGAATCGCTATGGAGTGGCTGCATGCGGAAAAAGTTCCTGGTGAAGTTTTTCGTAAGTCCCGGCGAATGGGCAGCAACTTTTTACGGGGCAATCCCCGCAAAATACGCCGTTGGTGAAGCGTTCAAGGTTCTCGCGGTTGAATATGTATGGTTTTTTGGAGAATGTCCCGGCAACCCATTGCCATGACAGGTTATTGCTGGCGATGTCCGCGTCCAGCAGATGGCGCAGGAAAAAACTTGCTCCGGTTTGCCATCTGATGCGGAGCCAGTGCACAAGCCAGGCGGCAAACCACATTCTTGCATGGTTGTGCATCGTGCCGGTCGTCGTCAGTTGCTTGACAAAAGAATCCATGCAGGCAAGCCCGGTACGACCTGTTTCAACCTCTGCGGGCAGCTTATCCGCGTAACCATCCGGTGGCCAGCCGGTCGTCTGTGCGTTGATGTTTTCCCATATACGGTCACCGATCGATTCATAGACGCGATGCCAATATTCCCGCCAGCCCAGCTCCGCGACAAATTTTTCGGCAGCTTTTGGGCCAATTTCGCTCACGACGGCGTCGCGGACCTCTGTGGCAGTCAGCACGCCATGACGGATCCACGGTGAAAGTCCACTGACGTTACCGTTCAGGTGGTTTCTTGTTCTTTGGTAAGCTGCGCTGTCCCGGGTGGCAAAAACAGAGAGTCTGGCCAGGGCCTCCCTTCGGACGTCGTCAGCTGGCGCAGGTGGAATTTCGCTCATTAACCGCCATTTCAAGTTTTACTGGTGGTCGCAATCCATTTTGTCATACCGGATCCAAGTCCTTTTGATAGTATCTTGCCAGAAGAGGGGGGCATGCAACATGGTGGCAAAATTTCTCTTTGGATTGGTGGTCTGGGCAAGTCCGGTTTTTGCTTTTGCTCAGGGGGCCGCCGTGACCGGGGCTAATCCAGTCCGTCCGGTTCCCTTTGTCGACCTGGATCGTTACTCTGGCATCTGGTACGACATTGGTAGTTTCCCACAGAGGTTTCAGCGTGGTTGTCACTGCACGCGGGCGCGCTATTCCAAGAACGAAGATGGCACCATCAACGTTGTCAATTCATGCAATAGGGATTCGATCAGTGGGCGACTCACCGTCGCTGAAGGGACTGCTGTGGTGGTACCTGAGGCAGTCCAGGACGGATCATGGTCGCGATTGAAAGTATATTTCTTCCTGCCTTGGCTCCGCTGGTTCGGCGGCGACTACTGGATCATCGGTCTCGATGAAGACTATCGCTGGGCTGTCGTCAGTGAGCCATCGCGCAAGTACCTGTGGATTCTCTCGCGTACTCCCGTTCTGCAGGCGGCGGAACTGGAGCGCGCTAAAAAAGCGATCGTGGATAATGGTCTGGACATTGCCGGGATCCAATGGACTCCCCAGGCAGGGTGCCAATATCTCGAATAGCCTGAGTATCAATGGAAGGCGTTCCCGAACGGCAAATTGGTCAGCCAATGGATCACATTGAAGTGCGTGGTTTGTTGGCGAGAGCCCTTTGAAGTCGCAACTCCAAGGTCGGGCTCAGGCCATTTGTGATCCAATCCATGGTCTGATTGGCCGATTTCAGGATGATCGTAGGGGTCGACTGGATTTCCAGTTTTCGCACCACATCGCCATCAAGGTCTGATGCGACGGTGAAAGTGTACCCACGTTCCTGTACTGCTTTGCGCAAAACGGTAGTTTCTTCATGGCTGCTGATCGCAAGGACAGAGGCTGGAGCAATTTTACCGACATCAATCATTCTTTGGATGCGTCCCAGTTCAAACGTGCAGGGGCCGCACCAAGTCGCCCAGAATACGATGGCGCGCGCATCATGATCGGCCGAAGAATGATAAGTTTCCCCATCTAGCAGCGAAACGGAAAAGTCCGGAAGACGTGTTCCTGTTGCCTTGAATTGCTTTAACCAGGTCGGTGCTCGCTGGATGACCAGGAAGGCGAACGCGGCGTAAAGCAAGTAGTTGAAAAGCCCGGCAGACCGGTCGCGGACAGTCAGATTTCCCATGATGAGAGCGTCTTTTCCACGGTCTGCTTGGATTTTTTTATTACTTCCGATGGGCCGCCAACCTCCAGGATGTGGACAGTCCTGCCGCGAACAAAGAAATGAACTATGTAAATCGATTCGTTGCCAGATACTTCTTGTGAAAAATGGACATGGGTGCCGGCCATGTTTTTCGAAAGGGATTCCCCCTTCGAAAGTACTTTGTAACCTTTTGCCATCAACTTGGTCGCCAGCATATCACGCCAGAATTCGGCGTCATTTGGCTCTACAGGTTTGTTCATTGATCTGCGCAAGAGTAAACCCTCGGGGCTAATATATTTTTCCGTCCCCCGGGGTCTGAGGGTTTCGTAGATTTCCTCATCGCCGTTAAAAATTGAGTCAAGGTCCTCATGCGCGTCCGGGATTCTTGCGAAATCCCTGGGGGCCAGAAAAGGCTTTGGAGTCGAACACGCTGCACTTACAAGTGTCGAGATCAAACATCCGATGACATTAAATCGCCGCATATGAAATCGCCGTGTTTTATTCATGACAATTCACCTCTGTAGACAATCAATCGATCAAACCCTCGATCATTCCGAGGGGGTTCAATATTTCCAATATCGATTGACCACTGACCGTTTTCTCCGGGTAGACCCGGGATGATTCGGTCAGGTTCCCGAGCGTCAGTGTATTCATCCATGTGAACGCCATGTTTTCGTCCTCGCTGCCCTTGCCAACGGGTTGCTCTGGCGCTGAAATTGCTATGGTGAAAAATGACTTGTTCACCAAGAGTCGCTGCTGGTTCAGCACCAACTGTGCTGACTCGGCGCTCGTGATGTCTTTTTCCAGCTGAGCCTGAATTCGATCTATTGCCTGTGGATTGTCCGCCTGACGAAGGTTTTCATAGTTGTTGACCAGGGACTCTCTCGCGATCTTAAGGTCCGAAATCGCCTTCTTTACCAGCGAGGTGTGGTCGGTCCTCTTCATCATATGAGTGCCGCCGGGGAATTCCTTTTCCAGGGCCCGGGTGAATGCCGCAGAATTTTTCAGTGGCACGGCGATGGTGGTCCGTGTGTTGTAAAGCTCAGTATAGTATCCCTCGAGGCTTCGCGTAAGTTTTATGAGCGCGGCAATCACCGCATCTGGGTTTTCGTTTGGGACTTGATAATGGTGCTGTTCGAACTCGAATGTTTTTGGCAAATCCGGTACAGCTTCCGCACGTCCCAAATGGGTGTGGATCAGGGTCAGGCTAGTCAGGACGACTATCGTTAAAAAATTTCCTTTGAAAAATTTCAAGTTTTGCCTCCCGCGCTTGAGATCGCGGCATTGATCCTGGTTTCATATTCCGTGAATGCTTTCTTGCCGGGCGCGTTCACCACGATCACATCGAGTGTCTTCCCGCGGGAACGGAATGCTATCAACAGGACCTTGTCTGGCTTTTTCTTGTGCGTGTCGATCCGGACAACCCTGAATTTTCCGGATTTCATGGTCTTGATGGTCGTGTCCGGCCTTGCCCATAATCCTGCAGTTTTCTTTTGCCAGAACACAGCGTTTCCACGTGGTTGGTTCGGGCGTGTAAACGCCTGCAGGCGGATATTGTCGGGCGAGGTGAAAGCCGTCACATGCGTAGATTTCTGTAGACTGCCGAAGCCCTTTGGAGTTGCCATTTTCAAAGCTTTGACTGAGTCGTCATGCTCGAAGCTGCGGGGCTGGTCGATTCGACCAAGCCACTGAAAATACTTGTCAAGATAGCTGGGGTCCCCTGCAGCCTTGTCAGCGGCGTCTACGGCAACGCGCATTCTTGAGAATTTTATTGTGTTCGAAGAGATGGAAAGACGGTCCTCGATTTCAGCAAGAGTCTTTCGCATGGTTTCAATCTTTCCGACAAGAACTTGCTTGTCGTGGGATTCATTTGATTTCAGCAGCTCGTCAAATTTGCTGATCAGGGCCTTCAGTGCGCGGCGGCGCTCTTCCAGGTCAAGGAACGTTGAATTCAGTTCGGCTATTTTGAGTTCCCGGGAGGTGACCTTGAAGGACTTGGCGATTTGCTCGATAGCTGATTCGAGGTTTGCTGCCGGGATATCAGCAATCACTTCCGCCGGACTTTGTTCGATTACTTTTCCTTCGCACTTCCTGATAATCGGCGCAACCCTTGAAATTCGCGCTGATTCCGAGCTCGCCAGTGTCAGGTTGGCGTTGTAGTGAAGTTTTCTGGACTTCTGTGGCGCAATAAATCTGGATGGAACTGGTTCCAAGAGTGAATTTGCCGGGCTGGCGACAGGTTCTTCTTCGGTCCCGTCTGTGGGCGCGCCGGCAGTGTTGGTGTCGTTTTCCGCGCCGGGCATTTCGTCTGTTGATGCCCCATCGTTCGGTGAGTCGCTGGTCTGTTTCGCTTGTCCGATTTCTTCGCCCATTTCCGTGTTCTTCGACGAACAACCAATCCCCGCCGTGAACGAGGCAATTGCCAAAGCTAAAAGCAAAGAATTCCTGCCGGTCATAGACGATTCCTCAGGTGTTCCGTGCGACGATTTGCAGAGTGGCGCTCATACCCTGATGGCGCGAGCCCTCGTTGATCATCCGTTCTGCTTTCTGAAAAATCTCGCAGGAAATCGGAATCTCCTGTCGCAGGATTTGAGGGTCATGCAACAGTTCAATTTCTGGTGGTCCGCCCGTCTTGAACTTGAGCTGGTCTGGTGCATAGTTCTCTGCAATGTAAATCCCGCCCTTGCGCAGCCAAACGGGTAGCGAGCGGTGCACCTTTTCTCGCGCCACCGGTGGGAGGTGACACCAGATGGCAACGACGCCATCCCAATGGCCGGCAGGCAATTCGCGCTCAAGATCCAGGACTAGATATTCCCATTTACAGGCAGCGG
The DNA here is from genome assembly GCA_041178085.1 of Pseudomonadota bacterium. Classification (GTDB taxonomy): domain Bacteria; phylum Bdellovibrionota_B; class Oligoflexia; order Oligoflexales; family RGVZ01; genus RGVZ01. The sequence continues at coordinate 7,697 of JBEGVZ010000028.1, read as the reverse complement.
GGATCTGGCCACGCTGCCTTGCAGATTCAAAATAGCCAAGAGCGCGCTCCCGGGCGACGGCTGAGAAATCAACACACGTGACACTGTGCCCCGACTTGAGCAGGTGCAATGCATTGCGTCCTTCACCTTCACCTAGTGACAGCACGCTCGATCCCCGCGGCAGCTGGGCTGCCGCCAGCCGCAGGAAGTCGTTGGGTTCGATTCCATACTCGTCGGGGAAACGGCGGAATTTCTCGTCCCAGAAATCTGCCGCCAGTGGGTTCACTTTGGTTTTCCTTGAAGTGTTTCAAGAAGCTTCGCCGTTTTTCGTGCGTCCATCGCGGGATCCACGTCCTTGTCAATGTTCCGGATTGTCAGGTCAGGGTCGATGACAAAGGTCCATCGTTTGGCGATGCCGATGACCGGCATTTTTACTCCGTATTTTTCGGCGATTTCTGATTTCTCGTCACAAAGCAGTGGGAAGTTGATGTTGTGCTTGTCATGAAATTTTTTCTGTTCTGCCACGGTGTTGACCGAAACACCGTAGATCTCTGCGTTCTTGCCGCGGATAACCTTTATGGAATCGCGGAAGGCGCAGGCCTGTTTGGTGCATCCCGGGGTGTCCGCCTTGGGGTAGAAGTAAAGCACCGTCCACCCCTTGCCCTTGCGATCCGCCAGTTTTACCGCTGTGCCGTCCTGGTCCATGAGGGAAAAATCCGGGGCCTTGTCTCCGACCTTCAACGCATTGGCTGCCAGGGCAGTGTTTGCGGAGAGGAAAATCATGACCAGTCCGATGAAGGCGCCCATGGCATTGATGGATATACTGCCGGATTGAATTTTCATTTTCTTTCCCCCGTGAATCGATTGGTGTGGCATCATATTCAGATATTTATTGGGGTGCAGTCCATGAAAATTATTTCGCGTCCTGTCATGGTTGCCGTTGCGATGCTTGCCCATTCCGCCATCGCCTTTGCTGTTGAGAAAAGGGTCATTGCCATCAAAGACCCCAAGTCGGGCAAGGTTTTCGGTTCAGCTTACGAGGAGACAAGGCCGGACGGTCGCGGTGGCGAAGTTCGGGAGACAGTGTACAAGAATGCAGCTGGCAAGGCTGTGCAGCGTGATGTGACTGCCTTCGCATCAGGGACTCTTGAAGTCAGTTCCTACCTGTTCGAGAACACCGATTCCGGCGAACGCGTCACGGTTGAGGCTGCCGGTGAAAAGGTCCGTATCTCCAACCGCGAGCCGGGCAAGAAAGATCCTGTGGTCACGGAAACTGTTTGGACCAGTGGCGCCGCGTTTGGAAAGCTGCTTGACCGTTGGATTCTTAAAAACCGTGACACCCTGGCAAAAGGGGAGTACGTCCCGGTTTCCCTGTACATTCCATCCAAAGCAGATTCTTATTCCTTTCGTCTGCGGTTTGACAAGGAAGCGTCGCGGGGCAAGGAAGATGTGTTCGTCATGGAGGCGCGAAACTGGTTCATCCGCCTGTTCATTCCCCATGTGGAATTGCGCTTCGACCGGGATGCTGGTTACAAACTCGTCACCATCCTTGGCCCTTACCCGATCCTGAGCGAGGCAGAGAATCAGGGCAAGCAGGCTCTATTTGCCATTGAGTAGCCTTAACCACCTGTAACGAATGCAGTTTTAAGCTCACTGCGGGTGCAGGCACTTAATTCCTACTTAATCCGGCGGCCTCCCGGCCGAAACCACCTTCATCCAGGGAGATGTGGGTGGCGATGATTCCGGTTCAAGAAAAAAATAAGAAAACGCAGGAGGCTCCATACTCCTTGCAGAACCTTGGCTTCTATTTCGACTCCCTGAGCCAGGACCGCATTGACCGGGGCATGCTGTCCCGCAAGGCTGGCCAGATACTTAACTTGCGCGAGAAACTGATGCAGCTGCCCGAGCCTGAATTTGAGACCACGGTCAAGACCATCGCGAAGTTTGTGGAGACCATCCTTCCGGCAGCAGTGGAAAGCCAGAAGTCAAAGGCGCCCGTTTCAAGTCAGGTCAGGCGCGAAGCCCTGCAGGTATTCGAGCGTGCGGCAGAGGAATCGATTGTGACGCATAAAAAATCAGTTCCGGCTGCGGAGAGCGTTGCACGCGTCTCCTGATTCGGGCAAGCTCCCTCCATGAACAACCAATTTGATTTTTCCAGGCGAGAATTCCTGTCGTTTTTGGGTGGTTCTGCGGCCGCCCTGGCGACTCCTGCAATCGGTTTTTCCGCACCTTCTTTGGGGGAAACACCGCCCCTGGAACCTGCCACGCCTCGCTCAACCATCAAATCTTTGCCGGCGTCCACCGTCGATGACCTGGTTCTTGCTGATGGTATTCGCAGCAGCATCCTGATTCGTTATGGCGACGTCATCAACGCCGCGGGCGAACGGTTTGGTTTCAATAACGACTTCATCGCCTTCTTCCCGTTGCACAAGGACGAAGCCTTGCTGTGGGTCAACCACGAGTCGCCTCAAGGTGGGTTGATGCACGGGAACCCTGGCGTTTTGCTGGGCGGCACGCCAAAGACCGCAGAGCAGGTGCGCGAAGAACAACTGGCCGTCGGCGGGTCCATCATCCGGATTTTGCGCGATTCGAAAACCGGGGAGTGGCGGTTCGGGGGCAATCACGCTTTAAATCGGCGAATCTCCGGATTGACGAAGATTCCCTTTGCGCGCGGCGTGTCCATTGCTGGCGCTTCAGTAGCCACAGGCACCCTCGCCAATTGTGCCGGTGGTGTGACTCCCTGGGGGACGGCGCTTACCTGTGAGGAAAACTATCAGGAATTTTATGGTGAGTTGAAGGGGCCGGGCGGACCAAGCTGGGAGAAGCAGGTCAAGATGCCAGACCACCATCACGGCTGGACGGAACACGCAAAAATGCATCCCTGGCACTATGGTTGGGTGGTCGAGATCAATCCGCGGACTGGACGCGCACAGAAACTTGTTGCCATGGGCCGTGCGTCGCGTGAGGGTGCGACCGTCACGCTTGCGAAGGATGGTCGCGCGGTTGTCTATTCTGGTGACGACTTTCGTGGTGGATGCATTTTCAAGTTCGTATCTGACAAGCCTCGCGATTTGACGCGCGGCACCTTGTATGCGGCCGATGTCGGAAAGGGGCGCTGGATCGAGCTGTCGTGGTCAAAGAATCCTCTTTTGCGCAAGCGCTTCAAGGATCAGCTTGATGTTCTGTTGCATGCACGTGACGCTGGCCTTGAAGCTGGCGCAACAGCGATGGACCGGCCTGAAGACGTGGAGATCCATCCATTGACCCGCTCCGTGTTTGTTGCGTTGACCAACAATCCGGACCGCGGCAACCAGCACGGTTCGCTGCTGCGTATTGACGAGGCGGACGGGAATCCGCTTGCACTCGAGTTCAATTCGTCGACCTTCCTGGCGGGAGGCCAGGAAAGTGGCTTTTCTTGTCCGGACAACCTGGCCTTTGCCCGCGGGGGCGATTTGCTGTTCACGACAGATGTTTCTTACGGAAAGCTCAACCGGGGCGAGTATCAGGGGTTCGGCAATAACAGCCTTTTCCTGGTCCCGTCATCTGGGCCCGATGCCGGACGCGCCATCAGGCTTGCCTCTGGTCCAATCGACTCTGAATTAACTGGACCTTGTTTTTCCAGTGATCAGCGCACCCTTTTCCTTTCGGTTCAGCATCCTGGCGAAGGTTCCAAGGTCGTGGACGGGAAATTGACGTTCACTTCTGCGTGGCCATCACGCGAGACAGGCGGCAAACCTTGCCCGGCTCTTGTTGCACTGCACAATCTGCCGCTCGCGGGGGCGTCTGCACGCAGTTAGACTTGAAGCTGGATTGGCCGCCTTGACGTGCTTTTTCCAGCTTCGGGGAGACTGCCATGAAACCGCGATCCCATGCAGACCGTGCCAGCATCAATCCGACCGGTGTGTTCGTTTTCAAGCCGATCGGAACCGGGCTTGGCCTGGAAAATTCCCATCAGGTTCGCAACGCGCCTGGCTTCTGGTCGCGGGGCAATGCGAGAAAACAGAGAGTGCAGGTTGCTCCTGCGCCGTTGCAGCCCGCGTCGCAATCCCGCCCGGCTGGAATGGATCCTTTCCGGCTCAGGGGATGGCAACGTTTCTTTGCACTCTGGTGTGATGTGATTCTTTGCCTTGCCGTACTACTGTTTGCCGTACTTTCAGCCGGGGTGTTCCTGGCGTTGGGCGAGGACATGCCTGTTTCTGCAGGTTCTCTGCTGGACCTTGTTTCGGGGTTGTCTTGGCTGCGCCATTCAATCCACGTCGCAGCCGTGGCAGGGAATGCGCCATGGTGGGCCCTTCTCTCCGGCTTTGGCGTCTTGTTTGGTTGCTATCGCCTGGTTACGGCCCTCTTGGCGGGGCGATCCCCCGGCGAGGCCCTGGTGTTTTGTCTTTTGCCCGGTCGTTGATCCCCGCTGCAAACGGCGCTAACTCGCGGAACCTGCAAGGTTTGGCGGCGGCATCCTTGACTTTGCAAATTGCGGATGGGTATCATCGAAAGTAAGCCAGACATTCAAGTAAAAATTCACGGCTCGGTCGCAAGATTCACAGCGGACTCAGTGCTTTCGTGTCACTGCGAGGTCCGGTCGAGGAGGGGCGATGAAACGCGCGGCATCGGCAAAGTTCCCTAATTCCGTCCAGCTGTTCAAGTTCTGCTTGAAAGTGATGGGTCAACAGCGCAGCAGCAAGATCAACGACCAGGAAGTCGGCCACATCCTGGACTTCAATCCTTCCGATTGCAGTCACTGGAAGCGTGGTGAGAAAAACGTCAAGTCGGTCTTCGCCCTTGCGAAGCTGGCTGAGTCCTTGCGCGTCGAACAGGCCATCCTGCATGACCTGGCCAGCGGTGCAAGTGGCCTGGATGAGGCATACTTCGAATACTCTGAGGGCCTCGCGATCCGTGATGCTGTCTCGGCATGTGCCCCGGCCGGCGCTGCAGCGATCGACGCCGCGCGGAACCGCATTGAAGCCTTCGTGGCCCAGCTCCACGCGCAGGCTGAGTTCTCCACGCCGCCCCTCTACTTGCCAGAGGTTTTGCGCTTTTTCTCTTTCGTGTCGACCCAGCCAGTAGAGATGGTGGACCGTCTTAGCCGGGTTCTGCGCACCAAGCCGGGGTATTACTGCATCCAGTTCCGTAAAGGCGAGCTCAAGGCGCAAACGCGCATGAGTGTGGCTCGTGACCTTGCCCGGATCATTCTGGACAGCGAAAGAGCCCGTTTCCCTGAGCTTGGAGAGGCTGACCCGCGCACGCTGGCCTTTGAGCAACTTGTTTTTGCCGCCAACTTGATGGCGCCCAGGGCGTTGCTACAGCATGAAATGGCGCGCCTCGATGTCCGTCGGAACCTTGTTGCTGAGCTCGCGGCTCTGTTCTGGGCACCCAAGGCGTTGATCGGGTTCCAGATCCAGGAAGTCGTCAAGGCGGGACGCCGTGGAACGGGCTTGGATCAGGCGACTGGCAGCATGTCCGGTATGGGTGCAGGTGCGACCTCCCAAGGCCATGAGCTGCCGCAGGCGGGCTGACTGTCTTTCGGGTGATTTCTCCTTTTGGGTTGCGTGACTCAGTGGCCCAGGGGTTTGTTTGATCAGGGGCCTTCCCAGGTGGCATACTTGGGAAGGCCCTGCGTTTTAGGGATGTTTGCAGTTAGACGACGTTGCGGGAGTTCCATGGCGAATCTTGTTCTGGAAAAAGTGGTCAAGAAATTCGGTGGATCGACAATTATCCAGGAACTTGACCTGGCCGTGGAAGCAGGTGAATTCGTCGTTGTGGTCGGCCCCTCGGGTTGTGGCAAGAGCACACTGCTGCGCTTGATCGCAGGTCTTGAGCAGGTCAGCGCCGGAGACATCCAGATCGACGGTCGTTCCGTTCGGAAGCTCAGCCCCAAGGCCCGCGGCGTATCCATGGTGTTCCAGAATTACGCCCTTTATCCCCATATGACAGTGCGCGACAACATATCCTTCGGAATGAAGTTGGCGCACATTCCTGAGGATGAGATACGGCGGCGTGTGACTGATGCTGCAAAAATCCTGCAGCTTGCGGATTTGCTTGACCGGAAGCCGCATCAGCTTAGTGGCGGCCAGAAACAGCGTGTGGCCATGGGGCGTGCGATGGTGCGGCAACCGGCCATCTTTCTTTTTGACGAGCCGTTATCCAACCTGGATGCCCAACTTCGCGTCCAGATGCGGGCCGAAATTGCTGCGTTGCATCGTCGCCTGAATTCGACTGTGGTTTATGTGACCCACGACCAGACCGAGGCCATGACCCTTGCTGACCGCATTGCCGTGATGCGGGAAGGGCGCCTGGAGCAGTTTGCGGCGCCACTGGAACTCTACCGGAACCCGGTGTCGCGTTTTGTTGCATCTTTCATTGGCTCACCCTCCATGAATTTTCTTCCTGTGTCTGCGTTCCCGGCTGGCACCGGTATGTATCGCGCGGAATGGATCGGTTTCCGGCCGGAGCATTCATCCTTTGTCCCCTTGAAGTCACGGCGGGACCTGGACGCTGGCGACGATGCGATCCTGCTAGGCACGGCCGGCGTCAAGCTGGTCGAACCCACCGGAGCCCTCACACACGTCCATTGCGAACTTGCACCCGGGCTTGATGCCGTTTGCGAGTACCGCAGTGAGAAACTACCCGTTGCGGGTGACGAAGGATTTTTGAAGATCAACGCACGCGAATTGATGTTTTTCGATGGTGCCGGGGTGCGACTCGTGGAGTCGGGTAAAGGCACCAAATACGGTAAAGGCGGGAAAGGCAAATGACCCGGATCGCTGAAGGTGAGTCGGGTCTGAAGGCCTGGGCATTTCTGGCGCCCGCTCTGGTGCTGCTTTCGGCGTTTGTGGTCGGCCCTGCGTTATTCTCCGTCTTCCTTAGCTTTCATGACTTCCGGCCATTTTCTTTTGACCTGGTGCACGTTGGCGTGGACCAGTACCGTGAACTCGCAAACAGTCCCGACTACCGCGCGAGCCTGGTTGCAACGCTGCGATTCGTGCTTTACACGGTGCCCGCTTCCGTTGTTGGCAGTCTTTTGATTGCCGTTTTCCTGGATGCCACTCCGTGGTTCCGGTCGGTGATGCGGACCATCTTCCTGCTCCCTGTCGGAATTTCGCCTGCGATGGCGGCGATGCTGTGGATTTTTCTTTTTAATCCATCGGTCGGTTACCTGAATTACCTGCTGTCGCTAGCCGGTGTCAGTGGTCCGGCATGGCTGACCGATCCCAATTGGGCACCGGTTGCGGTCAGTATCGCAACTGTCTGGAAAGAAATTGGCTTCAACATCATCTTCCTTTTGGCCGCTCTGGCACAGGTACCGGTCGAATTGAAAGAAGCTGCCTGGATCGACGGTGCCAACGCCTTCCGGCGTTTCTTTCACGTCACACTTCCTGTCATCAGCCCAGCTTTGTTCTTTGTCATGGTTGTTACGGCCATCCATGCATTCGAGAGCTTTGGCCAGATTCATATATTGACTCGCGGCGGACCGGCGGGATCCACGAGTGTGCTGGTGTACCAGTTGTTCCGGGATGGGTTCGAGAATGCCCGCCTGGGCCTTGCTGCGGCAGAGGCGGTGATGTTGTTTTTGATCATCGGCGGCGTGACGGTGTTCCAGTTTGTGATTGGACGCAAGATGGAACAGGCAACGGGGGTGCGATGATCAAGGGGACTTCGGGCAAGCCAGTCTGGACGAGTCGCCTGATGGTGACCATGATCTTGTTGCTGCCTGCTTTTGT
>JBEGVZ010000027.1:0-6085 GCA_041178085.1 Pseudomonadota bacterium | reverse complement strand
GATCACATACTGGCCGGTCTTTGAGAACGTGGTGGAGGAAGTGGAACCGGCTGCTTTTTTGCCATTACCGAAGTCCCAGGCGATGTTTCCTGGTTCCGGATTGAGGCACCGCGCCTGTGCGTTGACTGGTTCGTCCGGGTAGGCGACCAAGGGGGCCGCCGTGACGGCAATCGCAGGCTCCGTAACAGAACAGCAGGGGTCTGTATTTACGACCCGGACAACCTGTGATGAGGATGCCGTCTCGCCATCGGCGCTTACGACTTTGAGCGTGACAACCTGGGCGCCGATGTTGGCAAAGGAGTAGTTGACTTCCAGCGGCTCGCAACCGCGATCCCGCTGGCTTGAAACCACGCGGCCATCGATGCTGATCTGATATTCGCCGGAATTGATTCCCGGGTTCGCGCATGGACTTTTGCCCATGTAATCCGGGTCTACCGTGTCGACCGAGGGGCGGAAGGTGAGTCCTGTGCCAGTTCTCGTAACGCCGATTATTTTACCGGCCTGGACGATTTCAAGGCGCGCAGATGGCGGGTAGCTTGTGGTCTCCGGAAGCGCGGGGCCGGCGGGGCGTTCGACTTTCCTGTCCGGGTCGATGATTTCGTAGCCCGCTGCGCGACAGCCGGCGAGTGACGCCATGAGGGTCACGGTGGAGATCATTGATGTCAGGGCCATCGCAGAGAATGGGGAGCGCAGAATCTGAAGTTGCATGCGAAAAACCTCCTCGCTGGCTACTTAGCGGAAAATCCTGAATTCAACCCGCCGGTTCAGGCGGCGCCCCTGGTAGTTGTTGTTCTTGGCGATCGGTTTTTCCTCGCCGTGGCCGATTGCCGTGATCTTGTTTGCTTCCAGCTTGTGCGTTTTGATTAGAATGTCTCGGATGTTGCTGGCGCGCCGGTAACTAAGCGTCAAGTTGTAGCGGTCATCACCGACGTTGTCCGTGTAACCGTCAATGATCAGTTTTTTCCAGCCTTGCCCCTTCTTCAGGTGGTTGACAAGGCGGTCGAGGATCGAGTGTGGGTCGTTGACAATCTCGCGATCGCTGTCGAATGCAAAGAGCAAGTCGTTGACGACGATCTTCTCTTCAGACTTTGGTGGCAGCGAGAAGGGGTCAATCTTGGTCTTGGCAGGCTTGCGGGTGGTGGCTTCCTCGGGAGTAGACGGCGCGGTGTCTTTCTTGAACTCTGGTCCGAACGTCCAGTTCACGCCCGCGTAAATCCGCAGGTCCGGAGAACTGATGCCCTGGACAAGCTCGGTGCCCAGGCCGCCGTGAATAGCCAGGTTGTGGCTCAGGTCGTGCTTTGCGCCCAGAATCATCTCGCCAGCAGAACTTGCTCTGTTGCTGTTGTCGCCAGCTTTGACCACGGGGCGACTGGTATAGATCTCTGCAATCAACTTGGTGTCGTATTCACTGAACCGGTAACTGGCTGCGGTCGATGCGATCCACTGGTTGCCGAGCGGGTCGATCGGGCTGTTTTCCTTGATCTCGTCCCCCTGCTCACGCCACCGGTAACCGACGTTCAGGGCCAGTGAAACCTGGTTCCAGGTCGTGTCGCCGATGACTTCGACGTTGAACGTCGGACTACCGTCCTTGCCCGCGTACGGGTTGTCCTTGAGACGGTTGAAATTGACTGACCCTGCGAGTGCGACACCGCCATCGTCGGTTCCGTGAAGGCGGTACTTGGTATTGACGCGGACTTCCGTATTACCGCGATCGGAGAACTGGCCACGCGGTGACTCCTTGTCGTCGACTTTCTGGTCCAGGATTTGCGGCAGAGAAACGCCCACATCCCAGTTCTCGCTGATACCCACGCCTGCGTTAAGGTCCATACCCAGAAGGCGGTCGCTGGCGTTTGCCGGGAACTGGTTGGTGGTCTTGTCGCGCAGACGAGGGAGTGTGTTGCGGGCCTGGTTCAGGAAAAGTCCCAGGTTCACAATTCCCGGGTCGAGGGTTTCCGAGGACTGCACTGTGACAAAATCAAGGCCGTTTGTGGTTGGATTGAAGTTCTGGGTGTCGTTTCCAATCACGTTGGCTAACGCCCCGGTGCCCAGCCATGTACCAGCCAGCCCCAGCGCCCCAATGGTCCTGCAAGTTGGCAAAATCCTTTTGCCTGCTGGTCGTCTCATGCGTGAATGACCTCGGTTTCGACTTGTGCAACGTTGACTCTAGTATATGCTGCCGTCGATCCTTTGACCATACGGGGAAAAAGTCCATGTTTGAGAAAAATTACAAGGGGGAAGTCGATTCCGCGCAGAAGGACATCGATTTCGCAAAAAACCGTTATCAGGTGGAATTCCAGACCAGCGCAGGCAACATCACTCTGGATTTGCTGCCGGAAGTCGCACCCAATCATTGCAAGAACATCATCGGGTTGGCTCGTTGCGGCTTCTACGACGGCATCATCTTCCACCGCGTTGTCCCGGGCTTTGTGATCCAGGCGGGTTGCCCCAAGGGTGTTGGCACCGGGGGCCCCGGCTACCGGGTCAAGGCCGAATTCAACGAGACTCCGCACGTCGCAGGCGTGTTGTCGATGGCCCGATCCCAGGACCCGGATTCTGCGGGTTCGCAGTTTTTCCTGTGCCTCGGCAAAGCGCAGTTCCTTGACCGTCAATACACTGCATTTGGCAGGACTGCCGATGAGGCGAGCCTTGCTGTCGTCAAGGCAATTGGCGAGGTCGATACCGACGATCGCGATCGTCCAGTTGAGGACGTCACCATCAAGAAGGCTTCCGTCAAGGTTGAGCCGAGGGCTTGACGCGGGCGCTGGAAATGGAACCCGTTAGTGCGCGCAAGGGCCTTCTGAAGATGGTCCTTGCGTCTGTTTTCTTCTCCTTCATGGGCGCGATGATCAACCACGCCCAGCTGCTCGAGCCGGCCTCTTCACCTGTCGTTGCCAGTTTCATCCGGATCGTTGTGAACCTGGCGGTTGTGCTTGGTGTCGCACACGGGACTGGCAAACTTTCAGAACTTCCCGGGGACATGCGTTGGTCTCTGTGGGGCCGTGGATTCTTCGGTGCTTTGTCCCTGATCTTTGTGGTGTACGCAATCCGCTCGATCGGCGTCGGGGAAACGTCTTTCCTTCATGCCAGCAACAGCGTTTTCATCGCCGCACTGGGCCCGCTTGTACTCAAGCAACGTAATGCCTGGTGGACGTGGGTGGCCATCGGTGGTGCGGCCACTGGCCTGGCCTTGATGCTGGAGCCTCGCTTCGTCGATCACAGTCCCCATGGCCGCACCGTGGCGTTGCTGTCAGGCCTTTGGGCTGCAATGGCATACCTGATGATCGCCCGGGCCGGGCGCAGCAATTCGTCCAACACGGTGATTTTCTACCTTTGTGCCGTAGGCGGGTTGCTTCATCTTGGGATTTTCGCGGCCGCATGGACTGGTCATGAGATCGTGCCTGTGAATTGGCCCGTAAATCCCGATACCTGGGCCTGGCTTGCGGGTGCGGGCATCATGGCAAGCGTTGCCCAGTATTTCCTGACCGCGGCATACCAGACGGCTCCGGCGGCCTTGAATGCTGCGGTAAGCTATCTTACGCCTGTCTTGAACCTGGCCTGGTCGGCCCTGGTTTTCTTGCGCCCGCCCGACCAGCATGCGCTGGCCGGTGCGGCGATGATCCTGATTTGCGGCGTTGCCTTGCCTGTCGCCGGTGTTTCGGCTAAAAAGAAGACAAAACAGGTGGCAAAACCTCTGAATCCATCGCTCTAAATCTTGGGAGAAGACTCACGTGAACCCAGTTGAAATCCTGCCGATCCAAGACTCGTTGATCCTGCGTGCCCGTGGTTCTGAGCTCCTGATCCTTGCCCACCATGTCACCGAGTTGAAGCAGCGCAAGACGCCCGGCGACTTCTTGACCTATTTCCGGGGAGAGGCGCTGGTGAACAGGCCTGCGCGGAAACTTTTTGAAGCATGGGTCCGCAAGGACGATACGCTGTGGCGCCGTTTGTTTCACATGGTCCACGAGGGTCTTGGAGCAAACGAGGGCGATGCCCCGGCCGCCAAGCCGGAAGTAAAGTCCAAGCAGGTTCCGGCTCCGGAGAAGACGGCTGCCAAGGCACCTAAGGCCGTTGAAGCGAAGGCGGCGAAGCCGGCCGAGAAAAAGACCGACACGAAGTCTGAGAAGAAGGCTGAGAAGAAAGTTGAAAAGAAGGTTGAGAAAGCCGCAGTGAAGGCTGATGCGAAGAAGCCCGCTGCTGCAGCCAAGTCTGCTGCATCCAAGTCCACAGCCAAGGCTGCGCCGGCCAAAAAAACTTCCGCAGCCAAGCCAGCCGCCAAATCTGCCTCGGGCAAGTCGACGGCCGCTAAAAAGCGCTGATGATCAGGAAGTACCTAGTCATCTCTGACCGGATCTCGTTGGCATCCAGCCGGCGGGATAGCATCAGGACAACGGCGCCACTTTTTGAGCTGGCGATCCCCCTCGATGTGTACTGGCAGATCGAAAAGCAAATGAAGGAATATGACATCATGTTCGCCTCTGGAGAGGAGGACATGGTGTTGCAATTGCTCAATCATAAGATTCTCAGGAGCCTTGCGCCTTATGTGGTGGATGAGAAGGAGCGGGCGTTACTGATGGCGCGTCTGCCTTCCGACCAATGAACCGCGCGGTTTTCCTGGACCGTGATGGTGTCCTGAATGTTGATGTCGGTTACACCTGGCGCTTACACGATTTATCCGTACCTGAGGATGTGCCGGGAGCGCTTTCCCGCCTGAGTTCTGCCGGGTTCAAGCTTGTGGTGATTACCAACCAGAGCGGAGTCGCGCGCGGTAAATTCGGGTTAAAAGATGTCGAGGCTTTTCATCAAGCCTTGCAGGCCCACATCAGCCGCCTCAACGGTCCCAAAATCGACGCCTGGATGACTTGCCCCCATCACCCTGAGGGTTCCGTAGCCCCGTTCAACGTTGCCTGCGAATGCCGTAAACCAGGGATACGCTTGATCACGGATGCGAGCGCGCAGCTTCAAATCGATGTCACGAAAAGTTTTCTGATTGGTGACAAGTGGAGCGACATCTTGTGTGGCCGGCGCGCCGGTGCGCAGACCTTGCTGGTTCAGGACCCTAAAAGCTTGAGTTATGCCTTGCCCGAGAATGTCCGTATATCTTCTCAGGCGGATGCGGGCGGACGGAAAGTGCGCATCGCATCAGCCACAGAAACCGGTCCGGTCGAGATTCATTCCTCGCTGTCGTCCGCCGTGGAGCGAGTGGTTTCCTGGCCTGATTGAAGCGCGTGTTTTTTGCGCAGGAGCATTTTGATGCGGGGGCCGCAGCGCTGGCCCTTGCAACCACCAGTGCCTGTCCCGGCCATCTTGTTGACTTCCGCCACCGTGTCACATGATTTGATCGCAGGCAGCACCTTGCCCAGGGGAATGCCTTTGCAGATGCAGACAACCATTGCCATGCGCTTGATGCGTTCGGCCTTTTCCTCGGGTGTCATTTCAGATGTTGGTTTATCGTCAGTCACTGGTACAGGGCTCCGAACCATTTTAGCCATCGCGGATCAAGCACTGCAAAGATGGCCGGCGTGGCATTGCATGCAGCATGAAAGGCGACGGCAGGCCACAGGCTTCCAGTCTTAACGTAAAGCCAGTCACAGATCAGGGCAAGCAGCAAGGGGCCAGGCGGGACCCCACCGGGCTGACCGGCTAAAAGGTTTGCCAGGCTGGGCCAGGCATGGACCCATGCGAACAGCACGGCTGAAAAGTAGGATCCGGCCAGGTAGCCGTGACGTGCCCGGAAGCGGCGTGCGAATAAACCCCGGTAAACCAGTTCTTCAATGAGCGGTGCTAGCAGCACGGATGTGATCCACCACTCTGGGTTCAGCGAGAGATACTGCGTTTCACCGCCCGGAACCAAGTGGCTGGTAATGAACGCTGCGCCGGCCAGCACCAGTGGCCAGATCAGACCAGCACCCAGGGTCCAGCGGAGCATGCCGCTACCAGCGCTTGCCCCCGGGAAGCAGTCTGGGATTTTCAGGATTCCGGACGCGGCCGCGACGGTCAGCAGGACAAGGTGAACCAGCATTGGCCCGGCAGCGCTGGAAAGGTTCCCGCTGCTATGCAGCCAGGGGGAGAGCAGCCTGGTGGCGGC